>SEFA01000119.1 GCA_004210455.1 Rubrivivax sp. | reverse complement strand
GTCTCCGCCGCCGTCAGCGCCTCCGCCATCAGCTGCTCCGCGGCCACCACGCGCGACGACGGAAGGCAACTCGGCCAAGTGAGGCCGGGGCTCCCCCCCCAAGACATTGCCGGACGCACCGGCCGGCCTGGGGGCAGCAAGGAAAAAGGACACCCTCAGGTGTCCTTTTTTTCGTGCGTGAGGCCAGGCGCGGGCACTCCACGCAGCAGGGGGCATCCCTCCGGGAACCCCCAGCAGCATTCCGGCCCCACCCTCAGCCGCTGACTGCACGTTGAAAGGGGGCAGGTGGTGTGCGTCTGGTGCGGCTGGATCAGGATTCCCGGCGCAGCGCGGGGAAGAGGATCACGTCGCGGATCGACGGGCTGTCGGTGATCAGCATCATCAGGCGGTCGATGCCAATGCCGCAGCCGCCCGTCGGAGGCATGCCGTACTCCAAGGCCCGGATGAAGTCGGCGTCGAAGAACATCGCCTCCTCGTCGCCCGCATCCTTGTTGGCCACCTGCGACTGGAAACGCGCCGCCTGATCCTCGGCGTCGTTCAGCTCGGAGAAGCCGTTGGCGTACTCGCGGCCAGTGATGAAGAGCTCGAAACGCTCGGTGATGGTGGGATCCGCATCCGACGCCCGCGCCAGCGGCGAGACCTCGACCGGGTAGTCGACGATGAAGGTCGGCTCCCAGAGCTTTTCCTCGACCGCCGCCTCGAACAGGCCGAACTGCAGCGCCGACAGACCCCAGTGCTTGGGCGCCTCTTCACCCAGCTCCTTGAGCTTGGCGCGCAGCACGTCGGCGTCGTCAGCCTCGGCTTCGGTCACGCCGGCGTGCACGATCAGCGACTGGCGCACCGACAGGCGCGTGAAGGGCTTCTCCAGATCGACCGGCTTGCCGGCGTAGGTGACCTGGGCGCTGCCGGTGGCGGCGCGCGCGGCGTGCCGGATCACTTCCTCGGTGAAGCTCATGACCTCCTGGTGGGTCCAGAAGGCCGCGTAGAACTCCATCATCGTGAACTCGGGGTTGTGCCGGACGCTGATCCCCTCGTTGCGGAAGTTGCGGTTGATCTCGAAGACGCGCTCGAAACCGCCCACCACCAGACGCTTCAGGTAGAGCTCCGGCGCGATGCGCAGGTACATCTCCTGGTCCAGCGCGTTGTGGTGCGTGATGAAGGGCTTGGCGTTCGCGCCGCCCGGGATCGGGTGCAGCATCGGCGTCTCGACTTCCAGGAAGCCGTTCTCGACCATGTAGGAGCGGATCGAAGACACGGCCTTGGAACGCGCCACGAAGCGGTCGCGCGCCTTGCCGTCGGAAATCAGGTCGGCGTAGCGCTGACGGTACTTCTGCTCCTGGTCCGCCATGCCGTGGAACTTGTCCGGCAGCGGACGCAGCGACTTGGTCAGCAGGCGCAGGGTCGTGACCTTGACCGACAGCTCGCCGGTGCGGGTGCGGAAGAGCGTGCCCTCGGCGCCGAGGATGTCGCCCAGGTCGAAGTGCTTGAAGTCGTTGTAGACCTCTTCACCCAGCGCATCCCTGGACAGGAAGAGCTGGATCGCGCCGGTGGCGTCCTGCAGCGTGGCGAAGCTGGCCTTGCCCATGATGCGCTTGAGCATCATGCGGCCGGCCACCGTCACGGCGACGGCCTGCGGCTCGAGCTCCTCGTTGGAAAGCTCGCCGTACTGGGCCTGCAGCGGCTGCGCGCGGTGCTGCGGTTTGAAGTCGTTGGGGAAGGCCGCGACCCCCTTGGCCTTGGCTTTTTCGCGGACGGCGGCGAGTTTCTCGCGGCGTTCTGCGATCAGCTTGTTCTCGTCTTGGGCGGGCGCCGGCGTGTCGTTGCCGGTCTGGGGGTCTTGGGGCTGGCTCATCGTGGGCTGCAAAAAAGGCAGGGCGCGATTTTAGGCTCTTAAAATCGCGCCCCATGCCTCAGTTCCCCATCCTGGACCGCCCGGTCCGCGTCGCCCTGGTCGGTTGCGGCCGGATTTCGAAGAATCACGTCGACGCGCTGACCCGGCACCAGGGCCGCGCGGAGCTGGTCGCCGTCTGCGATACCCGCCCCGAGGCCGTGACCGCCGCGCTGGCCCAGACCGGCCTGCCCGCGGACCGCGGCTTCGCCTCGCTGGACGCGCTGCTCGCAGGCTCCGACGCCGACCTGATCGTGCTGTCCACGCCCAGCGGCCTGCACGCGCAGCAGGCGATCGCCTGCGCCGAGGCCGGCCGCCACGTGCTCAGCGAAAAGCCGATGGCGACGAAGTTCGAGGAGGGCCAGGCCATGGTCCGCGCCTGCCGCGACGCGGGCGTGAAGCTGTTCGTCGTCAAGCAGAACCGCCTGAATGCGACGGTGCAGCTGGTCAAGCAGGCGCTGGACGAAGGCCGCTTCGGCCGCATCTTCATGAGCACGGTCAACGTGTTCTGGACCCGCCCGCAGAGCTATTACGACGCCGCCCGCTGGCGCGGCCGCTGGGACATGGACGGCGGCGCCTTCATGAACCAGGCCAGCCACTACGTCGACCTGCTGGACTGGCTGGTGGGGCCGGTGGACAACGTCCACGCCTACACCGCCACGCTGGACCGCGACATCGAGGCCGAGGACACCGGCGTGCTGGCCCTGCGCCTGCGCCACGGCGGCCTGGCCAGCATCAACGTGACGATGCTGACCTACCCGCAGAACCTGGAAGGCTCGATCACCATCCTGGGCGAGAAGGGCACGGTCAAGATCGGCGGCACCGCCGTGAACAAGATCGAGCACTGGACCTTCGACACGCCGCATCCCGACGACGAGCGGGTGAAGAACGCCAGCTACGAGACCACCAGCGTCTACGGCTTCGGCCACGCCGCGTACTACGACAACGTCATCCAGACGCTGCGCGGCGAGGCGCAGGCGCAGGTGGACGGCTACGAGGGCCTGCGATCGCTGGAACTGCTGGTCGCCTGCTACCGCAGCGCGCGCGACGGCCAGCGCGTCGGCCTGCCGCTGGTGTTCTGAGATGGCGTTCTGGCAGCACGCCTCGGCCGTCGTCGACGACGGCGCCCAGCTCGGCGAGGGCACCAAGGTCTGGCACTTCAGCCACGTGTGCGCCGGCGCGCGCGTCGGCGAGGGCTGCTCGCTGGGGCAGGGCGTCTACGTCGGCAACGACGTGACCATCGGCCGCAACGTGAAGATCCAGAACAACGTGTCGGTCTACGACGCGGTGACGCTGGAGGACGACGTCTTCTGCGGCCCGTCGATGGTGTTCACCAACGTCTACAACCCGCGCTCGGCGGTGCCGCGCAAGAGCGAGTACCGCCGCACGCTGGTGAAGCGCGGCGCGACGCTGGGCGCGAACTGCACCGTGGTCTGCGGCGCGACGATCGGCGAATACGCGTTCGTCGGCGCCGGTGCCGTGGTCAAGGGCGATGTGGCGCCTTACGCGCTGATGGTCGGCGTGCCGGCGCGCCAGATCGGCTGGATGAGCCGCCACGGCGAGAAGCTCGATCTGCCGGTCGACGGCCGCGGCCGCGCGGGCTGCCCGGCGAGCGGCGACCTCTACGAACTCGACGGCCGGACGCTGACGCTGGTCACTCCCCAGGATTCCCAGACATGAGCCTTCCCTTCATCGACCTCAAGGCCCAGTACGCCGCGTTGAAGACGACCATCGATGCGCGCATCCAGCGCGTGCTGGACCACGGCCAGTACATCATGGGCCCGGAGGTCAAGGAACTGGAGACCGCGCTGGCGGCCTATGTCGGCACGAAGCACTGCATCACCGTGGCCAGCGGCACCGAGGCGCTGCTGATCGCGCTGATGGCGCTGGACCTGCAGCCCGGCGACGAGGTCATCACGACGCCGTTCACCTTCGCCGCGACGGTCGAGACCATCGTGCTGCTGGGCGGCGTGCCGGTGCTGGTCGACATCGAGCCCGACAGCTGCAACCTCGACGCGACGCTGATCGAGGCCGCCATCACGCCGCGCACGAAGGCGATCATGCCGGTGAGCCTGTACGGCCAGGTCTGCGACATGGACGCGATCAATGCGATCGCGGCGAAGCACGGCAGCCTCCCGGTCATCGAAGACGCCGCGCAGAGTTTCGGCGCCTCCTACAAGGGGAAGAAGAGCGGCGGCCTGTCGACCTGGGGCGCGACCAGCTTCTTCCCGAGCAAGCCGCTGGGCTGCTACGGCGACGGCGGCGCGCTGTTCACGGACGATGACGCGCTGGCGCAGGCCGCGCGCGAGATCCGCGTCCACGGCCAGAGCCAGCGCTACACGCACACCCGCGTGGGCGTCGGCGGCCGCATGGACACGCTGCAATGCGCGGTGGTGCTGGGCAAGCTGGAGCGCTTCGACTGGGAGATCGCGCAGCGGCTGGCGATCGGCGAACGTTATCAGCGCCTGATCGCGGACCTGCCGCTGCAGCGCCTGGCGGTGCGCGAGGACCGCGACTGCGTCTGGGCGCAGTTCACCGTGCAGGTGGACCGCCGCGACGCGGTCCTGGAGGCGCTGAAGCAGGCCGGCGTTCCGACGGCGGTCCACTATCCGAAGCCGCTGCACCGGCAGCCCGCCTACGAGCAGCGCTGCCGCGTCGCGACGCCGCTGCCCAACGCCGAGGCCGCCGCGCAACGCGTCATGAGCCTGCCGATGAGCCCCGACCTGAGCGAGGCACAGCAGGACCAGGTCGTCGCCGCGCTGCGCGTCGCGCTGAGCTGACCCCCCGATGCTGATCGGCTACACGCTGGATGCGGTGCGCGCCCGGATGCGCGCGCGGGTCGCGGCGTGGCTGGGGCTGGCAGTGGGCGTCCGCGCGCAGATCCATCCCGGCGCGCGCGTGCGCTGCGGCGCGGGCAGCGCGATCGGCGCGGGATCCATCCTGTACCGCGATGTCCAGGTCCTCGCGACCGGCGCGGGCCGCTTCACGATAGGCGCGCGCAGCCACGTCGCGCCGGGCGGCTACCTGCTGGTCGGCGACCAGTGCCTGTCCATCGGCGACGACGTCGCGATTGGCCCCGGCCTGATGCTGTTCTGCGAATCCAACGCGGTGACGGGCACCGGCCTGTTCCGCGACCACTACCGACGCGCCGAGATCCGCATCGGCAGCAACGTGTTCATCGGCGCCCGCGTGACGGTGCTGCCGGGCAGCGTCATCGACGACGACGTCGTCGTCGCCGCGCACGCGGTGGTGCGCGGCCACCTGCCCGGCGGCTGGGTCTACGGCGGCGTGCCGGCGCGGCCGCTCCACCGGATCGACGGGGCCCGGCCGCCGTCGATCACCCCGTGAAGGGCCACGTCGCCGGCGCGCTGCGCTGGCGCGACCTGCCCGGCGCGCTCCTGCACTGGCTCCGTCGCGGGCTGGGCAGCGCCGAGGACTTCCGCGCCGCCTTCGCCCGCAGCCTGGGCCTGGATCCGGCCCAGGCGGGCGAGGTCCACCTCTTCGGCACCGGCCGCGCGGCGTTGCACGCCTTCACCGCGTCGCTGGACCTGCCGATCGGGTCCGAGGTCCTGTTGCCGGGTTACACCTGCGTCGTCGTGCCCAACGTGTTCATGCACCTGGGGCTCGCGGTGCGCTATGTCGACATCGCGCGGGACGACTTCAATCCCACGCCGCACGCGATCTCCGATGCGATCAGCGCGGAGACGCGGCTCGTCGTCGTGCCGCACAACTTCGGCCTCGTCACCGAGGGCCTGGACGCGCTGCGCGCCAAACACCCCGATGTCGTCTTCATCGAGGACGCCGCCCACGCCTGGGGCAGCACCGACGCGATCGGCCGCATGGTCGGCACGCTGGGGCATGCGGCGTTCTTCAGCTTCGAATATTCCAAGCCGCTGACCACCGGCATCGGCGGCGCGCTGGTGATCCACCACCCGGCGTCGCGCGAGCGTTTCGCGGCGCACATGACGACGCATGAGCCGGCGAACAAGCCGACGGAGGTGGCGGCACACGGGGGGGCGCATGGGGCCGCGCTGCGGTCACCGTCGACGTCGACGGTGTTCAAGCAGTTGCTGACGCTGTGCTGGCACCGTCTGACGATGAGCCTGCCGCGCCCCGCGCTGCAGATGCTGACCGCGCTGCTGCGGGCGCCGTCCCGGATGCTGGGCGTCGTGGCGAAGACGCCCGACAGCGAGGTCGCCGGCGAGACGGAGCCCGACTACCGCGCCGGCCTGCATCCGTTGAGCGCCGCGATCGGCCTGATGCAGGCGCGGCGCTTCGACGAGGTCCACGCGCTGCGGCGCGCGCAGGCGTCCGACTACGACGCGCTGCTGACGAGCCTGCCGGGCTGGGAGTGGCCCGTGCGCGCGCCCGGTGCCGTGCTGCTGCGCTACCCGCTGCTGCTGCCCGACGCCGCGACGCGCGACGCGGCCATCGCGGCGCTGGAGGACGCCGGCATCGTCGGCGGCACCTGGTTCGACGACGTCGTCCACCCGCGCGGCAGCCGCCGTTTCGGCTACAGCGACGGCGATTGCCCGAACGGCGAGCGCGCCGCGCGGACCGTGCTCAACCTGCCGCTGGGACGGCATGCGCGGCTGAGTCCCTCGCAACGCGCCGCCGTGCGCGCGATCGCGGAACGCCACGGCGGCCGGACGCCATGACCGTCCGCCGCCGCTTCGCGCAACTGGCTGGCGCGTCCATGCTCACGCAGGCGATCCCGATGCTGATCGCGCCGCTGCTGACGCGCTGGTACGGCGCGGAGGCGCTCGGCCACTGGGCGCTGTTCGTCGCGCTCGCGGCGAACCTCGCGACGATCGCCAATGCGCGTTACGAATTCGCCATCGTCCTGCCGCGCCGCGACGGCGAGGCGGCGCTGGTGCTGCAACTGGCGCTGTGGATCGCGCTCGGCGTCGGGGCGGTCACCGCGCTCGGCGCCACCGCCTGGCACCTGCTGATGGCGCAGCACGCGAAGCTGGGCGGACGCTGGGTCTCGCTCGACCAGCTGGACCCGTGGCTGCTGATGCTCGCGCCGGTCGTGGCGCTCGCCGGCATGCAGCAGGGCTTGAGCCTGTGGAACAACCGCCAGGGCCGCATCGACGTGATCGCCCAGGCCCGCGTGCTGCAGCAGGGCGTGATGGCGGCGGCGCAGACCGTGGCCGCCTTGGGCGGGTTCGCGGGCGTCGCCGCGCTCGTGCTGTCCCAGAGCCTGGCCGCGCTGCTCGCGCCGCTGTGGCTGCTGCGGCGCGGCGCGCGCTGGCGCCGCGCCACACGGCTGGACCGCGCCGGCAAGACCTGGCACTGGCGCCACCTTCGACGGCTGGCCTGGCGCTACCGCCAGTTCCCCTTGCTCAACAGTCCGCACGCCTTCGTCAACGCGGCGCAGGAGACGCTGGTACTGGCGATGATCGCCGCCTGGGCCGACGCCGCGACGGCCGGCTATTACGCGCTGATGGTGCGCCTCGTGAAGGCGCCGGCGACGCTGGTCGGCGGCGCGCTGTCCGAGGCGCTTCTCGGCGAACTCGCCCGCGACTGGCAGCGCGGCGTCGATCTCCGCCCGCGCCTGCTGCGCGGCATCAAGCTGCTGGCGATGGTCGCGCTGCCTTGCATGGTCGTGCTGATGGGCGTCGGTCCGGCGTTGTTCGGCTGGCTGCTCGGCGCGGACTGGGCCCGCGCCGGCGAGTATGGACGCTGGCTTGCCCCTTACGTGGCGGCGCATTTCATCGCGGCGCCGCTGACGGTCACCCCCATGGTCACCGGACGCCAGCGAGGCGCACTGGCCTTCAGCCTGGCCGGCAACGCGCTGTACGTGCTGCCGGTGGCGCTGGTGCTGAGTACCGGCGGCTCGCTGACGACGGCGCTGGGCGCCATCGCGGTGCTGCTGCCGATCTATTTCACGATCTATCTGGCGTGGCTGGTGCGCGGCTCGGAGCCGCGACCCGCCCGGCACGGAGTTCCCGCATGAGACTGGTCCTGATCGGTGACGGCGACAGCCCCCACCTCCTGAAATGGGCGCGCGCGCTGTCGCAGCAGCGCGACCTGGAATTGTGGGCGGCGTCCACGCGCGGCTTCGCGCCGGAGTTCCAGTTCCTGATCCCGGAGGATCGCCGCCTCGCGCTGGACACCGATCCGGCGCACGCGGGTGGCAACATCTCGGTGCTGCGGCAGTTGCCCGCGCTCGGCGCCTGGCTGAAACGGGTCGACGCCGACTGGCTGCACGCGCACTACCTGACCTCGCACGGCACGCTGGCCTGGGCCGCGCGACGCGGCTGGAAACTGCGCGCGAAGATCGCCGGCTCCGCCTGGGGCAGCGACATCCTGGTCACGCCTGACCAGGGCTGGGCCTACCGCTGGTTGACGACGAAGGTGCTGAAGGCCTGCGCGATCACGACCTCCGACTCGGAGCACATGAGCGCGCGCATGCGCGAGCTCGGCGCGTCCGAGGTGATGACCTTCCCGTTCGGGCTGGAGCAGCTGCCCAAGCAGAACGTGCGCAAGCAGCCCTGGCTGTTCTACGCCAACCGCGGGCTGGAGCCGATCTACCGGCCGCACCGCGTGATCGAGGTCTTCGCCGCGATCGCGGCGAAGCAGCCCGAGGCGCGTCTGGTCGTCGCGAACGACGGCTCGCTGCGGGGCGCGATGGAAGCGCAGGTGGCGTCGCTCGGCCTGGCGGATCGTGTCGAGTTCGTCGGGCGCCTGGACGGCACCTCGCAGGGCCGTCGGTACGCGCCGGCGCGCTGGTTCCTGAGCCTGCCGCAGAGCGACTCGGTGTCGGTCTCCGTGCTGGAGGCGATGGCCCACGAGTGCCTGCCCATCCTGTCGGACCTGCCCGCCAACGACGAGGTGCTGGGCACCGGCGGCACGGGCAGCATCGACGCGGCGATGCATCCCAACGTCAAGCTGCTGGGCCGTCACGGCCTGATCCTGAAGGACGGCGACGACCTGGCGACGCTGGCCGACCGGCTGCAGCTGATGGTCGGCCAGAGCGACGTCGCGGGCCATTCGGTCGACGCCGACCGCCTCGGCGCCGCCAACCGCGCCTGGGTCGCCGAGCACGCGATGTTCGGCCCCGCCGTCAAGACTTTCATCGAGCGTCTGAAGCGCCTCTGAGCCTGTCCATTCCCCATGAAGCTGCTGCTGATCAACCACTACGCCGGCTCGCCGAAGCACGGCATGGAATTCCGCCCGTTCTATCTCGCCCGCGAGTGGGTCCGGACCGGGCACCAGGCGCTGATCCTGGGCGCGTCCTACTCGCACGTGCGTACCACCCAGCCCGAGCCCGGCATGGCGGCGATGAGCGGCGTGAACTACCTTTTCTACGACACGCCCGAATACCAGGGCAACGGGACAGGCCGGGTCAAGAACATCTGGTCCTTCTGCCGCCAGGTCTGGAAGGACGCCGACATCCTCGCCCGTGAGTTCGAGCCGGACGTCGTCATCGCGTCCAGCACCTATCCGATGGACATCTGGGTCGCGCGGCGCGTCGCGAAGCTCGCCAAGGCCAAGCTGGTCTACGAAGTGCACGACCTCTGGCCGCTGTCGCCGATCGAGTTGTCGGGCATGTCGAAGTGGCACCCCTTCGCGATGCTCTGCCAGAAGGCGGAGAACGACGCCTATCGCGATGCCGACGTCGTCGTGTCGATGCTGCCCAAGGTGCATCAGCACATGGCTGCGCACGGCCTCGACCTGAAGAAGCTGCACATCGTGCCCAACGGCATCACGCTGGACGAATGGTCCGAGGACGGCGAACCGCTGGACACCGCGATCCAGGCGCACCTGAGCGCCGAGCGGGCGGCGGGCCGCACCGTTGTCGGCTACGCCGGCTCGATGGGCGAGCCGAACGCGCTGGACGTGCTGCTCGACGCGGCGAAGCTGCTGAAGGACCGGCCCGACGGCGCCGGGCGCCTCCTGAGCTTCGTGCTGGTCGGCGGCGGCCATCTGCGGGACAGGCTTGAGGCGCGCGTGCGGGACGAGGGCCTCGGCAATGTCGCGATGTTCCCCGCGATCCCGAAGGCGCAGATCCCGTCGCTGCTGAAGGGATTCGACATCGCCTATATCGGGTGGCAGCGCACGCCGATCTACCGTTTCGGCATCGCCCCCAACAAGCTGATGGACTACATGATGGCCCGGCGGCCGGTGCTGCATTCGGTGGCGGCCGGCAACGATCCGGTGGCCGAGGCGGGCGCCGGGCTCACGGTGCCGCCGCAGGATGCCAAGGCGGTCGCGGACGGGCTGCTGAAGCTCGCCGCCGTCCCGGCGGAGGAACGCGCCGCCATGGGCCGCCGCGGTCGCGAGTTCGTGCTGGCGAATCACACCTATCCTGTGCTCGCGCAGCGTTTCATCGCCGCGGTCACTTGAAACGGACCTCACCATGACCCAGGACCGGGAACTCCAGGCCATCGCCCAGCGTTATGCCGACCGCGACCGGCGGCTGGCCGGGTTGGAGCGCTACAGCCTGCTGCGCCCGGAGGTCTGGCAGATGCTGCACGAGCGCCAGGCCGCGATGCTGCGGCTGCTGGCGGCGCACCGCGCGTCGCTGGCCGACCCCGGCGCGCCGCTGGGCGGCTGGCGCATGGCCGAGGTCGGATGCGGGGCCGGCGGCAACCTGATGGACATGCTGCGGCTGGGCCTGCTGGCGCAGCACCTGACCGGCATCGAGCTGCTGCCCGAACGGCTGGAGGCGGCCCGCGCCGCCCTGCCCCCGCAGGTGCGGCTGCTGGCCGGCGACGCGTCGCAGGCGGAGGTCGAGTCCGGCAGCCAGGACCTGGTGCTGCAGTCGACGGTGTTCTCCTCCATCCTGGACGACGGCCTGCAGCGTCGCCTCGCCGACGCCATGTGGCGCTGGGTGAAGCCGGGCGGGGCGGTGCTCTGGTACGACTTCATCGTCGACAATCCGCGCAATCCCGACGTCCGGGGCGTGCCGCTCAAGCGCGTGCGCGCGCTGTTCCCCGAGGGCCGCCTGGCGGTGCGCCGCGTCACGCTGGCTCCGCCGATCGCGCGTGCCGCCTGTCGCGTCCACCCCGGCGCCTACCGCGTCCTCAACACGATCCCCTTCCTGCGCAGCCATGTGCTGGCGCTGATCACCAAGTCATCATGAACATCAACGATCTGAAGCCCGGTCAGGCGGCCGATGTCGCGGCCGAGGCCAAGCTGCCCTTCCTCCCCTTCGCCCTGCCCGAGCTGGGCGACGAGGAGATCGCCGAGGTCGTCGACACGCTCAAGAGCGGCTGGATCACGACCGGACCGAAGGCCAAGCGCTTCGAACAGGCCTTCGCCGAGTTCCTGGCCGAGCCGCAGATCGAATGCATCGCGGTCAACTCCGCGACTGCCGGCCTGCACCTGGCGCTGGAGGCGCTGGGCATCGGTCCCGGCGACGAAGTGATCACGACGACCCACACCTTCACCGCGACGGCCGAGGTGGTGCGCTACATGGGCGCGGACGTGAAGCTGGTCGACATCGACCCGGCGACGATGAACATCGCGATCGACCAGATCGAGGCCGCGATCACGCCGCGCACGAAGGCGATCATTCCGGTGCACTACGCGGGGTTGGCGGTGGACATGCTGTCGCTGCTGGACATCGCGCGCAGGCACGGCCTGAAGGTGGTCGAGGATGCCGCGCACGCGCTGCCCACGACGCTGGAGAAGGAGCTGATCGGCACCATGGGCAGCAATGCCACCGTGTTCAGCTTCTACGCCAACAAGACGATGACGACGGGCGAGGGCGGCATGCTGGTCACGCGCGATCCGGAGCTGGCCAAGCGGGCCCGGGTGATGCGGCTGCACGGCATCAACCGCGACGCCTTCGACCGCTTCACCGCGAAGGTGCCGAGCTGGTACTACGAGATCGTCGCCCCCGGCTTCAAGTACAACCTGACCGACATCGCCGCGGCGCTGGGGCTGCACCAGCTCAAGCGGCTGCCGGCCTTCCAGAAGCGGCGCGAGCAGATCGCCGCGCGCTACTTCGAGGCGCTGGCCGACCTGCCGCTGATCCTGCCGCCCAAGGCGCCCAACGAGGACGTGCACAGCTGGCACCTCTACGTGCTGCGCCTGTCCGACGAGGCCGTGTCGGCCGGCGTGTCGCGCGACCTCTTCATCGAGCGCATGTTCGAGCAGGGCATCGGCTGCAGCGTGCACTACGTGCCGCTGCACCAGCATCCGTACTGGAAGGAGCGTTACGGCCTGACGGCGGAGATGTTCCCCGAGTCGCAGAAGGCCTACGAGCGCACGGTGACGATCCCGCTGTACACGGCGATGACCGACGAGCAGGTCGAGCGCGTCATCGGCGCGGTGCGCCGCAGCCTGGGTTTCTGAGCCAGCAACGCGGGAACGGGACGGCCAATGGCCAAGCGACTCTTCGACATCCTCTGCGCCGGCGTCGGCCTGCTGCTGCTGAGCCCGCTGCTGCTGGTCGTGGCCGTGTGGGTCAAGCTGGACTCGCGCGGGCCGGTGATGTTCCGGCAGGAGCGGGTGGGGCGCTTCGGGCGGACCTTCCGCATCCACAAGTTCCGGACGATGCGCGTGGACGCGCCGGCGCTCGGTCCGCAGATCACGATTGGCGACGATGCGCGCATCACCCGCAGCGGCCGCTGGCTGCGCGCGAGCAAGGTCGATGAACTGCCCCAGCTGTGGGACGTGCTGCGCGGCGCGATGAGTCTCGTGGGGCCGCGGCCCGAGGTGCCGCGCTACGTGGCGCTGTACCCGGCCGAGCTGCGTGCGCTGGTGCTGTCGGTGCGGCCAGGCATCACCGATCCGGCCTCGCTGAGTTTCCGCAACGAGAGCGAGCTGCTGGCGCGCGCCGCCGACCCGGAGCGCGAGTATGTCGAGGTGGTCATGCCGATGAAGCTGGGACTGGCCGCGGACTACGTGCGCAACGCCAGCCTGATGGGCGACATCCGGCTGATCCTGGCCACGCTGGGCGCGATCAAGGCCTGAGAGCACAAGAGCACAAGAGAACAGAGCACACGATGAACTGGTTGTCCCTGGACGCATTCCTGACGCGCATCCGCCCGTACCGCGAGGCGGCGGCGCTCGCGCTGGACATGGCGGCGGTGGCGCTCGCGTGGCAGGCGACGTATCTGTTCCGGCTGGGGTTCGAGCGCTGGTTCGAGGCCCGGCCCGACTACGACCACTGGGTGATGCTGGGCATCGTCGGCTTGTACGCGGTGTTCCTGAAGCTGTTCCACGTGCCCAAGGGGATGTGGCGCTTCAGCGGCTTCGGCGAGGTCAAGCGGCTGGCGGCGGTGTGCGTCCTCGCGGGCCTGCTGGCGGCGGTGGCGGTGCTGATGGCGCAGCTGACCAAGGTGCCGCGCGCGGTGTTGGCATTGCATCCGGTGTTCACGCTGATGGCGCTGGCGACCATGCGCATGGGCTATCGCATGCTCTACGAGCACATGCGCAGCCGCATCAGCGGCAGCGCACAGGAGCAGCGCCGCGCGCTCGTCCTGGGGGCGGGTGATGCAGGCCGCCTGCTCGTCGCTGGCCTGCAGCACACGCAAGGCTGGGTCATCGTCGGCTTTCTGGACGATGCGCCGCACAAGCAGCATG
>SEFA01000040.1 GCA_004210455.1 Rubrivivax sp. | reverse complement strand
GTGTGGAAGACGGCCACGGCCGCGACCACCGACAGCAGCAGCGTCGGCAGCACGATCAGCCACACCATCGCGCGCAGCTTCCCGCGGACGGACCCGGCGCGTGGCGCGGAAGGAGAGAGGGTCCGTTGAGGCATGGTGGGCGGATTCTAGGGGCGGGACCTGCCCCCGGCCTGACGCCGGCGGGCGGCCGCCGTCCGCCGCCCGCGGCGGGGCTGGCGGGTCGCGCCGGTCCGCCGATTGCCCGGAACGCCGGATGAGGAACCCGCAATGAAACTGCTCGTCATCGAGGACGAGGGCAAGCTCGGCGACTACCTGCGCGGCGGCCTGACGCAGGAAGGCTTCGTCGTCGACCTGGTGCGCGACGGTGTCGACGGCCTCCACCAGGCCAGCGAGGGCGCGTACGACCTGGTGCTGCTGGACGGCGCGCTGCCGGGCATCGACGGCCTGGCGGTGCTGGCGGCGTTGCGTCAGCAGGACCACACGCGCGCGCTGCCGGTGCTGATGATGACGGCGCGCGCCGAGGTCGAGGACCGCGTGCGCGGCCTGCAGGCCGGCGCCGACGACTACCTGTGCAAGCCCTTCGCGTTCTCGGAGCTGGTGGCCCGCATCCAGGCGCTGCTGCGCCGCGCGGCAGGCGCGCCACCGGCGGAGACGACGGTGCTCAAGCTCGCCGACCTGGAGGTCGACCTGCTGCGGCGCAAGGTCCATCGCGCCGGGCAGCGGCTCGACCTCACGCCCAAGGAATTCAGCCTGCTGACGCTCCTGCTGCGGCGCCAGGGTCAGGTCTTGTCCCGGACCGAACTCGCCGAGCAGGTCTGGGACATGAACTTCGACAGCGAGACCAACGTCGTCGAGGTCGCCGTGCGGCGGTTGCGCGGCAAGCTCGACAAGCCCTTCGACGTCGAGCTGCTGCACACCGTGCGCGGGATGGGTTACGTGCTGGAGCAGCGCGACGCGTGAGCGGCGCCCTTGCGGCGCCACACCGCCAGCAGACCGACGCCCGCCATCAGCATCGCCCAGGTCGAGGGTTCCGGCACCGGCGCCGCGAGCTGCTCGAAGGCCAGTTGCTGCATCACCCGCACCTGCGCCTGCGAGATGCCCAGCTGCGCCGCGGCGGTCTCGTCGACGCCAAGGCTGCGCGGATCCAGGCCGGTGATCTTGCCGAAGACCGTCAGCGCCTCCAGGTAGCTGCCGTACATGCTGGCGTGATAGTTGTCGTTGGCCCAGAGCTTGACCTTGCCGGCGTCGATACCGTCGTAAGGGTTGGTGTCCGCGAAGCCCTGCGACATCGCGCGGTTCCAGGCCAGCCCCACCGGGATGACGCCGGCAATCTTGTCGGAGGCCTGATCCGCCTGCAGGTAGCCGCTGTAGACGTCCTCGGCCATCTTGTAGATCGACTGCCCGTACCAGGCGCCGCTGGGCGGATAGGTCTGGTCGGCGCGCGACCAGGTGGCCATCAGGTTGATCTTCACGTTCGCGTTCTGCGCGTGCAGCGCGTCGGCCAGCAGGCCCGAGTACTGGATCAGCTTGGCCGGATTGCCCGGCTGCGCCGCGTCCAGCGTGCTGTAGCTCTGCAGCACGACGCGGTCCCAGGGCTTGTCGATCAGGCCCATCTTGGTGTTGTAGTGAAGATCGAGCCCGCTGCCGCCGACGGTCTCCAGGCTGACGTCGTAGTCGAGCCCGGCCTGCACCGTGAAGGCCTTGAACAGCGCCGGAATGCCGCCGATGCCGGTGCCGTTGAGGTCGTTCACCGAGCCGGGATTGAAGCCCATCACCGACGAGCCGTCGGCGTAGGTGAAGCTGTTGCCGACGAACAGGATGCTTTCGGCCTGCGCCGCGCCGAAGGACAGCGCGAGCACGAGCCCGGCGAGCGGCCGCGCGAGACCGCGAGTCCGTCGAACAGGCGTCGATGCGTGGGACGTCCCTGGGAACCGGGTGGTGGATCGGATCATTGGTCTTCCTCGGTGGTAGTCGTGGTGGCGCGAGGACGATGCCCACGCGCTTTCCCGTTATAGGAACCGGGACACCGTCCGGTAGGTCCGCGACCGCCCTCCCCCTAGATCGCTGTGCGGACAGCATCGATAAACCGGTGCGCTGGCGCACGGAGTTGGGGACACATGAAACAGTGACGAGGTCCGGGCCGCCAACTGCACCAGGACGACACGCAATGGCACCAAAGACACGCTCCGACACCTCGACGGGCACGGTGATTGCCATAGTGTTCCGCTGGAACGGATCTGCAGTTCCCGGAGCCTATCGATGTCCCTGTCGCTTGCCGCAAACCCTGCCGCCATGACCCCTCGCGCGAACCTGCTGCTGATGCAGTTGCCGCTCGAGGATCAGGCGCGCTGGTCCGCGCAACTCGAGACGGTGGAGCTGCTCAAGGGCCGTGTGCTCTTCGAGGCCGGCACCCCCGCCACGCATGTCTACTTCCCGATCAGCGCGATCGTCTCGCTGATCCACACCACGCATTCGGGCGACTCGACGCAGGTCGCGATGATCGGCTCCGAAGGCGCCGCGGGCCTGGCGGCGGCGATGGGCGGGGAATCCCCCGCCTGCCGCGCCGTCGTGCAGCGCGCCGGCCTGGCCTTCCGCATGCGGGTGTCGCTCGTGAAGGACGAGATGATGCGCGCCGGGCCGTCGGCCATGCTGCTGCTGCGTTACGTCCAGTCCCTGATCGGCCAGATCGCGCACACGGCGGTCTGCAACCGCCACCACGCGCTCGAGAAGCAGCTGTGCCGCTGGCTGCTGCAGTCGCTGGATCGTCAACATGGGCATTGCGAGCTGTCGGTCACCCAGGAGTCGATCTCGAATCTGCTGGGCGTGCGCCGGGAAGGCGTCACCGAAAGCGCCCAGCGCCTCCAGGCCGCCGGCCTGATCCGTTACTCCCGCGGACATATCGCGGTGCTGGACCGGCCGGGGCTGGAAGCCCGGGCCTGCGAGTGCTACGCCCTGCTCAAGCAGGACTTCCAGCGCTTGCTGCCTCAGGACCCGGACGGCGGGAACGCGGCCACCTCTGCCACCTTCGCGCCCGTCGCCGTGCAGGCCTGAGGGCTCTGCATCGCTGTTCAAGCACCGCAGCGAGCCACCCGTCGGGGACGGGGGACTCGTCGACGTGTCGTGAACACGTTCGTCGCGCCTGAATGCGCCAGCTCACGCCGGCGCTTTCCTGCGCGTCTTTCCTGTCGAGGTCCGGAATCTCCGGGCACCCGCATGCCCTCGGATTCCGACGCCTCCGACCGGCCCCGAGGGACCGGTCATTCCGATCACTTCTCCGAACGGGTCCGGCGACGCGCGACGAAGCCGATCGCGCCCAGACCGGCGAGCAGCATCGCGTAGGTCGAGGGTTCCGGCACCGCCGAAGCGAAGTTGATCGAGCCGCCGCCCTGACGGATACGGAAGCCGTCGGCCGTCTGCTCGACCTGCGAGGACGTGTTCGAGAACGACGTCAGCGCGAGGTTCTGGGGCAGCGTGGAGCTCTGGAAGCCCGGCTGCAGCCAGTCGATCGTCAGCTTGGCGTTGGCCGACGGGCTGAAGCTCGTCCCGTCGCCCAGGGGGATGGTGGACACGGTGCCCAGCACCAGCGAGCCGGTGGCCAGCGCCACTTCGCCCGTCGCGGTTTCCGTCGGCGTGTTGCCGGAGAAGCCGAACGACGAGGTGCCGTTGTAGCCGTACAGGGTGTAGGTCAGCGAAGTCAGCGTGCCCAGCGTCGGGATGGTGCCCGGGTTGCCGCCCGCCGTCAGCGTGCCGGCGCCGCTGAACTGGATGTAGAAGCCGTAGTCCGAGTTCAGGCCGGCCGAGGGCAGCGTCAGGCCGCCCAGTTGGGCCGCGCTGATCGAGAGGTAGCCCGACTCGGTGAACGTGGCACCCGAGAAGGTGACGGTCGAGTAGTTGGACACCAGCAGGTTGTCGGCGGTGAACGCAGAACCGTTCAGGCCGGCGGCACCCGGGTCCCAGGTGAACTGGGGTAGCGCATTGGCGGTGGCACTGGCGGCAAGCAGGGCGAGAGCCAGCAGGGTACGCTGGAACGCCACGGGCTTCCGGGAGAGCAAAGGCAGGGTCATGGTGGTTGCTCCGAAAGAGGAAATCCGCACATCGCGGACATCGCAGTTCACCACCCCGTGCAGAGGGAGTCTGTTCGTCCACCCACATAAAAACTTCCCCTCTTCCGCATGTACCAGGAAGGTGCTACGAAAAGGGGTTTCCGTGCCTGAAAACACCCCGTGAACAGGGGGTGCTGCAGTGCAACAAAAACACGGAATCCTCGGTGGCATCGAGGGGAACGTCGGCTACACCGCGCCGCTCGATGCGGCGTGAAGCGGCGTGAAGCGCCTCGACGCGAATTACTGCCTTGGGTGGACGCTTTTCAGAAGCATGCCCGCGCGGGCGCGCCCGGACAATCCGGCATCGCCTCCCGACGACGCCACGAACCCCGCACGCCATGTCCCAGAACCGCCAGCCCACCCGTTCCGCCGCCAGCGCGGCCTTGTCCGCCACCGCCGTGTCCGGTGTGGCGGGACTGATGCTCGGACAGATCGTGCTGGCGCTGGCGCTGCACCACGGCCGTTCCGTCGAGGGGCTGGGTTACGCACTCGTATTCCTGCTGGCCGGCGGCGCCGCCGTCGCCTGCCTCCTCACCCATCGCCACCAGCAGCGCCGACCGCGCGACGAACCCGCGCCGTGGCGCCTGTGGGTGGGCGCGCTGGCACTCGGTGCGTTCGCGTCGATGGCGGCCATCGGCTCGTTCTGAGCCGCCGCGGCGACGCCTCCCGGCGTCGCCGCGCTCAACGGTCGATCAGCTTCGTCGACCTCATCCAAAGACCTCGTCAAAGACGTCACTCATCGACGTCTTCATCCTCGTCCGCATGCTCAGGATCGGGCCCCGCCGACGGATCGTCGCCGCTGGCCAGGTCCTCCACATCGATGCTCGCGTCGATATCGTCCGGCGACGGCTCGCCGCTGACGCGATCCGGCGAGATGTCGGCGGCCTCGTCGTCCCGGCCCGGCGTCGCCGAAGCGCGCTCCCCGGTGCCGAATCGGTCGGTATCGCTGCCCGGATTGGACGGCGTCGCGCCGAGTTCATCCGGGTCGTCCGGACCGGTGCTCATCTGACGCTCGCCCGAGATGTCGCTGCCGCTGTCGGAACTGTCGCTCGGTCCGAGGGAATCGGTGCCGCGCCCCTTCGCCTGCGCGGGCGCCTGCGTTCCGCCGAGGATGCTGCTGGTGGCCATGGTGCTTCTCCTGTGAGACCCGGTGCGGGTCGATGCAGGAATCTGGCAAACCCCGAGCCCGAGCAGCGTTCACGACACGCGCCTCCCCCGTCTTGCTCCCTCTCCCGCAGTGCGGGAGAAAGGCTTCTCAGGCCGAGCGCTTCTGGTAGACGCGTTCCTTCGCGGCGATCTCGACGAACTCGCCGGCGTGCGCCGAAAAGCGCAGCGTTTCGCGCGCGCCCAGGCCGAGGAATCCGTTGCGGCACAGCGCCTCGGTGAACAGGCCGAGCGCGCGGTCCTGCAAGGCGCGGTTGAAGTAGATCAGCACATTGCGGCAGGACACCAGCTGCACTTCGGCGAACACGCTGTCGGTGGACAGGCTGTGGTCGCTGAAGACGATGCGCTCCTTGAGCGCCTTGTCCATCAGCACGTGGTCGTACGCGGCGGTGTAGTGCTCCGACAGCGAGCCGTGTCCGCCGGAGGCGCGGTGGTTCTCGGTGTACAGCGGCACCTGGTCCACGCGGTACACCCCCGCCTGCGCCTGCGCGAGCGCCTCCTGGCTGATGTCGGTCGCGTAGATGAGCGTGCGGTCCAGCAGCCCCTCCTCCTTCATGAGGATGGCCATGGAGTAAGCCTCCTCGCCGCCGCTGCATCCGGCCACCCAGATGCGCAGGGAGGGGAAGGTGCGCAGCACCGGCACGACCTGCTCGCGCAGCGCGCGGAAGTATTCGGGGTCGCGGAACATCTCGCTGACCTGCACGGTCAGATCGGCCAGCACCGAGCGGAAGACCTCCGGCTCGTGCAGCACGCGGCCCTGCAACTGCGACAGGTTGGCGCAGCCGAAGCGCTGCTGTCCCGCCTTCAGCCGGCGCCGCAGCGAACTCCCCGCATAGTCGCGGAAATCGTAGTGATAGCGCGCATAGATCGCCTCCAGGATGAGCCGGACCTCGAGGTCGTCCGCATGCCTGCCGTGCCCGTCGTGGGGATGGGCGGTGTCGTGCGGATCCTGCGTCATCGCCGGGCGGTCCTCAGCGCGGCATCCACACCCGCACCAGCGAGAGCAGCTTCTCGATGTCCAGCGGCTTGGCGATGTAGTCGTTGGCGCCGGCGGCCATGCATTTCTCCTGGTCGTCCTTCATCGCCTTGGCGGTGAGCGCGATGATGGGCAGCCGCCTCATGTCGGGCCGCGAGCGGATTTCGCGCATCGCGGTGTAGCCGTCCATCTCCGGCATCATGATGTCCATCAGCACCAGGTCCACCGGCGGCATCGCGCCGGGCCCCTGCAGCGGCGCGGACAACCGCTCCAGCGCCTCGCGGCCGTTGCGCGCGATGTCGACCTTCACGCCCTTGGGCTCCAGGACCGCCGACAGCGCGAAGATGTTGCGCACGTCGTCCTCGACGACCAGCACGCGCCGGCCCTCGAGCATGTTGTCGCGCGCGCGGACTTCCTTGAGCATCTTCTGGCGCTCGGGCGGCAGCTGCGATTCCACCTGGTGCAGGAACAGCGTCACCTCGTCGAGCAGCCGCTCGGGCGAGCGCGCGCCCTTGATGATGATGGAGCGCGAGTAGCGCCGCAGCTGCTGCTCCTGCTGCGGGCTCAGCGTGTGGCCGGTGTAGACGATCACCGGGGGGAAGGCGACGTCGTCCTGCGCCGCCATCTGGTCGAGCAGGTCGTAGCCGCTCATGTCGGGCAGGTTCAGGTCCATCACCATGCAGTCGAAGGTCGAGCGGCGCAGCGCCTGCAGCGCTTCGGCCGCGGTCGCCACGCCCTCGATGCGGACCTCGTCGGCGGCCAGCAGGTGGCGGATGCTCTCGAGCTGGCGCGCGTCGTCCTCGACCACCAGCACCGTGCGCAGGCGTTGGGAGAACTTGGCCTCGAGCCGGTGCAGCGCGACCTCGAGTTCCTCGCGCTTGACCGGCTTGAACGCGTAGCCGATCGCGCCGCGCTCCATGGCCTCGTGGGTGTAATCGGCCACCGAGATCACGTGCACGGGGATGTGGCGCGTCAGCGGCTCGCGCTTGAGCTGGTCCAGCACGCCCAGTCCGGAATGGTCCGGCAGGTTCATGTCCAGCAGGATCGCGCTGGGCGCGTAGCGCTGCGCAATGGACAGGCCGTTCTCGGCCGTGTGGGCCATCAGGCAGACGAAGCCCATCTCGCGGATCAGGTCGCGCAGGATCAGCGCGAAGCGCTGGTCGTCCTCGATGATGAGGATCGCGCGGTCGCCGGGCACCCAGGACAGGCGGTCGTCATCGAGCTGAGGCAGGCGTGGCTCGAGAGCGGCGGGCGCGGGCTCGCGCAGCAGGGACTCCGACGTGGCCGTCGCCTCTTCCATCGCGCCGGGGGACGGCAGCACCGCGTCGAAGGCGGGCACGGCCGGCGGCGCCTGGATGTCGCCGTGCAGCGGCGCGCGCGCCGGCATCGACGGCCGCGGACGTCCGCCGTCGACCGGCGTGTCGACCGTCAACGGCAGCACCAGGCTGAAGACCGAGCCCTGTCCCGGCGTGCTCTGCAGGTGGATGTCGCCGCCCAGCAGCCGTGCGAGGTCGCGCGAGATCGACAGGCCCAGCCCCGTGCCGCCGTACTTGCGATGGGTGCTGCCGTCGGCCTGGCGGAAGGCGTCGAAGATCAGCGCCTGCTGATGCGCCGGGATGCCGATGCCCGTGTCCTTCACGGTGAAGGCCAGGCGCCCGTCGGTGGTGGCGCCGACCTCCATGCGCACCGAGCCGCGCTCGGTGAACTTGAGTGCGTTGGACAGCAGGTTCTTGAGCACCTGGCCCACACGCGCCTCGTCGGTCTCGATCCATTCGGGCGCGCCCGGCGCGAGCTGCAGGCCGAAGGCCAGGTTGCGCTGCGCCGCGACCGGCGCGAAGGTCTGCGTCAGCTGCTGCAGCAGACGCGGCACCGACACGCGCTCGACCACCATGTCGACCTTGCCGGCCTCGATCTTGGACAGGTCCAGGATGTCGTTGATCAGCATCAGCAGGTCGTTGCCGGCCGAGCTGATGGTCTGCGCGAAACGGACCTGCTCCTCGCTGAGGTTGCCGTCCTTGTTGTCCGCGAGCAGCTTGGCCAGGATCAGCGTGGAGTTGAGCGGCGTGCGCAGCTCGTGGCTCATGTTGGCGAGGAACTCGCTCTTGTACTGATTGGAGCGTTCCAGCGCCTCGGCGCGTTCGGTCAGCAACCCTTGCGCGGCCGTCAGTTCCGAACGTTGCAGCTCCAGCTGCCGCGCCTGCTCCTCGAGCTGGGTGTTGCTTTCCTCGAGATCGGTCTGCTGCTTCTCCAGCCGCAGCTGCGAGTCGCGCAGCGCGTTGCCCTGCTCCTCGAGCTCCTCGTTGCTGGCGCGCAGCTCTTCCTGCTGCATCTGCAGTTCCTCGGCCTGGCGGCGGCTCTCCTCGAGCAGCGCTTCCAGCCGGCTGCGGTCCTTCGCGGCGCGCAGCGCCATCGCGATCGGCTCGGCCACGCGGGCCAGCAGCTCGCGCTCGGCTTCGCCGACGTGGTGGAGGAAACCCAGCTCGATGACGCACTGCACGCGACGGTCCAGACCGGCCGGCGCAATCAGCAACTCGGCCGAGTCGGCCTTGCCCAACGACGAGGTGACGGGCAGATAGTCCGCCGGCAGCTTCGTCACATGCACCGGCCGGCGGTCGCGCGCGGCCTGGCCGAGCAGCGTGTCGCCGCCGCGCACCACCGGCGGCGCCGCCTCCGTGCCGGCCGCCACCGGCAGCGCGTAGCCGCCGACGCGCAGGAAGCTGCCGTCCTCATGCGCCACGTAGAAGGCACCCACGCGCGCGTCGGTCCAGCGCGCGAGGAAGCTGGTGGCGATGTCGGCGAGCCGCTCGACATGCGGATCGCCCTGCAGCTCCACGCCCAGGCCGGCCAGGCCGGCCTTCAGCCATTCCTCGGTCTTCGCGGCGCGGTAGGCGCGCGACGTCAGCATCGCGGCGACGCCCGTCAGCACCAGCAACAACGCGGAACCGCCCCACATCACGCCGACCGTCTGCTGCACCGCGGCGTCCCAGACCGCACGGCGTTCAGCGGCGCGGTCGCGCTCTTCGCGTTCCATCTCGCCCAGCAGCGTGCGGATGCGCTCCATCAGGATCCGGCCGCGATCGCCCTGCACCGTCTTCACGGCCTCCGCCGAGTCGCCACGGCGCCGCATGACGATGGATTCCTCCATCTCCGTCAGCTTGGCCTTGAAGAGCTGCTCCGCAGTCTCCAGCCGTGCCAGTTGCGGGCGATAGTTCTGGAAGCTGGCGCGCAGGCGCTCCGCGGCGGCCGGAATCGTCACCTGCGCCGTGTTGAAGGGCACCAGGTAGGTGTCGACGCCCGTGATCAGGTAGCCGCGCTGGCCCGTCTCGGCATCCTTCATCGCCGAGCCCAGCGTCTGGATCTGCTCCTGCACGATGAGCGTGCGCGCCATCGCGTCGGCCGATTCGGACTGCGCCTGCTGCGAGCGCCACGAGAACCACGCGGTGATCAGGATGGTGATCACGGCCAGCAGGAAACCCAGCGCCGTGGACAGCGGCAGCCAGTCCCGGCGGCGCACGCCGTGGGCCAGGTGGAGGTGGGTGCCGGAAACGGCTGTCGAGGCCGCGGTGGTCGTTCTGTTGGGCATAAAGGCGGAAACGGGTCGGCCGGGTCGGGGGCGCATGCTACCGCGTGACGCCCCCTTCCCGGCCCGCCCCGGCGCACTCGCCGGGGTCATCGATCGATGATCGCGTCCGTCTATTCGCGCGGCTCGCCGCGTGCGTTGACGGTCACGGTCGCTCCCGGCGGTCGCCGGGTCTGCATGTAGTGCTCTTGTCCCTTGAATCGATAGGTCACGTCCCAGTACTCGGGATTGCCGTTGTTGTTGCCGTTGCCGCAGCGCTGCACGTTGCGGACTTCCTTGTCGCGGTTGACGTTGCTGCCGACCACCGCGCCGCCGACGGCGCCGGCGGCCGTCGTCACGGCCTGCCCGGAGCCGCCGCCGAACTGGTGGCCCAGGATGCCGCCCAGCACGCCGCCGATGACGGCGCCGCCGACGTTCGGGCGGTCCCGCACTTCCTTCTGCTCGATCCAGCAGCGCTGCTGCTGTTCGCCCATCACGGCCCGCACGGAAACGACCTGGGCCTGATAGGTGGACTCGTCGCCGCGCCGGTAGTAGGTCGGCTGGGGATCCGGGCCGTAACGGTCGCGGCTCACCTCGCCGCCGCCGACGCGGCGCGCGGAGCTGATGCGGTCGTTCAGCCCCATGGACTCCAGCGACGGATAGCTGCCCGGCTGCAGCACGCGGCAGCGGCCGGCGTAGCCGGGATCCGCGCACACTTCCCACCGCTCGCCGCGGACCTCGAGCGACGACGCGCGGTCATCGAAGCCGAAGTCCTTCATGGAATTCACCTGCGCGTCCGTGCTGGCCGAGCGGCCGCGGAAGCTGTCGTGCTCGTAGAACGTGATATCGGCCATCGCGTGGCCCGCCAGGGCGCAGGCGGCCGCCGCGACCGCCGCCTTCATGACGGTGCGGCCCGGGCGCTTGATCGAGGGAGCGGAGGAGCGGTTCATGGCAGTCCCCATCGTGGTTGCTGTGATGCCACCACTGTGGGCCGGCGCGCGCGCCGGGTCTGTCGGGCCGCGCTGGGACCGCGTGTAGGACAACATTCCGTGGACGTCCTCAGCGTTCCGCCTGGAGCCGCGGCAGCAGCAGTTCGAACATCGTGCCCTGCCGCGCCCGCGACACGCCGATCAGCGATCCGCCGTGCGCCCGCGCGACGCGTTCGGGCTCCTGCAGGCCCGGGCCGACCTGCGCCGAGGACATGCCCGACACCGGCTCGTTGCCGCCGAACAGGTGGATGGAGGCTTCCGGCGCCAGCACCGTGTCGAAGCTGATGCGCAGCATCAGCGAGCGTTGCGCGCCGCCGTCCACCTGGATGCGGATCGCGCTGTCGCCGGCATGCGTGGCGGCCTGCATCAGCAGCTGATCGAGCGCCTGCGCCATCAGCTCGGGATCGAAGTCGCCGCTGGTGTCGCCCACCCGGTCGAATTCCGGCGGTGCCCACATGACGGCCTGGTTGCTCTCGACGTCCAGGCGCTGCGCGGTCAGCGTGGCGAGATCGCCGCGCACCGGGTGCACCTGCAGCAGCTCGCAGGGCCGGCGCGCCAGGCTGCCCAGGTGGTCCACCTGCCGGCCCAGCAGCGTCGCCGCGGCCTTGACCCGCTGGCCGGCCTTCTGCAGCGACGGCGACTCGGTCTGGCGGATCAGCAGTTCCGCATTGAGCATCATGACCGACAGCGGACTGCGGATGTCGTGGCTCAGCGCGCTCAGCATCAGCGCGTTGACGCGCGCCAGCCGCTCCTGCTCGACGATGCGCTCGGCCAGCAGCAGCCGCTGGCGGTGCAGGTCGGCGAAGACCGCCACCTTGCTGCGCAGCACGTGGGCGTCGACGGGCTTGTAGATGAAGTCCACGGCGCCGGCCTCATAGCCCTTGAAGCTGCGCTGCGCTTCCTGCGAGCCGGCGGTCAGGAAGATGATGGGGACATGCCGGGTACGCTCCGTGCCCCGCATGAGTTCGGCGAGGGTGAAGCCGTCCATGCCCGGCATCTGGATGTCGAGCAGGGCCAGCATCACGTCGTGCGTGAGCAGCAGTTCCAGGGCGGCAGGTCCGGAATCGGCCGTCAACACCTCCAGGCCCGAGTCGGCCAGCAAGGCCCTCATCGCGAGCAGGTTCTGCGGCTTGTCATCCACCACCAGCACGCTCATCTGATCCGCCACATCGTTCTCCCAATCATGATCATCTTGGTCTTGAATCTCCGACAGCGCCATTGGGCAACCGGCGTGCCCGAGCCACCCTGGTAGATACCCTCCCCCAATCCTCGCCCAAAGATGCCTTTGGGCGAATGTCGCCGAGAGTACGATCGCGCCGCCGTGAGGTGGCTGCCGCCCCTCCGATCCCCTATTTCCAGCATCCCTGGCGCGGTCCAGCGCCCCGAGAGGACCCGATGAAACAGAACAGCGCCGCCGTCGAAGAACTCCTGTCCGTCCATCGCGACCAGGTCCTGGCCGAATGGCGGTCCGAATTGGCCGCCTCGGGAGGCGGGCGCGGCCTGGCCAGCGAAAGCCGGGAAACCGGCGAACTGCTGACCGCCCTCCTCGCCGGCCTGCGCGCCGACGGCACGGAAAATCTCGACGACGCAGCCTGGTCCGACGTGCGTGCGACGCTCGCCCAGCTGTCGGCCTCGCGGGCCGCGCAGGGATCCACCGCCGCCGACACCAGCCGCTTCGTGCTGGCGCTGAAAAGGCCCCTCTTCTCCGGCGTGCAGCGCAAGTTCGCGGGCGACGCCGAGGGCCTGGCCGACGCGACCTGGGCGGTGTCCTCGCTGCTGGACAGCATGGCGCAGTACACCGTCACGACCTACCAGCGCAGCCGCGAGGAGATCATCGGCCGCCAGCAGCAGGAGCTGCTGGAGCTGTCGACCCCGGTCGTGAAGCTGTGGGAGGGCGTGCTCGCGGTGCCGATGATCGGCACGCTGGACAGCGGCCGCACCCAACTGGTCATGGAGGCGCTGCTGCAGCGCATCGTCGAGACCGGTTCCGCGCTGGCCATCATCGACATCACCGGCGTGCCCACCGTCGACACGCTGGTCGCGCAGCACCTGCTCAAGACCGTCACCGCCATCCGGCTGATGGGCGCGGACGCGATCATCAGCGGCATCCGGCCGCAGATCGCCCAGACCATCGTGCACCTGGGCATCGACCTGGAAGGCATCACCACCAAGGCGACGCTGGCGGACGCGCTGTCGCTGGCGCTCAAGCGCACCGGCTTCGTCGTCAGCAAGGGCCGCACCGCCGGCCCGACCGGCGGCGCCGGCAGCCTGGGCGCGGCATGACGACGCGCATCCCGATCCTGCGCATGGGCAGGACGCTGCTGGTGACCATCCAGGTCGACCTGCAGGATCAGACCGCGCTGGCGCTGCAGGACGACCTCGCCAACAGGATCCAGGACACCGGCGCCACGGGCGTGCTCATCGACATCTCCGCGCTGGAGATCGTCGACTCCTTCATCGGCCGCATGCTGGCCGGCATCTCCAGCATCGCCAAGGTGCTGGGCGCGAATTCCGTGGTCGTGGGCATGCAGCCCGCGGTCGCGATCACGCTGGTGGAACTCGGACTGACGCTGCACGGCGTGCGCACCGCGCTCAATGTCGAACGCGGCATGGCGTTGCTGCTGCAGGCCGACGGCGCCGACGACGACGCCGACCTCGCCGACGGGTCCTCCGAAGCCGACGGCGACGACGCCACCGGCCAGGGGCGGGGACGGTGACGGCGTCCGCCGCCACGTCGGGCTCGCTGCCCATCGGCAGCGAGCCCGACATCGTCCTGTCGCGCCAGCTGGTGCGCAAGCTCACGCAGGAGCTGAAATTCTCTCTGGTCGATCAGACCAAGATGATCACCGCGGCCAGCGAGCTGTCGCGCAACACGCTGGTCTACGGCGGCGGCGGCGCGATGGAATGGGCCATCGTCCACTCAGGCGTGCGCACGGGATTGCGGCTTGCCTTCGTCGACCAGGGACCCGGAATTCCGGATCTGGAGCTGGCGATGAAGGATGGATGGACCTCGGGCAGCGGGATGGGCATGGGCCTGTCGGGCAGCAAGCGGCTGGTGAACGATTTCGAACTCGATTCCGCGCCCGGACGCGGAACGCGCGTGACCATCACGCGCTGGAAGTAGTCGTGCGCGCCTATCGACGCTTCCCCATCGACGACGCGAGTCAGGTGGGGGAAGCCCGCCGTGCCGCCCAGGCGCTCGCGACCGAGCTCGCCTTCGACGAAGAATCCGCCGGCCGGCTCGCGCTGGCGGTGACCGAACTGGGCACCAACCTGTTCCGCCACGTCGGTCCCGGTCGCCAGGCCGCGCTGCTGATCGGCGTGGACGAGACGGACGGCCGGGGCGTGGAGGTGCTGTCGCTCGACCAGGGCAACGGCATGGACCTGTCGCGCTGTCTGCAGGACGGCTACAGCACCGGCGGCACGGCCGGGACCGGCCTCGGCGCGATCCGGCGCATGGCCGCCCGCTTCGGCGGTTTCTCCGCGCCGCAACGCGGAACGGTGCTGGCCGCGCGCTTCGGACCGCGCGCCCAGGGGAGCCGCGCCGGCACGTCCGACGGCCTCGCGGCGGTGCACGCTGGCGCCGGCATCGCCTTCGACATCGCGGGCCTGTCGCTGGCCGCGCCGGGCGAGACCGTCAGCGGCGACGCCTGGGCGCTGCGGCGCGATCCCGACCAGGGTCGCGAGCGCTGGTCGCTCGCCGTGGCCGATGGCCTGGGCCACGGCGTCGACGCGGCCGAGGCATCGGACAAGCTCATGACGCTGCTCGCGCGTGCCGAGCCCGGCCACCTCGCCTCGCCCGCCGCCTTCCTGGAACGCTCCCACGATGCGCTGCGCAGCACGCGCGGCGCGGCGTCGGCGGCGCTGTCGCTGGTGCCGGGGGGACCGCTGCTGTTCGCCGGCGCCGGCAACATTTCGGGCCGCCTGATCTCCGGCGTGTCGGACCGCACGCTGCTGTCCCAGCACGGCACCTTGGGCGTCCAGATCCGCCGGCTGCAGGATGTCGTCTACGATTGGGCGCCGCATGCGATCCTGGTGCTGTTCTCCGACGGCATCGTTTCCCGCTGGACGCTGGAGGAGACGCCGGGTCTGCTGCAAGCCGATCCGGCGGTGATCGCCGGCTGGATCCTCCGCGACCACCTGCGCGGCAGGGACGATGCGACCGTGGTGGTGGTCCGCCGCCAGGATCGCGCATGACGCTCAGGAAGGACACGATGCCCATCGACGACACCGTCGCCCTGCGCGACGCGCTGACCAGCTCGCAGGCGCAGGTCGAGGCGCTGCAGGCGGAACTCGACGAGACCAATCGCGGCGTGCTCGCCCTCTACGCGGAGCTCGACACGCAGGCGCAGCAGCTGCGGCAGGCCACCGAGCTCAAGAGTCGCTTCCTGGCCTACATGAGCCACGAATTCCGCACCCCCATCTCGTCGATCCGCAGCCTGACGCGGCTGCTGCTGGACCGGGTGGACGGCCCGCTGACCGACGAACAGGAAAAGCAGATCAATTTCATCCGCACCACGTCGGAAGAATTTGCCGACATGGTCAACGACCTGCTGGACCTGGCCAAGGTCGAAGCGGGCCGCATCGACGTGTCGCCGGGCTGGTTCGAGCTGGTCGACCTCTTCGCCGCGCTGCGCGGCATGTTCAAGCCGGTGCTGGTCAATCCGGACGTCCAACTGATCTTCGAGGAGCCGCAGGGCATCGCCCAGCTCTTCACCGACGACGCCAAGCTGTCGCAGATCCTGCGCAACTACATCTCCAACGCGCTGAAGTTCACCGCGCAGGGCGAGGTGCGCGTCAGCGCCGTGACCGCGCCGGCCGCGTCGGGCGTTCCGGGCGAGGACGAGATCACCTTCTCCGTGGCCGACACCGGCATCGGCATCGCGCCGGAGTTCCACGACGCGATCTTCCAGGACTTCATCCAGATCGGCTCGCCGATCCAGAAGCGGCTGCGCGGCACCGGCCTGGGCCTGTCGCTGAGCAAGCGGCTGGCGGAGCTGCTGGGCGGCCGCGTCGGCCTGCGCAGCGAGCCGGGCGTGGGCTCGGTGTTCTCGGTGACGCTGCCGCTGCGGCTGCCGGGCGCCGCCGCGGAGGTGCCCGACGCATGAGCGAGGCGCGCTTCATCGATCGTTCGCAGCACTGCGTGCTGGTGGTCAACGACGATCCGATCGGCCGTTACACGACGGTGCGCCAGCTCCACGCGGCGGGGTTCCCGACGGTGGAGGCCGCCACCGGTGCGGAGGCGCTCCGGATCGCGGACCAGGGCCTGTCGGCGGTCGTGCTCGACATCCATCTGCCCGACATCGACGGCTTCGAACTCTGCCAGCGTCTGCGCGCGCAGGTCAGCACCTTCCGGCTGCCGGTGATCCACCTGACCGCCGCCTACCTCACCGACGAGGACAAGGTGCGCGGCCTGGACGCCGGCGCGGACGCCTACCTGACGCATCCGGTGGAACCGGCCGTGCTGGTCTCGACGATCCAGGCGCTGGTGCGCACGCGCACCGCCGAGGACGCGATGCGGCGCAGCGAGGCCAAGTTCCGCGCCGTCTATGCGCAGGCGCCCGGCGGCATCTGCCTGCTCAAGGCGGGCGACGGCACCGTTCTGGACGCCAATCCGGCGATGCTCGCACTGCTCGGCCTGCAGCCCGACGAGGGCGAAGCCCTCATCGGCCGGCCCCTGACGGACTTCGTCGGCGATGCCGACCGGGCCGCCGCGCTGGCCTTCGTGACGGCGCTGGGCAGCGACGGGCTGCATGCCGAGTTCCCGCTGCGATCCCACGACGGGGCGCAGGTGCCGGTCGAATGGACCGCTTCCGCGCCGATCGAGCCCGGGGTGTGCATGGCGATGGCCGCGGACATCTCGCAGCAGCGGCGCCTCGCCCGGCAGCGCCAGGAACTGCTGGACCGCGAGCGCAGCGCGCGCGGCGAGGCCGAGGCGCTGTCCCGGATGAAGGACGACCTGATCGCGGTGCTCTCGCACGAATTGCGCACGCCGCTCAACGCGATCATGGGCTGGACGCACGTGCTGCAGCGCCACAGCCCGCCGGAGCTGCTGGTCAAGGGACTCGCCGCGATCGATCGCAACGTGTCGATCCAGGCGCGGATGATCACGGACATCCTCGACATGTCCCGCCTGAACGTGGGCAAGCTGCCGCTGACGCGCGAGCGCGTCGAGGCGGGCGAGGTGCTGCGCACGGCGGTGGCGGCGATCCAGCACACGCTCGACGAGAGCGGCCACCGGATCGAGCTGGACCTGCTCGACGAGTCCACCGTCCTGCTGGCCGACAGCGGGCGGCTGCAGCAGGTGGTCTGGAACCTGATGGGCAACGCGGCGAAGTTCTCGCCGCGCGGCAGCGCGATCACGCTGGCGATGCATGCGCAGGACGCGGGCGTAGTGGTCGAGGTCCGCGACCAGGGCCAGGGCATCGCACCCGAGTTCCTGCCGCACGTCTTCGACCGCTTCACGCAGAGCGACGCGGCGAGCAGCCGGCAGCACGGCGGACTCGGTCTGGGCCTGGCGATCGTCAAGAGTCTGGTCGAGGCGCACGGCGGCTGGGTCGATGTGCACAGCGAGGGCCGCGGCCGCGGCGCGGCCATCCGCTTCTGGCTGCCCGGCGAAGACGCGGCGCCGTCGGTGCTGGACGCGGACACGGCGTCCGGAGGCCTGACCGCCTACGGCGCCTTGAGCCCTTCCGGCACGTCCGGCGCGTCCGGCGCGTCGGAGGCCACCGGCGGGTCCGGGACGCCCGGGGTCGCGGGGCCAGGCGCCGGCGACCCGCCCGCAATCCCGCTGACGGGACTGCGCGTGCTGGTCGTCGAGGACGACGTGGACGCCGCCGCGATGCTCAAGCTCATCCTTGAGGATCGCGGCATCCGCGCGGCCGTGGTCCACGGCGCCGACGACGCGCTGCGGGCGCTGGCCGACGGCGCGTTCGACCTGCTGGTCAGCGACATCGGCTTGCCGGGCCGCGACGGCTACGAGCTGATCCGCGACATCCGCGCGCTGGAGGTCCCCGGCGAGCGTCTGCCGGCGATCGCGTTGACCGCCTTCTCGCGCGACGTGGACCGGCAGCAGGCGTTGCAGGCGGGCTTCGACGCGCACCTGCCCAAGCCGCTCAAGCCTCAGCTGCTGATGCGGCTGGTGGAGCAGCTCGCCGCGAGTTGATCCCGCGGGTCGCTCCTTGAACGCAGCCGGGCACGAACCCGCGCGCGTTGCCAGGCGACATACGGGGATGACATCTCCGCACGCCCCACGCGTCGCCGCTCCCGACGCGCTTCCCGCCAGGCCGCGCGCCGGCGACTCCCTGCCCCCGCCGCGTCAGGCCTGGCTCCAGACGCGGCGCCGATTGCGACTGGCGGTGGACGACCTGCGTCGCGCCGTCGTCGGGCGCTGCGAGCAGCATCCGGATCGCGCGCGCCTGACGATCGCGCTCGACGACGCGATCGCGGATCTGGAAGTCCTGCTGGACGGCTTCGACGGACCGCTGATCGAACTGCTCGACGCCGTGGAGAGAGCCCCGGATCGCGCCGTGCGCGACGACGCGCTGCGCCGCGTCGGCGACCATGTGGACGACGGCCGTCGGCGCTTCGCCAGCGACGAACTGGTGGAACTGATGGACACCAACGGCTTCGTGGAACTCGGCCTGCGATCGGGGCTGGACGCCGCGCTGGCGGCGATCGCGCGGCAGCTGCATGACCGTCCGGCCCGCTGATCCTTCCGGAGGCCCTCCAACCATGAGCACTTCCAGGCTCGCCAGCATGTCCCCTCTGAATTCGATAGGCCCAACAGAACCGGCTCCGAACGGAGCCATTGGAGGCTCTCAGAGCGACGATCGACCTCGACAGTTCCTGGAGCAGCTGAACAAACGCGTGACCGATGATCTGGCCAGGCAAGGTTCCGTCTGCCCGGTGTCTGGCTGCCCGGACCACCCCTTCAATCGTCACGATGTGAATCGAACCGCCTTCCGCACCCGCAAGTCCGGGCGGCCCGAAGCGAGCGGGCGCGAATGGCTCGCCGGCAAGCTCGTCCCCCTCTCGACCGGCCCGGCGCGCGCCCCTGCCGCCTCGACACCGGTGAGCCGGGCGCGCATCGACGGCTGGGAACTGTCCGACATGCTCCGTCAGGCGTCCCCATTCAGCCCGTTCAAGCCGCGGGACAAGGTACTGGCACCGCTGCTCCGCGATGCCGTCGCCCTGCGGACGATGAAGGAGGGTCGGCGGCGCGACCTGGCGGCCGCCCGTCTGCGGGCGTCGTTGACGGAAGCGCTGTTCCGGACGGACGGCCCGAGGGTGGTCGATGGACCGCGCAGGGCGGAACGCCAGCCGAGGCTGGTGGGCGAGCGGCGCCGGGAGGTTCTTCTGCTCCTGATCTCCGACACCGATGACCGGTACAAGCCGTCCATCGCCGCCTTCCAACCGCCGCAGACGACACGCCGGCCCTGGTCATGGTTCCCGTGACGACGCCGCGCGCAGCGACACGCCCAGCCAGAACGATCGCCCCGGCGCCGGCTCGTAGAACCGGCCGTTGCCGTCGTCGACGATGACGCTGCCGACGTAGCGGCGATCGGCGGCGTTGTCGACGCGCGCAATCAGCTCCGCCCGCATCGCCCCGACCGTCCAGCCGCGGCGCGCGCGCAGGTTGAGCACGCCGTAGCCGCCGGCCCATTCGCTGTTCACGTCGTTGACCGCGGCGCGCTTGACGCCGCGCCATTCGAGCGCCAGTTCGCCGTCACGCGCGACCTCGAACGGCGATGTCGCTTCGCGCTGGCGCGCGCAGATGGCGCTCGGGACGCTGAAGGCGCGCTACCGGGACGGTTTCCTGACCTGCACCGGCACGTTCGCGGCCGGACACGGCGTGCCGGTGCAGGTCAGGAAACCGTCCCGGTAGCGCGCCTTCAGCGTCCCGAGCGCCATCTGCGCGCGCCAGCGCGAAGCGACATCCCAGGCACCGGACAGCTCCACGCCGCTGCGCCGCGTGCGGCCGACGTTCTGGAAACTCGAGCGGCCGCCGCTGTTGGTCAGCACGCCGATCTCGTCGCGCGTCGTGACGTGAAAGGCGGTGGCGTCGAGCTCGACCGTCCCCGCGCGCCATTTCGCGCCGACCTCCTGCTGCACGCTCTTCTGCGGCCGCAACGCGGTGTTGAAACCGCCCTGCCCGTCCGCGCGGTAAGCCAGCTCGTTGAGCGTCGGCGATTCGAATCCCCGCCCCAGCGCGGCGTGCAGCAGCAAGGACGGCGTGAGCTTCCATCCCAGCCCCACCGCCGGATTGGCGTAGTCATAACGCAGCGACCCGGAGTCGTCGCCGTTGCCCAGGAAGCGGTCGCGGGCGGAGAGCGAGACCCGTCCCGCGCGCACGCCCGCGCTCGCCGTGAGCTTCGTCGTCAGCGGGAGTTCCCCCTGCGCGTAAGCCTCGCGCGTCACGGCCCGGTTCTGCTCATCGCGACGCAGCGCGCCCGTCACGCCCAATTGCTGCGACGTCCCGGTGCCGACGAAGTTCTCGTAGCCCTGGCGGTCGTCCCGCTGGCGTTCGAGATTCACGCCGGTGACCAGCGTCGCCGACCCCAGCCGCCACATCAGGCGCGCGTCGACGCCGTCGTAATCCCGGCTGAAGTCCACCACCCCGCCGCCGCTGCCCGGCGGCGTCTGCGCGCCGACGGCGATGGACTGCCACTGCGTCACCGAGCGCTGGCCGGCGTAAGCGGCCAGCACGGCTTCGGAGAGGGCGCCGGCCTCGTCGAACTGGTGCCGCCACCGCGCGCCCAGCTGCGTCTGGCTTGCGTTCTTGCGGGTGTTGAACTGCCCGGCCTGGGACGCGGTCTGATCCGGATCGGCGGCGAACTGCGCGGCGGTCAGTCCGAGCGGGTCCTGCGCGCGCTGATCGATGTCGCTCGCCAGCAGCAGCACCTGGTCGCGCGCGCCGCTCCACGCGAGGCGGCCGTTGGCCAGCGTGCGTCGCGCGGCGCTGTGCGGGCGGAATCCGTCGGTCTCCATGCGCGAGACGCCGCCCTGCGCTTCCCATCCGTCGCCGAAGGGTGTGCCGGCGGTGAAGCGGGCCTGGCGCAGTCCGGCGCTGCCGGCGTCGACATCCAGCGCGGCGAAGCGCTCGCGCACGGGTGCGCTGACCAGCGCGATCACGCCACCCGAGCTGTTGCCGTAAAGCGCCGAGAACGGTCCGCGCAGCACCTCCACGCGCGCGGCGGACGCCAGGTCGAAGTGCGTGACCTGCCCCTGCCCGTCCGGCATCGTCGCCGGGATGCCGTCCGTGTAGAGCCGCAAGCCGCGCACGCCGAACGGCGCCCGCGCGCCGAAGCCGCGCGACGACAGCTGCAGGTCCTGCGCGTAGTTCTGACGGTTGTTGGCGGTGAGGCCGGGCACGCGGGCCAGCGCCTCCGAGAGATTGATCATCGGCCCCGCCGAGCGCAGCGTGTCCGCATCGATGACGGAGGCCGCATACGGCGCCTCGTCGAGCCGGCGCTCGGCCACGCTGCCGGACACGACCACGGTGGGCAGCGCCTTCGCCTCCGGCGTCGGTGCCTGCTGGGCGAGGGCCTGGCCGCCGAGCATCGCCAGGACTGCGCCCGCGCAGGCGGTGTATCGAATCGTCTTCATCGTCCTCCCGGAAGTGCCGGTGTATCGGCATTGGAACCGCGCCCCCTGAGCAAACGGGGCGCCAGGTCTTGCCCGCCGCGCATCGACCACGGAACCAGGCCGCGCGCACGATGACAGAACAGCGGAAGCGCGTCGCTTGGCGTCGCTTGGGATCGTTCACGCCGACATGGCAAGCCAACCACGAGGAGTCATTCGCATGACATTGTCAGTGAGCGCAGCGGGCATTCGCGACAGGAACACCGGTCCTGTCGATGCGCGGAAGATGCCGTCGCCCGCCGACGCCAGGCAGGGGGGGTTCTTCCGGCGCCTGATGGCGCGCGCACCGCACAGCTTGCACCGCTTGCACCGGGCGCATGCGGACAGCTTCTCGGCCGTGAAGGCCGACTACGACCGGCTGATCAGGCGTGCGCAGGTCGAGGGCCTCTTCGACGACGGCGAAGCTCAGGCCCTGCGCGACCGCCTCCTGGGATACATCAAACGAAAGGAGCGCGGCGGTTATGAGAGCCAGGAAAAAGGACAGGCCAAGCTCAACTTGGCCGTCCTTTGCCTGCAAGGGATCGCCCAATTGCCACGGAACCACGCGGCGACCCGGGAACCCGTGCATCACCCGAAGGCGCTGCGCACCGCACTCGCTTGCCGGGCGCAGGCGGAAGAGTCGCCGACGAAGCGCGCCGCCCAGGTGCGTCAATGGCGCGGGGCGTTGCCGAAGCATCGCTTGTCCGACAGCACGACGCAGCTTGTCGTCGACGCCGACGACGGTCTTCCGGTCTTCCGGCTCCTGGCGATCCCTCCCGCGCCGACAGGGTCGGGCGCCGTGAGGGAGGCGACGAAAGCGGCCCTCAGGGTGGCCATGGGCGCGGCGATGCACGCCGACCTGCGCAGACAGGCCGGTATCGACTTCTGCCTTCCCCGGGCCACCGTCGGTGATCCGCTGTGCGCCGACGAGCCGCGCGTGGTGATCGTCGATGCGATCGACGGATCGCCATCTCCAGGTAGGAAGCTTCCGGACGTCGCCACGCTCCAGCGAGCGGTCGTCGGTCAGTGGATGCTCGGACACGTGAGGCCCGTCTGGAGCGACTTCGGGGTCGACGCCAACGGCCGTTTCGTCTCTCAGCACACCGCCCTCTCCGCCCGTGGGCTGAGCGAGATCTGCGAGAGATCGGAGAACGTCCTGTCGGCATCCGGACTGTTCATGACCCCGGACGGCAAGTCCCCGAGCGAACTGGCCGGCCGGCCGCTGGAAGCGGACCTCCGGTCCGTCCTCCTCCGGCTCGACCTGCTTGCGATGGACAAGGCCTTCGTGCACACCCAGGTCGACCTGGCCACCTCAGGTTGCCTGGGCAGAGCGGGAGAGCGCCGGGAAACGCCTCTGGGCGACGCGTCGGTTCTTGACGTCCTCGGGATCGAGCGGATGGCCCCGCTGCGGGCGCTCCAGCGGGCAGTGGCGGCCAGCGACGCCTCGACGCCGTTCGAAGCGGTCCTTGCGGAGGCCTCCGAGGCATTGAGGGGGATGGAACGCGAACGCCGGCTGGCGGAGGCGCCGCGACGCGGGATCGATCCGCCGGCGAACCCCTCCAAGGCGCGGAAATTCGCGGAACGCGTCAGACGCGTCGCGTCGAGGCTATGGCGCCAGTGGCAACCAGGAAAGATCCGGTAGCACATCGGCGTGGCGCACCCTCGCGTTCCGGACGGCCTCCCGGGGCGGGCACTCCGCTTGCTCGGTGCATCGCTGCTGCCGCCCTTGCCGGGGCGGCCTCTGGATGGAGAACCCGAATGAACAAGTCGTCCCTGGTCCGCCGCTTCATCGTCGGCGCTGCCTTCTCCTGCGCCGCTGCCGCGGTGCTCGCGCTCGAGGCGCAACCCGCGACCCCGCCCGGCTACGGTCCCAACCCCGCGCTGCCCGAGCCGCAGAAGGCGCTGGTGCCGACGATCAACGTCGCCAAGGCGGTCGGTTGGCCCTCCGGCGCCAAGCCGCAGGCCGCAGCCGGTCTGGCGGTCGCGCGTTTCGCCGACAAGCTCGACCATCCGCGCTGGCTCTACGTGCTGCCCAACGGCGACGTGCTGATCGCCGAGACCAACGCCCCGGTGCGCCCGGACGACGGCAAGGGCCCCAAGGCCTGGATCACCAAGCAGTTCCAGAAGAAGGCCGGCGCCACGCCCAAGAGCGCCAACCGCATCACCCTGCTGCGGGACACCAACGGCGACGGCGTCGCGGACCAGCGTTTCGCGTTCGCGGAGGGCCTGAACTCGCCGTTCGGCATGGCGCTGGTCGGCAACAGCTTCTACGTCGCCAACACCGACGCGATCGTGCGCTTCCCCTACGCGACCGGGCAGACCCGGCTGGCCGGCAAGCCGACGAAGGTCGCGGACCTGCCCGGCGGCACCATCAACCACCATTGGACCAAGAGCCTGATCGCGAATGCGGAAGGCACCAAGCTCTACGCCGGCATCGGCTCCAACAGCAACGTGGCAGAGAACGGCATCGAGAACGAACAGCGTCGCGCCGCGATCCTGGAGATCGACCTGCAGAGCGGTTCGACGCGCGTGTTCGCGTCGGGCCTGCGCAATCCGGTCGGCCTGGCCTGGGAGCCCACGAGCAAGGCGCTCTGGGTCGCGGTCAACGAGCGCGACGAACTCGGCGACGACCTGGTGCCCGACTACATCACCTCGGTCCAGGACGGCGGCTTCTACGGCTGGCCCTACAGCTGGTACGGCAAGCACGTCGACGAGCGCGTCAAGCCGCAGCGGCCCGAGCTCGTGGAGAAGGCGCTGGTGCCGGACTTCGCCGTGGGCGCGCACACCGCCTCGCTCGGATTGGCTTCCTCTGACGGCAACCAGCTGACGCAGGAATTCGCCCACGGCATGTTCATCGGCCAGCACGGTTCGTGGAATCGCAAGGTGCCCGCGGGCTACAAGGTGGTGTTCGTGCCTTTCGTCGGCGCCAAGCCCAGCGGTCTGCCGGTCGATGTGGTGACCGGCTTCCTCGACGCGCAGGGCCAGGCGATGGGACGTCCGGTCGGCGTCGCGCTCGACCGCCAGGGCGCGCTGCTGGTGGCTGACGACGTCGGCAACGTCATCTGGCGCGTCACCGCCACCGGCGCCGCGGGACCGCAGGCCGCCTTCCCGGCGGCCGCCGGCGCGGCCAGCCCCCCGGCGTCGCGCTGACACGAACTACCAGGGACGGGGATCGACAGAGTCCGATGCGTCATCGCGACGGCCCGACCGGGTCGGCGACAGGCGCCTGCGGATCCTCACCATGTCGAACCCCTTCCTTGTCACAACGCCCCGGTGCCATCGCCCAGCCGATGGCCACGGTTCCGCGGAGACGCCTGAGTCCGTCGCGACGCCTCGTCACGGCGAGCAGCAGCAACGGCAGCAGCACTTCCTTTCCCGATTGAAGGACCGGCTACGGGAAACGTTTCCCAGCCTCCGCGCAGGGTGCCGCTCCCGGTCGCCGGTTCCCATGCCGCCCCCGGTGACGCTTTCAGAAGTGAAGCGCCGGCATCGGCAATGGCGTCACGCCGACCGCCCCGCCTGCGGCGATCGGACGACCTCGTTCATGGACGGCGCATGGCAGTTCCTCGACGCGAACAAGGGTGGCCTGACGCCCTTGCAGCAACGGGAGGTGGCACAGGTGACCGCCTGGATGGACGAATTGCGCGTGGTCTGGTTCGCGAACAAGCGCATCCCGCAGACCCATCCGGTGGGGCGTGTGCTGGCGAGGCTGGCGGCCCGCTTTTCCTGCTGCAGTCCGGCTGTGCGCAAGCGGCGCGCACGTGCCCGTCAGGTGGAGACGATCCGAGAGCGATGGCTGCTGCCTCGCGTCATGTCCCCTGCGGGGCCGTTGCGCTGATATGGCAACATAGTTCCATATTCTGTATTTATGGCACTTTATTTCTAATCTGCTTGACCGGCATTCAGCAATAAAGTACCTTTTCGGGACGAATTGGAACTTTATTGCCATGCTGACCCTTCCTGAGATTGCGGACACCCTGCGCGACACGGCCCGACGAAACGGGGTGACGCAGGCCCGTCTGGCCGACACGGCAGGTATTTCCTCCCGCACGCTCACCCATGTGCTCAGCGGACAGGAAGACTTCCGCGTCTCGACCTTGATGGCGGTCGCCCATCAGTTGGGACTCGAACTGGTGCTGGTGCCCAAGGGCGCCGCCCGGGCCGTCGCCGCCGGAGACGTCCTGGGACCGCCCGTGCGGTCGGTGGTGACCGAGGCCCTGGAAGCGCTGCACGCGCAGCGTGACGCGGCCCCCGGTGCCGGCACCATGCCGGCCGCAAGGGCAAGGCGGCGCCCATGAACGTGAAGGTCCTGGCGATCCACCTGGGCACGATGCGCATAGGCGTGCTGTTCCAGTACGTCCTGAACGGCGACTCGGTGATCAACCGCTTCGTCGCCGACGAGGACCTCATGACGCGTGCCGGTCCGGGGACGCCGACGCCCACGCTGTCACTGTCCATGCGGGCGGCCACGCCCGAAGCGCAGGCCGCGCTGTGGCGCAACATCCGCTCGGTCAGCTTCAACGGGCGTCACTCGCCGGCGGCGGGCTGGCTGCTGCCGAGCTTCTTCCAGAACCTGCTGCCGGAGGGCGTGTTCCGCCATCACGTCGCGGAACTCCGCGACTGCGCGCCCAACGACCACTTCGAGATGCTTGCGGCCTGCGGCAAGGACCTGCCCGGCAACGTCCATGCACTCCCGATCGAGCTGACCCGCGAGGAACTCGCCCGCTACGTCACGCAAGGACAGGACGCGCTGGAGATGTCCGTCACGGCGGATCCGCTCGACGAAGGCGTCTCGCTGTCGGGCGTGCAGCCCAAGCTCGGCGTCATCCGGGACGGCGAACGCTATGTCGGGCGGACCAAGGATCACGACACCCACATCATCGCGAAGCTGCCGGTGGTGGGCCAACCGCTGCTGCCCGAAGTCGAGGAGCTCAGCCTGCGCCTGGCGCGCGCCGCCGGCGTGGACACCTGCGAGGCCGCGCTGGAGCCGCTGGAACGGCTGGGACTGCAGCACGGCTACGACCTCGGCGACGCCACGGCGGAAACCAATTTCCTGGCCGTGACGCGCTTCGACCGATCGCCGGCGGGACGCATCCATGTCGAAGACTTCGCGCAGATCCTCGGTTGCGCGCCGGAGGACAAGTACGGCCGCGGGCCGGACGGCGAGCGCATCAGCTACCTCGATCTCGCGGCGGTGCTGATGACCGAGGCGTCCATGGGCGAGCCGGCCGTGCACGAACTGCTGCGACGCATCGTCGTCAACGAGTTGATCGGCAATGCCGACATGCACCTGAAGAACATCGGCGTGCGCTACCTCGATGGCATCACCCCGACGCTCTCGCCCGCCTACGACCTGGTGGCCTATGCCGTGTTCCACCGCCTGCGCGGCCATGCGCTCCACATCCTGCCGCCGCCTCTGCTGCCGCGGCGCGCCGCCACATCGGACGGCAGTGGCGCGCCTCTCTTGCGGCAGTCGATGTCGCCTGCACTGCTGCAGGTCTTCTGTGATCGCCTGCGGATTCCCGTCAAGCCGGCGGAAACGGCGATCACGCGCTGCGTGAAGGCGGCTTTCGCCACCTGGCCGTCGATGATCGAGGCCTCCACCTTGACGGCGCAGCAGAAGGAGCGTCTGCTCGCGCAGTTCACGGCCCATCCGCTGGTCGCATCGTTGGCGCGTCGCGCCGAACGCGCGGCCGCCAGGCTCACGCGTCCTGCTGACGCTCGTACTCCCGGCTCTCCAGGCTGAGTTCGTCGCGCCATTGGCGGTCGAGCTCGTCGCGACGCCGGCGCAGCGCCCCCGACAGCGCGCGCCAATCGACCGAAGACGCATGCGTGAGGCGCGGCAGGATGCCCTGCTCCACGTCCTGCGCATGGTGGGTGACGTAGCGGCCGAGCACACCCACCAGCGGCGCGAACTGCGTGTCGTCCGCGCGCATGCGGCGCAGCTGCGACATCAGGATGCGCACCACGAGATGCTCGATCTCGGCCTCGTTGATCAGGCGACGCTCGACGGCGCCGATCTCCGGGCACCTGCGCACCGCCGGATAGAACAGCTCCTCCTCCAGCGTCGCATGCACCGTCAGCAGCGCGCAGGTGCGGCGCACCAGTGCCTCGCAGGATTCGTGATCCCCCAGCGCCCAGAGCCGGTCGAACTGGTGGAAGGCGTGCTGCGCGCGCTGATGGTCGTCGACCAGCAGCGCCACGACCTCGTCGCGCGCCATCAGGTCCGCGCGGAAGTCGGCCTGCGGCAGGACATGCGACCTCATGCGGGTTCTCCTTGCTCCACGCGGCGGTCCCTCTGCTGGCGTGCCGGCGCGGCGTGGTCGTCGTGGTAACGCTTCGGACCGTCCGGATGCACGCCCGGATCGTCGGGATGCTCGTGCGGCGCCTGGTCGGGGCCGGGCGCGGGCGGCTCGGCCGGGCGATCCTCTGTCGAGCGCCGCGGCTGATCGGGCTTGGGCGAGGCCGCCCGCACCGCGCGGCGGGACGTCTCGAATGCCGGGTCGTTCATGAGGCTCATGAGGCGGGCTCCTGGGGCTTCTGTGTCCAACGTGTTCCGGCAAACGCGGTGCCGCCCCCGCGCCGGTCGCGGCGCCCGCTTCGGCAGCGCTTGCCGACAGAACGTCCGGATGGCATCAGGCGCGCCGCTTGCAAGGCGTCGCGCGACGACAAGGAACGCCATGCACCAACTGCCCCTGCCCTTCGAGGCCCATTCGATCCCGCCGAGTCCGCCGCATCCGAACGAGGTTCCCTTCGTTCCGCCGCCGCCGCACGGCCCGACGCCCGAGCCCGGCGACGATCCGCCCGGCATCATCGATCCGCCCATTCCGGGCGAAAACCCGGTGCCCGTGCGCGAACCGCCCTACATGCCGCCGCCCACGGCCGTGAACTGAGATCCCGCACGACGCCCGGACGGAGGCCCGTCGGGGCGACACGCCGGCCACAGCCGGGCCGGGCGGGCGCATGCCGACGCGCACCGGTCCTGGGCGGCACGGCGATTGCCATCGTCAGGGGCTTGTTTCCCTCTGTCACAGGAGTCGCCTTTGAATGCACTGCTGCTCCCGGCGCTGCGCCGGGCATGCGCCGACGGCGTGTTGGCCAGCCTGTTCTCAGGACTGGCGCTGTTGCGCGGCAGCCGGTCCGACCATGCCCATCTGGTCGGTCGTTCCGAGTACCGCGTCGGCCGTCCGCCGCTGAAGACCTCTGCCGCTGACATCGCGCTGCACGCCGCCACCGGCATGGTGTGGGGCGCCCTTTACGACCGGCTGCGCGCGATGCGCCGCCGGCCCACGCGCGGCAACGCCGTCACCGACGCGCTGCTGCTGACGGCGGTCGCCGTGGGCGTCGACCGCGTCGTCACCCCCAGCGTGCTGACGCCCGGCGCCGACAAACGTGCCACGGCCTCGGGCACGCGGCCGCCATCGGTCGCCAGCCTGCTGCTCGTCTACGGCGCGTTCGCGGCCGGGCTGGCGCTCGGCGGCATGCATGCGATGAAGCACCCTGCGCCGCGTCGCGCGGGGGACCCGGCATGAAGTCGCTCCACCTCCAGATCCGCTTCCTGGTCCCGCTGCTGATCACCCTGACCGTCGCGGCGCTGCTGGCGCTGCCGCTGCTGGACCGCATGACGCTGCGCTGGTTCTCGCGCGACCTGAGCCTGCGCGGCGCCATGGTCGCCAAGACCCTGTCCGTCGCCATCAGCGACATCGACCCCAGCGCCCAGCGCGAACGCCTGCGCAACCTGCTGGAGCGCGGCGTGCTCGACGAGCGCCTCGTCGGCATCGCGCTGTGCGCGCCCGACGGCACGCAGGTCATGAGCACCAAGGGCTTCCCGGGCTCGCTCAGCTGCAAGGAGGCAGAAGCCAGCGCCGCGCTGAAGGATCCCCGTCTGGAGCTGACCAGCGGCGCCGTCCACATCGGCGTGTTCCCGGTCAATCCGGCGCAGCCCGACGCTGAACGCCTGGTGCTGCTGCATGACCTCAGCCTGCCCGACCGGCGCAGCCTGGACACGCGGCGCTACATGATCATCTTCATCACCGTGCTGGGTCTGGCGATCGCCGGCATCACGATGATCGTGGCGCAGTTGAGCTGGCGCGGCTGGGTCTCCGGCATGCGCGCCATCCTGCGCGGCGAGGGGCTGGTCCGGCCGCTGCTCAACACGGGCGGCTTCCGTGGCGGACCCGAAACGGCGCCGCCCGAGCTGCAGCCGCTGGAGGTCGAGATCCGCCAGCACATCCGCGAACTCGAGGACAACCTCTACCGCGAGCACGGCCCGCTGACGCCCTGGGACCCCGAACGCCTGCGCGGCCTGCTGCGCACGCAGCTGCGCGGCGACCAGGTGATCGTGGTCTCCAACCGCGAGCCCTACATCCACCAGCGCGGCCCCGACGGCATCACGGTCAGCCGGCCCGCCAGCGGCCTGGTCACCGCGGTCGAGCCGGTGATGCGCGCCTGCTCCGGCACCTGGATCGCGCACGGCAGCGGCAGCGCCGACCGGGACGTCGTCGACGCGCACGACCGCGTCGCGGTGCCGCCGGACACGCAGGACTACCTGCTGCGCCGCGTCTGGCTCAGCGAAGAGGAAGAACGCGGCTACTACCAGGGCTTCGCCAACGAAGGCCTGTGGCCGCTGTGCCACGTGGCGCACGTCCGGCCCGTCTTCCGCGAATCGGACTGGGCGCAGTACAAGGCCGTGAACCAGCGCTTCGCCGATGCGGTCGTGGCCGAGGCCCGCGGCGACGATCCGGTCGTGCTGGTGCAGGACTACCACTTCGCGCTGCTGCCCGCGATGGTCCGCGCCAAGCTGCCCAAGGCGACCATCATCACCTTCTGGCACATCCCCTGGCCCAACCCCGAGTCCTTCGGCATCTGCCCGTGGCGACGCGAGCTGCTGCAGGGCATGCTGGGCAGCACGATCCTGGGCTTCCACACCCGCTTCCATTGCAAGAACTTCACCGAGACGGTGGACCGCTACCTGGAAGCGCGGATCGAGCACGAGCACTCCACCATCAGCTACCAGGACGAACCGACGCTGGTCCAGAGTTATCCGATCTCGATCGCCTGGCCGACCGACGAGGAACGCGCCGGCTGGGCGTCCCCCGCCGACGCGCGCGCCGCCGTGTTCGAGCGCCTCCAGCTCGCGCCCGACACCGTGATGGCGGTCGGCGTGGACCGCTTCGACTACACCAAGGGCATCCTGGAGCGGCTGCACGCGGTCGAGCGGCTGCTGGAGAAGCATCCCCAATGGCAGGGGCGCTTCGTGCTCGTGCAGGTGGCGGCGCCGACGCGCAACGCGCTGGAGGAATACCGCGAGTTCCAGGACCGTATCCACCGCGTCACCGAGCGCATCAACCTGCGCTTCGGCGAGGCCGGCTACAAGCCGGTCGTGCTGCTGGCCGAGCACCACGACCATGCGGCGCTGATGTCGCTCTACCGTGCCGCGCACATGTGCGTGGTGACCAGCCTGCATGACGGCATGAACCTGGTCTCCAAGGAGTTCATCGCCGCGCGCGACGACGAACAGGGCGTGCTGATCCTGAGCCGCTTCGCCGGGGCGGCACGCGAGCTGCAGGAGGCGCTGGTCATCAACCCGTACCACGTCGAAGAAACCACCGACGCCCTGCACCGTGCGGCGCTCATGCCGACGCAGGAACAGCGCGAGCGCATGGCCAGCCTGCGCATGACGGTGCGGGAATTCAACGTCTACCGCTGGGCCGGCCGCATGCTCACCGACGCCGGTCAATGGCGGCTGCGCGAGCGCATCACGCGGCGCGTGCAGCGGCGTTCGCGGGAAGCCGGAGAGGAGACGATGACGCCATGATGCCGACGCGATACCTGCTCGACGCGGAGGGCCGCGCCGCGATCGCCCGCCTCATGACACGCCGCCCCTTGCTGGGCTTCGACTTCGACGGCACGTTGGCGCCCATCGTCATGCATCCGGACGAGGCCCGGCTGCCCGAGCCCACCGCGAAGCTGCTCGAGCGGCTGGCGGCGCGGCTGCCGATCGCGGTGGTCAGCGGGCGGCAGGTGCTGGACGTGCGGCACCGGCTCGGATTCAAGCCCACGCACATCGTCGGCAACCACGGCGCGGAGGATGAGTTCGACGGGCCTGACACGCGCGTCGTCACCACGCTGGGGGCGTTCCGGGACAGGATGCTGCGCATGGAGCCCGACCTGAACCGGGCCGGCGCCACGATCGAGGACAAGGGCGCCTCGATCGCGATCCATTACCGCATGGCGCCCAATCCGGTGGCGGCGCGGGAGGCGATTGCCGCGCTCATCGCGGAACTCCCGCCAGGGGTCCTCACCGAGCCGGGCAAGCGCGTGGTCAACGTGCTTGTCGACGGCGCGCCCGACAAGGGCGATGCGATGACGCGGCTCACCGCGCGTTACGGCGCCGATGCGGGCTTCTACGTCGGCGACGACACCAACGATGAGCCGGCCTTCGAGCGTGCCGCGGCAGATTGGGTCACCGTGCGTGTCGGTCCGAGACTTGATCACAGCCATGCAAGGTACTACCTCAACGAGCAGGCGGAGATCGACGACGTGCTCCGACTGATGCTCGAGCACCTCGGTGATCCGGGAGAGGGGCGACCGGGTCCCCTTTTCGGAACTTAAGGAGGGAATTTGCTTGCCGGGAGGCAAGCAAAGGAGGGAGATGGAGAAAAGGGGACCCGGTCGCCCCTCTCCTTGCTCGCGCGATGCAATCAGGGCGCCGGTGACGGCGGCAGCGATGGTTTGAGCACGGGGGCTGCGGGTGCGGGGATGTCCTCGATCAGGGCCCTCACCCGCGGCAACGACTGCGGGTGTGTTTTCTGCAGCCAGGCGATCAAGCCCTCGCGCAGTTCGCAGCGCAGGTCGAAGGCCTTGCCCGAATCTTTCGCGCTGACGAGCACACGGATCTGCATCGTGCGCTCGGTCGTCTCGACCACCTGGACGCCGCAGACGCGGCCGTCCCAGTGCGCGGAGCCCTTGCACATCGTCGTGGCCTTCTCGCGCAGTTCGTTGACGGGCAGCGTGAAGTCGACCCAGAGCATCACCGTCCCCAGGATGCTTGAGCTGGTGCGCGTCCAGTTCTGGAACGGGTTCTCGATGAACCACTGCAGCGGGATGACCAGCCGGCGCTCGTCCCAGATCTTGAGCACGACGTAGGTCGAGGTGATCTCCTCCACCCGGCCCCATTCGCCCTGGATGATGAGCACGTCGTCGAGGCGGATCGGCTGTGCCATCGCGATCTGGAGGCCGGCCAGCAGGTTGCCGAAGACGGACTTCGCGGCCAGGCCGAAGACCAGCCCGGCGATGCCCGCGGAAGCCAGCAGGCTGGCGCCGACCTGCTTCGCCCGCGGGAAGGTCATCAGGATGAAGGCCAGTGCGGTCAGCATGACCGCCCCCTTGGCCACGCGCGCCAGCACCTTGGTCTGCGTCTGGATGCGGCGGGCGGCGAGGTTGTCCTCCACGTCCGCGGGATTGAGCAGCGCCACGCCGTTGGCGACGCCGGTGATCGCGCCGGCGGCCACTGCCGCGATCGCCATGATGCACAGCACGCCCAGCAGATGCTGCACGCCGTTGATGCCGGGCATCGTGTCGGGCACGCCCTGTGCGGCGATCAGCAGGCCGATGAGCGGAAGCGCCCATCGGACCGGGTTGTCGATGCGCTGCACGACCGAGGTCAGCAGCGGCGAGAACCGCGCCAGGCGCTGCGCGATCGGTCGCAGGACGGCGTGCAGCAGCAGCGCGCCGGCGACGATCACCAGCGCGCCGAGCAACAACTGGCCCCAGAGCATGAGGTCGGTATCGAGGAGGGTGAAACGGGATTTCCAGGCTTGCATGCCGCCGGGCGGGCAAGCGCCGTTCCGCCGCAGGTCTTCCCGCTGCCGCCCGCGATGCAAGCGTCGTCAGCCGCGCTCGAAGAGCTCGGTGAATCCCTCCACCGGCACGGGCCGTGCCGATGCGCCCTCATTGTCGGAGGAAGAGAGCGAGGAACTCGACGAGGGCCGCGGGAGCGCAACCATCGGCACCGGACGCTGCGGCCTAGGGCCATCCGTGCGCGCAGGTACCGTGCGCGCCCCCAGCAATGCGTTCCGCATCTCGGACATCTTCTCGTCCAGGAGCAGCAGCTCCGGTCGCTTGCCGTCATACGCGGCGATGCGGCGCCGGACCGCGACCGCGGCGCCGGGGCTGCCCCTCACCTCGGCGCGACGCAGGGCCTCCGCAGCGATGTCCTCGTACGTCGACAGCACCTTGTGCAGATCGCGATCGGCTAGCGCTCCCGGACTCGCCAGCGTGGAGAAGACGCTTCCAGTCGCGAGCATGTCGATGGTGCTACCGACCAACGAGTCGATGCGCCTGTGCAAGTCGTTGACGTGTTCCAGCTTCAGGACGCCCAGGGCCCTGGGATCGATTCCGGAACCTTCCGCCGCGTGACGCACGTCCTCCCACAGCGCGTTCAGACGTTGCCAGCGCGGCACGAGCAGCGCATCGCACGATCGACTCATCTTTTGTTCATAAAGGCGGCGGATGTCCGGCCATGCCTCGTGCGCCTCCAGACATTGCGACAAGCGGCGGGCCGCGGGCAGCAAGCTCGTCGCGTTGGCGGCATCCGCAGTCGGATCTCTCCGGAGCTGGTGAGCCAACTCCGACACACAGAAGCACAACAACTCCCCCAGTCCCTCCCTGTGCTGGCGACGCTGCTCAAAGCAGGCGAGGACGTCATGCAGATCCCGGATCGACTGCGGACGGGACGCCTTGAACCCGGGCTGTTCTCCGGCGAGCGGCGCAAGGCCGCCTGCCGGGAGGTCGCCTGCCAGACAAGCTCTCAGCGCGGCGTGCGACGGTGGTTCCTGACGCTTGTTCGGATGGAACTCCTGCGCTTCAAACAGCTGATCCAGAGCGCAACTCGACGGTGTGATCGGAAACATGGTATCGACAGGCGCGGTGACGCCTTCCAATGATCGAAGGTCTTGAGTGGCACCGCGATCCGTCCAGTGCGTCGCCGTCGGAGCACCGGGCCGGCCGCTTGCCGATTCCGGACGACATCGTCAACGAGGAGCCGTCATGGCGGACACCAAGACCAGAAGCAGTTCAGACAGCGGGCCGGCGCCGTCGCGCCGCATGCTCGACAAGTCGCCCGTGGCGCCCGGTTCGGTCGAGCCCGACGCCGCGCCGACGCACAACGACGACGCGCAGCTGCCGCATGAACGCGATCAGAGCACCGGCGGCGAGTCGACCGGCGGCATGGGATCCGGCGCGGCGGGCGAGGATCAGCGCGCCGTCATCGGCCAGGCCCATGAGGACCTGAAGCAGGGTCAGGTGGACACCGACCTGCGATCGACGCCGGGACTCGATGCCGAAAGGCGCGACCGCCTGGTCAAGGACGCGTCACCGTCCGGACCGGCGAAGGCGTCTTCCGGCCGCCGATGACTTCCGGCGGGTAGGCGATCCGATGCTCGTCGAACCAGGATGTCGACATCGGCGGCGCACTCGGCGTGAGAGGCGAATCGGACCGTGTCGACGCGCCTGGCGCGGCCTCCTCCCAGGCGGAGGGCGGCCCGCAGGGCGGCGCTGTCTGCGCGCGCACCTGCCGGAGCAGCGGATAAAGCTGCTCCAGCATCTCCCCCGCCAGCCGTTGGACTCCCAGAGCGGCCTCCCAATGCGCATCATCGCCGGTGTTGACATGGTCGGCGTGGCAACGGGTCGCATCGCTCTTCCAGTCGAAGTACCTGTCGATCGCTCGGCACAGGTCGCGCCACGGCACGTCGTTGCGCCGCTCGAAACGGAGCACGCGCCAGCGCAAGTCTTCCGCTTGAGAGCCCGCCCACGCCCTCACCTCGTGGCGCAGGTCCCGCTCCAGGTCTTCGACCTGACGACGCCAGTCTGACAGCTGCAGCGAGGCCTGCATATCGCCGGAGCGCTTGCAGACTTCGGCAGCCCGGCGTGTTACCGCCAAGGCATCGGCGATGGGGACGTCGCGCTGCGCCTCCTCGCCATTGGAGAAATCAAGGCAGTCCGATATCCGCGCATCGACGGCCGAGTCCTGCGGCCAGGCGATCGATTTGTAGTCGGCGGGAGGGCTCAAGCGGGGCAAGGCGTACATGGGGTGACAGGTCATGGAAGGAGCGCCTGAGTCGTCGCCCTCGGCCCACGGTTCCCATGTCGGGCTCCCAGTGAAAACGGAGCCTCTTGGGGCTCCGTCCTTGTCTCCATCACGCCTCGGGAATCTGTTCGTCAGCTGTGCTGGCGCCGCCGTTCGACCGCATCGATGCGCAGCATCTGGCGGTACTTGGTCACCGTGCGGCGCGCGACCACCAGGCCCTGGCGGGCGAGCTGGCGCGTGATCTCGGCGTCGGAGAACGGATTCTCCGCGCGCTCGGCCTCGATGATGTCCTTGATCAGCCCGCGGATCGCGGTGCCCGAGCAGGCGCTGCCGTTGCTGCTCACGATCGCGCGCGAGAAGAAATACTTCAGCTCATAGACGCCGCTCGGCGTCGCGAGGTACTTATTGTTGGTCACGCGCGAGACCGTCGACTCGTGGATGCCCACCTCGTCGGCGATCTCCTTGAGCCCCAGCGGCTTCATCGCCATCGCACCGAACTCGAGGAAGTGGCGCTGCCGCTTCACGATCGCGTTGGCCACGTCGAGGATGGTCGAGAAGCGCTGCTCGATGTTGCGCATCGTCCAGCGGGCCTCCTGCAGGTGATTGGCCATTTCCGCATGACCTTGCTGGCGATGGCGCTGGAACAGCTCGGCGTACACCTGGTTCATCCGCACCTTCGGGATCACGGCCGGATTCAGCTGCACGCGCCACTGGCCGCGGACCTTGGTCGTCAGCACGTCCGGCACGATGTACGCGGCCTGCGTCGTCTCGTAGCGCCAGCCCGGCCGCGGATCGAAGCGACGCAGCTTCAGGCAGATCGACTCGGCTTCCGCCACGCTCACGTCCAGCAACTGCGCCAGCGACGGGATGTCGCGGGAGGCGAGCAGGTTCAAATGCTGCGAGATGATGCGTTCGGCCAGATTGCGGCTGCGCGCGTCCTCCAGCTTGGGCAACTGCAGCAGCAGGCATTCGGCCACGTTGCGCGCGCCCACGCCCAGCGGATCCAGCGCCTGCACGCGCTTGAGCGCGATCTGCATTTCGTCGAGGCCCACCGGCGGCTGCATCTGCGCGACCGCCGCCAGCTCTTCGAGCGAGCTGCGCAGATAGCCGTCGTCGTCCACCGACTCGGCCACGATGGTTGCCAGCACCAGATCGCGCGGCGACAGCCGCAACACGTTGAGCTGGCTGCGCAGATGCTCGCGCAGGCTGGTCTGCGCGGCGGTCATCTCCAGCGCGCTGAGCTCGCCGTCTTCCGCGCGTCGCATCGAGCCGGAGCTCTCCGCGCGCCAGATCTCGCGGTCGTCCGGGAAGGGTTCCGGCGCGTCGGACATCACCGGCGACGGCGCGACCTGCATCTCCGCTTCCAGCGGTGACGAATCGTCCGAGGATTCGGTGACTTCGAGGAAGGGATTTCGCCCCAGCATGTCCGTGACCATGGTGGAGAAGTCCAGCGAGGACATCTGCAGCAGACGCACGGCGTGCTGGAGGCGAGGCGACAGCGTCTGGGTCTGTCTGTGCTCGTGCCTGAGTTCCATTGCTCCCACTTGTGAGACTCCTGTCCGGTAGAGAGTGAGGCTGCCTGCAACCGGTTCCGGAGGGTCCCCGCCGACGAGGACGGGAACAGGTTGTAGGCAGTGCCGGCGAACCGGCCTGTTGGAGCCATCAGCGCAAGGACCATGCCACCTCGCCGGAAAAGTTTCATATGGCGGAGCGCGCGCCATTCGGCGTGCCTGCCCAGACGCCGCAAACGCAGTAGGCACGGGGCCTGCCGGGAATCGGGTGCATCGACCAGCGGATCCCCTCAACGCCTCTCGATGCCCCCGCGCCGGTTCGCCCAACGTCCGTGGACCTCGCCTTCCCTCAGATTCCGCGCAAGGCTTTCGGCACCGTTTACCGAACGCCGGTCCCCTCACGTCCCGACGCTTGTCGCCACCTTCCGCTCAATCGGGAAACGCGCGCCTGGGCTTCCATCCTTCCACCGCCGCCGACCCTCCCGCTACTCCCCCGCAAGCAGGAGCGGGAATAAGAGGCGTCGTGCCGATTGGCCCCTCTCCCGCACTGCGGGAGAGGGAGCAAGAGGGTCAGCGGCGGTGGTACCGCTCCCTCCTGGCCCGAGGCTTGCTTGAAGCGACTGCCAGTTCCCTTCCCCCGTCATCCTTACCATCTTGCGTCCCTCCGCCCTGCCCCCGACCACGATGCGCCGCTGGGCGACGCGAGGCCTGCTATTGATCGCCCTGGTCTTCCTGCTGAAGGAGGCGAGCGCGATCGTCCTGCCGGTGCTGGTGGCGCTGATCCTGACGTTCGTGCTGGCGCCGGCGGTGCGCACGATGCGGCACCACGGCATGCCGGAGTCGCTGAGCGCGGCGATGCTGGTGACGACGCTGGTGGGCTGCACAGTACTGAGCGTGGCCCTGCTGGCCGAGCCGGTGGCGCAATGGTGGCAGCGGGCGCCGACGGCAGTGTCGCAGGCGCTGAACCAGGTGGACAAATGGCGCGCGGCGATTCCTGGCTTCGGCCCGCCGGGCGAACGTCGGAGTTCGAGTCGCTCGGCGCCCACGCCGCCGCCGGATCCCGTGCGGGAACGTATCGCCAGCGAAAGCGTCGCCCTGACCGCCCAGGCGGTGGGCGTCGGGCTGAAGTTCATGGTGTCCACCGCCGCGACCACGATCCTGCTGTACTTCCTGCTCGCCTCCGAGCACTGGGTGTTGTCGCGCTGCATCGAACTGCTGCCGCATCGCCCGCGACTGCGGGCGGTGGTGCTCGGCGGCCTGCGCGCCGCGCAACGCGACATCTCGCGCTACGTCGCCTCGGTCAGCGTCATCAACTTCGGCGTGGGCCTGATCGTGGCGGGCGCGATGTGGTTCGTGGACCTGCCCAATCCCGGCTTCTGGGGCGCGCTGGCGGCGATCTTCAACTTCATTCCCTACCTCGGACCGCTGATCATGTGCGGGCTGCTGCTGGTCGCGTCGCTCGCGGCCTCGCTCGGCGACTCCGGCGTCGCTACGCTGGCCGCGCCGGTGCTGTCCTACCTCTGCATCCACGCGATCGAATCCAATTTCGTGACCCCGCTGGTGGTCGGCAAGCGCCTGTCGATGAACCCGCTGTCGGTGCTGCTCTCGGTGATGTTCTGGGGCTGGCTCTGGGGCGTGGCCGGCGCGGTGCTGGCCGTGCCGCTGCTGATCTGCCTGCGCAGCATCAGCCAGCGCAACCGCCGCATGCGGCCGGTCGCCGTCTATCTGCGCGGCAGCGACCGCCCCTGCACGCCGTTGAGCACACTGCTGAAGCCGCCCCCGCCTCGCCCCCCGTACGCGCCCGTCGCCGTGCCCGTCGCCGTGCCCGTCGCCGTGGGTGTCGCCGTGCCGCTTCCTCCCCACGTTCCCCAGCCCTCCGCCGACGCCGTTGCCCCCGTGGTGCCCCGTCCGAACGCCCTTGAACAGCACCGCCCATAATCTGCCGCCGCGACGCTCCGGCCTCCGCGTCCGCGCCGCCGGCCTCTGGCCGCGGTGGTTCCCCCGTTTCCCGGCGCTGTCCTCCGCCGGTCCTTCCTCCGACGCCCCGCCCATGCCCCTGCCGATCCGTTCCCGCCTGCTCGTGCTCGTCCTGTCCGTGATGCTGCCGGGCATCATCGCGGCGCTGTGGGTCAGCTGGCAGACCTGGAGCGACGAGCAGGAGGCCACCGTGCGCCACATGCGCGACAGCACGCGCGCGCTGTCCATGGTGGTCGACAAGGAGCTGGCCCGCCGCGCCGGCATCGCGCGGGTGCTGTCGTTGTCGCAGATCCTGGACGCGTCGCCGCAGATCCCGCCGGACGACCTCGCGATGCTGGAGCTGCAGTCGCGTCGCGCCATGCAGGGCCTGTCGGGCTGGGTGGAATTGAACGCGCCCGACCGGACGCTCTTCAGCACCCGGCTGGCGCCGGGGCGGCTGCCGGAGACGGCAGCCATCCCGCCGGTGGCGGCCGCCCCCGCAACGACCGCCACGGCCGCGATGGCGACGGAGATTGCCGGAACCGGCGGCACGGCCGGAACGGCAGGCGCCTCGGCGACGGCACCGTCCGTCCCGTCCCTGGTCGCGGCCGCCGGCACCGCCGCCGCGGCCACGCCGCCGCCTGGCCTGCCCAGCACCACCGCCGCGTCGCGGCCGGTGCCGGTCCGCGAGGGCGTCCCGCTGGTCGAACAGGCGGCGGTGGGCGATCTCGCCCCCGACCCGGCCACCGGCCAGTTGCGCGCGCAGATCATCCAGCCCATCGAGCGCGGCGGCCATGTCTGGCTGAACATGAGCATCACCGTGCTGCCTCAGGAACTGCAGCAGATCATCGACGGACAGCGCCTGCCGCCGGACTGGACCGCCTCCATCGTCGACGGCCACGGCAACGTCGTCGCCCGCCACCCGGGCGGCATCAGCTACGCCGGCCGTCCCAGCACCGACGACCTCAAGCGCCTGATGGCCACGCGCGACGAGGCGCAGTTCGAATCCGTCAACCTCGACGGCAAGCCGGTGACGGGCTACTTCAGCAAGTCGCCGCAAGGCTGGACGGTCATCACCGCGGTGCCGCGCGACAGCGGGCCGGGCGGCTTCGGCGCGCGCGCCGCGCTGCAGCCGATCGCCCTCGGCGCGCTGCTGCTGGTGCTGTTCGGCATGTTCGGCGCGCTGTGGATCAGCCGGCGCATCTCCGGCCCGATCCACGCGCTCAACGAGATCGCCAACGAGCTGCGCGCCGGTGAGCCGGTGCGCGCGCGCAAGACCGGCATGGTCGAGTGCGACGAGGTCGCGCTGGCGCTCGAAGATGCGAGCGCCGCGATCCACCAAGGCCGCTACGAACTTGAGGAACGCGTCAACGAGGCGATCGACCGCACGCGCGAGGCCGAGCAGCTCAGCTCGCGTTCGCAGCGCACGGCGGCGCTGGGCCGGCTCACCGGCGGCGTCGCGCACGACTTCAACAACCTGCTGGGCGTGATCAGCAACAGCGCCCACCTGATCCAGCGCAGCCCGCACGCCGAATCGCTGGCCATGCCGCTGGGCGCGATCATGCGTTCGGTCGACGTCGGCAGCCGCCTGACCCAGCACCTCCTGCGGGTCGCGGGCCGGCAGCCGGTCCACCCGCAGGTGGTGGACCTGCGCTCCACGCTCGCCGAGATGAAGGAACTGCTCGTCACCGTGCTGGGCAAGCGCATGCAGCTGGTGATGACCATGGCGCCGGACCTGCCGAGCGTGCGCGTGGACCCGTCGGAGCTGGAGCTCGCCCTGATCAACATCTCGCTGAACGCGCGCGACGCCACCAACGGCATGGGCGAGATCACGATCGACGCCGGCCGCGCCTCGCCCGGCGACGTGCAGGACCTGGCGCCCGGCGAGTACGTCGCGATCAGCGTCACGGACCGCGGTCCGGGCATTCCCGACGACCTGCTGGCGCGCGTCTTCGAGCCCTTCTTCACCACCAAGACCGTGGGCAAGGGCACGGGCCTGGGCCTCAGCCAGGTGCTGGGCTTCTGCGTGCAGGCCGGCGGCACGGCGCGCATCGCCAGCCAGCTCGGCGCCGGCACGACCGTGACCCTGCTCCTGCCGGCGCAGACGAGCGCGCGCCTCGTGCCCGACGGCGCGCGCGTCGACGGGACCGTGCGCACCCGCGACGACGGCCTCGTCAACGGCCTGGCCGGCGTGCGCGTGCTGCTGGTCGAGGACAACGAGGAACTCAACCGCGTCACCGTGGGGCTGCTGCGGAGCTTCTCCTGCGAGGTGCTCAGCGCCAAGGATGCGGATGAGGCGCTGCAGCTGTTCGGCAGCGGCGCGGCAGTGGACATCGTCCTCTCCGACGTCGTGATGCCGGGTTCGATGGACGGCCAGGCGCTGGCCCGCGAGCTGCGCGCGCGGCGCCCGGGCCTGCCCATCGTGCTCATCAGCGGTTTCAGCGAGGCGTTGACGGCGGAGTCCACCTTCACCGTGCTGCGCAAGCCAGCGTCGCCGCCGCAGATCCTGGAGGCGCTGCGGCGCGCGATGGGACTGCCGACGGGTACGTGACTTGCTGATTCATGGCATTACCACTCCCCCGATCGGAAAGGACTGCCATGGACAACAAGGACGTCATCGACGAGCTGAACACGCTCATTGAAACCTGCAAGGACGGCGAGTACGGCTTCCTGAGCTGCGCCGAACACGTCAAGGGCGCGAGCCTGCGCGAAGTCTTCGCGCAGCGCGCCGCGGAATGCCGCCAGGCGGCCTCGGAACTGCAGCAGCTGGTGCGCCAGCACGGCGGCACGCCCGAGGACGACGGCACCGCCGCCGGATCGCTGCATCGCGGCTGGGTCGCGGTCAAGGGCACGCTGACCGGCTACAGCGACAAGGCCATGCTCGAGGAATGCGAGCGCGGCGAGGACGTGGCCGTCGCGCGTTACCGCAAGGCGGCGCAGAAGGACCTGCCCGCAGGCGTGCTGGAAGTCGTCCAGCGCCAGCTGGCCGGCACCCTGCGCAACCACGACCAGATCAAGCTGCTGCGCGATCAGGCGAGAAACGCAGAGAAGGCGTAAAGCCTCCCCTGCAACGACAAACGCGCCCTCGGGCGCGTTTTTTCGTGGATCACGTAGCGCTCAGCGCTCGTGTTCCCTGGCTTCTTCACTCTGCTTCTTGCGTCCCTGCATGAACCCGGCGACCACGCCCAGCACCAGCTGCGTGATCTCCGGTCCGATGCGGCCACGGATCGTCGTCGGCATCAGGCCCCACAGCACCGTCAGCAACTGCAGCGTCCCCAGTTCGGGACGTCCGGGCCGCTCCGATCCCGGATCGCGATGGTCGCCATGCGCGGCGGGACGCGCAGCGCTCGCGGGACCGCTGTCGTGATCGGCCCCGGTCAAGCTTCGGAAAAGGGCCTGCAGCCCCGCCATCGACGAACGTCCACGCGGCTGTCCGTGATGATGATCCCGCGCGCGGCGATGCCGCTTGCCGCGCAGCAGGCGCCAGAACAGCCAGCTCGCGCCGGTGCCCAGCGCCGGCAGCAGCCAGCGGCCTGGCGTCATCACGGCCTTGCTGCGTTGCTGCAGCGCATCCCAATGCAACTGGAACTCCAGGTCTCGCCGCACGACGCGCAGCTCGGCCATCTCGATGCGCAGCGTCAGCGCCTCGATCGACTCGGCCGCGCCGCCGGGGTCGGGGACGTCGGGGATGCGTCGGGGATCAGGACGGTCTTGCGGTGCGGCCATCGGGACTCGGTGCTTCGGGATCCATCGGATCGTTGAACAGCCAGTGGAACTGGCGGCGGGAGGCGGGCAGCGCCAGCATGGGCGTCAGCGCCTTCATCGCGGCCGCGACCCAGACCAGCAGCAGCAGGTTGATCACCAGCACGCCGGCGAAGGCCCAGGGCCAGGTGAGGCCGACATGGACCGCGATCGCGACCAGCAAGGCCCACAACGCCAGCCACGCGGTGGCCCCGGCGATCGCCGCGACCACGCCCAGGATGACGAGGCTGACCAGCCCGTGTCTGGCGCGCTGCAACTCCAGCGCCAGCAGGAGCAGGCGCCCGGAGAGCATGCCGCGCGCCGCGCGGGCCATGCCCTGCACGTCGCCGAGCCAGGTGGCGCCGACGGGCGGGCCCTCGCCCGAGGGCGAAGGACCGGTCGCCGTTCCCGCCGTGGCACCGGTCGCTCCTCCGGGTGCGGGCCCGGAAGACGGCGGTTGCCGAGGTGGCGGCGGAGGCGGGAACGGAGGCGGAAACGACGGCGAAGCGTGCGGCAGGTCGCTCATGGGCGCGCCGCGGTCAGCGCGTCAGGCGCGCGATCAGCAGGCCGACCGCCAGCGCGGTGCCGACCGCCATCAGCGGATGTTCACGCACGTTCGCACGCATCGTGTCGCACCACTCGTTGCCGGTCAGACGCAGCCGCTCGGCGCGGTCGTGGATCAGTTCGTTCGTGTCCTCCAGGCTCTTCTGCAATTGCTGCGCCTTGGGCGCGGCTGCGGTGGCCAGGCGGTCGATGGTGGCGTGCGCCTTGTCGGCGGCGCGGTTCACCAGGTCGGCGGCCGCGGTGCTCGACGGCGTCGTGCCGTTTACCAGCTTCGCAGCATCGTCGGCGGTCGTGAACGGCACGGCCTTGTCGCTCTTCTCGTTGTTGGGCGTGGTGCTCATGGGATGGTTCCTTTCGTCGTGCGCAGTGGCAGCAAGTGCATGGATCGGTGGAGAGGGGATGGCAAGCGGCGTGCCGCCCGGGCGGCGCTCAGCGCGGCAGCGGCGGCTTCGGATGCGCGTCGAGTCCGCGGTGAGGCGATTCCGCCACCTGCGGCCGGCCGCCTTCGGGCTCCAGCATCTCCTCGATGATGAAGTGGCCGTAGTACTGCGCGCGCTCGGCGCGGTTGCGGCGCGCGATCTCGGCGATCTCGCGCGCCTGCTCGTCGTTCTTCGCCTTCACGACGAGGAAGTGGTACCCGCGTTCCGCCAATTCGCCGTGGCTGCGCAGCAGGTTGATCTCCTGCCCGATCGCGGCCAGCGGACTCGCGCGCTTCAGATCGCGTTCGACCAGTTCGACCATCTCGCGGTCGCCGATCGCGTGCAGGTCGGCGTCGGCGATGCCGTGCGCGCTCAGCGCCGCACGCGCCTGTCCGGCGTCCGGCGCGCCGGGAAAGCTGATCACCAGGTGATCCACCGGCTTGTGCACGCCGAAGCTGGTGGGACGGCTGTCGTCTTCGCGGTCGTTGTCCTCGGGACTGTCGGGCGCGCCCGGACGGATGCTTGTGGCCATGGAATGCTCCTGGAAGTGACGGGGGAGTCTTCCCCGGCAAGGCAAGCCTCGTACCCATCGCGTACGCCGTCTTTCCCGCACGCGAAGCGTCGGAAAAAGAAGGCCCGCCAAGATGTCACCGAGATTGACGCGCGGGCCATCCACCGGTTACACCGGACAGGCCGAATGACCCGGTGCCGACTGTGTTGAAGCCGCCGCGACCCGCGGGGGAATCCCCAGGGTTGGGGAGGACTTCGGGCACGACGATTGCCATATCTCGCGACCAACTGGATACGAACAGGGAAGGAGCGAACGATGAACGACGGTCTCACGTCGGTGCTGTACGTCGAAGACAGCCCGCTCAACGTCATCGTGATGGAGGCGATGTTCGAACAGCGCCGGGACCTGCGGCTGCACGTTGCCGAGGCCGGCATGCCCGCCTGGCGGCTCAGCGCGCAGCTGCAGCCCTCGCTGCTGCTGGTCGACCTCCACCTGCCCGACTGCCACGGTTCCGATCTGCTGAAGCTGCTGCGCATGCGGCGCGGCTGGGCGCAGGTGCCCGCGATCGCGGTCACCGCCGATTCCGATTTCGACGCGCTGGGTTGCGGTTTCATGGAGCTGTGGGCCAAGCCGCTGGATGTGCGCAAGACCTTGGCGCGGCTGGCCGAGCTGCTGCCTCCACCACGCGGCACGCGCCCTACGGACGCGGGCGTCGGCCAAGGCGACCAGCGGGGCGTCCACGCCGCGCACGGCCACGGACAGGTGCAAGGGCAAGGGCAAATGCAAGGACACGGACAGGTCCAGGGCGACACCCAGCCGGCCGCCTTGCAGACCGGCGTCATGATCGATCCGGCGGGCGATGGCGCGCGACGCGAGCCGGGCCTCATGGCGCGGCACAAACAGTCGCTGGCGCCGCGCCAGACCGACTACGGTTGGGTGCGCTGAGCGCTTCGCGGAGACGATCCCGTGACTGCCTGGCTCGACGCCCCCCTCACCACCCTCTCCCTCCACGACCTCGATTTTTCGCGTGAGCGCCCGCCCGGCTCCTCGCGGACCTCGCTGCGTCCGGCGGTCTTCCTCGACAAGGACGGCACGCTGGTCGTGCCCGACGACGCGACCATCCACGATCCGTCCCGTCTGCGGCTGATGCCGGGCGCCGGCGAAGCCCTCGCGCGCCTGAGCGCCGCAGGCCTGACGCTGGTGCTGGTCACCAACGAAAGCGGCATCGCGCGCGGCGCCTTCACCCGCGTCCAGTTCGCGCGGCTTCAGGGCGCGCTGCTGCGGCGGCTGAAGGACGAGTTCGGCGTGGTACTGGCCGACGTCGCCGTCTGCCCGCACGCCCCCGATGTCCAGGGCCGCCCGGCCTGCCTGTGCCGCAAGCCGGCGCCCGGCATGCTGACGCGCGCGGCGCGCGCGCACGGCCTCGATCTGGCCCGCTCGTGGATGGTCGGCGACCTGCTCGACGACGTCGAGGCCGGCCATCGCGCCGGCGCGACCGGACTGCTGCTCGACACCGGCGGCGAGACGGTCTGGCGCCGTTCGCCGCTGCGCGAGCCGGCCGGCGTCTTCAGCGACTGGCCGTCGCTCGCCGACCACCTGCTGCGCGAGGCGGCGTCGGGATCGGCCCCGATGTCGACGCCGATGGACGACGTGCCCGGCGACCCGTCGCGGCTGCCGGCGACGATCGCTTCGCTGGCACCGGCGCAGGCGCAGGCGTAGCGATCTCCACGCGCGGCTGCGTCCGCAACAGGCCCATCAGACGCCGCTCCGCGGCGCTCAGGCCCGTGACGGCAGGCGGCGCCGCCATCCAGCGCTGCGACGGCAGCGATGCCAGACGGTCGGACTGCCCCCATTCGAGCACCGCCGGATGGATGTAGGACTTGCGGCAGACCGCCACGGTATTGCCCAGTCGCGCGGCGACGTCCTTCACCGTCTGCTTCAACGCGTCGACCGGCGCCGTTCCCGCGCGCGCATGGTCCGCCAGCAGGTCCAGCGCCAGCACGCTCGCGTGCCAGGTGCGGAACACCTTGGCGCTGCAGGTCGGCCCGCCGGCCGTGGCCAGCCAGTCGTTGACGTCGGAAGCGTCGATCCGGTGCGGGTCGCCCGCCTCGTCCTCGTAGCCGAAGAGCTCCTGCCCGGGGAGATCGCGGCAGCGGCGCACCAGCGCCGCGACGCGGTCGTCGCGCACCGCCAGTTGATGGCGCACCCCGCTCTTGCCGGGGAAGCTCAGCAGCAAGGCGTCGCCCTGGACCTTCACATGGCGGCACAGCAGCGTGCTGAGGCCGTAGGAGCCGTTGCTGCGCGCGTACTCCCGGTGGCCGATGCGCATCCAGGTGCGGTCGAGCAGGCGCACCAGCGCCGCGATCACGCGTTCGCGGTCGAGGGCGTGATCGCCGCCGTCCGGACGCAGGCGGCGCTGCACCTGGCGACGCAGCGGGGGCAGGCGTTGCCCGAAGTCCATCAGCAGCCCGAACTTGTTCTCGCCGCGCAGCGCCATCCAGTCCGCGTGATAGCGGTACTGCTTGCGGCCGCGCGCGTCGCGCGCGGTGGCCTGGATGTGGCCGTCGTCGCGGGCGCAGATCCAGACGTCTTCGTAGGCGGGGGGGATGGCCAGTGCGCGGATGCGCTGCAGCGTCGAGGCGTCCCGCACCGGACGTCCATCGCCGTCGACATACCGGAAGCCCTTGGCCGCGCGCTTCCGGCGCAGTCCGGGTTCGCAATCAGACACCCAACGCAATGGCATACGAGCCCTCCTGCCTTTCACAAGGCAGGCCGCATGCCAAGGCCGCCGCCCTTCCCCCTGCTCTCCCGCAAGCGGGAAAGGGAGTCTCAACGCCGCACTGGCGCGAACGCGGAGTCAGCCGATGCTGGTGGGGCCGGAATGAGGCTGGGGGTTCGCGGACGCGATGCCCCCTGCCTCGTGGAGTGCCCGCGCCTGGCCGAGCGAGGTGGGGCGGTCTCTGCGGTTGGGCGGTCTCTTTTACTGCGCCGCCTCGTCGGCTGCCGCCGCGTCTTCCGCCGCGTACTCCTTCAGGCGGTTGTAGAGCGTCTTCAAGCTGATGCCCAGCACTGCCGCCGTCTGTTCCTTGTGGTGCTTGTAGTGTTGCAGCGTGGCCAGGATGAAGGCTTTCTCCACCTGCGCCATCGAGCTCCCCAGCGGCATCGTGATCGAGGGGCCGGAAGCTTCCGCCGACGTCGCGAACGACGGCGCGGGCGCTGCTGCCGGCACGCCGACGCCGAGGGTGGTGACCGTTGCCGCGCCGGCGGCAGTTCCTGTGGCCGACCCCGACAGCGAGGCTGGCGGGACGCCTTCGCCCTTGGGCAGCCATTGTTCGTCAACCACGTCGGCCGCCGCCATCACGTACGCGCGCTGGACCGCGTTGCGCAGCTCGCGCACGTTGCCGGGCCAGTGGTAGGTCTGGAGCTGGGCCAGTGCCTTCGCGGTGAAGCGCTTGTTCTTGCCTTCCTTGGCCGCGATCTGGCGCAGGAAATGGTCGGCCAGCAGCGGCACGTCGTCGAGGCGGTCGCGCAGCGGCGGCATCTCGATCGGGAACACGTTGAGGCGGTACAGCAGATCTTCGCGCAGCTTGCCGGCCTGCACCGCCTGCAGCAGCGGACGGTTGGAGGCTGCGATCACCCGCACGTCGGCATCGAGCGTCGTCGTCGAGCCCACGCGCATGAAGCGGCCGGTCTCGAGCACGCGCAGCAGCTTGACCTGCAGCTCCATCGGCATCTCGGTCAATTCGTCGAGGAACAGCGTGCCGCCGCTCGCCCGCTCGAAGAAGCCTTCGTGCTGCTTGTCGGCGCCGGTGAAGGCGCCCTTCTCGTGGCCGAAGATCTCGCTCTCGATCAGGTTGGGCGAGATGGCGCCGCAGTTCACCGCCAGGAACGGCTTCTTGCGGCGACGGCTCAGGTCGTGCACCGTCTGCGCCACCAGTTCCTTGCCGGTGCCGCTCTCGCCGTTGATGAACACCGACACGCTGGTGCCCGCCACGCGCGAGATCTGGTCGTAGATCCGCTGCATCGGCTGGGTGCGGCCCCACAGCAGGCCGAAGTGGCCGGTGTTGGCCAGGTTGGCGTTGAGCTCGGTGACCTCCGCCTGCAGCGCGGCCGGCTTCATCACCCGCGACAGCACGCCTTGCAGCTGCCGGATGTTGATCGGCTTGACCAGGTAGTCCGCGGCGCCCAGGCGCAGCGCCTGGATCGAGGTGTCCAGGCTGGCGTGGCCGGTGATCAGCACCACCTCCGAGTTGGCCACCAGCTGCGGGTCCTGGAACAGCTCCATGCCGTTGCCGTCCGGCAGTTGCAGGTCCAGCAGCACCACGTCGGGCTGCTGCAGCGCGATGTGCCGCCGGGCATCACGCAAGGTGTGGGCCACCGACACGGTGAATTTTTCGCTCGCAATCAGTTCCTGCAGGGTGGCGACGGAATCGACATCGTCATCCACGATCAGCGCATGGGTCACCGGTACATCCTTCGTTGTGGGGTCACTTCTTCAGGTTGGTCGTTTCGTGAACTAGGTCAACCAACCTCGTCTAACTCATTCTTGCAGCAAGCGGCCAGTTTGCGACCCCCTTGACAGCTCGATTTGAAAAAAATTCCGGTCGACGCCGGTCGACCTGCGTCCGCATATTGACGGCATACGAACAACACGCCCCACAAAAGGACACCGGCAGCGGTCCGTGGACCATGCCGGTGTCGGCCTGCGGTCCGCGGGACCGCCGGAGGGGGCGTCGGGCTCAGGCATCCCGGCGGCGGCGTTGGACCCATCCCACCAGGGCCAGGGCGACGACCAGGGTGAAGAAGTTGCGGATCTCGAACGACGCTCCGGCGGGCTCGGAGTCGGTGTCGATGACGGAGGACGGGCTCGGCGATGCAGAGGACGTCGGCGCCGGCGCCTGGCCCTGCGGGACGGGCCGCACGCTGGCGGGAACATGGTGGGGCTGGCCGTTGGCCGGGGCCGCGGCCTCCGGTCGGACCAGCGCCGCGAGCCTGGCACCCTCCAGGAAACTGCCGGAGCTTTCCGCGTGGGCCGCGGTCGCGGCCAGCATCAGCGGGATCGCCCAGGCGAGCTTGTGCAGGTGCATGAAAAACCTCCTGTGATGGGAACGGGTGCGCGGCCGGACATCCGTCTGGACCGCGCGGTCGCCGAGCGTCCACGCGCGGCTCGCGACAGGGGGCAAGCAACGTGCCCGCGCAAACGTTCAGTGACGATTTTGTGCAGGTTCCGGGGACAGCGCGGACTGGCGCCGCGCCGGTTCTTCAACAGGAGGGCGCCGCTTGGCGGGGCCTCACCACCAGCCGCAATACGCGGGCGAAACGTCGCACCAGCCGCGACCGAAGCCTTGGCCAAAGCCGCCGAACCCGCCCAGGCCGCCCAGGGCGCTGCCGAGGAACGCCCCGACCCCCGATGCCAGTCCGTTCAGACCCAGCCCCAGCGCCAACCCCACGCCACCGCTCACCAGAGGGTTCGCTGCCCCGCCCAAGGGCGAGAACGACGCGTTGAGCATGGCGTGGACGGGGGGTTGGACACCATAGGGATTGAAGGGCAGGAACGCCGACGCGCCGTAGACGGGGAAGGACTGCGGGGAGGTCGGCGGGAAGCATTGGGACCCACCCAGCGACAAGGCGGACGCGGGCGCAGACCACTGCGGACTCCACTGCGGACTCCACTGCGGACTCCACTGCGGACTCCACTGCGGAGACCACTGCGGAAACCACTGCGGCGACTGTTGCGCCTGCCAGGCGAATCCCCCTGCCTGCGCGGGAGGAGGCGCCGACGAAATGAATTGAGCGCCGACGCGCCGCGGCATCGCGGCCGGTTCGTCGAAGGAATTCCTGAACTGGTCCAGCAAGCGCGCGTCACGGGCTTCCCGGTACAGGCGCTCCGCGTTGGCGCCGACCGCGCCGCCGTGGCGCCCCGACGCACGAGGGTCGCCGTGCTCGCTCGCGCCGCGTTGCATCGCGTCGTATTCCTCGTCCTCGACGTCGGTCGATCGACTCGCCGCCTCCGTGGAAAGAGGATTGTTCCAGGTCAGGGGTATCGCCGCCCCACGAGCGTACGGATAGGTCATCGGGTTCCTTTCTCTTCCAGGACATCGCGCGCCCGTCGCAAGGCGGGCCGAGTCCTGGGAGTCCGCCGAGGACACGAATGGGTTCAGGCGATGTGGACGTCGCGGCGCAGCGCGTCACCCGGCAGCACTCCCGGCACGCGGGCGGCGGCGGCGATGGTCAGCGGCAAGTCGTCGGCGGCCACGACCACCCGGGCGCCGGCGGCCAGCGCCGCGAGTTCGCCGATCGAAGCCACCGGCGGCAAGACCTGGCCCCTCGCCGGCATGGCCGCGCGGAGTTCCGCGAGCGCAGCCTCCTCGCCGGGGACGGCGCACAGCACCACCGCCGTGTCGTCGGACCAGGCATCGAGCAGCACGTCGGCCGCCGCGGCGAAGGCCGCGGGCGTGCACGGGCGAGCCCCGCCGCCCGGACAGACCAGCACGTAGCGCTGACCGAAGCCCAAGCCCGCTTGCTGCAAGACGTTCCGCATCTGGTGGCTGTCCTTGGGCAGAAGCCGCAGACGGGGCCGCTCGTCGGCGGTGTGCATGCCGACGTGCGCCACGAGGGCCAATTGGCGGCGCGTGTCGTCATGCCCGGCATCGGCCCGGTCGTCGGCGATCCGCAGTTCATCGCTGAGCAGCCCGTGCGCCGGTGCGCGCACGTGGGCCAGCGTCAGCGGGATGCCCGCCATCCGACAGAGCAAGGCGGCCGGCAGCGCGCTCTGGTCGGCCGGCGAGAACAGCACCGCCGCATCGAAGTGGCTGCGGCGCAGCTTGCGCACGAGGTGCATCTCGGCGTCGCCGCGCATGGTGGGCGGCTCGGCGTCCAGCGCGGCGGCGCCGCTGGCCGTCCACGGCGCGTTGAATGTGATGAGGTCGTCGACCGCCTGGAGATGCGGCCGCAGCACCAGCGCCTCCGGCGCCGCCAGGAGCGTCAGCTGCGTCCACGGCATGGTCTCGTGCACCGCGGCGAAGGAGGCGGTCGAGGACAGCACACCCGCGACACCGTCCAGCCGGATCAGCAGCACGCGACGCACATTGCACCAGCGGCGGTGGCGCTCCTCGGCCTGCGTGAGCGTTTCTCTCGGCGACGTCGCGCCGTGCGCGGGCAGGTCCCCCGCGACTGCCTCCGAGAGGCTGGGCGCGGGAGCACGCTGCTCAAGGGACGTCGCGATCATTCCCTCCTTCCGGCAAGCGGCATGCCGGACGGAGAACCAGCGCAGGCGCGGGTTTCCGGGTGATCGGGCGCTTTCTTCCGGACCGGTCGGCCCAGGCGGCCTGCGCCCGGGCCGACGGCGTCACTTCGTCCTGGAGGACGATGATCCGCTCAAGCCGCCCGCACCCGTCGAGGCGCTGGAACCGGGCAGGCCAGCGCCTGTGTCGGACGACGAGCCAGGCAGGCCGGAGGCACCGACGGCGCCGGAGGATGTGGACAGCCCCGGACTGACGGAACTGCCTTGCGCCCCCGGCTGCGAAGACTGCGGCGAATGCTGTTGCGTCGACGGCGAATGCTGTTGCGTCGACTGTTGCGACGACCGGTCCGAGCGCCACTTGTTGAAGTCCTCGGAGAACTTCTGGTACCGGTCCTGGCGCCAGCTGTGATAGTCGTTGTCGAGGTTCCTGACCTGCTCCGCGCGCCATTGCTGGTAGTCCGGGTCGTGGTGCGTCTGCGTCTGCGGCTGCGCGTGCTGGCCGTAGTCGCCGCGGCGGCCCGAGTCTTCGCGCCATCCCTCATGACGAGGTGCCTGATCGCGGTAACCGCCCGTGCTGCCCTGGCCGTAGCCACCGGACGGACCGTAGCTGCTGCCCTCATTGCCGGAGCCGCTGTAGCCGCCGTAGTTGCCTGAACTGCCGTAGTTGCCTGAACTGCCGTAGTTGCCTGAACTGCCGTAGTTGCCTGAACTGCCGTAGTTGCCGGAGCCGCCGTAGTTGCCGCTCATCGAGCGCTCGCGGTCGCCGCCCCACCCTTCGCCTTGATAGCCGCCGCGGTAACCGCCCTGGCTCTGCATGTCGCCGTGGCTGCGGTAATCCTGGCGGTAGTCGTCGCGTCCGGCGCCGTACCCGCCGCCATACCCGCCGCCATACCCTCCGCCATGGCCGCCGCCTTCAGCCCCACTGCCATAGCCGCCGTAACCGCCGCCGCGCAGTTCGTCGCGATCGGCCTGGTAGCTCGACCCTTGACGGTTCGATCCCGGATAGGCCGACTGCTGATCGTCACGCGAGCGGTCGTACGTCGGGCGGCCCGTCTGGGCCCTGTCATGCGACCGGTCACGGTCGCCCTGATCCCATGCGTTGTCCTGGCGCTGATCTTGTCTGCCTCGTTGTCCATACTGGCTCATGATGCTTCCTTTCAGGCCGAAGCGGACCCTGGGCGGGCCCGAGGCCGGTTGTACAAACCCGGTGGTCCGGACTTCCGGATCCGGGTATCAACAGGCAAGCCCCATGCCGCATGGCGTCGATCAGCGAACGTCGGAGATCGCCCTGTTCATCGGCCCTTGCGCACATCAGCCCTGTCGCAGCGCGCGTGCGGCGATCTCGGCGGCCTGCTCCCGCAGGCTGTGACGCTTGGCGAAGGCCCAGCTCAGTTCGGCCCCCATCAGGAACACCTGGGTCGAGTAGTAGACCCACAGCATCATGACCACCAGCGAGGCCGCCGCGCCGTACGCCGAGCTCACGCCGCTGCGACCGATGTACAGCCCGATCAGCGACTTGCCCAGGCTGAACAGGGCCGAGGTGATCAGCGCGCCGACCCAGACGTCGCGCCAGCGCACCGGCACGTCGGGCACCCACTTGTAGATGACGGCGAACATCACGGTGATGAGCGCGTAGGCCAGCGTGCCGTTGAGGATCTGGGCGAGCAGGACGAACTCCGTGCCCAGCCACGGCGTCCACCATTTGCTGATCGCGGCGAGCGCGGCGCTGGCCACCATCGAGATCATCGACAGGAAACCCAGCCCGAGGATCAACCCCAGCGACAGCAGGCGCTTGCGCAGCAACGTCACCAGGCCCTGCCACACCGGTCCGCTGCGCGGCATCGGCGCCTTCCAGATCCGGTTGAGCGAGTTCTGCAGTTCGGCGAACACCGAGGTGGCGCCCACCAGCAGCACGACGGTACCGATGGCTGCGGCCCAGCCGCCCTCCTCCGGCCGGTTCACGCGCTTGAGCAGGTCTTCGACGGCCATCGCGCCGTCGGCGCCCAGCAGGCCGGAGAGCTGTTCCATGACCTCGCCGCGCGCGGCCTGCTCGCCGAAGACCAGGCCCGCCACGCTGATGACGATCAGCAGCAGCGGGGCGATCGAGAACAGCGTGTAGTAGGCCAGCGCCGCGCCCATGCTGGGCGCGTTGTCGTCACTCCAGCCCTGCGCGGCCTCGCTGACGATGTCGATGGCTTCCTGGACGGCGTGAGGCAGCTTGGGCATGCAGGGCGGCCGCGGGCGGCGGCGATCGGAAAGTCGACGATGACGGGATCCTTTGTCGAGGCAAGGGAAATTCCCGCGCGACGCGGATGTGCGGGACAAGCGCCCGATGGCATCGGGAAGAGCGCAGGGACGGTCCGGGCGGCGGCACGGCGTTTGCCTTGAACCCCCTATCCCAACCCACCAGGAGACCCTCATGGCAAGCACCACCATCGCTTCCGACCGCGTCGAAGGCACCAAGGTCTACAACGGCAACGGCGACAAGCTCGGCTCGATCGACAACCTCGTCATCGACAAGCGCTCGGGCCTGGTCCGCTACGCGGCCCTGGAGTTCGGCGGTTTCATGGGCATCGGTACCGACCGCTATCCGATCCCCTGGAACATGCTGAAGTACGACACCAGCCTGGACGGCTATGTCGTGCCGCTGCGCGAGGACCAGCTCGAAAAGGCCCCGCGCTACGCCCAGACCGACCGTCCCGAGTACTCCGACGAGTACGGCCGCAAGGTTTACGACTACTACGGCGTGGCCTGGATGTAAGCGCCCCGCGCCTTGCCGGCGGGCAAGGACCCTCGATCCTGCAATGAAGAACGCCCCGGTAGATCGGGGCGTTTTTCATGGGGTGTCGGTCAGGCGACCGTCACGCGCGTCAGGCGGCGGCGCCGTCCTCGGCCGGCCAGTCGCGGATGTAGGCCTTGAGCATGCGGTTCTCGAAGTCCTGCGCGTCGACCACCGTCTTGGCCACGTCGTAGAACGAGATCACGCCCATCAGCTGCCGGCCGTTGAGCACCGGCATGTAGCGCGCATGGCGGCCCAGCATCATGCGGCGGACCTCGTCGATCTCGGTCTCCGGCGTGCAGGTCAGCGGCGCGTCGTCCATGACGCTGCGCACCAGCCGCGTCCCGACGCTGCCGCCGTTGCCGACGACCGCCTGGATGACCTCGCGGAAGGTCAGCATGCCCACCAGGTCGCCGAACTCCATCACCACCAGCGACCCGATGTCGCGCTCGGCCATGGTCTCGGCGGCCTGGGCCAGCGGGGTGTCGGGGGAGACGGTGAAGAGCGTGCTGCCCTTGACGCGCAGGATGTCGGAGACTTTCATGGCCGCAGTGAGAAAAAGTTACTTGCCAACATAGCACACAATGCCCGGCGCCAGACACGACTGGCCACCATAACAAGCAGGAGACACCCATGTCAGGTCCATCCGACCCGGGCTTTGATACCTTGGCGCTACACGCCGGAGCCGCGCCCGATCCCACCACCGGCGCCCGCGCGGTGCCGCTGCATCTGACGACCTCGTTCGTGTTCGAGAGCGCCGAGCAGGCCGCGGGCCTGTTCAACATGGAACGCAGCGGGCACGTGTATTCCCGGCTGTCGAATCCCACGACCGCCGTGCTCGAGGAGCGCATCGCCGCGCTGGACAGCGGCATCGGCGGCCTGGCGACCGCCAGCGGACAGGCGGCGCTGCACCTGGCGATCGCGACCATCGCCGCGGCGGGCGACCACATCGTGGCCTCGAGCGCGCTGTACGGCGGCTCGCACAACCTGCTGCACTACACGCTCAGGCGCTTCGGCATCGCGACGACCTTCGTCCGCCCCGGCGACCTGGACGCGTGGCGCGCGGCGATCCGGCCGAACACCAAGCTGCTGCTGGGCGAAAGCCTCGGCAACCCCGGGCTGGACGTGCTCGACATCCCGGCCATCGCGCAGATCGCGCATGAGGCGCACCGGCCGCTGCTGGTCGACGCGACCTTCGCGACGCCCTATCTGCAGCAGCCCATCGCGCTGGGCGCGGACCTCGTCTACCACTCCGCCACGAAGTTCCTCTGCGGACACGGGACCGTCGTCGGCGGACTTCTGGTCGACGGCGGCCGCTTCGACTGGGACCGCGCGCATGCGGCCAGCGGCGGGCAGCGGCGCTTCTCCGAACTCTGCGAGCCCTACGACGGCTTCCACGGCATGGTGTTCGCCGAGGAGAGCACCGTCGGCGCCTTCCTGCTGCGCGCGCGGCGCGAGGGCCTGCGCGACTTCGGCGCCTGCATGAGTCCGCACACCGCGTGGCTGATCCTGCAGGGCATCGAGACCCTGCCGCTGCGGATGCAGCGCCAAGTCGGCAACGCGCAGAAGATCGCGGAGTTCCTGGAGAGCCAGGACATCGTCGAGCGCGTGAACTACCCGGGGCTGCCCTCGCACCGCGACCACGCGCTGGCGCAGAAGCTCCTGCCCAAGGGCAGCGGCGCGGTGTTCAGCTTCGACCTCAAGGGCGGGCGCGAGCCGGGCCGTCGTTTCATCGAGTCGCTGCGGCTGTTCTCACATCTGGCGAACGTGGGTGACGCGCGCTCGCTGGTGATCCATCCGGCGTCGACGACGCACTTCCGGATGGACGACGCGGCGCTGGCGGCCTCCGGCATCCGTGCGGGCACGATCCGTCTGTCGATCGGCCTCGAGGACCCGGACGACCTGATCGCCGATCTGAAGTCCGCATTGAAGGTGGCCGCGAAATGAGTGCGAACCCGCTCAAGGTCCAAGGGCGTCCGGTCTACGCCTACACCGGCGGCAAGCGCTTCGACGCGTCCCTGCCCTGCGTCGTGTTCATCCACGGCGCGCTGCACGACCACAGCGTGTGGACGCTGCTGGCTCGCCACTTCGCCCATCACGGGCACGCCGTGCTGGCAGTCGACCTGCCGGGCCACGGTCGCAGCGAAGGCCCTGCGCTGGGCGACGTGCAAACGCTCGGCGACTGGCTCAACGCCCTGCTCGACGCCGTCGGCCTGGACGGGGACGGCGCGAACGGCAAGGTCGCGCTGGTGGGCCATTCGATGGGATCGCTGATCGCGCTCGAAGCCGCGGCGCGGCGTCCGGCGCGGGTGTCGCGGCTCGTGATGGTCGGCACCGCGTGGCCGATGAAGGTGTCGGACGCGCTGCTGGGCACCTCGCGCGAACGGCCGCGGGCGGCGATGGCGATGGTCAATGCGTTCTCGCATTCGACGACGGCCGGCAAGCCCTCCTATCCCGGTCCGGGCGCGTGGATGCACGGCGCCAACCTGGCGCTGATGGAGCGCATGCAGGACGGCTACGGCGAGCACGGCAACCTGTTCGAACACGACTTCCTGGTCTGCGATCGCTACCAGGGCGCGCCGGATGCTGTCGCGAAGGTGACCGCGGCCGGCCTCCGGACGGAGATGATCCTCGGTGCCAAGGACGCGATGACGCCGCCCAAGGCGGCCCAGCCGCTCGCCGCGATGCTGGGCGCGCGCGTGCAGACCTTGCCGGCCGGGCATTCACTGATGACCGAGGCCCCGGAGGGGATGTTGAATGCACTGAAGACGGCGCTCGGCTGAGCGCCGCGCGGCGGCGGATCCAGCCAAGCAGACGGCCCGACAGGGCCGCGCCAGGAGACCCTCATGAGCACCAGCCCCCTGCCCCACGCCCCTCCGGAGTCGGATCCGGGCGCCGACCGAGTCAAGGCCATCGGCTCGATACGCAGCTTCGCCGAGTTCTATCCCTTCTACCTCGGCGAACACCGCGACCGGACCTGCCGCCGGCTGCACTTCGTCGGCTCGACGCTGGGACTGCTGTGCCTGGCCTGGGCGCTGGCGACGCAGACCTGGAGCTTCGTGCTCGTCGGCCTGCTATGCGGCTACGCGTTCGCGTGGATCGGACACTTCGGCTTCGAGAAGAACCGGCCCGCGTCGTTCAAGCGCCCGCTTTACAGCTTCATGGGCGACTGGGTCATGTACAAGGACCTCTGGACGGGGAAGATCCCGTTCTGAGCGTGCCTCAGGCGGACAGCCCGCGCGTCGCGTCTATCGTGGCGATCGCCTCGACGGTGTCGCCGTGGCGGACCAGCCAGCTGACCTTCTCGAGCTGGCGCAGATCGCGGGTGGTCTCCGGATCGCGCTGCGCCATCAGCTGGCGACGTGCGTCGCGCAGCAGGTGCATCGCGTTGTCCTGGTGGTCGCAGTAGAGCTCGACCTGCACGGCGCGCAACTGCTGCTGGACCATCGCGCGTCGCTCCGACTTGCGCGCCATGTCGTCGGGATCGGTGGAGGCCTGGGCCGACGCCGCCGCGAACGCGGCGACCATGGCGAGGATCGGGGTGGACTTGCTCATCTGCATCTCCTTGGGTCAACCATCGTGTGGCCCTGGACGTAAGGTGCGCCCGCCGGATTAGGTCGTGCTTAAGAAACCCGGCAAAACGGCGTCAGATGTGCCGTCGCGGCGCCTGTCGCCCCGGGTTTTACGCAGCCGCAACGTCGTCGTCACGGACCGTCACGGGCCACGCCGGCATCGTCACAGCCATGGCAGCTGCGACGTCACCGGCCGCAGCAAGGTCCAGGCGCTGTGTATGCCAGTGTGTCCACCGCCCGCCGCGACACGCGCCGCGTCAATTCAACGGGACCGTCACACACCGTCGATACATCGGACCGATGAAATGCGGGTCATGCAGCAAGTGACGCTGCCCCACTGGAGCCCGCCATGTCCACCATCACCGACCACGTTCAAGTGCTCTACACCGCCCGCACCCGCACCACGGGGGGACGCGACGGCCGCGGCCTGTCCGACGACCAGCGTCTCGACGTCGAGCTCGGATCGCCCGGCACCGCCCGCCCCGGCACGAATCCGGAGCAGCTGTTCGCGGTCGGCTGGTCGGCCTGCTTCATCGGCGCGATGGGCCTGGCCGCCCACGCGATCGGCGTGCGCCTGCCCGCCGACGCGGCCGTCGACGCGTCGGTCGACCTCAACCAGGGCGCCGACGGCTACTTCCTGAGCGCCCAGTTGCGGGTCAGTCTCCCCGGCCTGCCCCGCGACACCGCCTACGAGCTGATCAAGCGCGCCCACGAGACCTGCCCCTATTCGAAGATGACGCGCGGCAACATCAACGTCGGCCTGGAGTTGGTCTGAGCCGGTGCCGCGCGCCGGGCGGCGCCGGCGAGCGCTGGGTATAGTGAGTTTCACCATCACCCCGCCGCCGCGCGCCCAGGCCATGAGCCCCGACTCCCCCGCCTTCACGATCGCCGCCTTCCACGACGACCGCACCGGCACCGTCAGCTACGTCCTGGCCGATCCCGCGACGCGTCAGGCCGCGATCATCGACCCGGTGCTCGACTTCGACCTCAAGTCCGGTCGCACCTCGACGATCCAGGCGGACCGTCTGCTCGCGCACCTCGCCGAGGCCAGGCTGACCGTGCAGTGGATCCTCGAGACCCACGCCCACGCCGATCACCTGTCCGCGGCGCGTTACCTGCAATCGCACGTCGGAGGCCGGATCGCCATCGGCGAGCACATCCGCGAGGTGCAGGCGGTGTTCCGCGACCTCTACAACCTGGAGCGCGATTTCCTGCCCGACGGTCGTCAGTTCGACCACCTGTTCCGCGATGGCGAGACCTTCTTGATCGGTGGCATCCAGGCGCAGGCGGTGCTGGTGCCTGGACACACGCCGGCCTGCGTGGCCTATCACGTCAGGGACGGCCGCGCAGAGGGAGCGCCTGATGCCGTGTTCGTGGGCGACACGATGTTCATGCCCGACGTCGGCACCGCGCGCGCCGACTTCCCCGGCGGCGACGCGGCGACCTTGTACCGGTCGATCCGCCGCCTGCTGGCGCTGCCGCCCGCGACGCGGCTCTTCGTGTGCCACGACTACCCGCCCGAAGGCCGCGCGCCGGCCTGGGAGACGACGGTCGCCGATCAGCGCGCGCACAACATCCATGTCCACGACGGCGTGAGCGAGTCCGCATTCGTCGCGCTGCGCACCGGCCGCGACGCGCGCCTGGAGGTGCCCGCGCTGATCCTGCCCTCGCTCCAGATCAACATCCGCGCCGGGCAGTTGCCGCCCGCAGAGGACAACGGCGTCAGCTACCTGAAGATTCCGCTGAACACGCTGAGTCGCCAGTGAGCCGGCCGCGACGGGCCTGGGATCAATGCCCGCCCGCCGGAGCACCCGGCTCGTCCTGGTCCGCCGCCACCGGGAACGGCGCCAGCCACGCCAGCAGGATCGGCGGGAGAGAGAACACCAGCACCCAGCCGAAGAAACTGGCGTAGTGCTGGCCCACGCCTGCGTACAGCCAGCCGCTGACGCTGCCGGTGGCCCACTTGGTCAGCGCCATGACGCCGGTGGCCATCGCGTAGTGGGTCATCTTGAAGGGCCCCGGCGCGATCTGCTGCATCATGTACAGCATGTGCCCGACGGAGCCCATGCCGAAGCCGAACTTCTCGATCGCGACCACGGCGCCGATCCACCACAGGTCCGTCGGCAGCGCGTGGCTGAGGTAGTAGTAAGTCAGGTGCGGCAGGTTGAGCGCGATCGCCAGCAGCAGGAACGAGCGCCGCAGTGTCATCTTCGCGGCGATGAAGCCGCCCAGGAACGCGCCCGCGATGAACGCGATCGTGCCGGCGCTGCCGTAGATGTGGCCCAGCGCCGCGTTGTCCAGCCCGAGCCCGCCGGCCGCGCGCGGATCGAGCAGGAACAGCGGCCCGAACTTCTCGATGAAGCCCTCGCCGAAGCGGTAGAAGAACACCACCGCCAGCATCATCCAGATCGACGGCTTCTGGAACAGCGTGATCCAGGATTCCTTCAGCGACACCATTGCGCTGGACAAGTCCTGACCCTGCACCGCCGAGGGCGCGCCGGTCGGCAGCACACGCAGGTGCCACAGCCCGAAACCGCCCATCATGGCCGCCGCGCCCAGCATCACCGCCATCCAGCACTGCACCCAGCTCCAGCCCAGCGAGCCGTGCAGCCAGCCGGTCAGCGACACCAGCAGCCCCGACGCCACCACCGCGCCCAGGTTCCAGCACATGCCCTGCACGCCGGCGTAGCGCGCCTGCTCGCGCGGGGTCATCGTCGTCATGAACACGCCGTCGGCCACGATGTCCTGCGTCGCCGACGCAAAGCCGGTGATCCAGAAGAACGCCAGCGACGCCCGGAAGAAACCGTCCAGCGGCAGGCAGAACGCGACGGCGCCGATCGACGCCATCATCAGGAACTGCATCGCGATCACCCACCACCGCTTGGTCCGGTACGGCTCCAGCAGCGGCGACCACAGGGGCTTGAGCACCCACGGCAGGTACATCTGCGAGGTGTAGAGGGCGATGTCCTCGTTCGACACGCCCAGGTTCTTGTACAGGATGGCCGCCACCAGCCCCACCAGCACGTTGGGCAGGCCCATCGCCAGGTACACCGACGGCACCCAGGTCATCGGATGCCGGGCATGGACCGGCGACGCCCCGACCGGCGCATCGCCCGCGCGCGGACGTTCGCCGCCGCCAGCGACCTGGGAAAGATCTGCACTCATCGACTGGTCTCCTCTTATGGGGACGAAGCATAGAACACGCTGACAACGTTGTCATACCCGGGCAAGTGCGGAGGTGTTCTTTGAGCGATCACCAGCGATCGTGAACGACTGCGCGGAGGGCGGACGGACAGATGGACGGAATGCTCACCCTGCCTTCATAAGTCATTGACGGACAGGTTTCTGAAGGCTCATCGGGGCACGCTGAAGACACCTCCCGTAACACCCGGCCTCCCCTCCAGTCATGACCATGTCCCTCCTCCGCAACTTCCGCATCGGCAAGCGCCTGGCGCTGGCCTTCGCCGCCGTGCTGGCGCTGCTGTGCTTCATCGCGGCATTCGGCATCCAGCAGATGGCGCGCATCAACGACAACGTCCAGGACCTCAATACCAACTGGCTCCCCAGCGTGGCCAAGCTGGCCGCCATGCAGGACGCCGCCAACGAAACGCGCCGCCAGTCCCTGCGCGGCGCGCTGGAAAACGACGACGCCGCCCGGGCCGGTCTGCTCCAGCAGCACGACGCCGCGGTCCAGGCTTTCGACAAGGCCGCGGGCGCCTACGAACCCACCATCACCGGCGACAAGGAACGGGCGCTCTACGGCCAGATCCGCGACGCCTGGAAGGCGTACCTGGCCGCCGACGCCGAGCTCCAGCGGGCCATCGCCGGCGGGGAGGCGCAGCACGAAACCGCCCGAAGACTGGCGGGCGGCGCCTCCTCCAGCCTCTTCGTGGCCTTGTCCAAGGCAGTCGCCGCGGATGTCGGCTACAACCGCGACGGCGGCGACCAGGCCGCCAAGGAGGCCGCCACCTCCTACGCCAACGGCCTGCGCGTGACGCTCGCCGTCGTGGCCGTCGCGCTGGCCATCGGCATCGCGCTGGCGCTGCAGGTCACGCGCTCCATCACCACGCCGATCGCCCAGGCCGTCCGGGCCACCGAAGATGTCGCCGCCGGCGACCTCACGGTGCAGATCCGCGCGGAGGGTCGTGACGAACCCGCCGACCTCCTGCGCGCCATGGGTCGCATGGTCGACCAGCTCGGCGGCCTGGTCGGCCAGGTGCGCGACAGCAGCGAGAGCATCGCCAACGGCTCCAAGGAGATCGCCCAGGGCAACGCCGACCTGAGCTCGCGCACCGAAACCCAGGCCAGCAGCCTGCAGCAGACCGCCGCGTCGATGGAAGAGCTGACCAGCTCGGTGGCCCAGAACGCGCAGTCCGCGGGCCAGGCCAGCCGCATGGCGGCCGACGCGTCAGGCGCCGCCGGCGAAGGCGGCCAGGCCGTGAGCGCCCTGGTCGAGACCATGCAGGGCATCAGCGACGCCTCGCGCCGCATCGGCGACATCATCGGCACGATCGACGGCATCGCCTTCCAGACCAACATCCTGGCCCTGAACGCCGCCGTCGAGGCGGCCCGGGCCGGCGAGCAGGGACGCGGCTTCGCCGTCGTCGCCTCCGAGGTGCGGGCGCTGGCGCAACGGTCCGCCGCCGCGGCCAAGGAGATCAAGGACCTGATCCAGGCCAGCACCCAGCGCGTGGACACCGGCGCCCGCCAGGCGCAGAACGCCGGCGAGGTGATGCAGCGGGTGGTCGCCCAGGTCGGCCAGGTCGACACCCTGATCCGCGAGATCTCCGCCGCCACGCAGGAGCAGAACGGCGGTATCGCACAGGTCGGCGACGCCGTCACCCACCTGGACCAGGTCACCCAGCAGAACGCGGCCCTGGTCGAGGAAAGCGCCGCCGCCGCGGAGAGCCTCAACGGCCAGGCCCAGCAACTGGCGAAGCTGGTCAGCCAGTTCCGCGTCGGCGTCGCCGCCTGACGGCGCTTCCGGGGGGAGGACGATTACCTAAGTCACCACCTTGAGCCTCCCCCGCTGGCTATCCTTTCTTCCGGTCAAGAAGGACAGCCAAGATGCTCACGCCGCGTTCGGGACACCAAAACACCCCTTCCCTCACTCGCAGGACCGCCGTTGCGGCCCCGCTGGCCTGGGGGGCGCTGCTCGCCCTGGGCGCCCTGGGGGGCTGCACCTCCCTCGACAAGATCAACCCGTTCTCCAGTGCGGACAAGCCGACCGAGGTGACCAAGGGCAGCATCCAGGCGTCCGCCCAGGTGAACCCGAGCGTCACCAAGCGCCCTTCCCCGCTGCTGGTGCGGGTGTATGAGCTGAAGTCGGACGTCGGTTTCAACGCCGCCGACTTCGTCAGCCTGTACCAGAAGGACCAGGCCGAGCTGGGCACCGAACTCGTCTCGCGCGAGGAGATGACGCTGCAGCCCGGCGAAGCGCGCCCGTGGTCGAAGAAGATCCTGTCGTCCGAGACGCGTTTCGTCGCCGTCTTCGCCGCCTACCGCGACCTGGAACGTGCGCGCTGGCGCGCGGTGGTGCCGGTGGTCGTCGGCCGGAAGCAGGAGATCCTGATCCAGGCCGACGAGTTGGCGGTCAGCGCGACGGTCAGGCTGCCGTGAGCTGGCACAGCAAGGTCATCTGGTCGCAGGGCATGTTCCTGCTGCCGCACCATTTCCAGCAGGAGACCCGTTACCTCGAGCACCTGGTGGACAGCCGCGCCCGCGCGCTGGCGCCGCACGGCTGGGGGTTCACCGAACTCGTGCTCGACGAGGCGCTGCTGAGCGTCGGCCGGCTGGGCATCGTGCGCGCCAGCGGCATCCTGCCCGACGGCACCCCGTTCCAGATCCCGCAGGCCGACGCCGCGATGGCGCCGCTGGAAGTGCCGGCGGACCTGAAGGGCGACATGGTCGTCCTGGCCGCGCCCATCGCGCGTCCGGGCACGGACCAGGTCGCCTTCAACGGCCACGATGCCGGCGAACTGCACCGCTACCACGTCGTCGACCAGGACCTGCGCGACCAGACCAGCGCCGGCGACGAACCCGAGCCCGTCCAGACGGGCGCGCTGACGCTGCGCCTGCTGCCCGCCCGCGAGCTCAACGACGCCTACGCCGCGCTCGGCGTGGCCCGCATCGCCGAGCGCCGCGCCGACCAGCAGCTGGTGCTGGACCGCAGCTACATCCCGCCGCAGACCCGCATCGACGCCAGCGGCCACCTGTCCGCGATGGCCTCGCTGCTGCACGGACTCGTGCGCCAGCGTGCGCAACTGCTGTCCTCGCGCATGGGACAGCTCGGGAACGGCGTGTCCGAACTGGCCGACTTCCTGATGCTGCAGGCGCTCAACCGCGCCGATCCATTGTTCCGCCAGCATGCGGCCTCCCCGCACGTACACCCGGAGACGCTGCACCGCGACTGCCTGCAGCTGGCCGGCGACATGGCCACCTTCGTCAGCGACACCCGGCTGGCCTCCGAATACCCGCTGTACCGCCACGACGACCTGCGCGGCAGTTTCGCCCCGCTGCTCGAGGACCTGCGCCGCATGCTCAGCGTCGTGCTGGAGCGCAACGCGCTGCAGATCGACCTGACCGAGCGCACCCACGGCGTGCGCACCGCCATCGTCCCCGACGCCGACCTGCTGCGCAGCGCGAGCTTCGTCATCGCGGTCAACGCGCAGGTGGCCGCCGAACAGCTGCGCCAGCGTTTCCCCGCGCAATCCAAGCTGGGGCCGGTGGACCGCATCCGCGACCTCGTCAACCTGCAGCTGCCGGGCATCAGCCTGCGCGCGCTGCCGGTGGCGCCGCGCCAGCTGCCGTTCCACGCAGGCTTCCATTATTTCGAGCTGGACCGCGGCGGCGACCTCTGGAAGCAGCTCGAACGCAGCGGCAGCCTCGCGCTGCACGTGGCCGGCGATTTCCCCGGACTGGAACTGGAGCTCTGGGCCATCCGTCAGTGATCGCCGTCCGCGGCGACGCCGGGCCCCCGCCCCCTTCCACCGATTCAAGACACCAGTAACCTCCGGGAGCCGGCATGGACCCCTCCGCGCTCAACGATCCGTTCGCAGGCTTCGACGATCAGCGCACCTTCATCAAGCCCCGACCGGGCGGCGCTCAGGCGCCGCGCGGCACGCCGCCCTCGCCCGACTCGGTGCAGCCCGACGCCGCCCCGCCGGCCGCCGGGCTGAACCCGCTGCTCACGCTGGCCAACCCGCTGCTGCTGCTGGTGACGCAGTTGCGCGCGACGCGCCGCGTCGACGACGTGGCGACGCTGCGCAACAACCTGGCGCAGGGCATCCGCGACTTCGCGGCCCGCGCGGCCGCCGCCGGCATCCCGCCCGAGCGCGTCATGGCCACGCGCTACGTGCTCTGCACCATGATCGACGAGGCCTGCGCCGACACCCCCTGGGGCGGCTCCGGCGTCTGGGCGCGGCACAGCCTGCTGTCGATGTTCCACAACGAGACCTGGGGCGGCGAGAAGGTCTTCCAGCTGATGGCCCGCCTGGCCGAGAAGCCCGAGGCCAACCGCGACCTGCTCGAACTGATCTACGCCGCGCTGACGCTGGGCTTCGCCGGCCGCTACCGCGTCATCGACAACGGTCCCGCGCAGCTGGAAGCCGTGCGCGACCGGCTCGCCCAGATCCTCAAGCAGCAGCGCGGCGACTATCCCGCCGCGCTCGCGCAGCACTGGCAGGTCGAGGCCATCACCCAGCGCCGCCACATCGGCTGGCTGCCGCTGGCCGCGACCGCGGCGCTGACGGCGCTGCTGCTGGTCGGCGTGTACCTGACGCTGACGCTGTCGCTGGCGGAGCGCTCCGATCCGGTCTTCGGCCAGATCCAGGGCCTGCGCCTGTCGCCGCCGGTGGTCGCGCCCCCGCCGCCGCCGGCCAAGCCGCGGCTCGCGCAGTTCCTGCAGTCGGACATCAAGGCCAACCTGGTCACGGTGCGCGACGAGGTCGACCGCAGCGTCGTGATCATCCGCGGCGACGGCCTGTTCGCGCCGGCCAGCGCGACCATCGTGCCGGAGCGCGAGGCGCTCATGGGCCGGATCGCCGATGCGCTCACCCAGGTCCAGGGCACCGTGCTGGTGACCGGTCACAGCGACAACACGCCGATCCGCACGGCGCGGTTCCCGTCCAACTGGCACCTGTCCGAAGAGCGCGCGAACACCGTGCGCGAGCTGCTGATCGCGCGCCGCGTCGCGCCCGAGCGCATCCGCGCCGAGGGCCGCGCCGAGGCGGAGCCGGTCGTCCCCAACGACACCCCGGCCAACCGCGCGCTGAACCGGCGCGTCGAAGTCAGTCTGATGGTCAACGGCCGCGCGCCTGAAGCGCCGGCGCGCGGAGCTTCCCGATGAAACGCGTCCTGGGATGGATTTTCAACCGCTGGGTGCTCCTGGCGGTGCTGGTGCTGGCGGTCGCGCTGCTGATCTGGATCGTCGGCCCGCTGGTGGCCGTCGGCGAGGCCCGCCCGCTCGATACCGAGCGGTCGCGCTGGATCACGATCGGCGTGCTGGTCCTGATCGTGGCCGCGTGCATCGCCTGGAGCCGCTGGCGCGCCAGGCGCGGCAACAGCCAGGTCGTCAACCAGCTGCTGCAGTCGCCCGCCGCGGACGCGCCCGAGCGCGAGACCGCCGACATGCTGGCCGTGCGCGAACGCTTCCGCCAGGCGCTGCAGATGCTGCAGCGCTCGCGCTTCGGCGCGGAGGGCTCGGCCGGTTTCGGCGCGAAGCTGCGCTCGCGCTTCGGCGGACGTTATCTCTACGAGCTGCCCTGGTACCTGATCATCGGCGCGCCGGGTTCGGGCAAGACCACGGCGCTGCGTCACAGCGGCGTGAACTTCCCGCTGGCCGACCAGATGGGCGACCACGCCATCCGCGGCGTCGGCGGCACGCGCCATTGCGACTGGTGGTTCACCGACCGCGCCGTGCTCATCGACACCGCCGGCCGCTTCACCACGCAGGACAGCGATCCCACCAACGACAAGGCGACCTGGAGCGGCTTCCTGCAGATGCTGCGCCGCTCGCGCCCGCGCCAGCCGATCAACGGCGCGCTGGTGACGGTCTCGGTGACCGACCTGCTGGCGCGCAGTCCCTCGGAGCGGGCCCAGCATGCCGCCACCGTGCGCGCCCGCGTGCAGGAACTGCAGAAGGACCTGGACATCCGCTTCCCGGTCTACCTGCTGGTCACCAAGGCCGACCTGCTGTCGGGCTTCATGGACTACTTCGCCACGGTCGACAAGGACCAGCGCGCGGCGCCCTGGGGCTTCACCTTCCCGCGCAACAGCACTTCGCCGCTGGCGGGCTACGGCGCGGAGTTCGACGCCCTGGAACAGCGCCTGCAGAACGGCCTGATCGATCGCCTCCAGGCCGAGCGCGATCCGCAGCGCCGCGCCCGCATCTACGGTTTCCCGGCGCAGTTCGCGAGCCTGCGCGCGCTGCTGGCCGAATTCGCCGAGGGCGTCTTCGCCCCTTCCCCCTACGAAGCCCAGCCGCTGCTGCGCGGCGTCTACTTCGTCAGCGGCACGCAGGAAGGCACGCCCATCGACCGCGTGCTCGGCTCGGTCGCGCGCAGCTACCAGATCGAGAACGCGGTGCAGGCGCCCAACCAGGCCAGCGGCCGCAGCTACTTCCTGAACCGCCTGCTCAACGAGGTCGTCTTCGCCGAAGCCGGCCTGGGCGGCACGCACCGCGGCTATGAGCGCCGCCGCAACGCGCTGGCGCTGGGCGGCTACGCGGTCGTCGCGATCGCCGGCATCGGCCTGCTCACGGCCTGGACCGTCAGCTACTTCAACAACAAGAAGTACCTGGAAGAGACCTCGGCGCGCGCGGACCAGGTGCGCGAGCTGCTGCAGGCCACGCCCAACCGCGCCAGCGCCGATCTGCTGCCCATCCTGCCCGCGCTGCAGGCCACACGTGCGCTGGCGGCAGTGGACGAGAACGTCCCCTGGTCCATGCGCATGGGCCTCTTCCAGGGCAGGAAGCTGGACAGCGCGGCCCGCGCCGCCTACCAGCGCATGCTCGGCGACGCGGTGCTGCCGCGGCTGGTGCTGCGCATCGAGGAGCAACTGCGCCAGGGCGCGGCCACGCCGGTCACGCTGTATGAGGCGCTCAAGGCCTACGTGATGCTGCACGACCCGCAGCACTTCGACGCGCCGGCGCTCAAGCAGCACATCGAAGGCGACTGGGAGACCACCCGCCGCGAGCTGACACCGGACCAGCGCGCGGCGCTGGGCGCCCACCTGGACGCGCTGCTGTCGCAGGGCGGCATCGCGTCGCCGCTGCCGGAGGACGCCTCGCTGCTGACGGCGGTGCGCACGCAGCTCGCGACGCAACCGCTGCCGCAGCGCATCTACAACCGGCTGCGCGCGCAAGGCCTGGGCACCGAATACCCCGACTTCACCGTCGCGCGCGCCGGCGGCCACAACGCGCCGCTGCTGTTCACGCGGACCAACGGCGCGCCGCTGACGCAGGGCGTGCCGGGCTTCTTCACCCGCGACGCCTACCTGCGCGGCTTCCAGCCGCGCGTGGGCCAGGTGGCGGACGAGCTGGCCGCAGAGGAGCCCTGGGTGCTCGGCGTCGCCGCCGCGCCCAGGAATCCGCAGGAGCTCGTGCGCGCCAACGCACCGCTGGTCGACGACGTCCGCCGGCTCTACCTGAACGACTACGCGGCCTCGTGGGAGTCCTTCCTCAACAGCGTGAAGCTGCTGCCGATGGCCACGGTGCCGCAGTCGGTGGAGCGCTCGCGCATGCTGTCCGCGCCGGACAGCCCGCTGGGTCCGTTCCTGCGGGCGGCTTCCCGCGAGACCACGCTCGCGCAGCCCGGCAACGCGATCGAGAACGCCGAGCGCCGCGCCGCGGATCTGGTCCAGCAGACCCGCGAAAAGGTGGCGGGCATGTTCTCCGGGCGCCCCGGTCAGCAGAACCCCGCCGACCCGAACGCGCCGCGCATCGAGAACATCGTCGATGACCGCTTCGTCGGCCTGCGCAGCATGGTCACGGCCCCGGCCGGCGGCGGCAAGTCGCCGCTGGACGACACCGTCGGCCTGATCGCCGAGGCCAACATCATGCTGACGGCCGCCGATTCCGCGCTCAAGGGCGGCAGCGCGCCGCCGCCCTCGCCGGTGCCCACGCGCCTGAAGGCCGCCGCCGCGATGAGCCCCGAGCCGCTGCGCACCATGCTCGACGACCTGGGCAGCAGCAGCGCCCGCGTGTCGCAGGGCGCGATGCGCCAGAACCTCGGCATGGAAGTGCGCTCGCAGGTCGGCGAGTTCTGCAACCAGGCCGTGGCCGGGCGTTATCCGCTGGACCGCAACTCCTCGCGCGACGCGACGCAGGCGGACTTCGCCATGCTGTTCGGCCCGGGCGGCAAGATCGACCAGATCTTCCAGCAGAAGCTCGCGCCCTACGTCGACACGACCACGCGGCCGTGGAAGTTCCGTGCGGTCGAAGGCACGCCGCTCGGCGGCGACAGCGGCACGCTGCCGCAGTTCCAGCGCGCGCAGGCGATCAAGGAGACCTTCTTCCCCGGCAGCGCCACGCCGTCGCTGCGGCTGGACTTCAAGCCCATCGAGATGGACACCACGATCCAGCAGTTCATCCTGGACGTGGACGGCCAGATCGTGCGCTACAGCCACGGCCCGCAGATCCCGACCTCGGTGCAGTGGCCGGGACCGCGCGGCAGCTCGCAGGTGCGCGTGCAGTTGAGCCCGGTGAGCGCGAGCGGCTCCTCCGGCCTGGTCAACGACGGGCCGTGGGCGCTGTTCCGGCTCTTCGACCGCGTCAAGATCGAGAAGACCGCCGCGCCCGAACGCTTCAAGGCCACCTTCGAGATCGAAGGCCGCAAGGCGGTCTTCGAAGTCACCGCCAGTAGCGTGCGCAATCCGTTCCGGCTGCCGGAGCTCAACGAGTTCCGCTGCCCGGGCGGGCTGTGAACCGCATCAGGAGAATCCGACCATGAGCGCGCTGCCCGAAGCCTTGAACGCCGCCGGCGATGCCGTGCCCGGCTGGTACGGCAAGGTCGCCGCGCTGGGCGACTTCGCCCAGCGGCGCCTGCCGCAGCACTGCGTGCAGCACGCCGACGCGTGGCTGTCCGGGATGATGCAGGACCTGCCGAAGACGCTCGGTCCGCGCTGGCTGGACACCTACCTGACCGCGCCGGTGCTGCGCTTCGCGTGGGCGCCGGGCGTCGTCGACATGAAGTGGTGGTTCGGCGTGCTGATGGCCAGCTGCGACAACGTCGGGCGCTACTTCCCGCTGGTGATCGCGCAGCCGCGCGCGCAGCCGCCGGTGGACCGCGCCGGGCTGGACCACCTCGACCGCTGGTACACGGTGCTGGCCAACGCGGCGATGCGCACGCTGGACGACACGGCGACGGTGGACGCGTTGGAGGCCGCGCTGGCGGCGGCCCCGCCCTGGCCGGCCAGCCACGCGGCCACCCTGCCCGCGCCGGAGAACGCGGTGCAGTGGGTCAGCTACACCGCGTCGGCAAGCCTGCTCACGGCGGCGGTCCCCATGCTGGCCGCGGGCGAACTGCTGGAGCGCCTGGCCGGCTGCACGGTCTGGTCGCCCAATCCCGAGCCCGGCGAGCAGGTCCACATGCGCTGGGGGCCGGGGCTGCCGTACGTGGAAGCCTTCGCCGCGTTGCTGACGAAGCAGACGGGCTGATCCTTCATCGCGCCAAGGCGCGACGAAAGCATCCCCCTGGGCGTGGTCCTGTGCGACATTGCGTTCCAGGGAGAACATGCACATGAAGACTTTCGGACGCGGACTCGGGCTGGGTTTCCTCCTGGCCGCGCTGGTGCTGTGCGGGGTCGGCGCCGTCGCGATGCGCAGCGCCTACCTGATGGAATCGGCCGCCGACGGCGTGACGCGGAGCCACCAGGGTCTGCGCATCCTGGCGGAGCTTCTGAACGACGTCGCCGAGGCCGAGGCGGCGCAGCGCGGCTTCATGCTGACCAAGGACGCGGCCTATCTGACGGCGCTCGACCGCTCCGTCGCCGAGATCTCCTCGGAGATGGCAGAGATGCGCGTGACGCCGGCATGGCGAGCCCGCACCGCCGACCTGGACAACACGGAGAAGGACATCTCGGCGTTGCTCGCCCTGTTCCGCGAGCGCATCGCCGACCGCGAGACGATGACGCTGGAAGAGGTCACCCGCTCGCCCAAGGTCAGCCAGGTCCGCCAGCGCATGGAGCGGCTGCGCTCGCGCTTCAGCCTGATGGAGAACGATGAGGTCGAGCACCTCGTGGCGCGGTCGGCCGAGATGGGTCAGACCACGCGCCTGGTCAAGGGCATCGGCCTGGGCGGCACGGCGCTCGGGCTGATGATCGTCGTCGTCACCGGCTTGGTGCTGCAACGGCTGCTCATGCAGATGGTAGGCGCCTCCGCCGTGGACGTGGCCGCCCGTGCGCGCGAGTTGGAAGCGTCCTCGCTGAAGCAGGCCGGCGCGACAAAGCAGACTTCCTCCGCCGCCATCGAGCTCACCGCCACGATGCACGAGGTGCAGGCCGCCGCCAACCAGATCGCGCAGCGCTCCAACGAGGTCGAGGAGATGGCCTCGGCCAGCACGCGCGCCGCGCATGCCGGCAGCCAGGCCATGGCCCGCGCGCGGGAGGCCACCGTGGGGCTGAGCCAGCAGATCGACAAGGTGGTCACGCAGATGACGACGCTGGGCAAGGAGGTCCAGGGGGCCGTCACCGTGCTCGGCGCCATCGAGGAACTGGCCGAGCGCACCAACATCCTGGCGATCAACGCCACGATCGAGGCCTACGGCGCGGGCGACGCCGGCGAGCGCTTCCGCGTGGTCGCCGACGAGATCCGCCGCCTGGCGGAGAAGGTGCGCGCCGACGCGGTGGACATCCGTCGCCAGCTCGATTCGATCCGCAACGTCTCCAACGCCACCATCATGTCGACCGAAGCGGGCGTGAAGGCGGTGGCCGCGAATTCGTCGCTGTTCTCGGAGGCGGAGGCGATGTTCTCGCTGATCTCCGAACGCGTGGCCGCGTCGGACATCGCGAGCAAGGAGATCCGGATGGCGACGCATCAGCAGTCGACCGCAGGGCGTCAACTGGAAGTCGCGCTGAACGATGTCGGACGCGCGACCACGGATGCGGAACAGGTCGCGCAGCGCAACCTGGAGACGGCCGCGGCCCTGTCGAAGACCGCGCAGCAGTTGAGCGCGTTCGTGGCGTCGCCGGCGCGGTGGCCGGCCGTGCGGCACTGAACACCGGAAGCTCGGAGCCTCAGAGCGGCATGCGCCGCGTCGACTCGTCCTCTTCCTCTTCCAGCGGCACCGGTCCGGAGTCGATCGACGACTCCTGCGCCGCGCTGCCGGCCTCGTCGGCCGGCGTCTGCGCCACCTTCGCGAGCATGGGCTCGCCCACCCACAGCGCGATCGCGCTGAAGTTGTCCTGATCGGGCAGGCCCCGTTCCTCGATCACCGCGCGCATCGCCGCCAGCCAGTCGTCCGGCGAGGCCGCCGCGCGCAGCGTGTCGTGGATCAGCGTGTCGCCCGCGCTGCCCCACCAGCCGTCGCTGCACAGCAGGAAGACGTCGCCGTCCTGCAGCGGCTGCGGCGGGGTGGTGTGCGGATGCAGGTCGTCCTCGATGCCCAGCGCGGCCACGAGGTGGTTCTTGTGCGGATGGTCCTCCGCCTGCTCGGGCGTCAGCAGCCCGGCCTCGATCAGCATCTGCACGACGCTGTCGTCCTGCGTGATCGTGTCGATGTCGCCCCCGCGGATGCGGTACAGCCGCGAGTCGCCCACGTGCGTCCACAGCGCGAAGTTGCGCTGCGCGTCGACGCACAGCGCCACCAGCGTCGTGTGCATGCGGTCGCGGCCCGTGCCCTCGACGCCGCGACGCACGTCGTCGTGCGCGGCCAGCACCGCGCCGGTCAGCAGCTCGGGACGCCACGGCAGCGTCGCGTCGCCCAGGCTGGTCTGCATGCGGTGCACGGCCCGGCGCGCGGCCTCGGCCCCGTTGCGGTGGCCGCCCGCGCCGTCGGCCAGCACGGCGTACCAGCCGGGGCCGTTTTCGTGCGCCACGATGGCGTCTTCGTTGTTGTTGCGCGCGCCTTGTTCGCTGCAGGCGGCAACCCTGATCTTGAGCATGGTGTGAACGACGTGTAGGACAAACGGCGGGGCTCAGGCCCCGCTCTGCTGTGCTTGTTGTTGTGGTGACGGCGCGGCGCCCTGCCCATGCTGGCTCAGACGCTCGAGTTGATCTTCGTAAGCCTCCAGGAACGCCTTGCCGAACAGCGTGTGGAAGTCCTCCTGCGCCTCGTCCCGGATGGACTCGAAGTGTTGCAGGTAAAGCTCCCAGAGCTTGGCCTTGCGGTTCATCGCCAGCACGCTGTCCAGCACCGAGCGGCTGGTGAGTTTCGCCTCCAGCGCCTTGGGCTGGAAGCGCGTCAGCACGCCCTCCAGCGCGGCGCGGGTGCCCGCCATCGTGCCGATGGTGTGGCCGACCAGGTCACGCATCGCGTCCTGCATCGCCGCGGGACCGGGCAGGAAACCGCGCACCGGCGGCTGGAGCAGCTGCTCGAGCGCGGACTGCACGTCGGGCGAGAACTTCAACGGGTTGTTCTCGCGCGAGCGGATCACGGTCACCTGCGCGCGCAATTCGTGTTTCGTCGCGGCACGCACGGCCATCATGCGCAGCGTGCCGTCCACCGAGGCGTTGAGCAGCGAGCCGATGACGCGCATCAGGTCCGGATTGAGACCTTGCGGCGGCGCGGCCATGCGGATGCCGGCGCCTTCGCAGAAAGCCTGCCAGAGCGCGGCGGTGTCGGCGGTCGAGCCCGGCGCAACCGGCGCAGCGGCCATCGTTGACGGGGGTGGCGGCGCGTAAGACGGCGGCACCTGGGCCGGCGGCGGCATCACTGGCGCGGCCACCGCCGCCGTCACGGGTGGCAGGACCTGCGCCGGCGGCGCAATGGCGGGTGCCACGGCGGCCATCGGCGGCGGCGCGGGCGGCACCGGCGTGCGGACCTCCGGCGGCCGGAAGGCCGAATGCAGCGCGGGCGTGTGATCCGGCAGCGCGGGGGTCTGCGGCTCGGTGTTCGTGGCCGGCGCCGCGGCGCCGAACAGCGCCAGCGGATCCGATCCCACCGCATCGCGCAGGCTGTCGCCGGGCTTGTTCGCGCCGGCCATGAAGCCCGCGAGCGGATCGGTGCCGGCCGGCTGCAGGCCGAAGAGATCGTCCAGCGAGCGGTTGTTGTCGCCCGGCACCAGGTCGGCGAAGGCGCCGCCGAAACCGAGGTTGTCGTTGCGGGCCGGCGGCTGCGCCGGCGCTGGCGGCGGGGCCAGGTCCAGCCCTCCGAAGGGATCGAAGGACGAGGGGATGCCGCCGGCGCTGGCCGCGGCGGAGCCTGACGCATGACCGGATGCATGAGCGGATGCATGCGCCGCCGGATAGCCGGGCGCGGAGGCCGGCGCGGCGCGGGGCGGCGGCGGCGCGAACGGGTCGAAGTCGTCCGGCAGCATCATCGGCGCGACGGGCGCGGGCGGCGGCGCCTGGACCGGCGACGCGGCGAAGGCCGATACCGGTGGGGCGGGCGCCGGCGCCGGGCCGAAGACATCGACGGGCGCCGCGCTGCCGCCGAACAGGTCGGCGAAGGGGTTGGAACTGGACAGCGCGGCCGGCGTCGGCGCCGGCGTGGGCCCGAGCGTGTTGGGCCGGTTCAGGTCCGGCGCGCGGCGGATGACGGTGGCGCCGTTGTCGGCGCCCTCCTCCTGCTGGACCTCCAGCAGATAACCGCCGATGCGCACCTGGTCCAGATGGCGCAGCGGCACGGACTGGCCCTGGCCCACCGGCTGGCCGGCGACGGTGATCGGATTGGCGCTGCCGACGTTGCGGATCACATACCCGCCGGCTTCGGCGGCGATCTCCGCCTGCTGGCGGGAGATGTGGCGCTCCGGGTCCGGCAGCGCCATGGTGTTGTTGTCGGCGCGACCGATGGTTCCCCCGGTGGCGTCGAAGCGCGCGGTGATGGGCTGCGTCAGGGGCAGGTCGTTGAGCGACACCGCGCGCAGGGTGAGGGTCATGTGGCTTGCCTTTGGGACCTCGGGAGACTGGCATGGGATGTTTGCGTGACAATGGTCTCGCTTCAATGAACGAAAGTCACCTGAGAGGGGCTTGTCGCTGTTTCATACTGCACCCCGCTCGAATTCCGACAATTCCGACGTGATGCCGATGTCGACCTCCTTCCGTTCCGACGCTCCGATCTCCCTGACCCCGACCGCGCAAGCGGCGCGGAGTCGTGGGCATTCCACCCTCGCCGTCGGCACCGCCCTGCTGCTGAGCGTCGCGCTCGCGGCCTGCGTCACGCCGGCACCGCCGCCTCCGCCGCCCGAACC
>SEFA01000039.1 GCA_004210455.1 Rubrivivax sp. | reverse complement strand
CCCGCACCGGAACAGCCCGCCTGCCAAGGCGCCGATACAGGCCGACGACAATGCGGGCTTCGCATGACCCGCTCTACAGAATCACATGATCACGGACTTCAACGCGCGCGGCGCCGCCTGCCTGCCCGGCCACATGGGCATCGAGATCGTCGAGGTCGAGAAGGGCCGCGTCTTCGCGCGCCTGCCGGTCACCCAGCAGGTCATGGCACCCAACGGCTATCTGCACGCCGGCAGCGTCGTCACGCTGGCCGACACCTGCTGCGGCTATGGCTGCATCTCGTCGCTGCCCGACGGTGCACAGAACTTCACCACGGTCGAGCTCAAGTCCAACCACCTGGGCACCGCCCGCGACGGCGTCATCGAGTGCCTCGCCACCGCCGTCCACATGGGCCGCACGACGCAGGTCTGGGACGCGACCGTCACGCACAACGGCAAGACGATCGCGCTGTTCCGCTGCACGCAGATGGTGCTCTACCCGAAGGCCTGATCAGAGCGCCTTGCCGCTGCCGATCGCCATCACCACGCGCGTGACGAGCACCAGCTTCGGCGCAATGGCATCGACGACGACGTACTCGCTGTCGCTGCTGTGCGCGCCGAATCCGCGCACGCCCAGGCCCTCGATGACCGGCGCCTTGGTCGCCAGCGACGCATAGGCGGCGTCCGTGCCGCCGCCGGTGGGGCGGTCGCGCACGACGAGCTCCAGTTTCTGCTCGTCGGCCAGGGCCTTGACCTTCGCGGCCAGCGCGCGCGAGGCGTCGGTCGCCGCCAGCGGCGGACGGCCGCGGTTGAAGCTCAGGGTCACTTCCGCGTCCGGGACCAGTTTGTTCTGGATGCGCTTGCGCAGTTCGGCTTCCAGGGCATCGAAATCGGAGAAACGGTCCGCGCGCGCGTCGCCCTGGGCCTCGGCGCGTTCCGGAATCGCGTTGCGGACCGAGCCCGCCTTGGACAAGGTCCAATTCAGATGCAGGCCGCGCTTGGGATCGGAGAGATCGCGCGTCTGCAGGATCTGGTGCGACAGCTCGGTCAGCGCGTTGATGCCCTTCTCCGGCGCCGCGCCCGCATGCGACGAGCGCCCTTTGACCTTCAGGTCGACCGAGGCGATGCCGCTGGTGGCCAGGCGCACCGTATCCGGCGTCGTCGGGCCGCCGCCGCCCTCGAAAGACAGCACCGCGTCATGCTCGCCGCCGAGCTTCGTGATCAGCGCGTCGGAACCGGGCGACCCGATCTCCTCGTCGCCGTTGATCAGCACGGTGATCTCGGCATAGTCCTTGAAGCCGACCGACTTCAGCATGGCCAGCGCATGAAGGATGGTGGCGACGCCCTGCTTGTCGTCGGCGATGCCCAGGCCGTAGGCGTGGTTGCCATCGATGCGGAAGGGCTGCTGCTTCAGGCCGCCGCGCTGGTAGACGGTGTCCATGTGCGCGATCAGCATCACGCGCTTGCCGTTGGCGTTGCCGCCCTTGAACGAGGCCTGCACGACCTGGCCGACCTTGGCCGGGCCGTCGCCCGCGTCGGAGGTCGGCGCGGCGATGGTCTTGTCCGGATCGACCAGCTGGACCTGGCCGCCGAGCTCGCGCAGGCGCTGGGCGATGACGCCGGCGATGCGGTCCAGGCCCTGACGGTCGGAACTGCCGGACTCGATCTCGACCAGCTGCTGCAGCGTCTTCATCAGCGCGGGCTGCTCCTTGGCGGCGAGCGCGTGGAGCTCGGGGACCGTCTGCGCCTGCGCGCCGGTCACACCGAGGGCGGTCATCGCGGCCAGGGCCAGCGCCGCGCGGCGCAGGGTGGGAAGGGAAGCGGTCATCGGCGAGGTCTCCAGATCGTTCTTGAAGGAACCGCCCCCTCGGGAGCGAAGGAAGCGGCCATCCTATCGGGGCGGCGTCCTTGCGTCCGGGTTGAAAGTGTTTCGTGTGCGAGGGGCTGTCGCGACGTGCCCGGGGCGCCTAGCATCCGACGCTCCACAGCACTTGCATGGACCCACCCATGAGTTCCCCTGTTCCCACCCCTTCCCGCACCGTGACGATGATCGCGGTGATCGTCGCCGCGCCCGGCCGTCGCGAGGATCTGCGCGCCGAACTGACCGCGCTGGTCGCGCCGACCCGCCAGGAAGCCGGCTGCCGCGACTACCGTCTGTTCGAGCTGGAGGAGTCGCCCGGCACCTTCCAGATGCACGAGCAGTTCGACGACGAAGCCGCGCTGGAGGCGCACCGCGCGATGCCGCACTTCCAGGCCTTCGCGAAGAAGGCACCGGCGCTGCTGGGCGCTCCGCTTCAGTTGATCAAGCTGACGCCGCTGGCCTGAGCCACTCGATCCATCGCCCGTGCGGGTGCGACCACGCCAGCGCTTCGGTGCGAAGCTCGGCGCCATCGCGCCATTGAAGCGTCCACAGCGTACCGCTGCCAGCCTAGCCATCAAGGCGGCCCGCTTGAAGGCTCGAAAGCGATGGGGCAAGCTCCCGGCCATGCGACGACCGCCGCCAATCGCCCATCGCCTGTGCGTCTGCGCACGGATCGCGCTGATCCTGCACGCGGTGTTGCCCGCGGTGATGCCCGCGGCTGCCGTCGCCGAGGAAGCGCGCCGCAACGTCTTCGATGATCCCTTCGTGCAGCTGAGCTCGGCGATCCCGACGTCCGAGTGTCCGCCCCCGTCTGGACCGCTGATGAGCGAGGCCGAAGCCAGGGCACAGGCGCATGGCCGCATCGAGCGCGGCACCAGCTGCTTCCAGAGCGGCCGCTGCCGGCTGCCCAACGCCTATCTCTACGACAAGGAGATCATGCCGCGCGTGCAGAAAGCCGTCGCCGCCGACGGCCGGTTCGATGCGACGACCAGCGTCTGGGCGCTCGGCCAGCGGCGCTGGATTTGGCTGCAAAGCTGCGTGCGCAGCGCCGACGAGGCGTCCGCACTCGAGGCGTTGGTGAAGCAGATCGACGACGTGGAGTCTGTCGTCAACGAGTTGAAGCTCGTCCCCGGCACGTCGGCAAGTCCGGCGTCGGGGGCCTCACGCTGAGCGGGCAGGGCCGGCGTCCAGCCACTCGATCCACCGTCCGTGCGGATGCGACCAGGCCAGCGGGTCGGTGCGGACCCCGCCACCATCGCGCCATTGCAAGGTCCACAGCGTGCCGCTGCCGGGCGATTCGCCAACCGGGCAGCCCGGCGGCGAGGCCATCGGCGCGAGCTTGCCGACCTCGCCGCTGATCCAGTCGAGCCCGCGCTCGCGCACCGTCCGGCCGATGCGCTCGACATGCGCCTTGAACGATGCGGCATCGAAGTAGGCCAGCACCCAGACGTTGAAGATCACGGGCGTGACGCCGGCGGGCAGCTCGTCCATCCACCGCTCAAGCGCCGCCAGACCGTCCTCGGTGCGCAGCAGCGGCACCGGGTGTCGACGGGCGTCGGCCAACGCCCGGTCCAGGCGCTCCCGCCGCGCGGCGTCGCCGGGCCAGAGGCAGGCGCGCAGCCAGCGGGCGCCCGCCTCGTCGGCCGGATCGATCGGTTGCAGGTCGACGCCCATGCGCCGGCTCGCCCGCCAGCGCGGCGCACCGAGCAGCGCGGCCGGGCGCTCGCCACGCCAGGTGGTGGCGATCAACGGCGCATCGGGACGCTCACCGGCCGTCGTCTCGACCCCGTCGTCGTAGGCATGGCGATCGACACCCAGAAGCAGGCCGGCGCTGCAGCCGAACTCGAACAGGGCCAGCTCGACCGGTTGGTCCTCGGTGCCTCCGAGTCGCGTGGCGAGCGCCTGCAGGACGGGTCGGAGCACGGCACAGCGCCCCGTCTCGTTGGTCTGCGTGGTGCGCATGCGGATCAGCGCGCGCAGCGCGGCGTCCTCGCGGCGGATGAAGTCCCTCAGCAGCGCCGCCAGGTCGCCGTCCGGCGCCCGCGTGCCGCCGACGCTGGCGTAGTACGCGGCGAGCGGATGCGGCTCGCCGGCCAGGATCCGATCGTGCAGCGCGGCCAGCAGCAGCACGGCTTGCGTTGCGTTGCCGGAGCGTCGAGCAGCAGCGCCATGAGCGCCGGATCGGCGCCGATGATCGTCGCGAACGCCGCGTACAGCGGATCGTTGCGGCCGTCGGTCTCGGCGAACCGGGCGAAGTGGTGGGCGAGTCGCCCCAATGCGTCTTCCATGACCGTCGACTCTAGGACCGCCGGTGCCGCCAGAATGTCGGGTATCCGACAAATTCCCCACACCCATCGTGCCGCTCGCACCGCGACCGCCCTCGCCCACCCCCGCTGTCGTCCAGGCCCTTTGCGCCAACTTCCCCGACCTCGCGCCGCCAGCCGCGCCGGGACTGCGACTGGAGGCCCTGATGCCCGCGCGCCGGCTCCCGGCGGGCCGGGTGCTGTTCGCCCAAGGTCAGACGCCGACCGCGTTCTACATGGTGGAGGACGGCGAGATCGAAGCCCGCTTCGCTGCGCTCGACGGCCGGATGTCGGTGCTGGAGCACGTGCGCGCGCCGCGGCTGTTCGGGCTGGCGGCGTTCATCAGCGGCAAGCCCTCGCGCTACGAGGCGGCGGCCGTGTCGGACAGTCGCGTGCGGGTCATCGGCGAGCCCGCCTACCGCGTGCTGATGGACGACTGGCCGGGCTTCGCGCGGGCCTTGATGCGGGAGTTCGCGCAACGCTTCGAGGGCAATCTGAAGCTGCTCGAAGCGGCGCGGCACTTGAGCGCGTCGGAGCGCCTCACAGTCGCGCTGCGCCAGTTGGTCAACGAGCGCGCCGGGCCGCCGGATGCCGAAGGCTGGCGGGAACTGCAGGCGACACAGGCGGAGCTGGCGCAGCTCGCGCACCTGTCGCGTCAGACGATCAACCAGCTGCTGCGCACCGGGCAGGACGAAGGCCGTCTGCGGCTACGCTACGGCCGGATCGCGCTCCGGCCATGACGTTCATGGCCGCGTCGGCGGCCATGACGGCGGGCGTCACTCCGCCAGCGCCGCCTCGATCTCGCCGCGGATGGCGGCCGGGGCGTCGTTCGGCGCGAAGCGCTTCAGCACCTGTCCGTCGCGGCCGATCAGGAACTTGGTGAAGTTCCACTTGATCGCCTGCGTGCCCAGGATGCCGGGCTTCTCGCCCTTGAGCCATTGCCACAGCGGGTGCGCTTCCCCGCCGTTGACCTTGACCTTGGCCATCATCGGGAAGCTCACGCCGTAGTTCAGTTGGCAGAACGACGAGATCTCCTCGTTGCTGCCCGGGTCCTGGCCGCCGAATTCGTTGCTCGGGAAGCCGACGACCACCAGGCCGCGCGCCTGGAAATCGCGCCACAGATCCTCCAGACCCTTGAACTGGGGCGTGAAGCCGCACTCGCTGGCGGTGTTGACGACCAGCAGCACGCGGCCGCGGTATTGGGACAGCTCGACCGGCTCGCCGGCGATGCTGACGGCGTCGAAGTCGAAGGCAGTCTTGCCATTGGCGCTCATGGGGGACCTCCTCGTGATCGTGGTGACGGCCCGGGGGCTCGTGGCGGCCCGGGTGGACCGGGGTGCATCCTAGCGCGGCGACAGGGTTCAGACGCGACGCCGCTCCAACGCCGCCAGCATCGCCGCGCCCAGGATGGCCGCGCCGCCGACGGCGGTTTTCCCGTCCAGGGTGCCGCCGCCCAGCAGCAGCGCGGAGATCGCCGCGACCGGCACCTCCGTCAGCATGACCACCGCCGTGACGTTGGCCGGCAGGCGCGCCGCCCCGTATTGCAGCGACAGGTTGGAGACGAAGAACAACAGCGCCATGCCCGCCAGCGGCAGCAGCCAGGCCGCGCCCGGCAGCGACGGCCACGGCGCCAGCCCCTGGCCGGCCATGGCCGAGGCGGACAGTCCCGCCACCAGCACGCCGCCGGCGAACATCGCCAGCGCCCGCGCGCCGGGGCTGCGGGCGGCCTCGCGGCGCAGCATCACGTTGTTGAACGCGAAGGTCATGCCGCCGACCAGCCCCAGCACGTCCGGCAGGCTGGACGGCAGCGGCCAGCCGCCGTCCGCCGGCGCCAGCACCGCCAGGGCGCCTCCCAGCGCCAGGGCGATGCGCAGTCCGGCCGACACCGTGAGCGGCTCGCCCAGGACAATCCGAGCCAGCAGCACCGCCCACAGCGGCATGAGATAGAACAGCAGCACGACCCGGACCACATCGCCGGTCGACACGCCCCAGTTGAACGCCGTATTGGTCATGCCAGCCGCCAGCGTCACCACCCAGAGCCCGGGGGAGCGCAGCCATTCCGCCATGGCGCCCCGCTGACTCCCCAGCACCACGGCCAGGGACACGACGTACAGGATCACCGTGGTCCACAAGGGGTGCATGCCGGCCCCCTCGAACTGCCGGAACGGCCACCAGGACAGCCCCCAGATGGTGGCGTTGAGCATCAAGGCGAGGATCGGCATTCGGAAACTGGAGACGGAAGGCGGCAGAGGGAGGGACAGAGGAGGGGACAGGAGGCACGACAGATGCGCACAAGGGGTGGGGCTTGTGCAACAGTCCCCCTCGACAGGGCTTGGAACCGGCCTGCGGACCGGCCAACAATGCCCAGGGTTTGTAGCATGGCGCAAGGACTGACCCTGACCTCCAATCGGGGCGCCGTGCGCCTGTCATGCACGCGGCCTACCCTGTCGCGTGTGACCCGTCCACCAAAGTAGGGAGAGCTTCTTGGATCACCTGGCCTGTTTTGCCCCCGAGGATTTGCAGTCCCAGCCCGGGCCCGACCTGCAGGGCTATCACTGGCGCCTGCTGGCTCAAGGGGACTCCTGGTTTTCGACCGCCCAGGCCAAGCTCAGCGCGCATGCGAACCTGCTCCAGGAACTGGTGCTGACCAAACCGGCCGTCGCGATCAACTGCGCCGGACAGCGCGAGAGTCTGTCCAAGGTCGTGGAACTGGCGTCTTCGCCCGACTTCGTCCGCCTGCTCACCGCGCCGGACGCCCCCGTCTGGGACGGCATCCTCATGTCCGTCGGCGGCAACGACCTGATCAAGGCGGCGCAGACGCCGACGCAGATCGACGGCGTGGAAGTGCCGCTGCACCTGCGCCTGCTGCGCAACCAGACCGAATGGGGCCCGCCGTCCGCGGGGGTCGGCCGCTACTTCTCGGAACCCGGCTGGGAGACCTACGCCGACTACCTGAAGGCCAACCTGCGGCATCTGCTGACCTTGCGCGATCAGGGCGCCTCGGCGGGCAAGCCGGTCTTCATGCACTGCTATGCGGTGCCGATGCCGCGTCCGGCCGGCGCCGAAGACGCCGGCCACGGTCCCTGGCTGTATCCGGCGCTGAAGGCTTATTCCATTCCCGCCGCGGACTGGGCAGCGGTCAGCCGCCTCATGGTGATGCACCTGGCGCAGTTCCTGAAGACGCTGATGGCGGACAAGGAGCAGTTCCCGGGGCTGTTCGTGTTCGATTCCACCGCGGTCCCGCTGGCCTCCGCCACGCCGGGCGCCAGCGGCATCAGCGGCGACTGGCACAATGAGATCCACCTCAACCACAGCGGCTGCCTGAAGATCGGCAGCGCCTGGTCGGCCCACATCGACGAGGTGCTGACCACCGGCGGCATCGTCGTGGCGACGCCGCCCACCGGGCGGGGACGCGCGCGGCGCTGAGGCCCCCCAAACGAAGACGGCCCCGCGAGGGGCCGTCTTCGTTTCAGCGGAAGCTCCGCTCAGTGCTTGTCGCTGCGCGCGATGGCCAGGAGTCGCTCCAGCTCTTCAGGATGCTGGCGCTTGTTGTGCTCGTGCCAGCGTCCGACCACCCACATCGTGCCGGCGACCAGCAGGCCGAGGATGGTGATCGAGCCGAAGGCCGAGGTGCCGAAGCGGGTCAGCATCGTGTACAGCGCGCCCAGCCCCAGGATGCAGGCCTGCTCGTTGAAGTTCTGCACGGCGATGGAGCGACCCGCGCCCATCAGGTTGTGGCCGCGATGCTGGAGCAGCGCGTTCATCGGCACGACCAGGTAGCCGCCGATCCCGCCCAGCAGGATCAGGAAGGGAATCGCCACCCACAGGTTGTTGATGAAGTTCAAAACCAGCATCAGCAGGCCCAGGCCGATGCCCAGCGGGATGACGCTGGTGGCCTTGTCCAGGCGCACGACTGCGGAAGCCACGATCGCGCCGACGGCGGTGCCGATCGCCACCACGCCGGCCAGCGCCGATGCCTGCGTCGTGCCGTAGCTCAGCGCCGCGGCGGCCCAGGCGAAGACGATGTAGCGCATGTTTCCGGACACGCCCCAGAACAGCGTCGTCATGCCCAGCGAGATCTGGCCCAGCTTGTCCTGCCACAGCCGCGAATTGCAGGCGGCGAACTCGCGCACCAGGTCGGCCGCGTTGTGGGAGATCGGCTGCAGCGGCGAATCGGTGCGCGGGATGCGCAGGTTGAAGAGCGCCGCGATGAAATACAGCACCACCATGAAGGCGATGGCCGCCTCGGGCGCGGTGTCGATGCCGGTGTCGATGAACGGGACGTCGATGGCCAGCAGCCAGGCGGACGCCCTGTCGCCGATCAGTTGTCCGCCGAAGACGGCGCCCAGGATGATGGACGCGATGGTCAGCCCCTCGATCCAGCCGTTGGCCTTCACCAGCTGGGAAGGCGGCAGGAGTTCGGTCAGGATGCCGTACTTGGCCGGCGAGTAGGCGGCGGCGCCGAGGCCGACGATCGCGTAGGCGATCAGCGGATGCACCCCCACCAGCATGCTCAGGCATCCCAGCACCTTGATGGTGTTGGAGAAGAACATGACCTTGCCTTTGGGCACCGCGTCCGCGAAGGCGCCGACGAAGGGGGCGAGCACGACGTAGAACAGCGCGAACATCGGCACCAGGGCGGCGCGTTGCCATTCGGCGGCACCGCTGGTGCGGAGCAGTTCAACGGCGGCCACGAACAGCGCGTTATCAGCCAGCGAGCTGAAGAACTGCGCTGACATGATGGTGTAGAAGCCTTTTTTCATCGACCCGGCATACCTGGAACTGCGGTGATCACGCTGGGTCCACGGGGTGGGGAAAGGGCAGCGCTGCGGCGGGTTTATAGCACGCGCTCGTTTTCGTAACAGCGCTTCACGGGACAGTGTCTCTGTGCTATCCGGTCCCGCTTTTCCGCCGTCCCGGAGCCCGCGCGGGGCCGTCCCGTCGCACCGCCCGAGGGCACGAACCTGTTCGTGGCGCGGCACAATGTGTGCCCATGCCGCGTCCGATCGAAGCCCTCATCCACCAGCCCGCGCTGGCTCACAACATCGCCCGCGCCCGCGCCTGCGCGCCCGACGCGCAGGTGTTCGCGGTCGTGAAGGCCAACGCCTATGGTCACGGCATCGAGCGCGCCTTCGACGCGCTGCGCAGCGCCGACGGCTTCGCGATGCTGGACCTGGACGAGGCCCAGCGCGTGCGCGACCTGGGCTGGCGCGGTCCGATCCTGCTGCTGGAAGGCTGCTTCGAATCGCGCGACCTGGAGCTCTGTTCGCGGCTGAAGCTCTGGCACGCGGTGCACCATGAGCAGCAGGTCGACTGGCTGGCCATGCACAAGACGCACGAGCCGCACCGGGTGTTCCTGAAGCTCAACAGCGGCATGAACCGGCTGGGCTTCACGCCGAGCGCGTTCCGCGGCGCCTGGACACGGCTGAACGCGCTGCCGCAGGTCGACGAGATCTCGCTGATGACGCATTTCTCGGACGCCGACGGTCCGCGCGGCATCGCGCACCAGACCGCCGTCTTCAAGGAGGCGACCGCCGACCTGCCGGGCTCGCGCACGCTGAGCAACAGCGCCGCGATCCTGCGTCACAGCACGGACCCGGAGGTGCGGGCCGATTGGGTGCGCTCGGGGATCATGACCTACGGCAGCGCGCCGGACTTCCCGGAACACGACATCACCCACTGGGATCTGAAGCCCACCATGACGCTGCGGGCCAAGGTCCTGGCCGTCCAGCATTTGAAGGAAGGCGACAGCGTCGGTTACGGCAGCAGCTTCGTGGCCCAGCGCGAGATGCGCATCGGCACGGTGGCCTGCGGCTACGCGGACGGATATCCACGCCACGCCGCGCACGGCACGCCGGTGCTGGTCGGCGGCAGGCGCAGCGCGACGATCGGGCGCGTGTCGATGGACATGCTGGCGGTCGACCTGACGGACCTTCCGAATGAAGGCATCGGCAGCGAAGTGACGCTGTGGGGCCAGGGTCCGCACGGATCGGTGCTGCCGATCGACGAGGTGGCGCGGTCCGCCGGCACGATCGGGTACGAGCTGATGTGCGCCGTGACCCGGCGCGTGCCGGTGCACGTCGAGACGCTGGGCTGAGGCCCGTCGCGCGGCTGTCCCTGTCGGCGTCATGCATCTGGACTGGACGCCGGCCGACTGGGAGCTCGAGATCTCCGCGATCCGGGCCAGCGGTCCGGGCGGCCAGAACGTCAACAAGGTGAGCAGCGCGGTGCACCTGCGTTTCGACATCCGGCGCTCGACGCTGCCTGCGCTCATCAAGGAACGCCTGCTGGCGCTCAGCGACCAGCGCATCACGGCCGAAGGCGTCGTGGTGATCAAGGCGCAGGAGTCGCGCAGTCAGGAGCAGAACCGTGCCGACGCCGTCGCCCGGCTGATCGCCCTGGCGCAGAGCGTGGCGCACACGCCCAAGGCGCGCCGGGCGACCAAGCCGACCTACGGATCGCAGAAACGCCGCCTGGAGGCCAAGAGCCAGCGCGGCGACATCAAGGCCGGGCGCGGCAAGGTCCGCGGCGACTGACTGCCCGGACACGACGACTGTCGAGGGAGAGAACATGTTCAAGGCATTCCGCATCCTGATCCTGCTCGGGATCCTGGTGACGGTGGCGGGCACGACGCTGATCGGCCGCTGGCAGGCGCAATCCTGGAAGCGACCGCAGGTCGTGACGCTGTATCCGATCAACGCCTCCGGCGACGCGGTGACCGACCTCTATCTGGAACGCCTGGACGAGTCCGCCTTCGCGGGCCTGGCGCCCTACTTCCGGCAGGAGGCGGCGCGCTACGGCGTGTCGCTGGCCGAGCCGGTGCGCATCGTGCTCGGCGGACGGGTCCGGGTCGTGCCGCCGACGCCGCCGCGCGACGCGGGGCCGCTGTCGGCGATCTCCTGGAGCCTGCGGATGCGCTGGTGGGCGTGGCGCCAGACGCCGCCGAGCTCGCCGGTGCCGGACGTGAAGCTCTTCCTGATGTATCACCCGCCGGACTTCGCCGGCGCGCTGCCGCACTCGATCGGGCTGGAGAAGGGCCGGCTCGGCCTGGTGCACCTGTTCGCGATGAAGTCGCAGCAGGCCCAGAACGAGGTCGTCATCGCGCACGAGGCGCTGCACACCTTCGGCGCGAGCGACAAGTACGACCGGGCGACGCTGGCGCCCATGTTCCCTGAAGGCTATGCCGAACCTCGCCAGGAACCCCGGTATCCGCAAACGGCGGCCGAGCTGATGGCCGGCCGCATTCCGGTCCGGGAGGGCGAGTTGCGGATCCCGGCCGGCCTGGGCGAGACGGTCGTCGGTCCGGCGACCGCCGCGGAGATCGGCTGGACCAGGTAAGCGATCGTGCCCACCCCCCTCGATTCGAGGGGTCCGGGCGACGCTTTGCAAAGCTGACATGGAGAGAATTCCGCCCGACGAGGGAAGGATTTCCATGAACAAGAAGATCGGCGGGCTGACGCTCGCCTTGGCGGCCATCGCGAGCATGGCTGCTTCACCGGTGCGCGCGGAGCGCTTCGAAGCCACGTTCACCGGCACGCTGACACGGATGCAGTTCACCGTCGGCTGCCAGGACTGGGAAAAGATCGTCTGCGAATCGCGGCAGGACCTGTCCCCGGTGGCGCCGATCACCTTCAGCCGATCCTTCGTCTTCGAAGTCGGCGGGCCGGGCATGAGCTCAGCCGTCGGCACCGGCGACTTCGAGCCGGCCGTCGATTGGTACGGCCGCCCGATGCGATACCAACTGGGCGACCAGGCGATGGGTGGCTTGGCGAGCAGCGAGCCGGTGTCCGCTGCGCTGATTCCAGCGGGGATCCTGACCCCCGCACAACTCACGCCTCCGTCCTCCATCGACGGAAGCTACGTCGCCACTTTCCACGGCCGGGACATCAGCACCTACCGCGATGCGGCCGGCGGAGAGGCCCGCGCCGACTATTGGGGCGCCAATGAGAGCATCGGCTGGACCGCGGCGAACGGGCAGAGCGTCGGCCTGATGTTCCAGTTCTTGCAGGCGATGCCTTTCGCGGTGACCCAGGAAAACCTGGCCCAGCCGGTGTCGGTGAGCGAGTTCATTGCGCGCATGAACCAGGACTTCTGGTGCCAGGGTTGTACCCGGACACTGATCGTCACGGCCTCGGTCTCGGGCAACGGCACCTACAGCGATTACCTGTACCACGGCACCATCAACGCCTTCAGCTTCCGGCAGGTCGACGCCTTGGCCGTTCCGGAGCCGTCGACCTATGCGCTGATGCTGGCGGGCGTGGCCGCGATCGGTATCGCCGCACGGCGTCGGCGAGCCAACGACACGATCACGCCCTGATCTCTTCCGACAGGTCGGGGTGCGGGGTGCCGGCCGCTCACCGCTGCGGCCGTGTCGCCACATAGATGCTGCCCAGGCACAGCACCATGCCGACGAGCGCCAGCACCGTGGGCCGCCAGCCTTCGAAGATCGCCGAGATCCCCAGCGCGATCACGGGAATCACGACGCCTGTGAGCGCCGCGCGCGCCGTGCCGTCACGCTGGGCGAGCTTGAAGTACAGGACGAAGGCGATCACCGAGCCGAACACCGCCAGGTACAGCAGGCTGAACACGTATTCCGGCGTCCACGCGAAGTGCAGGCCCTGCCCGGATGCCACCGACGTGATCAGCAGGAATGCCGCGCCATACCCCATGCTCCACGCCAGCACCGGCACCAAGGCCAAGCCGCGGCGGGTCAGGGTCAGCGTGAGCACGTTGCCGATGCAGGCCGCCAGCACGGCCGCCAGGCCGATGGCGAGCCCGTAGGCCGCCGTCGGGCGGGCGCCCGTCGACGCAATCTCCGGCCAGAAGATCATCACCACCCCCGCCACCGCGCCCGCCGACGCCGCCAGGAAACGGCCCGTCACCCGCTGGGCGAAGAAGATCCGCCCCGACAGCGCGTTGCCGAACACCATCAGGCAGAACAGCACCGCGACCAGGCCGCTCGGGATGTGGCGTTCAGCCTCGTAGACGGAGTAGTAGTTGCCGCTGTACTGGACGATCCCCGTCGCCAGCATCAGCCCGTGCGCGGAGAGCGGCAGCTTCAGCGACAGCTTCTGCCAGCGCGCGAAACCGGCCAGCATCAGCGCGGCCATGCCGAACCGCCAGCCGACCGAATTGAGCACCGGCACGCCCGAGGCGAGCTGGTACAGGATCACGTGCCAGGTGCTGGCCCAGATCAGCGTCGGGCCCCAGAACAACCAGCGATTGGGAGCGTTGGAAACGTTGGAGGTGGAAACGGTGGCCATGCGCCTCAGTCAGCCGCCTTCTTGAAGGTGGCCAGCAGGGCGCCGGCACCGACGAACAGCGATCCGAAGATCCGGTTCATCGCCTTCAGGTGCGATTCCGACTTCAGCGCCCGCAGCACACGGGCGGCCAGCAGCGTGTAGCCGGCCATCACGACGGCGTCGGTGAAGGCCAGCGTCGCGCCGATCACCGCGTACTGCTGGGTCAGGCTGTGGTGCAGGTTCAGGAACTGCGGCACCACCGCCAGCAGGAAGACCGTGCCCTTGGGGTTCACCGCGTTGATGCCCCAGCCGCGCAGCACCAGGTCGCGACGCGAGACCTGCCGGCCCTCGGCCTGTTCAGCCACCAGGGGCCTGGCCGGCGAGCGCCATTGCTGGATGCCCAGGTACACGAGGTAGGCCACGCCGGCCCACTTGACCACCGCGAACGCCTGTTCGGAGGCCGCGATCAGCGCGCCCAGCCCGGCGCCGACCACCACGATCTGGGTCAGGATGCCCAGGATCAGGCCCATCGTCATGAAGTAGCCGCGCTGGAAGCCGTGATTCAGCCCGGCGCTCATCGCCGCGATGGCCCCCGCGCCCGGGGACAGGCTGATGGCCCAGGAGGCCGCAAAAAACCCCAGCCAGACTGACAACTCCATGATCGACTCCTACGAAGGAGCGGAGTTGTAGCACGGCGCCCCCGACAACGACGAAGGTCAGGGCATGGGCGGCGGGTGGCCCGGTTATGCCTGCTGCCACTTTCGGAATGCAGCCCGCGCGCCGACGCTCCAATAATCCCGCGCCATGTCCGCCTCCGTCCTGCTCGCCGTCGTCGTCGCCTACTTCTCGCTGCTGCTGGCGGTGGCCTGGTGGACGTCCCGCCGCGCGGACAACGACAGCTTCTTTATCGGCAACCGCAACAGCCACTGGGGCCTGGTCGCCTTCGGGATGATCGGCACGTCGCTCTCCGGCGTGACCTTCATCAGCGTGCCGGGCTCGGTCGGCGCCGGCGCGTTCAGCTACTTCCAGATCATGATCGGCCAGTTCGCCGGCTACGCCGTCGTGGCCTTCGTGCTGCTGCCGCTCTACTACCGGCTGAACCTCAGCTCCATCTACCGCTACCTCGGCGCGCGGCTGGGTGTCGCCGCCCACCGCACCGGCGCGGGCTTCTTCATCCTGTCCCGCACCCTGGGCGCGACCGCCCGCCTCTACCTCGTCGTGCGCATCCTGCAGGACTTGGTGCTGGCCCAGTTCGGCATGCCGTTCTGGCTCAGCGCGCTGCTGGTGCTCGTGATGATCCTGCTCTACACGCTGGAAGGCGGCGTCAAGACCATCGTCTGGACCGACACGCTGCAGACCACCGGCATGCTGGGCGGCCTGGTGATCTGCGTGGTGTTCCTGCTCCACGCGCTGGGCCTGGACCTGGCGTCGGGCTGGCAGGCGATGCGCGTGGCCGGCCTCGCCGACGTCTTCGTCACCGATCCGATGAGCGCCTCGCACTGGGCCAAGCAGCTGCTCGCCGGCGCGGCCATCGCCGTCGCCATGACCGGCCTGGACCAGGAGATGATGCAGAAGAACATCTCGGTCAGGCGCCTGGCCGACGCGCAGAAGAACATGATGGTGATGGCGGCCATCATGACCGTCGTCGTGCTGCTGTTCCTGTTCCTCGGCGGCCTGCTGACCATGTATGCGCAGCAGCAGGACATCAGCGCCCACGGCGACCGGCTCTTCCCCGCCGTCGTGATGGGCCACCTGCCGGCCTGGGTGCAGCTGATCTTCGTGGTCGCGCTGATCTCGGCGCTGTTCCCGAGCGCCGACGGCGCCATCACCGCGCTGACGTCCAGCACCTGCATCGACCTGATCGGCCTGCAGGAACGCCACGACTGGGACGAGGCCCGCAAGCGCCGCATCCGCAAGGCGGTGCACCTGGGCTACGCGCTGGTCTTCCTGCTGCTGACGCTGGGCTTCCGCTGGCTCGACGACCCGAGCATGGTCTCCCTGATCCTCAAGCTGGCGGGCTACACCTACGGACCGCTGCTGGGACTGTTCGCCTTCGGCATCCTGACGACGCGGACCCTGCGCGCGGGCGTGCTGCCGTGGATCGCGCTGGCGGCCCCGGCCTTGTGCTGGGTGATCGACGCCCACCAGGCCGCCCTGTTCGGCGACTACCGGATGGGGTTGGAGCTGCTGCTGGTGAATGCCGGGCTGACCTTCGCCGGACTGTGGGTCGGTTCGCGGCCCGCGCCGTCCTCCAGCGGGAAGTCGCCGGGCTGAAGGACGTAGTCGGCATACCAGGCCCGCACCCGGTCCGCCTCCCGCAGGACGGACGGCGGAAAGTCGTAGCGGCCCATGAGCGCGATCCCGTTGGTGTCGGGCAGCAGCCCGTCTTCGAGGATCAGCCCCTTGCCCTGCGTCCGGGCCAGATGGAGCGACCGATAGCCGCGCCGCAGGATCTTGCCCAGCGCGAGGTTGTGGGAAGTGACGACGACCCGCGCATGCGCGGCCAAATGCTGCAGCACTGCGGCCCCGGCCGCCACGGATTCGATGTTGTTGGTGCCGCGGAAGATCTCGTCGATGATGAAGAAGGCAGTCCGGCCCTCCGATTCGGCGGCCTTGACCAGGGTCTGGGCGCGCAGCAGTTCAGCCATGTAGAGGCTCTGGCGGTCCTCGATCGAATCCTTGTTCTCGATGCTCACCCAGACGGTCACCGGAGGCACCCGCGCCTGGGCGGCATAGCAGACGCCGAAGGCGCGCGCGACCAGCAGGTTGATGCCGATGGCCCGGAGCAGCGTGCTCTTTCCGATGCCGTTCTGCCCGCTGAGCAGCAGGCTCCTGTCGCCCATCCTGAAGCTGAGCGGCTGGCAGTCGTCGAAGAGCGGACTCTTCAGATCCGTGAAGACGACATCCCCGTCCGTCTCCAGCCTGGCGACGCAGAGCTGGCCGGCGGAGAGCGCGTGCTCAAGGAAGCACAGATCCGCCTCGCATTCCGCCACTCGCTCATAGACCCGACGCAGCGACGGAAGGGCGGCTTCGAACCGTTCCACTGACGCGCGCAGCGTCGCGTACTCGCTCATCGCCAGCAGGTTGGCGTATTCCGCGATCCCCGCGAAGCGGTCATACAGACGCCCCGAGATCAGCGCGGCGAGCCGGTCCGTCTCGGCCAGATCATCTGTCAGCGCCTCGTACAGGCGGCCGCGGCGGGTGACGCCCAGCTCTCCGAACGATCGGGCCGATGCGAGAACCAGCTGCAGCCCGGCTCGGAGCTTCTTCCATTCCTGGAGGCGCGGGAACAGCCGGATCTGCACGAAGCCGACGAGACCCATGTAGGCCAGCGTCGCACCGATCCCGACGGTCGCGGGCCAGGCGAACAGCCACTGCAAGGTCCAGACGAGCGCCAGCCCCCAGGGCGCCAGCCACAGGCGTTCGGCCCAACCCGGGGTGACGATCCTGGCGCCATGGAACAGATGCGGCGTGATGTCGTCGCTGGCGCAGCGCAGGGCATCCCGGATGGGCTCGGCGGGTTCGATCAACGCGGTAAGTTCAGCGGGGGAATGCGCCCGGAGCAGGTCGGCGACGACACCCTGGGCGGTCGCCCCCCGCCTGAGGCGTCGATAGGTCGCCTGGCGGGCGCACAGGCTGGCTCGCTGGCCGATGCGACTGAGGTACGCCGGCATGTCCAGGTCCCGCCACGACTGGTCGTCGACGTGCTCCGGCGCGTCGACGTCCTTCGCGCGGTCGAGGCTGGCCACCTCGCTCTCCGAAAACCAGTCGTAAGAAGTCGAGTGCGGACGCGTATTGGCGAACGATTCCGAGAACACGGCCCGGATCCGCTTGAATCGTCCCAGGACGCGGTCGACGTGGGGCAGGGTCATCGGTCGTTGTGCTGAAGGTGTGGATGCCAGAGGGCCTGCGGTCGGCAGATCGGGGTCTTCAGATGGTGCTCCACGAGGGAGAAACAACCCCCGATGCAGTGCCAGGACGACGGTTGCACACACCCGACTCACAGCTTGCGCACAGGTCTCCCACAGCTGGGCTGCGGGGTTGACCACGATCAACCCACAGACGGCCCACAACGTACGCACAACAGGTCCACAGCCGGATCACCGCCCATCCACAGGCTTCTCAACAGGGTTGTCCACAGCGCGGGCGGCGACAATCGCGCCCCATGGCCACCCAGAAATCCCAATACGTCTGCTCCGAATGCGGCGCCACCAGCGCCAAGTGGCTGGGCCGCTGCCCGTCCTGCAGTGCCTGGAACACCCTGGTCGAGACCGCCGCCGAGCCCGCTGGCGGGAAGAACCGCTTCCAGGCGCTGGCCCGCAGCCAGCCCGTCGCGACCCTGTCCGAGATCGAGGCCCGCGATTTCGAGCGCACCCCCACCTCGCTGGAAGAACTCGACCGCGTGCTGGGCGGGGGCATCGTCACCGGCGGCGTGGTGCTGATCGGCGGCGATCCGGGCATCGGCAAGTCGACGCTGCTGCTGCAGGCGGTCGACGCGCTCTCCCGCCAGATGAAGGTGCTCTACGTCACCGGCGAGGAGTCCGGCGCGCAGGTCGCGATGCGCGCCCGCCGCCTGAGCCTGGACGGCTCGCAGGTGCGCGTGCTGGCGGAGATCGGCCTGGAAAAGATCCTCGCCACCATCGAGGTCGAGAAACCCGATTTCTGCGTCATCGACTCCATCCAGACGATGTACTCCGAGCAGCTGTCCTCGGCGCCCGGATCGGTCGCGCAGGTCCGCGAATGCGCCGCGCAACTCACCCGCACCGCCAAGTCCGGCGGCTGCGCCATGGTGCTGGTCGGCCACGTGACCAAGGAGGGCGCGCTGGCCGGCCCGCGCGTGCTGGAACACATCGTCGACACCGTCCTCTACTTCGAGGGCGACACCCACAGCAGCTACCGGCTGGTCCGCGCGATCAAGAACCGCTTCGGCGCGGTCAACGAGATCGGCGTCTTCGCCATGACGGAGAAGGGCCTGAAGGGCGTCACCAATCCGAGCGCGATCTTCCTGTCCACGCACGGCGAGCCGGTGCCCGGCTCCTGCGTACTGGTCACGCTGGAAGGCACGCGGCCTCTGCTGGTGGAGCTGCAGGCGCTGGTCGACGGCGGCGGCCCCAGCCCGCGCCGGCTGTCGGTGGGCCTGGAGCGCGACCGCCTCGCGATGCTGCTCGCGGTGCTGCACCGGCATGCGGGCGTCGCGACGATGGACCAGGACGTCTTCGTCAACGCCGTCGGCGGTGTGCGCATCAGCGAGCCGGCGGCCGACCTGGCCGTGCTGCTCGCGATCCAGAGCTCGCTGCGCGGCAAGCCGCTGCCCAAGGGCTTCTTCGCCTTCGGGGAAGTCGGTCTGGCCGGCGAGGTGCGGCCCGCGCCGCGCGGCCAGGAACGGCTGAAGGAAGCCGCCAAGCTGGGCTTCTCGATCGCGGTCGTGCCGCAGGCCAACGCGCCGAAGAAACCCATCGACGGCCTGACCGTCCACCCGGTCGCCCGCATCGAGGACGCCATCGAGATCCTCCGCGGCCTGTAACCGACAGCGGGAAGTGGGCCGCGACGGGGAAGGCGACGGCGGCATCCGCAATCGCCACACCCGCCGCCGATCCGGCCCGACGACAATCGCGGGTTCCGCCCCACCCGGCCGCCGCCTTTCGTTCCCCTTTCGGCACCCCCTTCGGAGTTCCCCCGCATGAACCGCCTCGCCGGCATCCTCCTCGCCATCGCCGCCATCGTCGTCGGCACCTACTACTTCGGCTGGAAGGGCGCCATCCTGGGCACCTCCGCCGTCATCTTCTATCTGCTGCTGCAGTTCTCGCAGCTGATGCGCGTCATGCGCACGGCCCAGAAGTCGCCGCTGGGCCATGTCTCCAGCGCGATCATGCTGAACTCGAAGCTGCACGCCGGCATGAAGCTGATCGACCTGATCCGCCTGTGCCAGTCGCTGGGCGTGAAGGTCGAGGAGAACACCTACCGCTGGACCGACACCGGCGGCGACGCGGTGGACGTGGTCATGGAAAACAGCGTGGTCACGCGATGGACGCTGGTCCGCGCCCAGGAGCCGGCATCGGTGCCCCCCGCCGACACACCGGCCGCATAAAATCCCCGACTTCGCAGCGCCGCGGTCCGTCCGCGGCGGCAGAACCGCAAAAGGAAGACCCATGTCCCTGGACGATCGCGACGGCAAGATCTGGATGGACGGCGAGCTGGTGGACTGGCGCGACGCCAAGATCCATGTGCTGACCCACACCCTGCACTACGGCTGCGGCGCCTTCGAGGGCGTGCGGGCCTACCCGACCGACAAGGGCACTGCGATCTTCCGGCTGCGCGAGCACACCGAGCGCCTGTTCAACAGCGCCAAGATCCTGCGCATGAAGATCCCGTTCTCGATCGAGCAGGTCGAGGAGGCGCAGAAGGCGGTCGTCCGCGAGAACAAGCTGGCCAGCGGCTACCTGCGTCCGCTGACCTGGATCGGCAGCGAGAAGCTGGGCGTCAGCCCCAAGGGCAACAAGATCCACCTGATGGTCGCCGCCTGGGCCTGGGGCGCCTACCTGGGCGAGGAAGGCCTCAAGCGCGGCATCCGCGTCAAGACCAGCAGCTACACCCGCCACCACGTCAACATCACGATGACGCAGGCCAAGACGGTGTCCAACTACACCAACTCGATCCTGGCCAACATGGAAGCGACCGAGGACGGTTACGACGAGGCGCTGCTGCTGGACGCCTCGGGCTTCGTGTCCGAGGGCGCGGGAGAGAACCTCTTCATCATCAAGAACGGCGTCGTCTACACGCCCGACCTGTCGGCGGGCGCGCTCAACGGCATCACCCGCAACACCATCTTCGCGATCTGCGAGGACCTGGGCCTGAAGCTGGTCGAGAAGCGCATCACCCGCGACGAGGTCTACATTTCGGACGAGGCCTTCTTCACCGGCACCGCCGCCGAAGTGACGCCCATCCGCGAGCTGGACCGCATCGAACTGGGCAGCGGCAGCCGCGGCCCGATCACCGAGAAGATCCAGTCGGCCTTCTTCGACATCGTCAACGGCCGCAATCCCAAGTACGCCCACTGGCTGAGCGTGGTCTGACCGGCCCGGTCTCAGCCGCCTCTTCTGCCGTCGTACCGCAACGGGCCGCCAGCCTCCGCAAGCCTTCAAGAACAAGATCATGAGCGCCAACACCACCACGCCCAAGGCCACCGTCGAAGTCACCGCCCAGGACCTGCAAGGTCCGGGCGTCGTCTTCTGCCCGAATCCCAAGATGCCGCTGTGGAGCAACCACCCGCGCGTCTTCATCGACCTGAGCCACACCGGCGAAGGCGCCTGCCCGTACTGCGGCACGCTGTACAAGCTGAAGGCCGGCGAGCAACTGCCCTCCGGTCACTGAGCCCCGACACGGTCGACGCGTGGACGCCGGCCGACGCCCGCTCCCTTAAACCAGGAACGAGACCCATGGTGCGCAAGCCTCAGACCGCCCTGCTGCTGGCCTCTCCGGAGGACACCGAAGCGCAGTTCTACGAGGCCCTGCAGGCCGGCGACCTGGAACGGCTGATGGCCGTCTGGGGCGACGAGGACGAGGTCTGCTGCGTGCATCCGGGCGGGCCGCGCGTCGTCGGCGCGGCGGCGATCCGGGCGAGCTTCGAGCAGATCTTCGCCAGAGGCTCGATCCCGGTCCATCCGGAGTGCCAGCGCAAGCTGGTCAACGGCGAGACGGCGATCCACCAGGTGCTCGAGCGCGTCGAGATCACCGACGAGGACGGCGTGCAGAGCGCCTGGGTCGTCGCGACGAATGTCTACCTGAAGACGGCGCTGGGCTGGCGCATGGTCGCGCACCATGCGAGCCCCGGCACCTCGCAGGACGTGAAGCAGGAACTGGCCATCGTGTCCGCCGGCGCGCCCACGACGCTGCATTGAGAGGGTTGTCCATGCAGTACCAGGCACCTCCCTGGTTGCCCGGAGGCCATGCCCAGACGATCTGGCCCGTGCTGTTCTCGCGGCGCTACGAAGGCCCTCCGCCGAAGTTCCGCCGCGAGCGCTGGCAGACGCCGGACGGCGACTTCGTCGACGTCGAGCACCTGGTCGATCCCGCCTCCGCCTCGACGAGCGCGTTGAACGCCCAGGCTCCCACGACAGCGCCCGCCGAGCGTCCGCTGCTTGTGCTCTTCCACGGGCTCGAAGGCTCGGTGGACAGCCAGTACGTGCAGGCCTTCGCCGCCGTCGCGCAGCAACGGGGCTGGGCCTTCGCGATGCCGTACTTCCGGGGATGCTCGGGCGAGCTCAACCTCGCGCCGCGGGCGTATCACTCGGGCGACTACCTCGAAATCGGCTGGATGCTGGAGCAGCTGCGCGCCTCGCACCGCGGCCCGATGGTCGCCGTCGGCATCTCGCTGGGCGGCAACGCGTTGCTGCGCTGGGCGCAGGAGGCCGGCGAGACCGCGGCATCGACGGTGCAGGCCGTCTGCTCGGTCTGCTCGCCGATCGACCTGACGGCGGCCGGCCACGCGATCGGCAAGGGCTTCAACAAGCTGGTCTACACGCGGATGTTCCTGCGGACCATGATGCCCAAGGCGATGAACAAGCTGAAGCAGCATCCCGGGCTGTTCGACGCCGAGCGGATGCGGCGCGTGCGCAACCTCTACGAGTTCGACAACATCTTCACCGGGCCGGTGCACGGTTTCCGGGACGTGGACGATTACTGGCTGCGCGCGTCGGCCAAGCCGCACCTGGCGCGGATCCGCATCCCGGCGCTGGTGCTGAACGCGCGCAACGATCCGTTCGTGCCGGCACACAGCCTGCCGGAGCAGAGCCATGTCGGCGCCCATGTGACGCTGTGGCAGCCGCGCGAGGGCGGGCATGTCGGTTTCCCGTCGGGCCGGCCGCCCGGCCACGTGCGCACGATGCCGGAGCGCGTGACCGACTGGCTGGCGACGCGGCTCTGAGCCGCACGGAAAGGACCCGCATGGATGCCATCGTCGAAGCGGCACTGAAGAAGTGGCCCAACGTGCCGCACTGCTACGGCTGGCTGGCGCTGGACGCGCGCGGCGACTGGTACATGCGCGACGAGCGCATCCAGGCGGCCGGACCGTTCCCGACGGTCAAGGGCAGCCGCATCGTGCATGACAAGCTGATCGGCTTCATCGAGCGCAATTACGCCTCGGACAACCAGGGCGCCTGGTTCTTCCAGAACGGGCCGCAACGGGTCTACGTGCAGCTGGAGGTCGCGCCGTGGATCTGGCGGCTGCAACCCGACGGCCGAGTCCTGAGCCACACCGGGCGCGAGGCCCAGGTTACCGTCGCCGTGCTGGACGAGCAGGACCGGCTGTTCCTGGAAACCGATCTGGGCCTGGGCCTGGTCCATACGCAGGACATGGGCCCGGCGGCGGATGCGCTCGAAGCCGGCCAGTGGGCGATGTCGAACGCCACACATGCCGAGCTCATCGCCCGTCACGGGGTGGTGCTGGCGCCTGACGACTCGAGGGGGAAGCTGGGCAAGGCCTGACCCTGGCGAGGCGGCCCGGTCCGCCGATCCCCATGAAAAAGCCGACCCAGGGGTCGGCTTTCGTGTCTCCGGAGCGCGCGGCTCGTTCGGCGGCTGCTTACTGCGAGGCGCCGGAGGCGGGCGCGGCAGGTGCCGAAGCGCCTGCATCGGCGCCCGAGGCGGCCGCGGCGGGGAGCTTGGGGTCGTCGAACTTGGCGCCGCCCTGGTTGGCCATGTAGACGACGGCGCGGGAGATCTCGAAGTCGCTGAAGTCGCCGCCGCCTTGCGGGCCCATGTTGCCCTTGCCCTTGAGGGCGGAGTGCACGAGGGTGTCGAAGCCGGACTTCAGGCGCGGGCCCCAGGCGTCATGGTCGCCGAGCTTGGGCGCGCCGGCCGCGCCGGTGGCGTGGCAGGCCGAGCACTGGGCCTGGAAGACCTGTTCGCCGGACTTCATGGCGGCGGGGTTGCTCAGGTCCTTGAGCTCGATCGAGCCCACGGGCTGGATGCGGGCGGCGACGGCCTCGGCCTCGAGGCCGGAGCCCCCGGCGCCGGGCTTGATCTCGCTGGACACGTAGTTCGCGAGCATCACGATGATCACGATCGGAATGACGAAGGCGAAGAAGACGGCAACGATCAGTTGCTTGGGGGTCTTGATCGGGCCCTCGTGGGCGTCGTGTCCTTCGGCGTGCGTGTCCTGGGCGTTGGCGTGGTCCTGGGTTCCGCTCATGAATTCCTCGTGGATCGAATCGAATCGGATACAGCAGAAGCGAGGGCAGTATAGCCAGCCCCCTGTCGCCCCACCCTGGGGCTTTCGTCAAGGTCGGCACGTCTGTGGGGCAGGTGTTGCGCGAGGGTCGCGCAGGTGTTCGCGGTGGTGCCGTTTTGACAGGATGCGTGTGCTTGGCTCGGGGAGCCTCAGAACGAGGCTAGAATGCCCGCTTCCCGCGGCGACCGTGGTGAAGTGGATATCATTGGGCCCTCCGAAGGCTTAGTCGCAAGTTCGATTCTTGCCGGTCGCACCAGAATTACGAGAAGCCGGTTGTCACGAGAGTGGCAACCGGCTTCTTTCATTCCGACCCGGCATGGCGCTGGGTCAGCGGTCAGAATCGCGCCATGCGCCTCCTCATCCTCGGCGGTACCGTCTTCCTCGGTCGCCACGTCATCGATGCCGCGCTGGCGCGCGGTCACACGGTCTCGATGCTGAATCGCGGGCGGCACGGCCCGGGTCTGTTCCCCGAGGTCGAACGCTTCATCGGTGATCGCGACGGCGACATGAGCGCGCTGCGCGGTCGTGCGTTCGATGCGGTCATCGATTGCAGCGCGTTCAACCCCGCGCAGGTCGAACGCACCGTCGCCGCGCTCGACACGGGGTCGCCGCATGTGGTGCTCGTGTCCTCGATCTCGGCGTACGGCGTGTTCCCACCGCATCGTGTCTTCGACGAATCGACGCCGCTCGCTGAAGGCAACGAAGGTTACGGGCCATTGAAAGCCCGGGCTGAAGAGGCGCTCGCCCGCACCCTGCCCGGCCGGCATGCGATCGTGAGGCCCGGATTGATCGTCGGACCGCATGACCCGACGGGTCGATTCACCTATTGGCCGGCACGCGTCGCCCGCGGCGGCGAGATCCTCGCCCCCGGACGGCCGGAGCGGCCTGTCCAGGTCATCGATGTGCGCGACCTCGCCGCGTTCTGCGTGACGCTTGCGGAGTCGCGCACGACCGGCACGTTCAACGCCGTCGGCCCTCGTCTACCCATGAAGGAATTGCTGGACGCCTGCGTGCAGGCCGTACCGGGCAGCGACGCCCGCTTCAGCTGGAAGCCGGACGCCATGCTGCTTGTGCTCGGCGTGGCGCCGTGGACCGGGCTGCCTCTCTGGCTGCCCGAAGAGGATCCGGCGATCGGAGGCATGCTGCTCGGCGACGCCTCCCGCGCGACGGCAGCGGGCCTCACGACCCGAGCTGTCCAGGAAACGGCGGCCGACACGCTCGCCTGGGCAATAACCCCGCGTGAACCGGACTGGGACGCCAGCAAGCTCGTCGCCACGCTGGCGCCGGAGCGCGAGGCCGAGATCCTCGCCGGCCGTTCCGCCACCGACCGCCCGAGCGGACCGGGCGGCGCCGGCCACCTCAGGTCAACCTGATCAATCCACCTGAACACCGCGATCGCCGAAGAGCCGCTTCGCCCTCGAGCACCAGAGGTGGGCGATCGTCAGATCCGCGGCGTCAACCGCACTTGAGGGATCGGCTTGAGCGAGCCCACATCCAGCGTGCGTGCCTGCCCTGACAGCTTGCGCGGGGTGGCGGCGCCCAGTTCGTCCAGACCGGTGAGGAAACGCGCCGCCTCGGCCCGCAGCCCCGAGGAACGCTGGTAGCGCGCATCGGTGTCGAGCAGCACCAGCCAATCGGCCGGCGTTCGCGCGTCCGTTCTCCCACCGCGGCCGGCGCCAGTCCTTGCCGCCGTCCCCATCGCTGTCCCCATCGCCATCCCCATTGCCGACGCCAGCCCGACCGTCGCCGGCTGCATCACGCCGAGGAAGGTCGTCAGCCGTGCGCGCCGGTGGCTGTCCCAGCCCGCGCCGCCTTCGGCCCCCGCCGGATGGAAGCGCGCGATCAGGCGTTGCGCCGCCATCCCGCCGGCCTCCGCCAGCGCGACGATCGTGCCGGCGGGCATCGTCAGGTTCAGCCCGCCCTCGTCAGGCTTCTGGCTGATCTGGACGATGCGGTCGCGGAAGCCCGGTGTCGGGAACAGGATCTCGTCTCGCCAGTTCTGCATCGTGCCCACGATGCTCCACAGGAACCCGGCCAGCCCCGCCAGCGGCGCCTTCTCCCGTGCACCCGGCGCCTGCCGCTCCCAGTCGTCGACCAGATCGGGTTCCGGCCAGTAGCGCAGGCGACCGCCGCGATCGTCTTCGGCCAGATAGATCCGTCCGCCGTCGTTGCCCGGATCCTCGGGTCGGATAACGTGATCCGGATGCGGCCGTTTCAGATTCACCGCGAAGGTGGGATGCTGCGGCAGCATCGCGTCGAACAGATGCAGCGGCATGTTGCTGCCGATGCCACCGTCGGAGAACCAGATCCGCGTCGCCCGCAGGCGCAGGCGGCGGCGCTCCTCGGCTGTCGCCGCGGCGCGGACGGCCGTCTGCGTGCGCTGGTTGGCCGTGCGCGACCAGTCCACCGCATACAGCGGCACCGCCGACAGCAGCAGCGGGAAGCTCAGGCTCATGCGGATCGCCACCACCACGGGCAGGTCGCCGTGGCGCGGCAGGGGACGCAGTTCGCGACCCTGGGCGCTCTCGATCACCGGACCGTCGTGGCCGCCGCTGAAAGGCGCCGCCAGAGCCGCCATCACCGCCTGCGGAAACAGCCGTGACCATTCCAGCGGGTCGTAATAGAACATCGGTGTCCCGGGTCGGAACGGGATGCTGTAGACCATCTGCTGGCTGACCGCGCTGGTGATCACCTCCAGGTTGATCCGGCGCGTCGCCGGGTCCGGTCCCCACAGATCACCGAAGCTCAGCGGCGGCCCGTCGACGCTCTTCCCCGCGAGTTCGTTGAAGTAGACGTGGAGCCAGTCGGTGAGCGCGGTCTGCTCACCCGACGCACCCGACGCACCCGACGCACCCGACGCGCCTGATCCGCCTGATTCGCCTGATCCGCCCGGCCCGCCTGACCCGCCAGGCTTTCCAGACCGACCAGCTCCGCCCTGCTCCGGTTGCGTCAGACCGCTGCACAGCCCGTAGCCGTTGTCCTTGAGCCCGCGCAGCAGGCTGCGGGTGAAGAGCGCCAGCACCGTCCCGACCAGCGCCGCTGTCACCAGCGCAACGATGATCGCCAGCCCCATGACCGCGAGCAGCTTCTGCCACGGTCCGGTAGTCGCATCGGAGGCGAGCAGTCGGAAGTACGGCACCAGCAGCGCCACGCCGACGCCGGTGATCGCCAAGGCCGCGGCACCGTGCATCGCCACCATCCCGCCGAGGACCGATGCCGCCGCCGCACCCGCCGGTTTGCCGAGCGCCCGCGTCAGGACCTCGAAATGGCGTCGCAGCGCCGGGACCGGCTGGAAGAGAGTCAATAGTCGGCTGCGGCCGGTGCCAGGTCTTGCGCCCGGCAGTGTGTCTCCGAGCTCCTCCGGCAGTCGGGCCAGGCGTTCGAACGCGCCGGCATGGCCGCGCTGGCGGCCGAGTTCCGCCGCGGCGCTCGCCCCGGCGGCGATCGCGCCCGCCGACGTCCCGCCGATGTTCTTGAACCGGTAGCGATCGGAGAGCCCGGCCACCAGCCGCGGATAGATCACCCCGCTGGTGACGCCGCCCTTCATGACGAGGTCGCAATGACTGACCCCTTCCGTCTCCGACTGCTGCATGTCGTCGCCCTCCATGACGCCTGATTCTCAGGGTCCGGGCGACAACCGCTGTCAGGATCTTTCCGGCTCGGCGTCTCGCACCCTGCCGTCGCGCAGCATGACGCGGTGGTCGCCGAAGCGCGCCAGGTCCTCGGGGTCGTGCGTGATCATCAGCATCGGCATGCCGATGCGCTCCAGCAGCGTGTCGAGTTCCGTCCGCATGCGGCCGCGCAGCTCCGGATCCAGCGCGGAGAACGGCTCGTCGAGCAGCAGCGCGCGCGGCTCGTTCACCAGCGCGCGGGCCAGCGCAGTGCGCTGGCGCTGGCCGCCGGACAGCTGGTGCGGCCGCTGCTGCGCCACGCGTTCCAGCTCGAAAGCCTGGATCCAGCGGTCGACCGCCTCGCCGCCCTCATGGCGCGACGGATTCAGCCATCCGCGCTTCAGCGCGAAGGCGATGTTCTGCCGCACCGTCAGCTGCGGAAACAGCGCGTAGTCCTGGAAGAGGTAGCCGAGACGCCGCTCGCGGGCGGGCACGTCGATGCGCGACCCGCTGTCGAAGACCGGATGGCCGTCGACGTAGATCGTGCCCTCGTCGGGTTTCAGCAACCCGGCGATCGCCTGCAGCGTCAAGCTCTTGCCGGCGCCTGACGGGCCGTAGATCACCGTGCGGCGCGCGTCGGTGCTGAAGGCGACGTCGAGCTCGAAACGACGACCGCCGCCCTCGACCTGCTTGCGGATGCGGACCTCGAAGCTCATGCCGTGCTCCTCGGTCCGGCCAGCCGGCCGGCGGTCAGCAGCACCACGATGCAGGTCAGCGACACGATCAGCACCAGCAGGTTGGCCGTGTCGTCCTGACCGGCCTGCACCGCCTCGTAGACGGCGACCGACAGCGTCTGGGTCTTGCCCGGGATGCTGCCGGCGACCATCAAGGTCGCGCCGAACTCGCCCAGCGCGCGGGCGAAGGCCAGCAGCACGCCCGCCAGCACGCCGCGCCAGGCCATCGGCAGCGTCACGCGGAAGAACAGCGCCCATTCGTTGAGTCCCAGCACCCGACCGGCGCGCTCCAGCTGCGGATCGACGCCCTCGAACGCGGCGCGCGCGGACTTCATGACCAACGGGAAGGCCACGATGGTCGCGGCGATCACCGCGCCCTGCCAGGTGAAGATCAGATTGACGCCGAAGGTGTCCCACAGCCAGGCGCCCAACCAGCCGCGCTTGCCGATGACGACCAGCAGGTAATAGCCGAGCACCGTCGGCGGCAGCACCATCGGCAGCGTCAGCACGGCGTCGAGCAGCTCTCGGCCCGGGAAGCGCAGCCGCGCGAGCGCGAAGCCGGCGGCGACACCGAGCACCAGGTTGAGCGCTGTCGCCCAGCCGGCGACCTTCAGCGACAGCGCGAGCGCGATCCAGGCGGATTCCATGCGGCGTCGTCGCTCAGTCGCGGTCGAAGTTCAGGCGACCGTCAGCCGCTGGACGGGCAACACGGACAGCCATCAAGGCTTCTGGAAGCCGTATTTGGCCAGCACCGCCTGACCAGCGGCCGAGGCGACGAAGTCCAGGAACTGCTTGCCGCCGTCGGCGTTCGTGCCGCCGTTGGTGACGGCGATGGGATACGAGATCGGCGTTTCGGTCGGCACGCTGAACAGGATGCGGACCTTGTCCTTCATCACGAAGGCGTCGGTCGCGTAGACGAAACCGGCCTCGGTCTCGCCGCGCGCGACGTAGTCCAGCGCCTGGCGCACGTTCTGCGCGAAGACGGCCTTGGGTTCGAGGGCGGTCCACAGGTTGGTTTTCTCCAGCGCGGCCTTCGCGTAGCGGCCGGCGGGCACGCCTTCCGGCTTGCCGATGGCGATGCGCTTGACGGTGGGCTGCTGCAGCTCGGCCAGCGACTTCAGCGTCACGCCGTTCTCTGCCGGCGTGATCACGACCAGCGCGTTGCTGACGAAGTTGCGACGCGAGCCGTCGACCAGCAGTCTCTGCTGCTGGGCCTTGTCCATGGTTTCCTGGTCGGCGGATGCGAAGACGTCGACCGGAGCGCCCTTGGCGATCTGTGCGAGCAGCGCGTCCGAAGCAGCGAAGTTGAATTGCACCTTGGTCCCGGGATGGGCTGCTTCGAAGGCCGGGGCCAGTTCCTTGAACGCGTTGGTCAGGCTGGCGGCGGCGGAGACGGTCACGTCGGCGGCGTGCGCGAGGCCCGTGGCCAACAGTGCGAGGGTCAGCGCGGCGGCGCGGCGGGCGATCAGGGTGGGGCGAATCGAGCGCATGGCGAGTCCCTCGAAGGGTGGACACAGGGGAGGCTCGCAATATATCCCAGGATATTGCGCGACCCGAACACCTCGGTGTCTCGACGCCGGCGGCGCCGGTGCCCCTTGGAGCGAATTCCGAGCGGCGAGGAGGAGATTGAGCGGAAAGGGGCACCGGCGCTGCCGGCGTCCGCGCTGTTTTCAGGAGTCGAGGAGCTTCAGAAGCTGCTTGATCTCGGGTTTGCAGGCTTGTAGGGCGGTCTCCTCGATCTGCCGATAGAGCGAGATCAGCGCCCGTCCAGAATCGGTGAGTGCGCTCCCGCCGCCCTTCGCGCCGCCGGCGGCGGTGGCGACGGCGGGTTGCTTGAGGGCGCGGTTGGTTTCATCGATGAGCAGCCACGCGCGGCGATAGGACATGTCCAGCGACTTCGCTGCCGCGGTGATGGAGCCGGTCGCATCGAGCGCCTCCAGCAAAGCGATCTTGCCCGGCCCGATGGCGATGACGTCACCGACGGTGACGCGCATGCGGAGCTTGAGCGCGGGCTTGAGCGCCGGCTGGGGCGTGGCGGGAGCGGGAGTCGATCGGGCAACCATGCGCGCATTACACCCGATGCCGAGGTGCGCGCTCCACGCCTCGCGTCTCAGTCCGCCAACCGCCAGCACCCTCGCCCGGCCGACTTCGCGGCGTAGAGCGCATCGTCCGCGCGGCCCAGCAGCGCCACATCGCTTTCCGCCCCGCCGTCATGGCAGGCGATGCCGATGCTGGTCGACAGCTGGAGCTCTCGGCCTTGCAAGGTCAACGGCACTTTCACCACCTCCAGCACCTTCTCAGCGACCAGCGTCGCCGCCTGCGGATCGTGCAGGTTTTCCAGGATCAGCACGAACTCGTCGCCCGCCAGCCGGCAGAGCTGGTCGGTCTCGCGGATCGCCCCGCGCACGCGGTCGGCGAAGGCGCGCAGCACCACATCCCCGGCCGCATGGCCCAGCGTGTCGTTGATCGCCTTGAATCGGTCCAGGTCCATGAACATCAGCGCCATCGTCCGCTGGTTGCGCCGCGTGCGCGCGATCGACTCGGAGAGGCGGGACTCGAACTGACGCCGGTTCGGCAAGCCGGTCAGCGGGTCGACGCGGCTGAGCTGGTCCAGCTCACGCTCGACCTGCTTGAACGGCGTGATGTCGGTCGCCAGCGTGTAGACGCCTGCCACGCTGCCGTCGGGGCGCAGGTCGGGCACGTACTCGGCGAGCATGTCGCGCGCGACGCCGTTGGTCTCCGAGCGCGTCTCGAAGCGCTGCCGCACGCCCGCCAGAGCCCCCTTCAGGAACGGCAGCCGCTGCGCATGCAGCACCGGGCCGATCACCTCCAGCAGCGGCCGGCCCAACGCGGCGTCCGGCTCCATGCCCATCCAGGTCCGGAAAGTCGCGTTGAGGAACTGCAGCCGCTCCTCCGCGTCGATGTAGGAGATCAGCACCGGCAGGTTGTCCGCGATGGTGCGCAGGCGGCGCTCGCTCGATTCCTGGAGCTGCAGCGCCTCATGCAGCTCCAGCGTCCGCGCCTGGACGCGCAGCTCCAGCGACGCGTTGAGCTCAGCGAGCGAGCGGTCCTGCACGGCCTGCCGGTGCGCCAGGTCGTTCAGCGCGTGCGACAGCATCGCGGCCTCGCGGTAGCCGCCGACGCTGGGAAGCGCGTCTTCGCTCAGGTGACGCCGCTGTGCGATCGCGTTGGCCAGCTCGTTCAACGGCCGGCTCATGCGACGCGCCAGCCACCAGCTCAGCGGCACCGCCGCCGCCAGCAGCAGGATGGCGCTGAGGATGATCTGACGGCGCAGCCCGTAGTAGTCCGACAGCGCCACCGCCACCGGCTGCCGCACCAGCACGGTCCACCCCAGGCCGGGATAGAGGCCGTAACCCTGGCTCGGCACGCTGACGGCGAAATAGTCGACGCCGTCGACTTCGTGATGTCGCAGACCCTGGCCGTGCTCGTCGCCGATCGGCATCTTCTTGCCCTCGCGGTCCGAGGGTCCCAGGATCACCACGCCGTCCTTGCCCAGGACCAGCGCGTCGGCCTGATGGGACGACATCGTCGCGTCGATCAGCTCGCTCTTGATCTGGCGCGCCCAGCCCCAGCTCAGATGCACGCCGAAGACGCCCTGCAGCTGCCCGCGCTGATCCAGCAGCGGGATCGCGAAATCGACGAAGCGCCAGGGCTCGTTCTGGCGCGGCAGCAGCTTTTCCAGCAGCAAGGCCGCGTGCACGTCGCCGACGAAGGGCTGGCCGCCCTTCGCGCCCTGCCACCACGGTCGCTTGGAGACGTCGACGCCGTCCAGCAGCCCGCCGGCCGCGGCCAGCACCTTGCCCTGACCGTCGGTCACGCCCAGCCACGCGAAATGGTCGAAACCGATCTGCACCTGGTCCAGCGCGCGTCGCATCGCCTCGGGCTCGTCGAAGCGGCGGAAGGGTTCCAGCTGCGCCAGTACCCGCACTTCCTTGAACTGCTGCGCCATGCCGCGGTCCAGGGCGTCGCGGAAATCGACCGCGACCTGCCGCAGCGACTCGACCGCGCGGCGCTCCGCATGGGCGCGGGCGAAATTTTCGATCAGCAGGGCGGAGATCAGCAGCGCCGCCGCCACGGCCGACAGCACCATGGCCGTCAGCCAGCGGCCGAGCGATGCGCGCGAGCCGCGCGGCGGGACGAAGCCGTCGGCGCTCGCGCCGTTCGCGTTGTTGGGGTTGCCGGGGGCCGGAGGAGGCGACAGGACCTGGGTGTTGTCATGCATCGCGGCAGTTGTAGCGACAGCGGCGCGCGTATGCAACACGGGATAGTGCCACTGCACCAGGGCCGGGCGATCACCGACCCTGCCTGGGCACCGCCGCGGGGCGGACGACGCAGGCGCACCAGAATCGATCATGCTGGGGGCCTGTTCCGCCCGTCCGCCGGACGGGGGTGGGCACGGCGCTTGCAACCTGCCCCTCCCGACCGCCACCCGGAGGCGGTCCGTCCCTGGAGACCTCATGCATGCGCTGACCCTTCCGGCCGCTGGCCACTACGACGAGATGCTGCTGCAAAGCGGCGCGATCCGGCCCAGCTACCAGGCCTTCGCGGACTGGCTCCACGCGCAGACGCCCGACGCCCTGGCCAAGAAACGGTCCGAGGCCGACCTGCTCTTCCACAAGGTCGGCATCACCTTCGCCGTCTACGGCGACGAGGCCGGCGCCGAACGCCTGATCCCCTTCGACACCGTGCCCCGCATCGTCCCCGCCGACGACTGGCGCATGCTGGAACGCGGCCTGCGCCAGCGCGTCACCGCGCTCAACCGCTTCCTGTGGGACATCTACCACGACCATGAGATCGTGAAGGCCGGCCTGATCCCCGCCGAGCAGGTCTTCGCCAACGCGCAGTACCAGCCGGCGATGCAGGGCCTGGACCTGCCGCTGGGCGTGTACGCCCACATCACCGGGGTCGACCTGATCCGACATTCCGACGGCGGTTATTACGTGCTCGAGGACAACTTGCGGGTCCCCTCCGGCGTCAGCTACATGCTGGAGAACCGCAAGATGATGATGCGGCTCTTCCCGGAGCTGTTTGCGAAGTACTCGATCGCGCCGGTCGCGCACTACCCGGCGCTGCTGCTGAACACCTTGCGCCAGGCCAGCCTGGCGGACAACCCGACCGTGGTGGTGCTGACGCCGGGACCGTTCAACTCGGCCTACTTCGAGCACGCCTTCCTCGCCCAGCAGATGGGCGTGGAGCTGGTCGAGGGCCAGGACCTGTTCGTCAAGGACGGCTTCGTCTTCATGCGGACCACCGTGGGACCGAAGCGCGTCGACGTCATCTACCGCCGCATCGACGACGCCTTCCTCGACCCGCTGGCCTTCCGGTCCGACTCCATGCTGGGCGTCCCGGGGCTGCTGTCGGTCTACAAGCAGGGTCACGTGGTGCTGGCCAACGCGGTCGGCACCGGCGTCGCCGATGACAAGTCCATCTACCCCTACGTGCCGGACATGGTCCGCTTCTACCTGGGCGAGGAACCCATCCTGCACAACGTGCCGACCTGGCAGTGCCGCAAGCCGCAGGACCTGGACCACGTGCTGAACAACATGGCCGAGTTGGTGGTGAAGGAAGTACACGGCGCCGGCGGCTACGGGATGCTGGTCGGACCGGCCTCGACGGCGGCGGAGGTCGCGGACTTCAAGGAACGCGTGAAAGCCAATCCCTCGAACTACATCGCCCAGCCCACGCTGTGCCTGTCGAGCTGCCCGACCTTCGTCGAGCGCGGCATCGCGCCGCGCCACATCGACCTGCGGCCCTTCGTGCTCTCGGGGCGCGAAGTGAACATGGTCGCCGGCGGCCTGACGCGCGTGGCGCTGAAGGCGGGCTCGCTGGTCGTGAACTCGTCGCAGGGCGGCGGGACCAAAGACACCTGGATCCTGGAGAACTGACATGCTGTCCCGTACCGCCGCACAGCTCTACTGGATGAGCCGTTACATGGAGCGCGCCGAGAACCTGGTGCGCATGCTCGACGTCACGCATTCGCTGTCGCTGCTGCCGCAGTCGCGCGGCGCCGCGACGGAACTTGCCGCGCCGCTGGCCGTGACCGGCACGCTGGAGGCCTACCAGGCGCGCCATCCGCGTCTGAGCGCGGAGCAGCTCTTCCGCTTCATGGGGATCGACCTGGAGAACCCGGCCTCGGTGCTGTCCTGCATCCGGCAGGCGCGCGAGAACGCGCACGCCGTGCGCGGCCAGATCACCGCCGAGATGTGGGAAGCCATCAACACCAGCTGGCTGGAGGCCCGTGAGCTCGCGCGAAAAGGCGTGGCCGAGCCCTCGTCGTTCTTCGACTGGGTCAAGGAGCGCTCCCACCTGTTCCGCGGCGCGACCTACGGGACGCTGCAGCGCAACGACGCCTACTGCTTCATCCGGCTGGGCACTTTCGTCGAACGCGCGGACAACACCGCGCGGCTGCTGGATGTGAAGTCGCAGTTGATCGCGCCGGCGGTGGACACGCTCGCGCCAGTTGACGCGCCGAGCGAGAGCGCGCCCGACTTCTATGCGTGGAACGCGCTGCTGCGCTCGCTGTCGGCCTTCGAGGCGTACCACGCGGCCTATCGCGACAGCCTCAACGGCCGGCGGGTGACGGAGCTGCTGATCCTGCGACCGGACGTGCCGCGCTCGCTGCGCGCCTGCTGCGACGAGATCCGCATGGTGCTGCCGCAGATCGAGGCGCGCGGCGGCGACGAGGACGCGGGGCGCAAGGTCAAGCAGAGCGCCGGCCGGCTGGCGCTGCGGCTGGAGTATGGTGCGGTGGACGAGATCCTCGACCAGGGACTGCACCCCTGGCTGACGGGCTTCCTGCAGGACTCGGCCCGGCTGGGCCGCGACATCCAGCAGGCCTACTTCGAGGCGCAGTGAAACCAGGGACAGCGCCATGCATCTGCACATCTCGCACGAAACCGTCTACGGCTACGACTCACCGGTCGCGCGCAGCACCCAGTACCTGCGGCTGACGCCACGGCCCGCGCGCGGCCTGCGCGTGCTGCATTGGCAGCTGGAACTGCCCTCGCCCGCGAGCGCCTGCAAGGACGCCTTCGGCAACACGATGCATGTGCTGAGCCTGGACGGTCCGCGGCGCGACATCGTGTTGCGCGCGATCGGCGAGGTCGACACCGACGATGCGCCGCCCACGCCGGACCCTGAAGAGGAGCTGCCCTCCCCGCTGTTCCTGCGGGACAGCGCGCTGACGCGCGCGGACGAACGACTGCGACAGTTCGCGGGCGGTTTCGCGGAGGCGGCGAAGGCCGATGCGCACGGCGCGCTGCTCGCGATGATGGCGGCCATCGGCGAACGCATGCCCTACGTGCGAGGCTACACCGACGCGGCAACGCCCGCGGCGGAGGCCTTCGAGACCGGCCACGGCGTGTGCCAGGACCATGCGCAGGTCTTCGTCTGCTGCGCGCGGTTGCTGGGTCTGCCGGCGCGTTACGTGTCAGGTTACCTGGCGACGGACTTCGAGCATGTGGCCAGCCACGCCTGGGCGGAGGTGCGCCTGCCCCCGGCTGGCGACGCGGGCCCCGCGCACGGCATGGCGGGCGGCTGGCTGGGTTACGACATCAGCAACCAGTGTCTGGCGGACGGGCGTTACGTGAAGCTGGCGACCGGTGCGGACTACCTGGACGCCTGCCCGGTGCGCGGTGTCCGAACAGGCGGCGGAATGGAAACGATGCGGGCGGAAGTGCTCGTGAAGCCCGGCACGTCCGACCAGTAATGAGCGTGCACCACGACGGCGCGCTGCAAGCCTGATGCGCTAACCTTCTGCCCATGACTTACTGTGTTGCCATGCGGCTGCGCGCCGGCCTGCTGTTCGCGTCGGACTCCCGCACGAACGCGGGCGTGGATCACATCGCCACGTTCCGCAAGATGAACCTCTTCGAGCAGCCGGGCGAGCGCCTCGTCACGCTGCTCACGGCCGGCAATCTGGCCACCACGCAGAGCGTGGTGAGCCTGCTGCGCCAGCGTGCGACCGTCAATGGCCGCCATCTGATGAGCCTGACGTCGATGTACGACGTCGCGGAGCTCGTGGGCAAGACGCTCAAGGAAGTCGTCGCGCGCGACAGCGACGGCGTCGGCCAGCTGAACCAGGGTGTGGACTTCGGCGCCAACTTCATCGTCGGCGGGCAGATCCGGGGCGAGGCGCCGCGCGTCTTCCACGTCTATCCGCAGGGCAACTTCATCGAGGCGACCGAGGACACGCCCTACGTGCAGATCGGCGAGTCCAAGTACGGCAAGCCCATCATCGATCGCGTCATCGACTTCGACAGCTCGCTGGCCGAAGCGACCAAGTGCGCGCTGATCTCGTTCGACTCGACGATCCGCAGCAACCTGTCCGTGGGGCTGCCGATCGACATGCTGCTCTACAGGACCGACAGCTTCGCGCCGGCCGAGCCACACCGCATCACCAAGGACGATCCGTATTTCAAGACCATCAGCCAGGGCTGGGGCGGCGGCTTGAAGCGGGTGTTCGAGCAGCTGCCGGACGACGACTGGTTCGCGTGAGCGGACGGGGCCGCTGCTGGCGGCTCAAGAGCGAGGGGCTGTCGATGCCGCCTTGCATCGAATCGCGAAGTCCACGTGGTAATGCTCGTCGTGGCGCACCCACGGCTTGCTTCTCATGAAGGAGAGGTGCTTCTCCAGCCACGGGCCTCGTTTCGTGGCGAAGAGCTTCGGCAGATAGGCACGGTCGAAGATCACCTGCGCGATGCCCGTGCCCTCCGCTTTCGCGGCAACGTCGAGCTGGTAGAGATGCTCCGCCATCGCCTCGAAGTCGATGCGGTACTCGCCTTGTCTCGCCTCTTTGTCGAACTCGATGTCGTAGCCGAAGCGCTGTGTGACGGGCGTGGGCAGCGGGACCGACCGGTCCTGGCCGTTCCTCACGAGAACGAAGAAATCCACCGAGGTGCCGTTCTGATGCGTGCGATGCGGCTTGAAGCGCCCACCGTCGGCGAGGCCCGTTTCGCCATAGACGAAAACGGTGCCTGGGAGCGCGGTCTCCAAGGTCCGATAGCTGCGCTCGACGATGCGCGCCACCGATGAGTGCACGTACGTCCGGCCCGCCCCGGCGGCGATCGTGCTGTACGCCGAGAAGTTCGGGCCGCTCAACGGGAGGCGGATGCTGTCGGCGATGCGCCCGTTGGCCACGGTGCCGAAACAACGGCTTTCGGCGGCTCCGATCGACGGGAGGCAAGCAATCGCCATCGAGACGCCAAGGAGCCACGGCGTCGGTCGTCGCGGTTCTGTCGCGCGATTCAAGGCGCGGAGGGCCCGGATGTGCCCGCGCCACCCTCGACCGACGACGGGACCGACTTCGCGAGCTGCGCGTTGATCTCTTCGAGGATCCGTTCCAGCGAGTCCTCGCCGTAGCCGCGGTGCATCGCGGCGATGCGGCCGTCGCGGTCGATGACGAACAGATGCGGCAGCGCGTTCACGCCGTACGCCCGCTGCGCGGACTTGTCGGCGTCGTTGGCGAGCTGGAGCTTGAAGTCCTTCATGATGCCGGCCACACGGCGGAAGACCTTCTTGTCCTCGGTGTTCACCGCGATCACCCGCAGACGCTCCTTGGCGACGCCCTGCAGGCTTTCGAGCTGCGGCAATTCCTTGAGGCAGTACGGGCACCAGGTCGCCCAGAAGGTGACGACGACGATCTGCCCGCGATGCTTGGCGAGGTTCAGTTCGTCCCCGTCCAAGGTGCGACCGAGCCGTTCAGGCGCGAGGTCGCCCCGCTTCAGGCCTTCCGCATGCACAGCTCCTGCGATCAAGGCGCAGGCGGCCAACAAAGTGCCCGCCAGGCGACGCGCTCCGACTCCGAATCTCATGGGTGACTCCCTGTCACGGCGCGCGGTCGATACGCCGCTTGCGTGGGGAGTGATGCTAACGCGGCGGCTTGCAAAGGCTAGAAAGACATCAGCTTGCGCGCCGATCCTGTTTTCCACGGCACTCGATAGAGACCGTTCCGAGCTGTCTTCACGTGCTCAAGGATGATGGGCCACCATTCGACGAGGCGCTCGGCGATGGCCCAGAAGCCCTGCCCGCTCCACTGCGGATCCAGCACATAGCCGATGAGCTCGTTGCGGTGAAAGGTCACCCTCTCGTCACGGCCCTGTTTCTTGAATTTGTCGTTCGTCACAACCACCCAACGCGGCCCGTACTCCTGCAAGCGACTGAGCCATACGACATCTTCGGCGCTTTGCGGGAAGAGATCCTTGAGGTGGTGGACTTGCTCCACAACGCATTCCTGACGGGAAAGCGCCCCGATCGCCTTGGCCAGATCGATCGACAAGTTGTTGTCGAAGATGAATTTCATGCCGCTGCCAACCGCTCTTCGTAAGCGACCGCCGCCATGACCTCGTCGGGCGTCACTCGCCAGATACGCGCCACAAAGTCGGTATTGCCGCCTTCCGCGCGATGGGAGAGAAACAGCGTCTCCGTCGACACATTGGTCCGCGTGAGGATGGGTTCGCCAAAGCACCTCGCTGGATCGAGCACGACGACGCGCTCGTTCGGCACGGGGAACCATCGACGCGAGTTCCCGTCCGCATCGAATTCGACACCGTCGAACAGCGAAGGACGGATGACGCTGTCCAGCACCAGCTGCCGCGCTTGCACATCAAGAAGACGCGAGGGCTGGCCGTCGATGCCGACGATATCCATGAAGATGCGTTTCCCATCCGACAGGAACCGCCGAGATTGCAGCGGATAAGGCCCCATCTGCTCGCGGGCAAGCTGGATGGCGGCTCGGACCGTCTGCAGCGCCACACCCTGCTCCAGCAGCCGTGCGACCACGCGCAGCTCCATGAGGTCCTTGAACCCGAGCACGTGCCGGCCACCGATCTCTTCATCGTCACAGTACTGCAGCGGCCACAGCGGCGGCGTGATGCTGAGACCGTTCTTCGTCTTGCGCGAACTTCCCTTCAGCCATCGGCGCACGTTGCGCACGTCCAGGCGAAGAAGCCGAGCGGCCTCATAGGTGGAGTAGAGGCCGGTACCGACAAGCGAATGACGTTGACTCATGACGAAGCAGTTTAGGAACGCTTCGCGAGTCCGGAATCGAGCCGGCGGGGGATGTTGCCGTCGAGACACGCCCCATCGGGCGCCCCCTTCAGTGGGAGCTCAGTCGTCGAGCGACTTCAGGAACTGCTTCAACTCCGGCGTCCGCGGCGAACCGAAGACATCGGCGGGCGTGCCGATCTCGTGCACACGACCTTGATGCATGAAGATCACCCGATCCGCCACCTTGCGCGCGAAGTTCATCTCGTGCGTGACCATCAGCAGCGTCATGCCCTCGTCGGCCAGCGACTCGACGACGCGCAGCACTTCGCCGACCAGCTCCGGATCCAATGCCGAGGTGATCTCGTCGCACAGCAGCACCTGCGGCTCCATCGCCAGTGCCCGGGCGATCGCCACGCGCTGCTGCTGGCCGCCCGACAGCTGGTCGGGCATCGCATCGAACTTCTCGGCCAGGCCCACGCGCGCCAGCAGCGCACGCGCCTGCTCGGCGGCGTCCTTGTCGGAGCGCTGTTTCACCAGCGTCGGCGCCAGCATCACGTTGCGTCCCACGCTCAGGTGCGGAAACAGGTTGAAGCTCTGGAAGATCATCCCGACCTGCTGTCGCAGCGCGCGCATCGCCATGGCGCTCTCGTGCAGCAACGGTTTGTCCGCCACGCGCAGCGAGCCATCCTGGAACTGCTCCAGTCCGTTGATACAACGCAGCAGCGTGCTCTTGCCCGAGCCGCTCTTGCCGATCAACGCGATCACCTCGCCGCGCATCACGTCGAGGTCGATGCCCTTGAGCACCTCGTTCGTGCCGTAGGACTTGCGCAGCGCGGTGATGCGCACGATCGGCACACCCGGCGCAGGCATCGTCGTCGGCACGAGCGCCTGGTCGACCACGGGATCGATCTCGTGATCGATCGTCTTGTCAGGCAGTGCGGCCATGCTGCTTCCTTTCCAGGTGTTGGGCGGCCAGGCTCACGGGGAAGCACAGCGCGAAATAGAACAGGGCCACGCAGCCGAAAACCAGGAAAGGCTTGAAGCTCGCGTTGGCGATCATCCCGCCGGCCTTGGTCAGTTCCACGAAACCGATCACCGAGGCCAGCGCGGTGCCCTTGATGACCTGCACCAGGAAGCCGACCGTCGGCGCGATCGCCAGACGCGCCGCCTGCGGGAGGATCACGTGGCGCAGCTGCTCGCCGAAGCTCATCGCGAGGCTGCGCGCGGCCTCCCACTGGCCGCGCGGCACGGCTTCGACGCAGCCGCGCCAGATCTCGACGAGGTAGGCGCTCGTGTAGAGGGTGAGCGCCAGCGAGGCCGCCGTCCACGCCGACACGTCGATGCCCAGCAGCGACACGCCGAAGTAGGCCAGGAACAGCTGCATCAGCAGGGGCGTGCCCTGGAAGATGCCGACGTACGCGCCGATCACGTGTTGCGTCTTGCGGCCCAGCCCGATGCGCAGGCACAGCAGCGTCGCGCCGACCAGGCCGCCGCCGATGAAGGCGATCAGCGACAGCGCCACGGTCCAGCGCAGGGCGAGCGCGAGGTTGCGCAGGATGTCCCAGAGGGTGAACTCGATCATGAGCGTCTCCCGCCACCGAAGAACCACTTCGGCCCCGCCCAGAGCAGGAAGCGCCGCGTGATCAACGACAGCGCCAGGTAGATCGCCAGCGCGACGAAGGTCGCCTCGAAGGCGCGGAAGTTGCGGCTGTGGATCAGGTTGGCGGCGTAGCTCAGCTCCTCGGTGGAGATCTGGCCGCACACCGCCGTGCCCAGCATCACGATGACGATCTGGCTGGTCATCGCGGGCCACACGCGCTTGAACGCCGGCGGCAGGATCACGCGGGTGAAGACCTGCGTCTGGCTGAGGGCCAGGCTTTGCGCCGCCTCCCACTGACCCTTGGGCGCGGCCTGGATGCCGGCGCGCAGGATCTCGGTGCCGTAGGCGCCGAGGTTCAGCGTCATCGCGATCAGCGAGGCGGCCTCCGGCGACAGCTTGACGCCCAGTGCCGGCAGACCGAAGAACACGAAGAACAGCTGCACGATGAACGGCGTGTTGCGCAGCAGCTCGACATAGACGCCGACGCCGCGGCGCAGCGCCGTCGACCCGCAGGCGCGGGCCCACGCGCCCAGCGTCGCGATCAGCAGGCCCAGCGGCACGGCGATCACCGTGAGGCCCACCGTCCACGCGAGACCGCGCAAGAGCAGCGGCCACTCGGCGAGGACGGCGCCGAAGTCGAACTCGATCATGGGACGCTCAAAGCGGCAGTTCGCCCGCGCCGCGGCCCAGCCACTTCTTGGAGAGCGCCTCGAGTTCCCCGCCCTGCTTGGCCGCCGCGACGATCGCGTTGACCTTCGCGAGCAGGGCGTCCTCACCCTTGGCCACGCCGATGAAACACGGGCTGTCCTTGAGCAGCAGCTTGTATTCGATGTTCAGGCCGGGCTGGCGCTGCATCAGGTTGCCGGCGACGGCGGCGCTGGTGGCGACCACCTGGGTCTGGCCGGCGGCGAACGCGGCGATGGTCGCGTTGTTGTCCTCGAAGCGCTTGAACTCCAGCGTCGCCGGCGCGACCTTGGCGAGCTCCTGATCCTCCATCGCGCCGCGCGTGACGGCGACGGTCTTGCCGCCAAGGTCGGCGAAGCTCTTGATCGTCAGGCTCTTGGGCGCGAAGACCGCTTGATAGAACGGCGCGTAGGCCGAGCTGAACGAGATGACCTTCTCGCGCTCCGGGTTCTTGCCGAGCGTGGAGATGACCAGGTCGGCCTTCTTGGTCTGCAGATACGGAATGCGGTTGGCGCTGGTGACCGGCACCAGCTCGACCTTCACGCCGAGCTTGGCGGCGATGAGCTCGGCCATCGCGACGTCCAGGCCTTGCGGCTTCATGTCGGGGCCGACGAAGCCGTAGGGCGGGTAGTCGGTCGGGATCGCGATCTTGATGGTCTTGGACTTGGTGATGGTGTCCAGCGCGGTCTGTGCCTGCGCGCCCAGGGCAAGGACGCCGAGGCCGGCAGCCAGCAGCAGGCGGCGCGACATCGACGAACGGACGGGGGAACAGACAGCGTGGCTCATAACAAGGCTCCTAGGTAGGGGGCGGGGGCGGAATCAGCGGTGTCCACCGCCGCGGTGCGCGCACGCGAGCGGCGCGCCGGGGCGGTGGAGGACTGCGGCGGCGCGGAGGTGCTCGACGCCACCGGCGTGAGCGCCTGCCGCAATTGATGCAGCGGGTCGTCGGTCTGTGTCTCGAGCTGCAGCCCGGACTGCACGCTGGCGAGGTGCTCAGCCATCAGCGCCTCGGCGCGATCGGCGTCGCCTTGCTCGAGCGCGGCCACGATGGCGACGTGCTCCTGGCAGGACTGCGCGGCGTCGTGGGACGACTGGTAGAGCATCGCGATCAGCGTGGTGCGCGCGGTGTAGTCGCGCAGCGTGTCGGCGAGCAGGCTGTTGCCGAGGCACTCGGCGAGGCACACATGGAAGTCGCCGAGCAGGAAGCTGCGCGCACCGACGTCGTCGCCGCGCAGAGCGGCCTTCTCCTGCGCGAGGTGCTTCTTCAGACGCGTGAGCGCGGGCTTGTCCAGCGGTCGACGACCACGCAGCAGGCCGAGCTCGATGACGCGTCGCGCCTCGAAGGCTTCACGGGCTTCATCGCGCGAGGGGGCGATGAGATACCAGCCGCGGCGCGCGCTGACGGTCACGATGCCGCGCGCGGCGAGACGGGTCAACGCCTCGCGGACGATGGTGCGGCTGCAGTCGAAGAGCAGCGCCAGCTGCTGCTCGCCGAGGCGCGTGCCCGGCGCCAGCTTCTGCGCGAGCACGGCATCGATGATGCGCTGGCTGATGTCGGTGGCGGTGATGCCCATGCACGGGGCTTTGCAGCTTCCGTGCCAGTGAGGGTCCACCCTGCCTTCCCAGGCTCATCTGTCTTGTATGCAAGCCAGAACGACATCCGCGCACCGCCGTTGCGCACAAGCTTGGTGTGGCGGGCACTGTCGCAGTGCCCTTCATGGGGAAAGCAGCATCACGCCGCTTCAACGCCGTTCATCGTGGTCGGCCACGCCGACTGACCCTCTGTCTTGGGCGCTCCGTCCATCAGAAAGGGTGCATCCTTAATCTTGTCGTACATATTCAGAAGGCGACTTTCCGCTCGCTCCAGAAGGGTCTCGTAGCGCATCAGGGTCACCGTCGTTCGCGGATTGTGTTGCGTTGGCTCCTCCTCTCCCCGTTCGACGTGCTCACCAAGGACATAGCAATCCACCCGGGTTTCCGCCTTGAAACATCCTCGGTTCCGAAGCTCCTTCACGTACTTCAAGACTTGCAAGCGCTCAGCCTCTCCGAGCTCTCGGCCAGTTGTCTTGAGCTCGATGATCGCAAGGCTGTGGACACCGTTCACCTCATGAGCACCGTCATAGGATGGACAGGCGTACAGCCCGATGCTGCTGTTGGGCCGCACCACGAAATCAGGACGATTGCGAGATCCGACCGCCTTCGGATCCTTGAAAAGCTGGCGGATCACCTTCGTCATGCCGACGTTGGCTGTGAAGTCCGCCGACTCGAACTCCGGGCCAAACATCCACAGCCCACGCTTGAACAGCGGTTGAAGCTCCCGCACCTCGTCGACGCCCACCACGTCGAGCTTGCCGCGAAGTTCTGCCATGAGTCGAAGGCGCCACTCGACCTCATTGAGCACCAGCTTGGCCATGTTGGCCGACCAGGGGCCTAGGAAGTCTCGGAGCGAGCCCGCATTCACATCGGGCATCTGTTCATCGTTGCTTGCTTCAATCAATCCTGTCTCCTTCGGTTGGGAAGAAGTCAGTGTCTGAAAGAAGTTCGGCGCCGAAAATGGCGCCGAATTGCAGGAGTCGCTGTTATCGAAGTCAGCGTCAGCCGTCGACCCGCATCGAGTAGTCAACCGCCTTCGCGTCCTTGGTCAGGCGTCCGACCGAGATGCGGTCGACGCCCGTCGCCGCGATCCAGCGCAGCTGGTCGATGGCCACGCCGCCGGACACTTCGAGCAAGGCCTGACCCCCGGCGATCGCCACCGCCTCGCGCATCATCGGCTCGCTGAAGTTGTCCAGCAGCACGCTGACCGCACCGGCCTTCAAGGCCTCGCGCAGCTGCTCAAGGGTCTCGACCTCGACCTGGATGGACACGCCGGCCTCCAGCGCCTGCGCCTGCCGCAGCGCCTGCGTCACACCGCCGGCCGCGGCGATGTGGTTCTCCTTGATCAGGATCCCATCGTAGAGGGCCAGGCGTTGATTCGCCCCGCCGCCCACGCGCACCGCGTACTTCTGCGCCAGCCGCAGGCCGGGCAGCGTCTTGCGCGTGTCCAGCACTGCGCAGCCGCGCGGGTTCGGGCTCGCGCCGTCGATCGCGCGCGCATGCGCGCGCGTCGTCGTCGCCGTGCCAGACAGCAGCTGCAGGAAGTTCAGCGCCGGCCGCTCGGCCGACAGCAGCGAACGGCCTTCGGCCTCGATGCGGCAGACCACGGTGTCAGGCGCCATGTCGGCGCCTTCTTCATATGACCACTCGATCCGCGACGACCCGTCCAGCGCGAGGAACACGCCCTCGAACCAGTCGCGGCCGCACAGCACCGCCGCTTCGCGCACGCGGACATGCGCCGTCACGCGCCGGCCCGCCGGCACCAGCCGCGCGGTCCAGTCGCTGACGCCGATGTCTTCGAACAGCGCATCGCGGATGTTGCGCGCGCGGGCCTCGTCCAGGGTCTCGTTGTGATCGAACATCGTCGCGGGTCTCTGCCTGTCGCTCGTCTAGCTCGTTTACTCGGCCTCGCCGATCGAGATCGTCAGCTCGCCGAAGCCCTCGATCACGCCGACGATCTTGTCGCCCGGCTTCACCGGACCCACCCCTTCCGGCGTGCCCGTGTAGATCAGGTCCCCCGGCTCCAGGTGGTAGAACTGCGACAGGTTGGCGACCAGCTCCGGAATGCTCCAGATCATGTCCGACAGGTCGCCGCGCTGCTTCTCCACACCGTTCACCGACAGCGTGATCGCGCCGGTCGTCAGGTCGCCCTGCTCCGAACGCGGCACCAGCTCGGTGATCACCGCCGAGTGTTCGAAGCCCTTGCCCAGGTCCCAGGGCCGGCCGATGGCCTTGGCCTCGTTCTGCAGGTCGCGGCGCGTCATGTCCAGTCCGGCGGCATAGCCCCAGACCGCGTCGCCGGCCTGCTCGGGCGTGGCCTTGAACACCGGCTTGCCGATCGCGACGACCAGCTCCATCTCATAGTGCAGGTTCTTCGTTCCCGGCGCGTAGGGGATGGTGCCGCCCGACGGCGCCAGCGCGCTGGCCGGCTTGGTGAAGTAGAACGGCGGCTCGCGGTCCGGATCACTGCCCATCTCGCGGGCGTGGGCCGCGTAGTTGCGGCCGACGCAGAAGATGCGGCTGACGGCGTAGCGCGCGTCGGTGCCGCGCACGGCCACGGCGGCCTGCGGCGCTGGGGGGAAGAGGTAGGTGCTCATGACGGTGCGGACGTAACGATCGAAACGATCATGAAAGGAAGGAAGGGTGCGCGCAGCATAACCTTGGCAAATCCGCGCCGCATTGCTAGGGTTGCGGCCATGTTTGAAGCCCGCCCCGCCGGTCAGCGCCTGACCGTCCTGACGTGTGCCCTGATCCTGGCCGCCTGCGCCAGCCCTGGCCCCTCCTCCAACCGATCCTCCTCCGGCGGCCCCAAGGTCTCGTCCTGGCCGGACCGCGACGGCCCCGACGCCGTCATTCCGCCCGATCTGAAGAAGGTGCCGGACGCGACGCCCAAGCTGGAATCCATCCGCAAGGGCGGACCCAACAAGCCCTATGAGGTGCTCGGCGAGCGCTACGAACCCATCGCCGAGGACAAGCCGCTGGTGCAGAAGGGCCTGGCGTCCTGGTACGGCCGCAAGTTCCACGGCAAGCCGACCTCCAGCGGCGAGATCTACAACATGTACGCGATGACGGCCGCGCATGCCACCATCCCGATCCCGAGCTACGCCCGCGTACGCAACCCGAAGAACGGCCGCGAGATCATCGTGCGCATCAACGACCGGGGCCCGTTCCACAAGGGTCGCATCATCGACCTGAGCTACACCGCCGCGCTCAAGCTGGACGTGCTGAACGGCGTGGCGCCGGTGGAAATCGAGCGCATCACCTATGAGGACATCCGCACCGGCGCGTGGACGCGTGACCGCGACACCTTGTCGCCCGATCCGAAGGTCGCTCCCGACACGCCCGTCTTCGCGGCCGCCACACCGAGCGGCGCGCCCGACCTGACGACCACCGCGCAGCTGCGTCCGCCGGTCACGCCGGTGCCGGCCCAGGTGCCGCTGCCGGCGCCCGCCGACGCGGGCATGACGCCGATTCCCATCACCGCGCTGCCGCCCGGCAGCGACCTGCCCCCGTCGGGCCAGTCCAAGGCCCAGGCGATGGCCGCGGCCACCGCCGGCGCGATCGCCGCCACCGACTCCGAGGCGCCCGTGCCCGCGCTCCAGCTCACCGCCGCCGCGCAAGGCTACTGGCTGCAGTTCGGCGCGTTCTCCCGCATGGAAGGCGCCGAGCAGGTGCGCGAGCGCTTCACGCGCGGCATGGAAGAGCTCGCACCGATGCTGACGATCTTCAAGGACAAGAACCTGCACCGCCTGCAGGCCGGCCCGTTCGCGAGCCGCGAGGATGCCCGCGCGGCCGCGGATCGCGTCCGCTCGTCGATGGCGCTGACGCCTATCCTGGTCGAACGGCGCTGAGGTTTCAGCGGCCGCCGGCCACGTCCAGCGTGGCACCCACGGTGAAGCTGGCCGCATCGGACATCAGCCAGGCGATCGCTTCGGCGATTTCCTCCGCCCGGCCGAGCCGGCCGATGGGAATGCCTTTTGCCGCCTCCGCCAGCAACGCGGGCAGAGCTTCCGCGGGGAGGCTGTCGGCATGGATGTCGGTCTCGATCACCCCGGGGCGCACGCCGTTGACCCGGATGCCCTGCCCGATCAGCTCCTGTCCCAGGCTCAGGGTCAGCGTGTCCACCGCCCCCTTGCTGGCGGCGTAGTCCGAATAGAGATGCGGCGACCCGCGCTGCGCCGCGCGCGACGACAGGTTGACGATCGCGCCGCCGCGTCCGCCCTGCGCGGTGCTCATCCGCGCCGCGGCCTGCTGTGTGCAGTAGATCAGCCCGAAGACGTTGACCTCGAAGACGCGCCGGAGGCGCTCAGGCGTGAGGTCCGCCAGCGAGGCCTTGCGGGCCACCATGCCGGCGTTGTTCACCAGACCGGTGAGCCGGCCGAGCTGCCCGTCGATCTCCGCGAACATCGCCGCGACCTGGGCCGGATCGGCGACGTCGGCGCGTATCGTCACCGCGCGCCTGCCCAGCGCCCGCACGCGCGAGGCGACGGCCTCGGCCGCGGCCGCATCCTGTCGGTAGTTGAGGGCGAGGTCGTGACCGCGCGCCGCCAGCAGCAGCGCGGTCGCCGCGCCGATGCCGCGACCGGCGCCCGTGACCAGCGTGATCGATTCAGGGACATCGTTCGTCATGGCCGCGATTGTGCGCGCGGCAGCGCTTTGCGATGATGGTCCGCATGCCGCCGCTCGACACCGCCACGCTGCTGATGGTGATCGCCGTGATCGATGCCGTCGCGTGTGTCGTGTGGCTCGCGCTCGGCGACGTGCTGCGCATCGCGCCGCGCGCGTCGCGGCGGATCTCCGCCCATCACGGCCTGCTTGCGCTGAGCTGGTGGCCCGCGCTGCCGGCCTCGCTGGAGCGGCTGGTCGGGCTGCCGCTGGACCTGGTCGCCGCCGGCTTCCTCACCGCGGGCGCCCGCGCGCTCACGCGGGATCGCGACAACGCCCTCGACATCATGGCCATCGTGCTGCTCGGCTTCGTTGCCGTCGCCTGCACGGCAGGCGATCCGGACCCCGCCCGCGCACGCGCCTTCTCCAACTTCATGGTCGGCGTGCTGGCGTTGATGGCGGCGCGCGACGTGGCCGTCGGCGCGGGCTTCCGCATCGCGCTCACCGGCGTCCTGGTGCTGCCCTTCGCCGCGTTCGCCACCGTGTGCTTCTGGCGGACCTTCACCCTGCTCGGCTGGCTGCCTCCGGCCTACGTCCTGGCGGGGCCGGGCGTCAACGTGCCGCTGGTCATGCTGATCCTGGTCGTGGACGTGACCATGGCCACCGGCCTGATCGCGCTCGTCATCCAGCGCCTGATCGCCAGGGTGCGCCACCTCATGCGCCGCGACGCGCTGACCGGCGTGCTCAACCGGCGCGCGCTGGAGGAGCACCTCGGCCGCATGCAGGCGAGGACCGATCGCGGGCGTCAGAACGCCGTGCTGATGCTGGACGTCGACCATTTCAAGCGCATCAACGACGAGCTGGGTCACGCCGGCGGCGACGCCGCGCTGCGGCACCTGTCGGCCGTGCTCGGCGCGACGCTGCGCGACGCGGACTGCTTCGGCCGGATGGGCGGCGAGGAGTTCGCGGTGCTGCTGCCCGACACCGACCTCGACGGCGCGATGCTGGTCGCCGAACGCCTGCGCGAGCTGCTGCAGAAGCAGCCGCTGGCCTGGGGCGACAAGCTCTGGCCGATCAGCGCGAGCTTCGGCGTGGCCACGATGCGTCCGGGCGACGCCAACGGCCACGGCGCCTTGTCGCGGGCCGACGCCGCCATGTACGCGGCCAAGGCGCGCGGGCGCAACCGCGTGCTGCGCGCCGCGGGCGAGGCGGAGTTCGCCTGATGCTGCCCGTCGCCGACCCCGTCTCGCTGGTCGCCGCGCTGGTGGTGCTGTTCGGTGTCGCCGCCGTGGTCTGGTTGATGATGGCCGTCGGCCTGCGCGAGTCGCCCTGGGCCTGCGCGAGCGTCGCGGGCGCGAACGCCGCGCTCGGCGCCTCCTTCCTGCTGCAGGAGGCGCTGGGGCTGGTGCCGCGGATGGATTACGGCTGGCCGGATTTCCTGTCGGTGGCGGCATTCGGCCTGATCCGCCTCACGGTCCCGCTGATCGGTGACCGCCCCGCGCCGTGGCGCACGACCCTGCTGGCGGTGGTCGGCGTCAGCCTCCTCACCGCCCGCTTCACCGACGGACCGCTGGGGCTGCCGCACAAGCTGATCCTCTTCAGCACGATGTGCGTGCTGGCGCTGCTGGCGGCCGTCGACGCCTGGCGGCTCATGCGCTCGCGCGGGCTTCACGTGCGCGCGGCGCTCATGCTGGCCTCGCCGCTGGTCGTCGTCGGCCTGCTGCTGCTCTCTCGACCGCTGGAGGCGGCGCTCGCGCCGGGCCGCACCGGCGACCTCGACGTCGTCAGCGCCTTCAACCTCGCGTGGCTGTGGGCCTCGCTGGTGCTGGCGCTGCTGATCAACGGCTGGATCGCCTTCCTGCTGCTGATGAAGCTGGTGCTGGAGATCCGCCGGCTGACCGAGCGCGACCCGCTGACCGACGCGCTGAACCGTCGCGCGCTGTCCGAGGCCGTCGACCTCGAGCACGCCCGCCTGATGCGCGGACACGGCTACGCGCTGGTGATGCTGGATCTGGACCGCTTCAAGCAGTTGAACGACACCCTGGGTCACGCGGCGGGCGATGCGGCGTTGAAGGCGCTCGTGACGCTGCTGCGGCCGTGCCTGCGCGAGGTGGACCGGTTCGCGCGACTGGGCGGCGAGGAGTTCTGCGCGCTGCTGCCCGACACTGGCATCGCCGGCGCCGCGCTGGTGGCGGAACGGATGCGGACGCTGCTCGAGGAACATCCGTTCACGTGGGAGGGACAGACCTGGCCCCTCACGGCGAGCTTCGGCATCGCCGAGTCCGCGCGCGAGGACGCCAGCGCCGCCGAGGTGCTCAGGCGCGCCGACCAGGCGCTCTACAGCGCGAAGGGCCAGGGCCGCAACGTGGTGCAGGCGGTGGAGCTTGAGCAGGCGACCAAGCCTGCGCCTTGACGACCTCCCCCAGAGCCTCCCTCAGAACCTCCCGCGCAGGCTCAGCATCACGCTGCGCGGATCGCCGTAGTTGGGGTAGTCGAGGTTGGCCCAGTAGGTCTTGTCGAGCGCGTTGCGGATTGACAGGCCGAGGCTGAAGCGGTCGTTCAACTGGTAGTTGGCGTGCAGGTTCAGCAGCACGAAGGCGCCTTGCGTGACCGTCGTCGTGACCAGCGTCGGATGCGGGATGCCGAAGCCGGTGACCGTGCTCTGGTAGTTCAAGCCGCCGCCGACCGTCAGCCGTTCCCATCCGCCGCCTAGCCGGTAGCTCGTGTTCAATTGCAGCGTGTGCTTCGGCAGGTTGGCGTAGATCAGGTCGGACGGGTGCCGCGTGATGCGCGTGTTGGCGTAGCCCGCGTTCAAGGTCCAGCCCGGCGCCAGCTGGCCGGAGACATCCAGCTCGAAGCCCTTGGTCTTCGTGCCGTTCACGCCGATGAAGGCGTTGCTGCCGTCCGGCAGCGAGCCGTCGGGCACCGAGGTGTCCTTCACCGCGTAGTTGTCCTGCTTGGCCTCGAAGACGGCCGCGGACACCGCCAGCCGCTTGTCCAGGAACTCGCCCTTGAGACCGAACTCGGTGTTGCTGCCGCGGACCGGCGCGAGCAGGTTGTCGTTCTTGTCCTTGTTGTTCTGCGGCTTGAACAGGTCGGTGTAGCTCGCGTAGAGCGACACGGCGTCGTTGATGTCGTAGACGACGCCGAAGTACGGCGAGACCTCGTCGGACACCTGGTAGGCACCGGTGCGGGCCGTGAAGTTGCCCGCGGTGTTGAAGGCGTCGGTGCCGGTCTTCCAGGAACTCAGCCGCGCACCGGTGATCACCGACAGCGGCTCCAGCACCTTCCAGCGACCCATCGCGAAGATGCCGCTCTGCTGGGTCTCGGCGACACGCTTCGCACCCGTGGCGCTGAAGACCGGCGCCGGGGCATTGCCGTCCCAGCTGCGGATGTCGGGGATGTCGTAGCTCCACGAGGCGACCGAGGTCAGCGTGGGCGTGGTGGTGGTCGTCTTCACGCCGTTGGCGCCGATCACCAGGTCGTGCTTGCGCCCGAACAGATCCAGCGTGCCGGAGGCGTAGAGATCGAGGCTGTCGCGCTTCTCCCAGCTCTTGCCGACGGCGGCGAGCAGCTTGAGGCCGGCGCCGGTCTTCGGATCCGGATAACCGCTGGCGTAGGTGCGCAGGCTGAAGGTGTTGCCCTCGCTGTGGTTGGCGATGGCCTTGAGCGTCCAGTCCTCGCCGAGCTTCTGCTCCAGCTGCGCGTAGAACGTGCCGTTCTGGCGCGACCAGCGCGTCCACGGCGGCGAGAAGCTGGTCTCGCGCGGCAGGCCGGCCAGCGAGCCGTCCGACGCGAAGCGCGGGATCGTGCCCCAGATGGGACCCTTGGGCACGTTGTTCTGGTCCTGGTAGCCGACGGTCAGCGTCGTGCTGGCGGTCAGGTCGGCCTCGACCGTGGCCATGAACGCGGTCTTGGTCTCGCTGTGGCGGTCGCGGTAGCCGTCCTTTTCCTGCGCCGAGGCGATCAGGCGGGCGCGCACGCTGCCGTCGCGCGTGATCGGGGTGTTGAGGTCGGCCTCGACGCGGTGGAAGTCCTCCGAGCCCATCACCAGGCCGCCGTAGGCGGAGAAGATCTTCTCCGGCCGCTTGCGGATCATGTTGACGGTCGCCGACGGGATGCCGGCGCCGGTGGTCAGGCCGTTGGCGCCGCGCACGACATCGATGCGGGAGTAGAAGACGGTGTCGTACTCCTGCTGCGTGCCGCCGCTGTAGGTGGGCACGCCGTCGATCTGGAAATCGGTGATCTGGAAACCGCGCGCGAAGTACAGCGGCCGCTGCGTGTCGTAGAACGACACGTTGACGCCGGTGATGTTCTGCATCACGTCGTTGATGCTGATGAGCGTCTCGTTCTCGAGGCGGCTCGCGTCGATGCTGCTCATCGACTGCGGCGTCTCGCGCGCGGTCAGCGGCAGGCGCGTGCTCGCGCCTTCGAGCTTCTTGCGTGCGGCGCTGATCGTCACACGGTCCAGCGCGCGGCGGCGGTCGGCGCGGGTGGCGCCCTCGCCGGCGGCGTCGGCAGCGGACTCGGCCGCTGGCGCGGTATCGGCCTGCGGCCCGTCGGCGTCGGGTGGGGACGACGGCGTCGATTGGGCCACGGCGGCACCGGCGGACAGCAGGAACGCGACGGCAGCCGCGACAGGGGTTCGGGAGGAGCGTGACATGTGGAAGAACTGCATCGAGCAGGCGCGAGCCCGCATACCGGCGCGCGCGGGCGCACCAGCCCCGGGGAGGGAGGTGGAGGACGGAGGCTTGCGGGATCGGCTCCAGGATCGCGCGGCGTAGGCAACGGGCGTTGCCGGGCGCGAGGGAGCGGGAGATCAGGCTGGCGGGAAGCCCATCGGTCAGGGTTTACCTGTCAGATGAGAACTGTTCTCATTGTAGAAACAGTCGGGTGATGGCCTCAGGCAAAACCTGTCACCTTGTGCGGTCTTCAGGCCAGGGCGACGCGATTGCGTCCCAGATGTTTGGCTCGTTCGACGGCGTCATTGGCGCGCGCGATGAGCAGGTCGGTCGCGTAGGGCGGCGCGCTCGCAAGGCCCATGCTGAGCGTCACGTCCAGGCCCGGGGCGAGTTCGTGCCAGGGATGCACCGAGACGCTGGCCCGGATGCGCTCGCAGACCTCGAAGCCGCGATCCGCGATGGTGTCGGGGAAGACGACGAGGAACTCCTCGCCGCTCCATCGCAGCAGCAGGTCGGAACCGCGGGTGTTCTCGCGCAGCAGCTCGGCCAGTTCCTGCAACACGCGGTCGCCGATCTCGCTGCCGTGACGCTCGTTGATGTTGCGCAAGCCGTCGGCATCGATGAGGGCGACGGTCAGCGGCCGGTCCTCCTGCTCCGCCGTGCGCAGCAGCGGCGGCAGCCGGGCTTCCAGGCAGCGGCGGTTGCCGAGACCCGTCAACGGATCCTTGAACTCGGCGGCATCGCGCGCGGCGAGGCTGGCCGGATCGGTGGCGAATTCGGCCTCCATGCGCGAGACGAAATACTGCGATTGCGCCATCAGCTGCGAGACCGCGCGACGGCGCTCCAGCGTGCGCGCCTGTTCGAGATGGAACAGCGACGGCCCCAGCAGCGCCAGCGCCTTCGCGGCGCGGTAGCTGGCCTGGTGCAGGCGCACGCGCAGGAACAGGGGCACGTCGCCGGGCATGACATGCTCGGTTTCCGCGCTCAGCGCCTGCAGCTGCTCCCACGCCGCGGTCGACTGCCCGCGCGCGAGCTGCAATTCGGCGAGCATGCAGCGCAGGCGCCAGTCCAGCAGCCGGAAGCCGACGCGTTCGCATTCATCGCGGGACTCGATCAGCAGCGGTTCGGCTTCGTCGAGGCGGCCCATCAGCAGGAGCACCTCGCCGAAGTTCGACGCGGTCAGCGCGATGCCGTAGCGGTCGCCGAGCTGCAGCGAATGCGGGCGCGCCTCGCGGGCGAGTTCGAGCGCGCGTTCGAGCGTCCGCGTCGCCTGCTCGGGCGCGGCGCCGTCGCGTTGCAAGTGGTAGGCGCCGATGGAGACGGTGCACAGGTTGGTCAGCGTGACCACGCGCTCGAAGGGCGTGGCGTTGGTGCGGAGCAGTCCGGCCGCCTCGCTCATCAGGCGTTCCGCCTGCCAGGGATCGCCCATGCGCTCGAAGCAGGCGCCGAGGCCGTTGAGCGCGACCGCGTGCAGCCGAACGTCGCCGAGTTCGCCGGCGAGCTTCAAGGCCTCATGCGCGCAGGCCAGGCCCTGTTCGTAGGCGCCGAGCTCGCAGGCCGCGAGGCTCATCCAGCGCAGCAGCTCGCACATCGCGGGGCTGGCGCCGAGCGGCCGCATCAGGCGCAGCGCGCGCTCGCCGACGTCGAGCATGCCGGGAAGATCGCCCATGCGCAGACGGAAGAAACTGCGCAGCTTGCCGGCCTCGGCCTGCTCGTTGATGAAGCCCTCGGCATCGGCGCGATCCCAGATCAGGTCGGCCAACGCGACGCCGTCGGCCAGCCGCGCCTGCTGCTGCGCGAGGCGCGCGCGCTCGAGCAGCTCGCCCAGCGGCACGCCGTCGAGCGCCTCGGGCAGGATCGGGTCGGAAGAGGGATCGCCGGTCGGAAACATCCGGCAAGGTTAGCCGATCAGCGGCGTGCGACGGCCGCTGGCCCTCACCCCCGCCCTCTCCCGCGGTGCGGGAGAGGGAGTTCCGGCGGCTTACTTGCTCGTGGGCATGACGAACTCGGCGCCCTTGGCGATGCTAGCGGGCCAGCGCTGCATGACGCTCTTCTGCTTCGTGTAGAAGCGGACGCCCTCCTCGCCGTAGGCGTGCATGTCGCCGAACAGGCTCTTCTTCCAGCCGCCGAAGCCGTGCCACGCCATCGGCACGGGGATGGGCACGTTGATGCCGACCATGCCGACCTGCACGCGGCGCGCGAATTCGCGGGCGACGTTGCCGTCGCTGGTGAAGCAGGCGACACCGTTGCCGAACTCATGGGCGTTGACGAGGTCCAGCGCCTCGCCGAAATCCTTGACCCGCACGCAGGCGAGGACCGGGCCGAAGATCTCTTCCTTGTAGATGCGCATCGCCGGCGTCACGTGATCGAACAGCGTGCCGCCGGTGAAGAAGCCGTCGGGCAGGCCGTCGACGCGGTGACCGCGGCCGTCGACCACCAGCGACGCGCCTTCCTCGACGCCATGGGCGATGTAGCCCTCGATGCGGTCGCGCGCCTCCCGCGTGACGATGGGCCCCATCTCGGCGTCGAGCGCCATGCCGTTCTTGATCTTGAGCGCCTTGGCGCGCTCGGCCAGCAGCGGCACGATGCGGTCGGCGACGTCGCCCACCAGCACCGCCACCGAGATCGCCATGCAGCGCTCGCCCGCCGAGCCGTAAGCCGCGCCGATCAGCGCGTCGACGGCCTGGTCGATGTCGGCGTCTGGCATGACCACCATGTGGTTCTTCGCGCCGCCCAGCGCTTGCACACGCTTGCCGTTGCGGGCGCCGGTCTCGTAGATGTACTGCGCGATCGGCGTGGAGCCGACGAAGCTCAACGCCCGCACGTCGGGATGGTGCAGCAGCGCGTCGACGACCTGCTTGTCGCCCTGCACCACCTGGAAGATGCCGTCGGGCAGGCCGGCCTGCTGGAAGAGTTCGGCGATGGCGAGACTCGGCGACGGATCCCGCTCGCTGGGCTTGAGGATGAAGGCGTTGCCGGTGGCGATGGCCAGCGGTGCCATCCACATCGGGACCATGAAGGGGAAGTTGAACGGCGTGATGCCGGCGACGACGCCCAGCGCCTGACGCGTGGTCCAGTTGTCGATGCCGGTGGAGACCTGCTCGGTGTAGTCGCCCTTGAGCAGCTGCGGCACGCCGCAGGCGAATTCGACCACGTCGATGCCGCGGCTGACCTCGCCCTGCGCGTCGGTGAAGACCTTGCCGTGCTCGGCGGTGATCATCGCGGCGAGACGATCGCGGTGCTGGTTCAGCAGGTCGAGGAACTTGAACATCACGCGCGCTCGGCGCAGCGGCGGTGCGTCGGCCCAGGCGGGGAACGCAGCCTGCGCGGCGGCGACGGCGGTGTTGACGTCCTCGACGTTGCCGAGCTGCAGCTGACGCGCGACCTGCCCTGTGGCGGGATTGAAGACCGCCTGGCTGCGCCCCGACGTGGCCGGACGGCGCTCGCCCGCGATGAAGTGGGTGATGTCGGCGCCGTCGGTGAAGGCGACGGGGGCGTTGGTGGACGAGGTCACGGCGGTCTCCTGCTTCTTGGGGCCCGCGCTACCGCGCCGACCTATGGGGTAGGAACGAGTCTAGGCACCGCGTCCCCACCTGCCTAGCCCAGATCACCAACCACATTGTTCGATAAACTGAACAATCATGGCCCGCCGCTCCCCCGCCCCGACG
>SEFA01000118.1 GCA_004210455.1 Rubrivivax sp. | reverse complement strand
GGGGTAGGGAGCGGCGGGCATGGCGGGCGTGAGTCCGGCCAGGTCGGCCAAGTTCAGGGCGAACGGGGCCCCGGCAATCCGTATGCCCAGCACGTCCAGCACCGCCTCTTCGTCGGCGTGGCGTCGGGGTTCGCCGAACGAGCGGTCGAAGGCGTCGCGCCATTCGGCGAGCAGCTCGCGGGACGCTTGCGTCATGCGCGGATCTCCTGCATTTCGTCGCGGCACAGGCGCCGCAGGTCCTCGCGGTCGAAGCCGCCGCCGAAGCGGCGCAGGCGGTCGCCCGATTCGTGCTCCAGCAGTTCCAGCGCGCGGCGCAGCTCGCGGTGAGCGGCGATCACCTCGCCCCGACGCCGCGCCAGCAGGCCCAGACGCAGATGCGGCAGCGCGAACGAGGCGTCCTTCGCCGCGGCGCGCTGGTGGTGCCATTCGGCGGCGGGCAACTGGCCGCGTTCCTCCATCGCCAGACCGTGCAGGAACAGGCCCTCGGCCTGCAAGGTCGCCGGGGTGCCGGGCGAGATCAGCCGCGCGCAGGCGCGCAGCCCGTCCTCGACCTGACCGGCTTCGATCAGATGCAGCGCCTCGTCCAGCAGGGCCTGGTCGTCACCGCCCTTGTCCGCGGCGGCGTCCGCGTCCGGCCTCGTGGCGTCCGAGACCGGTTCCGCCGCGGTCATGGCCGCAGGCAGTCCGGCGAGGGGGGCGGCAGCCGGCCCGGGCGTCGCCGTGGCCGGCCATTCGAGCGGCCATGAGCGCGTGCTCGCCGGCGTTTCCCGGCGGTAGAAGAAACAGCCGTGCGCCTGCCTGAGCACCAGCCCCTCCTGGTCCGCCGCCTCTTTGCCGCGCAGTGTCTCCGCGTGACCGAGGAACAGCACGCCGCCCGGCGCCAAGGCGCCGATCAGGTTGCGGATCGCCTGGCGCAGCGCGGAGGCCTCGAAGTAGATCAGCACGTTGCGGCAGAAGATGATGTCGAAGCTGCCGGGCGCCCAGAACAGCGCGTCGGGTTGACCGAGGTTGCGCTGCGCGAATCGCACACGCTCGCGGATCGTCGGGAGCGGCGTCCACTGGCCTGGATCGACACGGTGGAACCACAGGGACCGCTGTTCCTGCGTCGTCGCGCGCAGACTCCATTCGCCGTAGCGGGCCGCGGTGGCGCGGGCCAGCGCCGCCGGGTTCAGGTCGACCGCGAGCACGTCCCAGTCGACGCCCTGCGCCAGCAGGCCGGCGCGGTGCAAGGTGATCGCGAGGGTGTAGGCCTCCTCGCCGCTGGCGCAGCCGGCGGACAGCGCGCGGAGGCGTCTGCGCGTTCCGCCGGGCCCGGTCGCCGGCGACCCCGGCGCGGCGCGCGTCATCAGGGGCAGCAGGTCGACGCGCAGTGCGTCGAACTGCTCGGCATGCCGGAAGAAGAAGGTCTCGCCGACGGTCAGTTCCGCCGCCAGCGCGTCGAGCCGGGCGCGCGTGGGCGCCAGCTCCATCTGGTCGAGGAAGCGCTCTGGACTGACCGGCCCCGCGACGCGCGTGAGCGCCGCGGTGAGCCGGTCGTCCTGTCGTTCATCGAAATGGAGTCCGAGCCGGGCGGCGAGCAGCGCACGCAGCCGCGGCAGCAACGAGGGGAGGTCGACGGCGGCCGGCGCGGCGCGCGTCATGAGCCGGTCCCTGCGCGTGGCGGCGATGTCGCGGGCCCGGCGGCGTCATGATGAGCATCGTCGTTGTCGTTGTCGCGGCCGTTGCCGTCGTCATGAAGCGCGGTCAAGGCGCCGTCCGGCAGCAGCCGGGCCTGGTCGAGGACGGCGATCAGGTCGTCGTCGCGTTCGGCCAGCGCGGCGACGGCGGCGTGCTCACGGTCGCGCAGCAGCGGCGGCAGAGAACGGACGCCTTCGGCGGGCAGGGTCTGCAGGCCCAGCACGTCGGTGACGGCCAGCGCGACGCGTCGTTCGCCCGCGCGCACGATCACGTAGCGGCGCGGCTGGAGGTCGGCCGGGCCGGAGGGGAGGCCGAGCAGCCCGGCCAGGTCGACGACGGCCACCCAGTCGCCGCGGATCCGCGCCAGGCCCAGGACGTGGACGACCGGCGACGCCAGCGGCTTCAACGGCTGCGGGCGCAGGGTTTCCTCGACGGCGTCCAGCGGCAGGCCGCACAGGCGGGACTGCACCCGGCACACCAGCACCCGGGAAACCCGGGCAACGCCAGTCGCGCCAGTCCCGCCATTCGATGGCTTGTGCATTCTTCTGGCTCCCTGTTTGTGCCAGTCTATGCCGGCATCCGGCGGGCCCGGTTCGTCGAAGGTCACTTCGGCGACGACGCCCCGCGGATGACCCAGCGTCGCAGAGAAGTCGGCGCTCACGGGTGCGGGTAAACCCGGGGCTGCTTTTTAGGCCGCCATCACTAAAAAGGGGTGGTCAAGGATTGCGTTTCCGGCCCGGAACTGCTCAAAATAGAACGATCGTTCGTTTTATTATTCCGGGCACCGTGTCCACCTCCTCCTTCACCACCGCCAAGCCGACGGGCGCCAAGCCGGTCGCGTCGTCGCGCAGCGGCTCGCGCTCGCTGCACAAGGGCGCGCAGACCCGTGCCGCGATCCTCGACGCGGCGCTGGGCCTGGCCTCGCACATGGGGCTGGAGGGGCTGTCGATCGGCGCGCTCGCCGATGTGACGAAGATGAGCAAGTCCGGCGTGTTCGCCCATTTCGGCTCGCGCGAGGAACTGCAGATCGCCGTGGTGCGCGAGTACCACGCCAAGTTCGAGGAAGAAGTCTTTTACACCGCGATCCGCCAGCCGCGCGGCCTGCCGCGTCTGCGCGCGCTGTTCGAGCGCTGGGTGCACCGCACCTCGGTCGAGGTCGACTCGGGCTGCATCTACATCAGCGGCGCCGTCGAATTCGACGACCGGCCGGGCCTCGTGCGCGACGCCCTGGTCGGCATGGTGCGCGACTGGCACGCCGCCATCCGCAAGGCCATCCTGCTGGCGCAGGAGGTCGGCCACCTGGTGCCGGACGCCGATCCGGACCAGGTGCTCTTCGAGATGCACGGCCTGATCCTGTCGCTGCATCACGACGCGCGTTTCCTGCGCAGCGAGGGCGCGCTGGCCCGCGCCCGCACGGGCCTGGAACGCATCCTCGACAGCTTCGCCACGCCGGCCGGCCGCAAGGCCGACGCCGAGACGCGGCAGACCGCCGCTCACGCCGCCAGCGCCGCCGCCGCGGGAACTCCGGTTCCCGGCCGCAAGCGCGCCTGAGCGGGGCGAGACCTTTCCGATCCCGTCCGATCTTTTTTCAGAACCATTCCTCAGGAGAGACCCCATGCCCCAGTACAACCCGCCCCTGCGCGACATGCAGTTCGTGCTGCACGAGCTGCTGCACGCGGTCGACGAGCTGAAACTGCTGCCCGCGCATGCCGAGATCGACGAGGACACCGTCAATGCGGTGCTGGAAGAGGGCGGCAAGTTCGCCAAGGAAGTGCTGACACCGATCAACCTGTCGGGCGACCAGGAAGGCTGCACGCTGGACAAGGCCACGCACGAGGTCAAGGCGCCCAAGGGCTTCAAGGAAGCCTACGCGCAATACGTCGAGGGCGGCTGGCCCGCGCTGTCGTGCGATCCGGAATACGGCGGCCAGGGCCTGCCGGTCCTGCTGAACCAGTTCATGTACGAGATGATGAACTCGGCCAATCAGGCCTGGACCATGTACCCGGGCCTGAGCCACGGCGCGTATGAGGCGCTGCACGCGCACGGCACGCCCGAGCAGAAGACCACCTACCTGCCCAAGCTGACCTCGGGCGTGTGGACCGGCACGATGTGCCTGACCGAACCGCATTGCGGCACCGATCTGGGACTGCTGCGTTCCAAGGCCGAGCCGCAGGCCGACGGCAGCTACAAGATCACCGGACAGAAGATCTTCATCTCCGCCGGCGAGCACGACCTGGCCGAGAACATCATCCACCTGGTGCTGGCGCGCCTGCCGGACGCGCCGCAGGGCTCCAAGGGCATCTCGCTGTTCGTCGTGCCCAAGTTCAAGGTGAACGCCGACGGCTCGCTGGGCGAGCGCAACCCCGTGTATTGCGGCGGCCTGGAACACAAGATGGGCATCCACGGCAATGCCACCGCGCAGATCGTGCTGGACGGCGCCGTCGGCACGCTGGTCGGCCAGCCCAACAAGGGCCTGCAGGCGATGTTCGTGATGATGAACGCCGCCCGCCTGGGCGTCGGCAACCAGTCGCTGGGCCTGACGGAAGTCGCGTACCAGAACGCCGTCGTCTACGCCAAGGACCGCATCCAGATGCGCGCGCTGTCGGGCCCGAAGGCGCCGGACAAGGCCGCCGACCCGATCATCGTCCACCCCGACGTCCGCAAGATGCTGCTGACCGCGCGCGCCTTCGCCGAAGGCGGCCGCGCGCTGTCGGCCTACACCGCGCTGCAGCTGGACAAGGCGCTGAGCAGCGACGACGCCGACGAGCGCAAGGCCTGCGAGGACGAAGTCGCGCTGCTGACCCCGATCATCAAGGCCTTCATCTCGGACAACGCCTGGATCGCCACCTCGCACTGCATGCAGGTCTTCGGCGGCCACGGCTACATCCACGAATGGGGCATGGAGCAGTTCGTGCGCGACTCGCGCATCAACATGACCTACGAAGGCACGAACACCGTGCAGTCGCTGGACCTGCTGGGCCGCAAGATCCTGGCCAACAACGGCGCGACCCTGAAGAAGTTCGGCAAGAAGATCGCCGAATTCGTCGAGGAAGAGGGCACCAGCGAAGCGATGCAGGAGTTCATCAACCCGCTGGCCGACATCGGCGACAAGGTCACCAAGCTGACCACCGAGATCGGCATGAAGGCCTTCCAGAACCCCGATGAAGTCGGCGCCGCCGCGGTGGACTACCTGCGCGTCGTCGGTCACCTGTGCTTCGCCTACATGTGGGCGCGCATGGCCAAGCTGGCGCTGGAGAAGAAGGACGGCGGCGATCCGTTCTACACCGCCAAGCTGTCGACCGCGCGCTTCTACTTCGCCAAGCTGCTGCCCGAGACCGCGAGCCTGATCCGCACCGCGCGCGCCGGCCTGAACCCGCTCATGGAAATGGACGAGGCGCTGTTCTGAGGACAGCGTCACGGGCGCCCCCTCGAGCGGGGCGCCCGCGTTCCCCTGCCAGCGTCCCCGTTCCAGCGTTCCCCAATAAGAATCGGAGAGAGACATGATGAAACCGCTGTTCGCCACCGCCGTCGCCCTGGGCCTCGGCATGTCCGCCAACCTCGCGCTGGCGCAGGCTTCGGCCCCGGCTGCCACGGCCACCACGCCGGTCGGCGTGTGGAAGACCATCGACGACGACACCAAGCAGGAGCGCTCCACGGTCCGCATCAGCGAGACCAACGGCGTGCTCTCCGGCAAGATCGAGAAGATCACCGATCCGGGCAAGCAGGACGCCAAGTGCGACGAATGCAGCGACGAGCGCAAGGGCCAGCCCATCATCGGCCTGACCATCCTGCGCGGCGTCAAGAAGAACGTCGGCGACGCCGCGCTCTGGGACGGCGGCGACATCCTCGACCCGGGCAACGGCAAGGTCTATCGCGTCCGCTTGCGTCCGGTCGACGGAGGCAAGAAGCTGGAGGTCCGCGGCTTCGTCGGCATGCCGATGCTGGGCCGCACCCAGACCTGGATCCGCGTCGAATAAGCATTGATGGACGCGCCGTCACGAGCGCGCCGTACAACCCCATTCCTACATCCTCGGGATGTTCATTGGAGAAACCATGAGTCGATTCCAAGTTCGCAAGGTGGCCGTGCTCGGCGCCGGCGTGATGGGCGCGCAGATCGCCGCCCATCTGGTCAACGTGAAGGTGCCGGTGGTCCTGTTCGACCTGCCCGCCAAGGAAGGCCCCAAGAACGGCATCGTGACCAAGGCCGTCGAAGGCCTGAAGAAGCTCAAGCCGGCGCCGCTGGGCGTGGCCGAGAACGCCGCGCTGATCCAGCAGGCCAACTACGAAGAGCACCTCGAGCTGCTCAAGGACTGCGACCTGATCATCGAGGCCATCGCCGAGCGCATGGACTGGAAGCTGGATCTCTACACGAAGATCGCTCCGTTCGTCGCGCCGCACGCGATCGTCGCGTCCAACACCTCCGGCCTGTCGATCACCAAGCTGTCGGAAGTGCTGCCGGAATCGATCAAGCCGCGTTTCTGCGGCATCCACTTCTTCAACCCGCCGCGGTACATGTACCTCGTCGAACTGATCAACACGCCGACCACCCACCCTGAAGTCATCGATCAGCTGGAAAGCTTCGTGACCTCGGCCGTCGGCAAGGGCGTCGTGCGCGCCAACGACACGCCGAACTTCGTCGCCAACCGCGTCGGCATCGCCGGCATGATGGCCACGATGATCGAGGCCGAGAAGTTCGGCCTGTCCGTCGACGTCGTCGACGACCTGACCGGCAAGAAGCTGGGCCGCGCCTCGTCGGGCACCTTCCGCACCGCGGACGTGGTGGGCCTGGACACGATGGCGCACGTCGTCAAGACGATGCAGGACAACCTGAAGGACGATCCCTTCTACTCGACCTACGCCACGCCCAAGGTGCTGGCGGGCCTGATCGAGAAGGGCGCGCTGGGCCAGAAGGCCGGCGCGGGCTTCTACAAGAAGGTCGGCAAGGACATCCAGCGCCTGGACTTCGCCACCGGTGAATACGTCGCCGGCGGCGGCAAGGCCGAGGAGATCGTCGCGCGCATGCTGAAGAAGCAGCCCGCCGACCGCCTCAAGCTGCTGCGCGAGTCCAGCAACCCGCAGGCGCAGTTCCTGTGGTCCATCCTGCGCGACTCATTCCAGTACGTCGCCGTGCACCTGGACACCGTCGCCGACACCGCGCGCGAGATCGACTTCGCCATGCGCTGGGGCTTCGGCTCGCAGCAGGGCCCCTTCGAGCTGTGGCAAGCCGCCGGCTGGAAGCAGGTCGCCGAGTGGGTCAAGGCCGACATCGACGCCGGCAAGACGCTGTCGAGCGCGCCGCTGCCCGCCTGGGTCTTCGAAGGCCCGGTTGCCGAGAACGGCGGCGTGCACTCGAAGGACGGCTCGTGGAGCGCCGCCGAAGGCCAGTTCAAGCCGCGCGCCAAGCTGCCGGTCTATGAGCGCCAGGCCTTCCCCGAAGCGCTGGTCGGCGAAGGCGCCGTCGAGCCGCTCAAGGCCGGCACCGAAGAGTTCAAGAACGAGGAAGTCCGCGTCTGGTCGCTGGACGGCGAAGTCCTGATCGCCTCGATCCACTGCAAGCTGCACCTGATCAGCCCGACCGTCACCGAGGGCCTGCTCAAGGCCGTCGAGATCGCCGAAGCCAAGTACAAGGGCCTGGTCATCTGGTCGCCGGACGACGTGTTCTCGGCCGGCGCCAACCTCGAGGCGCTGATGCCGGTCTTCATGAGCAAGGGGGCCAAGGGCATCGCGCCGGAAGAGAAGAAGCTGCAGGACATGATGCTGCGCGTGCGTTACGCCAACGTCCCGGTCGTGGCCGCGATGCGCGGCCTGGCGCTGGGCGGCGGCTGCGAACTGGCGGTGCATTGCGCCCGCCGTGTCGCGCACATGGAGTCCTACGTCGGCCTGGTGGAAGTGGGCGTCGGCCTGATCCCCGGCGGCGGCGGCCTGACCTACATCGCGCGCCGCGCGGCGGAGATGGCCTCGGCCGGCAACGCCAACGCGGACATCTTCGCCTTCCTGAAGGACGGCTTCACCAACGCCGCGATGGCCAAGGTGGCGACCTCCGCGCTGGAAGCGCAGAAGCTGGGCTACCTGCTCGACAGCGACATCATCGTCCCCAACAAGGACGAGCTGCTGCACGTCGCCACGGCGCAGGCGAAGGCCATGGCCGAGTCCGGCTACCGCGCCCCGCTGAAGGCCAAGTTCCCGGTCGCGGGCCGTTCCGGCATCGCCACCGTGAAGGCCCAGTTGGCCAACATGCGCGACGGCGGCTTCATCAGCGCGCACGACTTCCACCTGGCCTCGCTGATCGCCGACGTCGTCTGCGGCGGCGAAGTCGAAGCCGGCTCGCTCGTGACCGAGGAATACCTGATGTCGCTGGAGCGCAAGCACTTCTGCTCGCTGCTGGAGCATCCGAAGACCCAGGAACGCATCATGGGCATGCTGCAGACCGGCAAGCCGGTGCGCAACTGATCCGAGCGGCACACAAGGAACACATCATGAGCAAGCAAGTTCAAGACGCCTACATCTGCGCCGCCACCCGTCTGCCCATCGGCAAGTCGGGCCGGGGCTACTTCAAGAACACCCGTCCGGACGAGATGCTGTCGCGCGTCATCCAGGCCGCCATGGCCCAGGTGCCGGGCCTGGACCCGTCGGTGATCGAGGACGCCATCATCGGCTGCTCCTTCCCCGAAGGTGAGCAGGGCATGAACATCGCGCGTGTCGCGGCGGTCCTGTCGGGCCTGCCGAACACGGTCGGCGGCGTCACGGTGAACCGCTACTGCGCCTCGGGCATCACCGCCCTGGCGATGGCTGCGGACCGCATCCGCGTGGGCGAATCCGAAGTCATGATCGCCGGCGGCGTCGAATCGATGTCCATGGTCCCGATGGGCGGCAACAAGCCCTCGTTCCCGCCCGCGATCTTCGAGCGCGACGAGAATATCGGCCTGGCCTACGGCATGGGCCTGACGGCCGAGAAGGTGGCGGACAAGTGGAAGGTCTCGCGCCAGGCGCAGGACGAGTTCTCGCTGGAATCGCATCGCCGCGCGCTGGCCGCGATCGAAGGCGGCTTCTTCAAGGACGAGATCACCCCGTTCGAACTGAAGGACCGCCAGCCCGACCTGAACGGTGACGGCGTCATCGTCAAGAGCCGCATCGTCGACACCGACGAAGGTCCGCGCAAGGACACCTCGATGGAAGGCCTGGCCAAGCTCAAGCCGGTGTTCGCCGCCAAGGGCAGCGTCACTGCCGGCAACAGCTCGCAGACCTCGGACGGCGCGGGCGCGCTGATCGTGGCGTCCGAAGCTGCGGTCAAGCGTTTCGGCCTGACCCCGCTGGCGCGCTTCGTGTCCTTCGCCGTGCGCGGCGTGCCGCCCGAGATCATGGGCATCGGCCCGATCGAAGCGATCCCGGCCGCGTTGAAGCTGGCCGGCATCAAGGCCGAGGACCTGGGCTGGATCGAGCTGAACGAAGCGTTTGCCGCGCAGTCGCTGGCCGTGCTGAACGATCTGGACAGCAAGGGCATCGTCCTGGACCGCTCCAAGGTGAACCCGAACGGCGGCGCGATCGCCCTGGGTCACCCGCTGGGCGCGACGGGCGCCATCCGTGCGGCCTCGGTCATCCACGGCCTGCGCCGCACCGGTGGCAAGTACGGCATGGTGACGATGTGCGTCGGCGCGGGCCAAGGCGCGGCGGGCATCATCGAGCGACTGTAAGCACGACGCCCCGCCCCTCGCAGTCCGCTCGTCCTTGGGCAACGACTGCGACTGGGGCCGGAATGCTGCTGGGGGTTCCCGGAGGGATGCCCCCTGCTGCGTGGAGAGCCCGCGCTTGGCCAAGCGCAGGTAGGCGCCCTGAGCAGGACGCGAAGAGCATCGGGAGATCGCGATGATCAGTTTCCGAGCGGAGGATGGTTTCGAGCTTCGAGGCCATCTCTACGGCGACGCGGCGACCGCGAAGGCGGGCTTGCTGATCGCTCCTGCGATGGGTGTCGAACAGCGTTACTACGCCGCCTTCGCGCGCTGGATGGCGCAGCAGGGTTGGCTCGTCATGAGCTTCGACTACCGCGGCATGGGCGCGTCCCGTCCGGACGCGATGAAGCGGTCTCTCAAAGGGCTCGACGCCGACATCCACACCTGGGCCGAGCGCGACGCCGCTGCGGCGCTGTCGCATCTCGACCGACTGCTCGGTGACCGCCGCGACATCCACTGGCTCGGCCACAGCCTCGGCGGGCAGATCCTCGGCATGCTTCCCAACCGCACGCGCGTGTCGCGCGCGGTGACGGTCGGCTGCGGCAGCGGCTACTGGCGCGAGAACGCCATCGGCCTGCGTCGCTACGTGTGGTGGCTCTGGTACGTCGTCGTCCCTTTGGCGCTGCCGGCTTTCGGCTACTTCCCGGGCCGCAGGCTGCGCAAGGTTGGCGACCTGCCGCGCGGTGTGATGGCGCAGTGGCGCCGCTGGTGCCTGGACCGCGAGTACATGATGGGCGAGGGCGGCGACGCCTTGCGCGCCCAGTACGCGGCCCTGTCGGTGCCCATGCTCTCGCTCGCCTTCACCGACGACGAGTTCATGTCCCGCCGCAACACCGAGTCGCTGCACGGCTTCTACGCTGGCGCGCACCCCGAGATGCGCCGTATCGCCCCCCAGGACATCGGCGAACGCCGCATCGGCCATTTCGGCTTCTTCCGCGATCGATTCGAGCGCAGCCTCTGGCCGCAGGTCAGCACCTGGCTGGCATGATCGCGACCTCTATCCGGACACCATCATCCGAACACCAGCCGTCGAGAAACGGCAGACCCACCGAGGAGAGTGCTCCATGAGCATCAAGACCGCCATCGTCAACGGCGTGCAGACCATCGAGATCGCACGTCCCGAAAAGAAGAACGCGCTGACCCGCGCGATGTACCAGGAGATGGCCGACGCGCTGGTCACGGCCAACGCCGACAACGCCGTGCGCGCCGTGCTGATCCAGGGCCAGCCGCAGATCTTCACCTCGGGCAACGACATCGAGGATTTCATGGGCAGCCCGCCGCGCGACGAGGACGCGCCGGTGTTCCAGTTCATGCGCGCGATGATCGGCTGCGACAAGCCCATCGTGGCGGCGGTGAACGGTGCGGCGATCGGCATCGGCACGACGCTGCTGCTGCATTGCGACTTCGTCTACGTCGCCGACGACGCGCGCCTGGCGATGCCTTTCGTGAGCCTGGGCCTGGTGCCCGAGTTCGCTTCCAGCCTGCTGGTGCCGCGCCTGATGGGCCCGCGTCGCGCCGCCGAGAAGATCCTGCTGGGTGATCCCTTCACCGGCGAGCAGGCGGTCGAATGCGGCATCGCCAATGCCGTGCTGCCGGCGTCCGAGGTGATGGCGCATGCGCGCCGCGTCGCCGAGCGCTTCAACAAGCTGCCCCCGAGCGCCGTGCGCGAAAGCAAGCAGCTGATGCGTCGTCACTCCAAGGACGAGGTGCTGGCGACCATCCAGGCCGAGGCCGAGATCTTCAGCGCCCGCCTGCGCAGCCCCGAGGCGATGGAAGCCTTCCAGGCCTTCTTCCAGAAGCGTCAGCCGGACTTCTCGAAGTTCTGAGCGACGCTCCCGCCTCGCGCACCCCTCGCGCACCCCTCGCGGATTGCCCGTGAGGGCCGGGGCCTGCCGGAGCGCACGCTCCGGTCGGGCCGCTCACTTCAGGCCGAAGCGGCCGGCCGACCGTTTGCGGTACTCGCTGGGCGTCACGCCCTTGATGTCCAGGAAGCGTCGGTTGAAGTTGGCCATGTTGTTGAAACCGACCTCGTAGGCGATCAGCGTGATGGTGCGGTCCGACTCCTGCAGCAGCTGGCAGGCGCGGTTCACGCGCACCCGGTTCACGAAGTCGGTGAATGTGTTGCCGGTCGCTCGTCGGAAGAAGCGCGAGAAGCGGCTCTCCGTCATGCCCATCTCGCGCGCCAGGTCGGCGGCCGACAGCGGCGCGCCCAATTGCTCGGTGATGCGGCTGACCAGCACGTCCACCTGCGCGAGCTCGAGGTCGCTGTCCTCGCTGCGCAGCGGCGCGCTGGACAGCAGGCGATAGTCGCTGCAGCGGGCCAGTTCCCCCATCCAGTCGCAGAACGCGCCGAAACGCGCCAGGCCCTGGCGCTCCTTGACGCGGCGCCAGTGCGCGGTCGCCTCGGCCTGCAGGCCGAAGAACTCGATGCCGTGCCGGGCGCGCTCCAGCAGCGGCATCACCTCGCGCAGTTCAGGGATGCCCTCGGCCGCGGCGGCGAAGGGCTCGTGCGGGAATTGCACGACCAGATCCCGTTCCGGGACGCCGGCCTCGGGCACGTCCAGGCTGATCCAGTTGTGCGGCAGGCGCGGCCCCGTCAGCACCAGCTGGCCCGGCTGGAACTGGCCGATCCAGTCGCCGACGAAGACCTTGCCGGACGAGGCGGTGATCAGGTGCAGCTCGTACTCGTCGTGGCAATGCCAGCGCGCCAGCGGCGTCGGGAATCCGTGCGAGAGACAGCGGATGAAACCGGCGTTCTCCGACGGCTCGTAACCCAGTTCCGGCGAACGCGAGTAGGCGTACTCCAGCTCCGGCTGGGTCCGTCTCGGCGCGGTGTGGGTCGTCGGCATCAAGGGTTCTCCGCGATGAAGTGGGCGACGCGGTCGGCGGCCACTCGCAAGGCCGCTTCCAACCGGGGATCGGCGGCCGATTCTCCCCACAACGTGCGATCCGCGGCGAACGCGGCCACGGGATCGTCCGCGGCGCAGATCGCGTGCGCCGCGGCGACGTCCATCGCCTGGTCCTGGTAGTCGTGGGGCAGCCGGCCGGCATGCCAGCGCTGCAGGTAGGCCAGGAAGAGGGCCGGCAGCATCGCCACGCTGGTGATGCCCTCGCCGCGGGCGAGCCGCTCGCGGATCGTCGGCGCGATGAAACCGGGCAGCTTGCTGAAGCCGTCCATGGCCACGCGCTGGTTGGTGTCGGCGATGGCCGGATTGGCGAAGCGTTCCAGCACCACGTCGCGGTAGGCCGCCAGGTCCAGCGGGCTCGGCTGCAGCACGGGGATGGCGTCGTCGGTGGCGTAGTCGGCCGCCATCCGCCGGATGCGCGGATCCTGCGTGCCTTCGTGGATGAAGCGGTAACCCGCCAGCGTGCCCGCCCACGCGACGCAGCTGTGCGTGGCATTCAGCAGGCGGATCTTGGCCTCTTCGTAGGGCAGCACCGAGTCGACCATGTCCACCCCCACCGTCTCCCAGGCGGGACGACCGGCGGCGAAGCGGTCCTCGATGACCCATTGGGTGAAGCTTTCGCTCATCAGGGCGGCGCGATCGTCTCGACCGGTGGCGGCGCGCACACGGTCGGCGACCTCAGGCGTCGGGCGCGGCGTGATGCGGTCGACCATGGCGTTCGGGCTCGTCGTGTTCAACACGATCCATGTCGCCAGCGCGTCGTCGCCCAGCGCGCGCACGAATTGCAGCAGGCCCTCGCGCGATCGGTCGCCGTTGTGCCGCAGGTTGTCGCAGTTGAGCAGCGTGACCGGCCCCGCGCCGGCCACCTTGCGTGCGCGCAGCAGCGCGGTCAGCGCGCCGTAAAGCGTGCTGCCCGGACGACCCTCGCGCGCGGCGGCCAGGTCGGCGCCCAGTTCCGGCGCCTGCGACCAGTCGAGGTCGTTCCGGCTGTCCAGGTAGTAGCCGGCCTCCGTCACCGTGAAGGACAGGATGCGCGTGGCGGGATCCGCGGCGATGGCGATCAGGCCGGCGAGGTCCGGTGTGTAAGGCACGACCGTACGGATGGCCTGCACCCAGGCGTAGCGGCGCTCCCCCTGCGCCGACACCGTTTCCAGCGTGTAGGCGCAGGGGGAGCGCCGCTACGCCTGGGTGCAGGCCATCCGTACGGTCGTGCCTTACACACCGGACCTCGCCGGCCT
>SEFA01000117.1 GCA_004210455.1 Rubrivivax sp. | reverse complement strand
GGGCAGCGGCGGCGTGGCGGCGGCGGGTGGCAGCGCCACGCTGGGCGCCAACGATGGGGGCTCGGCGTCCATCTGGACCAGCGGTCGCACCTCAGGCGGTGGCGGTGCCGGCGTCGGCTCCGGTTCCGAATACAGCGCCGAGTTCGACGGCGCCGTCAACGCCACGCTGCACCACTACGACAACAGTGGCGTGGCGTCGTCCGCGATCGACGCCGCGCGCTCGGCACTGCTCGACGGGCCCGGTGGCGCCAACGGCGAGAACCGCATGTTCACGCAGGCGATGGGACGAGGCGACGATCTGATCGACGGTGGCGGCGGCAACGACGTGATCATGGGCGGCAATGGCAACGATCGGATCAGCGGCGGTACTGGAAACGATGTCATGTATGGCCGCGGAGGGAGCACGGCGTCCGGGACGGACAACGACGTGTTCATCTGGGGCCGTCACGACGCAGGTCCGAACGGAGCGGTCGATGTCATTCGCGACTTCGGCAGGAGCGCCAACAACAACGACCAGCTGGATGTCCATGCGCTGCTGGAAGGACGCAACGGTGCGGGCGACCAATTGGCCCAATGGATCCAGGTCATCAGCGATGCCTCGGCGCCCCCGGGCCTCGCCGGCGCCGACGCGACCGCCAAGGGGACGCTGGTCGTCATCGACATCGACGGCGCGGGGCCCCAGCATGTGATGCAGCAGATCTTCCTCTCCGGCACGTCGCTTCCCACCACCGACGTGAATGCGCTGATCCAGCAGGGCGTCCTGATCGTCTGAGCCTGTCATGCAAGCCTCCTCCTCCGCCCCTAATGTGTGGCCCGGGTATGTCGGCGCGACCGCCGCGCTGGCGATCACCCTGTTGCTGCTGATCGGCTTCCTCGGCGCCAATCTGTTCGTCCTGGGTCGTCGCACCGCGCAAGTCCTGCACGCCGCCGCCGAGATCGCCGCGCAGTCGGACGCCACGTCTGCGACCGGTGCGACGCCGCCTGATGCGAACTCCCCGGCGGCCGGCGTCTCACAGGCGATCCCGCGTGACAAGAGTACCGAGACCGCGCCTGCCACCGTCGGATCGCCGGTCTCCGGGGAGCCCGTCGCGTCAGCGCCTGAACAGGCACGCACCGCTGCCCCGGCGTCGGCAATTGCTCCGCCACCCTGGCGCATCGTCGTGGCATTCGACAACAACGCCTACCGCTTGGACGACAGCACGCAGGCGTCGATGAAAGCAGCGATCGCTCAAGTCGCCCATCGTTCGCTGCGGGTCGAAGCGATCGTCAAAGACCAGCCGGCGTCGACCGCGAGAGCCGCCTTCGTGCGAGTGATGGCCGTGCGCAATGCGCTGCTGGACGCGGGCATCCCGAGCAGCCGGATCCTTCCCGCCGTGCGGTCCGGGGACGAAGCCCCACCACCGGGCTCCGCGAGCCTGCCCGGCTCCGCCGGCCCGGATGGTCGCACCGTGGTGATTTCCCTCTCGCCCGCCTCTTTGCAACAGGACACTTCCGATGCACGTTGATTCCTCTTCCAGCGCGCCCGACTTTTGGCCCGGCTACGTGGACGCCTTGATCAACGTGGTGCTGAACCTGCTGTTCGTGGTCTCCATCTTCGCCATCGCCGTGGCCGCGACAAGCCTGTCCGCGCCATCGCCGCACGGCCGCCCTGATCCCGTCACAGCAGACAAGTCCGACGACAAGGCGCAGCCTTCCCGCGCCCCGATCGGCTCATCGATTGCCACGCCCATCGGGCCGACCGCCTGGCATGTCGCACGACGCGTCGTCTCGCCCAAAGCCCACGCCGATGCCGATGCGGTGGTCGCGAAAAGTGGCGCTGCGGCGCAAGGCGCGACGATGCAAGAGTTCGCGCGGTACGGAGACCCTGTGCTGGACCTGCGGCTGACCGTGCGGGCCGACACATCCGCGTCGAGCACACCCCCCGTGCGGTTGGAGGGCGTGTCCGGCAACGGGGACCTGCGTTTCAAGCTGTCTTTCGCCCCGGGCGCCGTGGCGCTGGATGAAGAAGTCCGGGGTCTATTGCAGGTGATGGCTGCATCCACACTGGCGGATCGTCCGCTGACGCTGTGGGCGGCCACCGACCTGCGTCAGGCCACCGCGCGCCTGGCGACCAGCCGGCGCCTGATGGCGCTGCGTGATGAGCTCTCGAGCGCTGGCATTGACGCCGCGCGCATCGACTTGCGCATCACGGGGGGCGGAACCTGGCCGGAGGCCGCGCCGGCTTCGGTCTGGCTGACCAGCGCGGACCAGCCCGCCAGTCCGGTCGAAGCGCGCTGAACGCAGCGTCGATCTGGAATTTCGGACGGCGTTGACCTGCGTCCTCAACGCGCCAGCCAGATGCTGAGTCGTTGCCACTGTTCCAGATCGCGGGCCACGCGGCCGGGCGCGATGTCCCAGAGCGTCAGACCGCGCGCAGCCAGTTGCACGTAGTTCTGGGTGTCGCGCAGCTCGGCCAGAAGCGGCAGCCCGAGCTGCTCGATGAACTGGTGGAGCTGCTGCTGCGATAGCGTGCCCTCGCGCACGCGCATCGCCACCAGACCGATGTCGAGTCCATGGCCGGACTCGTCAGGAGACGTGCCGCGATTCCGGGACGCCTCTCGCAGCTCGCGCACGAAGTCGTAGGTCGCCTGGATATCGAAGAGGCTGGGCTGCAGCGGCACGATCACGCGGTCCGCCACCTTGAGCGCCTGAGCGAACTTCTTGCCGGACAACCCGGCGGGGGTGTCCAGCACCGCATGCGACACCCCTTTGGGCGCGCGCAGTTGCTCGGTCGACGCCAGCTCCCAGCCGCGGATCACCGGCAGCGCTGCAGGCCGCTGCGCGAGCCACTTCGCCGAAGATTGCTGGCGGTCGATGTCGCCGAGCATGACCGCGTGCCCGCGATGGGCCAGGAATCCCGCGACGTTGCTCGCGAGCGTGCTCTTGCCGACCCCGCCCTTGGGGTTGGCGACCAGGATCACCGGCATGGCCTCTCCTCTCCTCAATGAGGTGCGCGCGATGTTATGCGATGCCGCAAAATCCGGCGCCATGAGTGCCCCCTCCTCCATCCTCATCCTGGTCGCGCATCCGGATCTGGCTCATTCCCGCGTCACGCGGGCGATGCTGTCCGCCGCGCACGGCCTGCCCGACGTCCGCGTGCGCGACCTCTACGCGCTGTACCCGGACTATTCGATCGACACGCACGCCGAGCAGGAGGCCCTGCGCGACGCCGAGATGCTGGTCTGGCTGCACCCGATGCACTGGTACGGCATGCCGGCGCTGATGAAGCTGTGGGTGGACGAGGTGCTGAGCGTCGGCTTCGCGTACGGCCAGACCGGTCACGCGCTGCACGGCAAGGACCTGTGGCTGGTGACCTCGGCCGGCGGCAGCGAACACTCTTACAGCGCCGAGGGCTACAACCGCCATCCGGTCGGCGACTTCCTGCTGCCCTATGCGCAGACGGCCGCGCTGTGCGGCATGCGCTTCCTGCCGCCGCTGATCCTGCATGGCGCGCAGAAGGCGGCGGCCGAACAGGTCCAGGCCCATGCGCAGGCCTTCGTCGAGGGCCTGCGCGCGTTGCCCGAATGGTGCGAGCACCAGCCCGAGCCCCCGCAGGAGACGGTCCCCGACGACGAGCGCCCGGTGCGCGAGGAAGGAGCGCCGGTCTGATGGATGTCTCCACTCCGATGGCCGCGGCGTCCGCCGCGATGACTGCCGCGTCCGCCGCCGTGACCGCGACCGAAAGCGCCGTGCACGGCGCTCATGGCAACTGGCTGCTGACCCCGCTCGTCCTGCTGGCCGCCGCGGTGCTCGCGGTACCGCTGGCGCGCGGGTTGAAGCTGGGCTCGATCCTGGGCTATCTCGTGGCGGGCGTGCTGCTCGGGCCGCAGGTGCTGGGGCTGATCAGCCAGCCGGCGACGGTGCTGGAAATCGGCGAATTCGGCGTCGTGCTGATGATGTTCCTGGTCGGCCTGGAGCTCGAGCCCAAGCGGCTGTGGGCGATGCGCCGGCCGATCTTCGGTTGGGGATCGGCGCAGATGCTGGGCTGCGCGGCCCTGCTGCTGATCCCGTCCTTCTTCCTCGACGCCGACTGGCACGCCGCCGTCATCGCGGCGCTGGGGTTGGCGATGTCCTCGACGGCGGTGGCGCTGGCCACGCTCAGCGAAAAGAACCTCGGCAACACGCGCGCCGGCCAGAGCGTGATCAGCGTCGCGCTGTTGCAGGACATCGCTGCGATCCCGGTGCTGGCGCTGGTGCCCCTCCTGGCGAGCCAGGGCCGGCCCGCCGCGGGCCATTCCGGCGGACGGATCTGGCTGGCGCTCGGGGCGCTCGTGCTGATCGTGCTGGGCGGCCGGCTGCTGCTGCGGCCGCTGCTGCGCTGGATCGCGCGCAGCGGCACGCCGGAGATCTTCACCGCCGCCTCGCTGCTGCTGGTGCTGGCGGCGGCGATGCTGATGCAGAAAGCGGGACTGTCGATGGCGCTGGGCGCCTTTGCGGCCGGCGTGCTGCTCGCGGAGAGCGAGTACCGCCGCGCGTTGGAGGCCGACCTGGAACCGTTCAAGGGGCTGCTGCTCGGCATGTTCTTCATCGCCGTGGGCATGGGGCTGGACCTGACGGTGCTGTGGCACAAGCCGCTGGTCGTGCTCGGCCTGCTGGCCGCGCTCTGGCTGTGCAAGGGTGTGGTGCTGGCGGTGCTGGGTCGGACCATGGGCCTGCCCAGGCCGGAGCGCGCGGTCTTCGTCATCCTGCTGGCGCAGGGCGGCGAGTTCGGTTTCGTCGTCTTCCAGCTGGCCGAGCAGGCGACGCTGCTGGATGCGGAACAGCGCTCGGTGCTGGTCGCGGCGGTCGCCCTGTCGCTGGCGCTGACCCCGGCGCTGCTGGCCTGGGCGCAGCGTCGCGCCGGCCAGATCGAGCGCAAGTCGCCGCATGCGCTCACCGAGCAGCAGGAGTCGACGGTGATCATCGCGGGCTTCGGGCGCTACGGGCAGATCATCGGGCGCATGCTCTTCGCCAACGGCATTCCGGCGACGGTGCTGGACCACGACGCCGACACCGTCGAATCGCTGCGGCGCTTCGGCTGGCGCGTATTCTGGGGCGACGCGACACGGCTGGAACTGCTGCGCACCGCAGGTGCCCAGCACGCGCGGGTTCTGGTGCTGGCGGTCGACGATTTCAACCACAGTGTCAAGATCGCCGAGATCGCGCGGCAGCATTTCCCGCACCTGACCATCGTCGCGCGGGCGCGCAACGTCCAGCACTATTACGCGCTGCGCGAACTGGGCGTCGAACTGATCGAGCGCGAGACGCTGGACTCCGCGCTCATGAGCGCGCGCAGCGTGCTCCAGCAGTTGGGCTGGGAGCCGCACGCGGCGCGGCAGATGGCGTGGCGTTTCCGGCGTCACACCGTCGAGCAGACCGAGGCACTTCGCCCGCACCGGGGCGACCTGGACACGCTGATCGCCATGTCCAAGCGCGGTCGCGAGCAACTGGAGGAGCGCCTCGCCGCTGAACGCAAGGCGCTGGCCGAGGGCAAGGTCCGCAATCCCTGGCAGGAGCCGCATCTGGCGCCGGGAGCGGCCCCGGCTGCCGCCCCGATCGCGACGCCGGTGTCATCCGAGCATCCCCTGCCGGACAAGGCCTGACGAGGGCGGCGACAATCGACCGCTTATGTTTGCCCCTTCCCAACTCGAGGTCCGGCGTTTCTTCTGCCAGACCTATCGCAAGTACCGCGACAAGCTGCCGCTGACGCCGATGGAGGCGATCGCCTCGGACTGGATCGAGCAGCATCCGGAGTACCACGAGGAACTCGCCGACGAAGACGCCGCGCTCGCGGCGGTCTACACGGTCGAGGACGGCCGCACGAATCCGTTCCTTCACCTCTCCATGCACCTGAGTCTGATGGAGCAGCACCAGATCGACCAGCCGACCGGCGTGCGCCAGGCGCTGGATCTGCTGGCCGCTCGTCGCCAATCGCTGCACGAGGCCCACCACGAAGCGATGGAATGCCTGGGCGAGATGATCTGGTCCTCACAGCGCAGCGGCCTGCCTCCGGACGGCCACGTCTACCTGGACTGCCTGCGGCGCAAGGCGACGCGGACGCCGACCTGACGTCGACCTGACGTCGACCAGAAATGCAAAAGGCCACGCACTGCGTGGCCTTCGTCATTGGAGAGGCGCCCGGCCTTACGCCTGGATAGCGCCCCCCAGCGCCGACTTGCGCTCGCTCTTGCCGGACGCGCCATACAGGCCGCTCGGCTCGCCGGGCATCAGCACGTCGATGGCGCGGTCCAGCGCCGCCGTGGCACGGGCCAGCGACTCGCGCTGGGCGGCGACTCGGCCGCCAGCCTGCATCAGACGGGTGCGCAGGCCCTGCGGCACGGTGCCGGTACGGGCGGCCGCGCTGAACTGTTCGATCGCCCGGGCCAGCGCCGCGTGCAACGACGCCGCGTGCAGCTCGATCGCCTGCGAATCGCGTCGATGCAGCGCGTCGCCCAGCAGGTTCAGGCAGCTTTCGACGTCCTGAAGCGGTTGCTCCAGATCGACGGAGGTCGTGGTCAGAGGCGTGGCGGTCATGGGCGTCACCGGAAAAGCTTGGATCTTGGTCGCTTCAGCTCAGCTTTTTACGACTGGGCACTCAGTGCGACTGCTGGGTGCGGCCCAGCATCTCGGACGCGTTGGCGATCAGCTTGTCGGCGATCGCGTCAGCGTTGATCTTGAACTCGCCCTTCTCGATCGCGCTGGCGATGCGGGCGACCTTCTCCGCGTCGAAGCTGCCGTCGTCCTGGCCCGTGCCCGAGATCAGGCTGCTGGCCGTGCTCGACAGTTCGACCTTGGATCCCTCGTTCGAGGGGGCAGCGGCGCCGGCCTTGGCGGCCTTGGCGCCCCCCTCGGTCGCGCCGGCAGCGGTGCCGCCGACTTTCGAGTAGGCGTTGATGTCAGCGTTGTTACCGATCTTCATGGCGTTTCTCCATGGGCCCGAGAACTTCCGGATCCCTTCCATTAGCGGGTTTATCGACCTGCCTGGACGGAACTTGAGGGGCGAGCTTCACAAATTAGACAGATCTCTCGGTGAAGGGCGTCACAGTACCACCTCCACCCGTCGTTCACCGATCGTACGCCCGGTGGTCATGCGGCCATTGTCGAAACGTACCCGGACATCCTGGCCTTCCAGCCCGACGCCCATCGCCTGGCCTTCGCCGGCGATCGCATATCCATCCCCGGTCGCCATCACCTGCACCCGGTCGCCCGGCTGCACCCATTGGCGCAGCTTGAGGTCGACGGAACGCAGTGCCTGGCCGGCCGCGACCGGTTTGGCGAGGTGGCGCCCGAGCCAGCCATCCGCTTGTGTATAGATGGCGCCGGCCTCACCAGCAATATCTACTTCGGCCAGCCGGAAATGTTCTTGAGTCAGGACCGTGCCGGTCGGCAGGGCGGCGGCGGCGACGAAGGCCTGACCGAAGACCTTGATCGTCAGCGGCAGCGTCACGTTCCACCTGGTCACGCCGGCCAGACAGCGCAGGCCCAGCCGGGTGCGGCCCCACATGCGGCTGCCGGGCGGCAGGTAGGGCTGGATCTGCGCGCAGGGCGCCAGGCGCAGGCGCGGGTCCAGCTTGCCGATCTCGATCTCCACGCGCGCCTGGTTCGGCGCCACCTGGCGGGCGCCGGCCATCGCCAGCGTCTGCAGGCGATCTTCCAGCGTCGCGTCCAGCGCACCGAGGCCCGAGGCGCCAGGTTCGCTAATAGAAATATTGGGCGCCGCGGCGATCTGCACCGGCGCGGCGGTCTGCGCCTCGGCCTCGTCGACCAGCCCGAACATCAGCCACACGGACATCAGCGCCCCCGCCAGCAGGGCGGGCAGCGCCTGCGCGTGGCGGGCATGGGTGGAGTGGCAGCTTTGCGGCATGGGTCGGAACTGTACGGATCCGGGGCTCGCCGGTGGCTTCGAAATGCGCCGGGATCACCCGTCTTATCGCGCTCATGTTTTCGGACCTGCTGAACACAATGCTCGAACCTGACAAAAACGGGTGACAGGCACCGGGCCGCGTCCCGCCGCCCCGCCCCGTCCGAAGGAGAAACGACATGCTGAACAAACTGACCGACGCGATGAACTTCCAGTCCCAGGCGCTGACCCTGCGGGCGGAGCGTCAGCGTCTGCTGGCCAGCAACATCGCCAACGCCGACACCCCGGGCTACCAGTCCAAGGACATGGACTTCGCCAAGGCGCTGCGCGCGGCGACGTCCCCGGCGGCCAATCCTTCGGAGTCCAACCAGACCCTGACCCAGCGCACCCAGAACGCGCTGCAGAGCAGCCTGAGCTCGATGACCAGCATGGACAGCAACACGGTCGACATGGACCGCGAGCGCGCCAGCTTCGCCGACAACACGGTGAAGTACGAGGCTTCGCTGCGGTTCCTGAACGGCTCGATCCGCACGATGCTGGACGCGATGAAGTCGCCGAACGCCGCCTGATCGGCCGCCAGAAGAAGGAGCCCGTCATGTCGATGTTCAGCATCTTCCACATCAGCGGCAGCGCGGTCAGCGCGCAGAGCCAGCGCCTGAACGCGGTGGCCAGCAACATGGCCAACGCCGACACGGTCGCCGGCCCGGACGGCCAGGCGTACAAGGCACGCCAGGTGGTGTTCCAGAGCGTACTCGCCCAGAACGGCATGGACCAGACCGACGTCGGCGTGCAGGTGGTGGGCGTCCAGGAGAACCAGACCCCCGGCCGCCGCATCCATGACCCCGGCCACCAACTGGCGGACGCCGACGGCTACGTGACCTACAGCAATGTGAACAGCGTGGAGGAGATGGTCAACATGATCTCCGCCTCCCGCTCGTACCAGAACAACCTCGAGGTCATGGGCACCGCCAAGTCGCTGCTGCTCAAGACCCTGCAGATGGGCCAGGGCTGACCGCCCGCTCCGCCTGATCAACCGCAAGCAACGCGAACAAAGCGCGAACGGAACGCCCATCATGGACTTCACCGCCCTGAACAACAACACGAAGACCGGCGCCGCCACGAACACGGCCGCCGCCAGCGCCACCGGCACGAGCGCGCAGGAAACCTCGGACCGTTTCCTGAAGCTGCTGGTCGCGCAGTTGCAGAACCAGGATCCGATGAACCCGATGGACAACGCCGCGGTCACGACCCAGATGGCGCAGATCCAGACCGTCACCGGCGTCAGCACGCTGAACAGCAGCATCCAGGCCCTGGGCAGCCAGTTCGGCCAGATGCAGGCGCTGCAGAGCGTGAGCCTTGTCGGCCGCGAGGTCACGGTCCCCGGCAACAAGGTGAACGTCGCCGACGGCAAGGCCACGATGAACTTCGATCTGGCCGGCGCCGCCGACGCGGTCAAGCTGGAGATCCTCAACGGGGCCGGCGAAGTCGTCTCCACGCATGACCTCGGCAAGATGAAGAGCGGCATGCAGTCGTACACCTGGGACGCCTCCAAGGCGACCGAAACGACCAACCTGAGCTTCCGCGTCACGGCGACCAACGCCAGCGCGCCGGTCACCACCACTACCCTCACCCGCGACACGGTGCGCGCGGTGAACACGAGCGGCGCCACGCTGCAGCTCGAACTCAAAAATTCCGGCCTGGTCGATTACGACAAGGTCCGGTCGCTGGGCTGATCCCAGCACTTCCGCCCCAGCCCAGCTCCCCAGCTTCACCCCGATTTATCCCGCAGATTCGCGCCTGAATCGCCCAAGGACACCACCATGAGCTTCCAACAAGGCCTCTCCGGACTGAACGCTTCCAGCAAGAACCTGGAAGTCATCGGCAACAACATCGCCAACTCGCAGACCTACGGCGCCAAGTCGTCGCGGGCCGAGTTCGCCGACATGTATGCCGCCTCGCTCAACGGCGCCGGCTCCAACGACGTTGGCATCGGCGTGCAGATCCAGACGGTGGCGCAGCAGTTCACACAGGGCAATATCTCGATCACCGAGAACCCGATGGACCTGGCGATCAACGGCGCGGGCTTCTTCCAGGTGTCCGACGGCAAGAGCCCGACGGTGTACACGCGCAACGGGCAGTTCAAGGTCGACAAGGACGGCAACATCGTCAACAACGACCAGCTCAAGCTGATGGGCTACCCCGCGGACGCCAACGGCGTGATCCAGCCGGGCCTGGCCACCGGTCTGAAGCTGCCCACCGGCGGCATCGATCCCAAGGTCACCAGCGACATCAAGATGGAGTTCAACCTGGACTCCCGCGCGGGCCCGACCGCCGCCTACGACCTGACCGATCCGGCCGACCCGAACTCGCCCAAGATCGACAAGACCGGCATCACGCTGAACGACCCGACCTCGTACAACAACGCGACGTCGATGACGGTGTACGACGCCAAGGGCCAGCCCACCGCGCTGACCATGTACTTCCAGCGCGCCAACAACGACGACGCCAACGGCAACACCGTCTGGAACGTCTACCTGACGGCCAACGGCAGCGCGGTGCAGTTCGACTCGCAGGGCAACCCGATCGAGACCGACGACGGCACCGCCAAGGGCAACCCGCTGACGCCGTTCACGCAGATGACCTTCCTGCCCACCGGGGGCAAGCCCGTGTCGCCCGGCCCGAGCGAATTCCTGAACCTGAAGATCCCCGCCGGAACGAACTCGCAGGGCGCGCCGACGCTGCCGATCCCGGCGCCGCCGGCCGACCCGTCGGATCCGTCGGTGCAGGGCATCAGCTTCGACCTGCGCTCGGCCACGGAGAACGGCTCCAACTTCGCCGTGACCGACCTGAGCCAGAACGGCTACGCGCCGGGCCAGTTGGTCGGCATCAAGCTGGAAGACAACGGCATCGTGACCGCCCGCTATTCGAATGGCGAATCCAAGCCGGCCGGCCAGGTTGAACTGGCGAACTTCCGCAACCCGCAAGGCCTGCAGCCGCTGGGCGGCAATGTCTGGGCACGGACCAACGCGTCGGGCGATCCGGTCGTGGGCGTCCCCGGCGACGGCAACCTGGGCGTGCTCACCCCGGGCGCGCTGGAGGAATCCAACGTGGACCTGACTTCCGAACTGGTCAACATGATGACCGCCCAGCGCGTCTACCAGGCCAATTCGCAGACCATCAAGACGCAGGACCAGGTCCTGCAGACGCTGGTCAACCTGCGCTGATCCCGGCGCAGCCGAGCTGACCGACCCCATTGCCGATCGCTGAGGAGTTGTCATGGACCGCATGATCTACCTGTCGATGAGCGGCGCCCAGGCGGCGATGTCGCGCCAGGACGTGCTCTCCAACAACCTGGCCAATGCCAACAGCAACGGCTTCCGGGCCGAGCTGCAGGCGTTCCGGGCGGTGCCCATCCGCGGCGAGGGGGCATCCACCCGCGCCTTCGCGCTGGAGACCACCACCGGCCACGACCTCGCCGCCGGCCCGATCACGACCACCGACCGCAACCTGGACGTCGCCATGAAGGGCAAGTCCTGGATGGCCGTGCAGGCGCTGGACGGCACCGAGGCCTACACCCGCGCCGGCTCGATGGACGTGGACCAGGACGGCGTGCTGCGCATGCGCAACGGCCTGCAGGTGCTGGGCGACGGCGGTCCGATCACGGTGCCGCCCAACGCCACGATCTCCATCGGCGACGACGGCACGGTCGTGGCCAAGGCCGACGGCCAGCGTCCGGTGAACATCGGCCGCATCAAGCTGGTCACCGAGGACGGCCGCTTCACGCGCCGCGACGACGGCCTGTTCATCGCCGACGGCGGCGACCCGCTGCCCGCCGATCCCGCCGCCCGGCTCCAGTCGGGCGCTCTCGAAGGCTCCAACGTGAGCCCGGTCGAGACCATGGTCGGCATGATCGCCGCCGCCCGCCAGTTCGAGCAGCAGATGAAGATGCTCTCGATCGCCCAGACCCACGGCCAGGCAGCCTCCAAGCTGCTGTCCGACAGCTGATCCGCCTGCCGCCAGTTCGCAGTACGGAACCGCATTCGCCACAGGATTAGGAGACTTCGATGCTTCGCTCGCTCTGGACCGCCAAGACCGGCATGGAAACCCAGCAGACCCAGCTGGACGTGATTTCCCACAACCTCGCCAACGTCTCGACCAACGGCTTCAAGAAGTCCCACGCGGTCTTCGAAGACCTGATGTACCAGACGCTGCGCCAGCCCGGCGCCAACAACACCGAGCAGACCACGCTGCCCACCGGCATGCAGGTCGGCCTGGGCGCCCGCGCGGTCGCGACCTCGCGCAGCCACTCGCAGGGCAGCCTGACGCAGACGTCCAACTACCTGGACGTCGCCGTCAAGGGCAACGGTTTCTTCCAGGTCCAGATGCCCGACGGCACCACCGCCTACACCCGCGACGGCAGCTTCCAGCTGGACGCCAACGGCCAGGTCGTCACCAACAACGGCAACACCGTGCTGCCGGGAATCATCGTCCCGGCCGACGCCAAGTCGCTGACCATCGGCGCCGACGGCACGGTGAGCGTCACCACCGCCGCCAGCGCCACGCCGACGACGCTGGGTCAGCTTCAATTGGCGAACTTCATCAACCCGCCGGGGCTGGAATCGCTGGGCGGCAACCTGTACGCCGAGACCGTCGCCTCCGGCACGCCGCAGACCGGCGCCCCCGGCCAGAACAGCCTGGGCACGGTGCAGCAGGGTTTCGTCGAAACCTCGAACGTCAACGTCGTCGAGGAACTGGTCCAGATGATCCAGACGCAGCGCGCCTACGAAATGAACTCGAAGGCGATCACGACCACGGACCAGATGCTTCAGAAGCTCTCTCAGCTCTGACGGGCGCTCGCCCCGCTTTTCGACCGATCGGGCGCTGAGCGCCCGCGCGACGATGCGGTGGCCTTCGTTCCTGTCCGCGATCCTAGGAGTTGTCATGCCTTCGTTCCCGTCCCTGCCCCGTTCCCTTCACCGCTCGTTCGTTGCCCTGGCCGTCGTGCCGGCGGCCTTCGCGCTGACCGCGTGCTCGACGATGTACCCGCAGCCGCGCGTGGACATGCAGCCCGCGCCGGTCGTGAAGATGCCCGAGCCGATCCCGGCCTCCGCCAACAACGGCGCGATCTACCAGAACGCGAACTACCGGCCGCTGTTCGAGGATCACCGCGCCCGCCTGGTCGGCGACATCGTCACCGTGACGATCACCGAAAAGGTCAGCGCGACGCAGAAGTCGACCAGCGAACTGGACAAGAGCGGCGCCCTGGCCGCCGGCGTGACCGCGATCCCGGGCATCGCCGGGAACTCCTTCGGCGCCGGCCGTGCCGACGTGGGCGGCTCCTCGTCGAGCAAGAGCACCGGCAAGGGCACGAACGAGAACACCAACGACTTCTCCGGCACCATCACCGCCGTCGTCACCGGCGTGCTGCCCAACGGCCACCTGCTGATCTCGGGCGAGAAGCAGGTCGGCGTGAACGCCAACGTGGACATCCTGCGCTTCTACGGTCAGGTCGACCCGCAATCGATCCGCCAGGGGAACATCGTCGCCTCGACGGCGATCGCCAACGTCCGGGTGGAGCAGCGCGGTCGCGGCGCCGTCGCGGACGCACACGGAATTGGCTGGCTATCCCGCTTCTTCTTGAACCTTTCGCCCGTTTAAGTTTCCCCACAATCGGTCACACGAGTCTGCAACCGTGTGACCGAGATGTACCCCACCACCCTCCCCCGCTTCTTCTCCCGTTC
>SEFA01000163.1 GCA_004210455.1 Rubrivivax sp. | reverse complement strand
AGCCCAGCCCTGCGGCTTGGTACTTCTGAACCACTTCGAGCTTCAAGCTCTCGCTGTACTTCGCCATGAAAAACACCCCATCGGTTGGATTGATGTCCAACCTTTGGGGTGCAGTTCAGCTGCGGGGCTTTCGTTCATTCAAATCTGGGGATCACTTCTTGTCCGCCTTGTCCGGCCAGATGCTCTCCAGCATCTGTGCCAGGCGAGCACCGCCCTTGATGACGTTGAGGCGCGTTTGCTCCAGGCTGCGAGCGTCATAGCCTGCCGGCGGGGTGGCCAGCCAGCGCGGGCCGCGCAGGCTCTGCTGGCGGGCGCCGAAGCTCATGCCGTCGAACGCATCGCGCGCACCCAACAGCGATTCGCTGGCCCACTCCACGGGCCAGTCGTCCGGATTGCCTGTCGCAGCTGGTACAGCCTTGGCCAGTGCGGGCATCGCAGCCAGTTGCTCCGCGCTCAACTTGCCCGGCATCCCATCCCAATAGCTGTGCAGGTTGCCGCCGGGCGTGCCGTCCGGCTTCGGCAGCGTGATGGCGTTCGCCCCCACCGTGTGCGTCTGGGCGTCGGCCCCCTGCGTGTCGGGGTCGTAGGGCTTGCCGTCCGCGTCGAGGTACAGCGAACCCATGTGCAGCGGCTGGTGCATGTCGCCGATCGCGTGCACGACGAGCGCCAACGCGTCACGCTCGTTGAAGTCCATGGGCGGCGTCTGCTTGCCAGTCTTCAGCACCAGGATCGCCGCCTTCAATGCGGGCACCAGGTCATGGTCGCTGGTGCCGATCGCGCCGGGTACATATCGGCCACGCTGGATCGCGACATTGGCATAGTGGTACTGCTTGTTGCAGGACTCCTCGCCCGGCTTGGGACCGCACTGCTCGAAGTTGCGCTTCACGTAGTCGCGCATCCGTGCCTCTTCCTCGGCGTTGTTCTCGAACACTGCGCACTCGGCGAAGCGGCCGGTCACTGCGTACTTGAAGTCATTGCCGGTGTCGATGCCCTTCACGCAGTCGTCCCACACCGCGATGTCGCGCAGCGAGACCGGACCGAGGATCCGTTTCACCTCGGCTTCGGCGCGATGGCCCTTGATCAACTGGGCGGCGATCTCGCCGACGGTGTTGTGGCCGACGGCGCCGAAACCGAAGGCCTGACCGCAGCAGGCGGCCACCAGCGACAACGCGGCCAGGCCGCGCGCAAACGATTTAGTCATGACAGGGAATCCATGTCGAACGAGGCGCCGGCGGGACCGGCAGGGGATTCGCGATTGTGCATGGGGGCCCATGACAGCCATCAACGGAGATTCCCGCGTGATGACGTCCGATGGGCGCATCGCGCAGCGGCGGCCTGCGGCTTTACCTCCGCTTTACGAGGCCCTCCCCTCCCCGGTCCGGGTCTGCCCGAGGCGACGCTTATTCGGTCAGCGCATGTTGATCCATCAAGCGCTTCGTTCGGCAAATGAGAGCCGCTGCCTAAGCTGGTTCCCACCTTATCTGGAGCCCCTCGCATGACCATCACCGCCATCAACGTCCGCAACCAGTTCCGCGGCACCATCAAGGAGATCGTCGAAGGTCCCGTCGTCTCGGAAGTCGACGTGCAGACCGCCGCCGGCCTGATCGTCACCTCGGTCATCACGACGCGCTCGGTGAAGGAACTCAACCTGACCGTCGGCAAGGAAGTCGTCGCGCTGGTGAAGTCCACCGAAGTGTCGATCGCCACCTTGTGAGCTCCCAGACCGGGACCCGAAGGAGATCGCCATGGCGCTCTACCCTCTCCGTGCGACGCAGCACAACGGCAGCGCAGAACCGCGTCTGCTGATCATCCCCGGCCTGCACGACAGCGGGCCGGCGCATTGGCAGAGCTGGCTCGAACAGCAGTACCGCGACGCGCACCGGGTGCGCCAGCGCGATTTCAGCCGGCCGGATCTGGAGCGCTGGTCGGAGCGCATCCATGCGCGGATCGACAACGCGGGGCCCGGCGAGTGGATCGTCGTGGCGCACAGCTTCGGTTGCCTGGCGCTGGCGCATCACCTGCAACGCCACCCGGACTCTCCGGTGCGCGAAGCCTTGCTGGTGGCGCCCGCCGAGCCGGACAAGTTCGGTCTCGCGGAAAGTCTGCCGCACCAGCGCCTGGGCCGCCCGACCGCCTTGATCGCAAGCCAGAACGACCCGTGGATGAGCGCGTCGAGCGCGCTGCGCTGGGCGACGCGCTGGGGCAGCAGCTACAGCAACATCGGCCTGGTGGGACACATCAACACCGAGTCCGGTTTCGGTCCCTTCCCGCTGGCCAAGCGCTGGGTCGAAGCCGCCCGCGCCCGCGCCGCGCGCGAGCGACGACCCGAGCGCGCCGGAATCCTGGAGTGGTCCTTTTCCGTCTGAGCACGCTGTGACCGGAAGCGCCCGTCCCGGTCACACCAGAGCCTCGGGGGAATCCCTGTCAGGGGCGCGGGTCTCGCGCCGCACACTTTCCACCGCTATCGTGAATCTCCCATTCGACATCGAATCACGGAGACCCCGATGCCCTTCACCATCCGTCTGCACCGCGTCCTGAAAGCACCGCCGGAACGCGTCTACCGCGCGTTCACCGACGCCGCCGCGATGTGCAAATGGCTGCCGCCGCATGGCTTCACCGGCACCATGCACCACATGGACCCGAAGGTCGGCGGTACCTGGCGCATGTCCTTCAACAACCTCTCGGCCGGCGGATCGCACAGCTTCGGCGGGGAGTACCTCGAGCTCGAGCCAGGAAAGAAGCTCCGCTACACGAGCCGCTTCGACGACCCGAACCTGCCCGGCGACATGACCACCACCGTCGAGTTGACCGCGGTTTTCTGCGGGACCGAAATGCATGTCACGCAGGAAGGCATCCCCGATGTCATCCCGCCGCAAGCCTGCCATCTCGGCTGGCAGGAATCCCTCACCCTCCTTGCGCAGCTCGTCGAACCCGACATTCCGAACGGCTGATTTCCGCATTTATTCCTGGCAGGGGTTGTCAGGCTCTCAGCGGTTTTGAACGACGGTTTTTGCGCTCTTGAGTCCGCTCTACCCCGGTTTGCCAAGCGCGGGCTCTCCACGGGGCATGGGGCCTCGCGTCCGCGAACCCCAAGCCCCATTCC
>SEFA01000116.1 GCA_004210455.1 Rubrivivax sp. | reverse complement strand
CAATGCGGCTCGCCCTCGACCAGGCGCAGAACGCCTGGCTCGTCGGCGAGGTGCCGGTGGGCGCCGTCATCATGCGCGCCGGCCAGGTGATCGCGACCGGCTACAACCGCCCGATCACGACCCACGATCCGACCGCGCACGCCGAGATCGTCGCGCTGCGCCACGCCGCGCAGCTGCTCGGCAACTACCGGCTGCCGGAATGCGAGCTCTACGTGACGCTCGAACCCTGCGCGATGTGCGCAATGGCGATGATGCATGCGCGGCTCAAGCGCGTCGTCTTCGCCGCGCCGGATCCCAAGACCGGCGTCGCCGGTTCGGTGCTGGACCTGTTCGGTCAGAAGCAGCTGAACCACCACACCGCGCTGCACGGCGGCGTGCTCGCGGACGCGTCGTCGCGGCTGCTGCGCGAGTTCTTCGCCGAGCGGCGCGAGGCCGCGCGGCAGTTGCGCGACGCGCGCCGCAGCGCCGCTGGCGCCGGCACCTCGGTCGGCGCAGCAGGCGAGGGCCTCGACGTCGAAGCCGTCGACACGCTGAGCGCGCTGCCCGAAGTCCAGGAGTTCCCCGAGATCCCCGTGGGCGACGCGCAGTACCTTTCCATGAATTCCGATCCCTCGCAGGTCAACATGCAGGACAACCTTCAGGACGACACGCAGCGATGAGCTCCCTGACCCTCTACACCCCGTCCGGCGTCCTGGCGCAATCGCAACCGCTCAAGCGCGCGGCCAAGCGGCTGACCGCCCTCGGCTTCGAGGTCGAGATCGACGAGGCGGCGCTCGCAAGGCACCAACGCTTCGCAGGCGATGACGAGACCCGTCTTGCCGCGCTGCACCGCGTGGCCGAGTCCGCGCCCTCGGTGGCACTGGCCACGCGCGGCGGTTACGGCCTGACGCGGCTGCTGGACCGCATCGACTGGCCGGCCATCGCCCGCAGCGTCGAGCGCGGCACGCGCTGGGTCGGCCTGAGCGACGTGACCGCGCTGCAGCTGGGGCTGCTCGCGCACACGAAGCAGACGAGCTGGGCCGGTCCGATCGCCTGCGACGACTTTGGCCGCGCCGACACCGACGGTGGCGTCGACGAGATCACCCGCGACTGCTTCCTCGAAGCGATGGACGGCTCGCTCGAAGCCATCGGCTTCCGCACCGAGACCGGCCTGGACGGCGTCGAAGCCCGCGGCACGCTGTGGGGCGGCAACCTGACGGTGCTGTGCTCGATGCTGGGCACGCCGCACTTCCCGCGCATCAAGGGCGGCATCCTGTTCCTCGAGGACGTCAACGAGCACCCGTACCGCGTCGAACGCATGTTGCTGCAGCTCTGGCAGGCGGGCGTGCTGGACGCGCAGAAGGCGGTGCTGCTGGGCAGCTTCAGCGGCTGGAAGAAGTCGCCGCTGGACCGCGGCTATTCGATGAAGACCTGCGTCGAGGCGCTCCGCGAGCGCGTCAAGGTGCCGCTCCTCACGGGCCTGCCGTTCGGGCATGTGCCGACCAAGGTGTGCCTGCCGGTCGGCGCGAAGGCCGAGATGATGGTCGAGGGCCGCGACGTCATCGTCGCCTGGGGCCATGTGGGCCATGGTCACGACCATCATGATCACCACGGGCACGATCATGGACACGACCACGATCATGACCACCATGGTCATGACCACGGCCACGGCAAGCACGGTCACTGATCGACCGTTCGAACTGCCGACGTTGTCGACCTGTCGACAAGCTGTCGCGCTGACCGACGACACAGGCGCTCCGCGAACCGGGCCGCTATGATCCGCCCCGGCGTCGGTCGGCCTCCACGAGAGGCGCGGCCTTGGCAACAATCTGGCAATGCCGCATCCACAGGATGCGGCGTTTGCGTTTTGGAAGGATGACGATGTCGTCGGGGCTGTGGAACGTGTCGCTGCACGCGGCTGATGGCGGGCGCGGGACGCGGATGGCCCGGGTGGCGCCAGTGGCCAGGATCGCGGGCCTGCTCGCCGCGGCGCTGTCCGCCGCCGTGCTGCTGGCCGGCTGCAACAACAGCCCGTATCCGGCCGGCGCGGCCAAGGAGAACACGCTCTACCTGTCCTTCGACGAGCGCTCGCCACGCTATCTGGATCCGACCGCGTCGTACACCGCGCCGGAGTCCGTCTACACCTACCAGATCACCGAGCCGCTCTACGGGTACCACTACCTGAAGCGGCCCTACGAGCTGATCCCGCGCGCCGCGGCCGCCGTCGTCAAGCCTTACTACCTCGACGCGTCAGGCCAGCGTCTGCCCGACGACGCGCCCGCCGACAAGATCGCGCAGAGCGTCTACGACGTGCCCATCCGCGCCGGCGTCCGCTACGCGCCCAGTCCCGCGTTCGCGAAGGACGAGCAGGGCCACTACCGCTATCACCACCTGACGGCCAAGGACCTGGGCGACAAGCGCTCGCCGTGGCAGTTCGAGCACCAGGGCACGCGCGAGGTCGTCGCGGACGACTTCGTGTTCGCGCTCAAGCGCCACGCGACCACGCGCATCGAGGCGCCGATCTACGGCCTGTTCTCCGAGCACGTCCTCGGCCTGAAGGCCTACGGCGCGCTGATCCGCGAGGAAAACGCCAAGCTGCTGAAGGGCCTGCCGGAGAACGCGCCGGACAAGCCCTTCCTGGACTTCCGCAAGTGGCCGCTGGCCGGCGCCGAGGCGGTGAACGACCACCTGCTGCGCGTGCGCATCATGGGCAAGTACCCGCAGTGGTCGTACTGGATGTCGACGACCTTCCTGTCGCCGATCCCGTGGGAGGCCGATCTCTTCTATTCGCAGCCCGGCATGGCCGAGCACGGCCTGTCCTGGAACCAGTGGCCTGTCGGCACCGGGCCGTACATGATGACGGCGTACCAGCAGGACCGGCGCCACGTGATGTCGCGCAACCCGAACTACCGTCAGGACCTCTATCCCTGCGAGGGCATGCCCGACGACAGCCCGGCCGGCCGCCTGGCCGACTGCGGCAAGCCGATGCCCTTCATCGACAAGATCGTCGCGACGCTGATCAAGGAGCGGGTGCCGCGCAAGGAGATGTTCAAGCAGGGCTACCTCGACCTGCCCGACCTGGAGCGCGCCGACTGGGGCGTGGAGTTCTTCGCCGACGCGAGCGACTCCGCCGAGACCGACGCCTTCTTCAAGCAGCGGGGCTTCTCGTTCCCGCGCTCGACCGATCCCAACAATTGGTACCTCGGCTTCAACATGCTGGATCCGGTGATCGGCAAGGGGAAGACGCCGGAGGACGAGGCCCGCCACCGCAAGCTGCGCCAGGCGCTGTCGATCGCGATCGACTGGGAAGAGGGCTATGGCCGCATCTTCAAGAACCGCGGCGGCGTGGCGGCCTACGGCCCCGTGCCGCCGGGCGTGTTCGGCTCGCGCGAGGCGCAGCCGGGGTTCTTCAATCCGGTGACGCACAAGCTCGTCGACGGCAAGGTCCAGCGCCGCTCCATCGAGGACGCGAAGCAGTTGCTCGCCGAGGCCGGTTATCCCGACGGCCGCGACGCGAAGAGCGGCCAGCCGCTGGTGCTGAACTACGACTTCATGCGCACCGTGACGCCCGAGGTGAAGGCCGAGAACGACTGGCTGGTGAAGCAGTTCGCCAAGCTCGGCGTGCAGCTGGACGTGCGCGCCACCGACTACAACCAGTTCCAGGAGAAGCTGCGCCAGGGCAAGCACCAGGTGTTCTGGTGGGGCTGGCTCGCGGACTACCCGGACGCCGAGAACTTCCTGTTCCTGCTCTACGGGCCCAACAGCAAGTCGCTCCATGAGGGCGAGAACTCGGCGAATTACGAGAACCTCGAATTCGACCGGCTGTTCAAGCAGGCGCAGGTGCTGGACGACGGTCCCGAGAAGCAGCAGGTCATCGACCGCATGGTGCAGATCACGCAGCAGGACGCGCCCTGGGCCTTCGGCTACTGGGCCTGGACGGGGCAGGCGTACCAGCGCTGGGTGCACAACATCAAGCCCAGCATCGTGATCCGCGACGGGGTGCGCTACTACCGCATCGATCCGAAGGAACGCGCGCAGCTGCAAGGTCAGTGGAACCGGCCGGTCTGGTGGCCGCTGCTGGTGCTGGTCGTCGGCGGCGGCGCGATCGTCTGGATGACGCGCCGCAGCTTCCAGAAACGCGAGACCGCCACCGCGCGCGGCACGTCCGCGCCGACCGCCGCTCCCACTGCCACGAGCGCCCCGCGGGGAGCCGACTGATGTTCAAGTACCTCACCCGCCGGCTGGCTTACGGCCTGGCCATCCTGGTCGGCGTCAATCTGCTGACCTTCTTCCTGTTCTTCACCGTCAACACGCCGGACGACATGGCCCGGCTGAACATCGGCGGCAAGCGCGTGTCGCAGGAACAGATCGACAAGTGGAAGGCCGAGCGCGGCTACGACAAGCCGCTCTACTGGGACGCGTCGCGCAGCGGCAGCGAGCAGGTCACGCACACGGTGTTCTGGGAGCGCTCGGTGTCGCTGATGCTGCTGGACTTCGGACGCTCCGACGCGCGCCAGGCCGTCGACATCGGCCATGAGATCAAGACCCGCATGGGCGTGAGCCTGCAGCTCGCGGTGCCCATCTTCGTGCTGCAGCTGATCGTGAGCGTCGCCTTCGCGGTGCTGCTGACCTTCTTCCGCAATTCGCGCATCGACTTCTGGGGCGTGGTGATCTGCGTGCTAATGCTGTCGATCTCCAGCCTGTTCTACATCATCGTGGGACAGTTCTTCTTCTCGCGCATCCTGCGGCTGGTGCCGATCAACGGCTACGAGCCGGGCCTGGACGCGATCAAGTTCCTGGCCCTGCCGATCGCGCTGTCGCTGCTGTCGCGCCTGGGCGGCGAGGCGCGGCTGTACCGCGCGATGCTGCTCGAGGAAGTCGGCAAGGACTACGTGCGCACCGCCCGCGCCAAGGGCCTGTCCGAGCCGGTCGTGCTGATGCGCCACGTGCTGCGCAACGCGCTCATCCCCATCATCACCAGCGCCGGCGCCTACCTGCCGTACGTGTTCCTGGGCAGCCTGGTGTTCGAGAGCTTCTTCGGCATCCCCGGCCTGGGCGCCTTCGTCATCGAGGCGATCACCGGGCAGGACTTCGCCATCGTGCGCACCATGGTGTTCCTGGGCGCGCTGCTCTACATCGCCAGCAACGCGCTGATCGACCTGGTCTACACCTGGGTCGATCCGCGGGTGCGGCTGACCTGACGCGCGGCGCGCATCAGGGATTCGAGACAGGACACGAGAGCCGACATGGGATTCAAGGTCGTTTTCCTCTGGACCGACGTGGCGCTGTGGGCGATGTTCGCGGCGCTGGTCTTCTACGTCGTGCGGCTGATCCGCCGCCCGCACCTGCGCGCCAACTGGCAGCGCGTGCTGCGCGATCCCGCCGCGCTGAGCGCGGGCATGGTGCTGGTGCTGTTCCTTGGCGTGACGGCGCTGGACAGCCTGCACTTCCGGCGCGCGCTGGCCGACAGCCCCGCCGGCCAGCAGTTCTACGAGACCCGCACCGAGTCCGTGCTGGACCTGGTGCTGGCGCGCCAGATCGAGATGCGCGAGACGAGCTATTCGGCACCGCTCGCGTACCAGGGCTTCACGCTGGACAGCGTCGCGCACGGCGAGGCGGTGGTGCGCGAGTTCCCGCGCCTGGCCTTCGGCGGCGCGCATCTGCAGGACCCGGAGCGCGACTGGCACGGCGACCTGGCGCGACGCGCGCTGACGGGGCTGGCGCTGGGCGCCGTCGCGTCGGCGCTGATGGCGCTGCTGATGGCGGCGATCCTCGCGCCGCATCACGGCGGCTTCCGCCAGGGGCTGAAGGACCTGCTCGGCGACCGCACGCACTATCCGTGGCGCGCGGCGCTCGCGACGCTGTCGGTGATCGCGCTGCTGGCCGGCCCGGTGATCGCGCTGATGGGCCACTACCACGTGTTCGGCACCGACCAGACCGGCAACGACGTGCTCTACCAGGCGCTCAAGAGCATCCGCACCGCCTTCGTCATCGGCGCGCTGTCGACGCTGGCGACGCTGCCGTTCGCGCTGGTGCTGGGCATCCTGGCCGGCTACCTCAAGGGCTGGGTCGACGAGGTCATCCAGTACTTCTACACGGTGCTGACTTCGGTGCCCAACGTGCTGCTGATCGCGGCCTGCGTGCTGATGGTGCAGGTGTTCCTGGACAAGCATCCGGAGGCCTTCGAGACCGGCGCCGAACGCGCCGATCTGAAGATCTTCCTGCTGTGCGTGATCCTGGGCGTGACCGGCTGGGCGACGTTGTGCCGGCTGGTGCGCGGCGAGACGCTCAAGCTGCGCGAGGCCGACTTCGTCCAGGCCGCGACCGCCTTCGGCGTGCGCGACACGACGATCATGGTGCGCCACATCGTGCCCAACGTGATGCACCTGGTGCTGATCTCGCTGGTGCTCAACTTCTCCGACCTGATCCTGTACGAGGCGGTGCTGACCTACGTCGGCGTGGGCGTCGATCCGGGCATGAACAGCTTCGGCGGGATGATCAACCTGGCGCGCTCGGAAATGAGCCGCGACCCGGTGGTGTGGTGGAGCTTCGTGGCGGCCTTCGGTTTCATGGTGAGCCTGGTGCTGGCGGCGAACCTGTTCGCGGACGGGGTGCGCGACGCCTTCGATCCGCGCGCGCGCAAGCTGCGGCCGATGGTGCTGTCGCTGAAGAAGAACAAGGCTTCGTGAGGGACGCCGCGACATGTTGAAGATCGACGACCTCCACGTCCACCTGGACGCCGACGCCGGCCTGGTGCGCGCCATCGACGGGATGCGCCTGACGCTGGCGCAGGGACAGACTTTTGCGCTGGTCGGTGAATCCGGCTGCGGCAAGAGCATGACGGCGCTGGCGCTGATGCGGCTGCTGCCCGACAACGGCCGCATCGCCGGCGGCCGGCTGGACCTCGACGGCCAGGACCTGTTCGACCTGAGCGAAGCCCGCATGCGCGACGTGCGCGGCGGACGCATCGGGATGATCTTCCAGGAGCCGGGCACCAGCCTGAATCCGGTGATGAAGGTGGGCGCGCAGATCGTCGAGGCGATCGAGGCGCACACGCCGCTGCGTGGCGCGGCGGCGCGGAAGAAGGCCATCGACTGGCTGCGCCGCGTCGGCATCCCGGAGCCGGAGCGCCGCATCGACGAGTACCCGTTCCGGCTCTCCGGCGGCCAGAAGCAGCGGATCATGATCGCGATGACGCTGGCGGCGGAGCCCGACTTCCTGATCGCGGACGAGCCGACCACCGCGCTGGACGTCACCATCCAGGCGCAGATCCTGGACCTGCTCAAGGACCTGCAACGCGAGCGCGGCCTGGGGCTGCTGCTGATCACGCACGACCTGGGCGTCGTGTCGGGCATGGCGCACCAGGTCGCCCTGATGTACGCGGGGCAGATCGTGGAGGTGGCGACCGCCGCCGAGTTCTTCGCCGCGCCGAAACACCCGTATGCGCGGCTGCTGCTGCAGGCGCTGCCCGACGCGCAACGCCGAGGCGAGCCGCTTGCGGCAATCCCAGGCACCGTGCCACCGCTGTGGCAGACCTTCGAGGGCTGCCGCTTCGCGCCGCGCTGCGATCGGGCGATGGTCCATTGCGCGTCGACACGACCGGCGCTGGCCACGGTGGCGGGCGGGGCAGTCGCGCATGAGGTGCGGTGTCTGCTCTACACGGATCCCAGGGAACCGGTGGCGGCTTCCGAGAGCGCCGGAGGCGCCGGTGCCCCTCTCCGCTCAATCGCCTCCTCATGCTCGGCATTCGCTCCGAGGGGCACCGGCGCCTCCGGCGCAGCGCAGTCGCCCGCGCTGCTCCTCGAAGTCAAGGACCTGCACGTCCGGTATCCGATGGCGCGCGGCTTCTTCGGCGGCACGAAGCGATGGTTCGATGCAGTGGGCGGCGTGTCGTTCTCGATCGAGGCCGGTCGGACGCTGGCCCTGGTCGGCGAATCCGGCTGCGGCAAGACGACCTCCGGCAAGGCCATCGTCCAGTTGCTGCGCCGCGTCGCCGTCATCGAGGGTCAGGCCTTGCTTCATCCGCCGACTGATCTGGCGGGCAGCGGCACGGCCGGGCAGGGCAGGGCGCCGACCGACCTCTTCCACCTCGATGGCGTGGCCCTGCGGGAAGCGCGGCGTCAGGTGCAGATCATCTTCCAGGACCCGTTCGCCTCGCTGAATCCGCGGCTGCGGGTGCAGGAGGTGCTGGAGGAAGGCCTGCTCGCGCTGCGCCCGGAACTCGACGGGCCAGCCCGCCTGGCGCTGCTGCACGACCTGCTCGATCAGGTCGGCCTGCGCCGCGACGCGCTGTCGCGCTTCCCGCACGAATTCTCCGGCGGCCAGCGTCAGCGCATCGCGATCGCCCGCGCGCTCGCCGTGGAGCCTCGCCTGATCGTCTGCGATGAACCGACCTCGGCGCTCGACGTCTCGGTCCAGGCGCAGATCCTGAACCTGCTGCGCGAGCTCCAGCGCAGCCGCGGGCTGTCCTTCCTGTTCATCACCCACAACATCGGCGTCGTGGAGTACATCGCCGACGAGGTGGCGGTGATGCAGGCCGGCCGCATCGTCGAGTCCGGTACCTGCGATGCCGTCCTCGGCAGCCCGAAGCAGGACTACACCCGCACGCTGCTCGCGGCGGTTCCCCGCGTCGAGCGGGGAACGTTGGCCTGATCAGGACGGCGATCTCGCCAACGGGTCGACCCGGGGCCTTCGGCCCCAACTTTTCGACCTCCCCGAGGGCCGCTTTCGCGGCCCTTTTCCATGTCGAACCTCGCGGTCTCGCCATGCGCCTGGCCCACGCACTGTTCCGGTGCTGAACCCGGTTTCGCCAAGGTACGTTTCCGCGTACGCCGTGCGTTGGCCTTCTGAGGTTGGTCGAGGCTTGCACGCCTCTCGTGCATTGGGGCGAATGTCGATCAAAGTCAACCGTTCTATGCGCACAAGTGGTGCAATTTGTGGCGTTTTGCAACGGTCAAGGCCATCGTTCGGGCGCTGAGCGCGCGTCGCGCCGCCGCAACGTGTGTCGCAATGCGCACTTTGGTGTTTACCCGCGTTTTCCTGCCAGAAACAGGCTAGTCACGCTTTGCATAGGGAGATTACGGGGGATTCCTTTTCCAAGGCGACAAGAAACTGGCCCCGCCCTGACCCGGGAACACCGCTCGGAGGGCGCTGGCCGAACCCCGGCCGCCCGTGTTCCCGGGAACAAGTCACAAGTGTTTCTGGATAAGGAGTCCTCATGTTCAAACGAAAGAGCATCAACGCCGCCGCGCTGCTCGCGCTCGGCGCGATTGCGCTGCCAGCCGTCGCGCAGCAGGCGCTGGACCGCGTGGAAATCACCGGCACGTCCATCAAGCGGATCGACGCCGAAACCGCGCTCCCGGTGAGCGTCATCTCCAAGGACAACATCGACAAGACCGGCGCGTCCAACGTGCAGGAACTGATCGACCGTCTGAGCTACAACAACGGCGGCGGCATCGCGCTGGGGCAGTCGATCGGCGACTCGTCGGCGACCGGCCAGACCGGCGCCTCGCTGCGCGGCCTGGGCCGCGCCCGTACGCTGATCCTGCTGAACGGCCGGCGCATGCCGACCTACCCGTTCTCGGGTCAGGGCGTGGACTTGAACTCGATCCCGCTGGCGGCGATCGAACGCATCGAAGTGCTGCGTGACGGCGCCTCGGCGACCTATGGTTCCGACGCCATCGGCGGCGTGATCAACTTCATCACCCGCAAGGACTGGCAGGGCGGCGAGCTGAGCGTCGGCCTGGAATCGCCGCACAAGGTCGGCGACGTGTTCTCGTTCTCCGCCGGCGCCGGCGTGGGCGACCTGAGCAAGCAGCGCTTCAACCTGATGGGGACGGTCAACTACCAGAAGTACGACCCGATCCGCGCCATGGACCGCAAGTACGCGTCCACCGGCAACCGGCCCGACCTGGGCATCGTGAAGGACTCGGGCAACACCTTCCCGGCCAATGCCTTCACCGAGGACGGCGTGTATATCGCCGGCGCCGCGAACTACCCGAACTGCGCCCGTCCGGACAGCTTCTCCAAGCCCGGCAGCACGGTCTGCCGCTACGACTACACGCATTACATCGACCTGGTGCCGGAGCAGGAACGCTACGGCGCGCTGGCCAAGGGCACCTTCGCGGTCAACAACGACAACACCCTGTTCGCCGAGGTCTCCTACAGCCGCAACGAGATCACGCTGGGTTCGTCGCAGACGCCGTCGACCACGACCGGCAAGCCGGACTACTTCTACCCCGCCGGCGGCAAGTGGTACCCGACGGCCGCGGTGGACGCGGTCGCGCCGGGTTATCGCGGCGACCTGTTCATCAACTGGCGCATCACCGACGGCGGCCAGCGCCGTGACAAGGTGACCAGCGAGACCACCCGCACCGTCGTCGGTGCCGAGGGTACGCTGGCCGGCTTCGACTACAAGGCCGCCTTCGTCTATGCCGAGGGCAAGGCCCGGGACGACTTCGTCAGCGGCATCTACTCCGACGCCCGCCTGGTGCAGGCGCTGGCCACCGGCCTGATCAACCCCTGGGGCGCGAACGATGCCGCCGGCCTGGCCGCGTTGAAGAGCGCCGAGCTGTCGGGCAACAACCGCAGCTCCAAGACCAGCAACACCGGCTTCGACTTCACGCTGTCGCGCGAGCTGTTCAACGTCGGCGCGGGCAATGCCGGCATCGCGTTCGGCGGCGAGTTCCGCAAGGAGAAGTACAACGACGGCTACTCCGACATCGCCGGCTCCGGCGACATCGTGGGCGGCTCGGGCAACGCCGGCAAGGTCCAGGGCGAGCGCGACATCAGCGGCATCTTCGCGGAAATGAACTTCCCGATCCTGAAGTCGCTGGAACTGAACGCCGCCGTGCGCCATGACCGCTACAGCGGCACCAAGGGCGAGTCGCGCGACGGCTCGTTCTCGTCGCCGAACCTGTCGTCGACCAGCCCGAAGGTCTCGCTGCGCTTCAACCCGATGAGCGGCCTGCTGTTCCGCGCTTCGGCGGGCAAGGGCTTCCGCGCCCCGGCGCTGGACAACATGTACGCGCCGTCCGCCGGCACCAACACCGGCGGCAACTGGGACGATCCGTTCTACAAGACGATCAACACCGGCGTGGACCCCGCGGACGGCGTCACCAAGGACGGTTGCACGCTCAAGTTCAACGCCAACTTCTGCAACACGCAGCTGACGGCGACGAACAACAGCAACCCGCAGCTCAAGCCCGAGAAGTCCAAAACCTTCACCCTGGGCATGGTGTTCGAGATGGTCAAGGACACCACCATCGGCGTGGACTACTTCGACATCCGGATCACCAACGGCATCCGCGCGCTGTCCGGCGACGACATCCTCAAGGACTGGTACAAGAACCAGACGGGTCCGACGACGAGTTCCTCGGCCTACTCCGACCGCCTGATCCGCGATCCGGTCACGGGCTATCTGTCGACCGTGAATGCGTCGCAGGAGAACGTCGGCAAGTCGCACGTGGCCGGCTTCGACCTGAGCGCACGCACCCGCATCCGCACCGAGTGGGGCAACTTCACGCCGGGCTGGGAAGGCACCATCCTGACCAAGGCCGAGGAAACCAACGTCGTGACCGGCGACATCATCGACAAGCTCGGCAAGTACGACGTGGGCGGCCCGGTGATCCGCTTCAAGCAGACCTTGACGCTGGACTGGGACAAGGGTCCTTGGGGCGTCGGCGTCCGCTACTATCGTCAGAACGGCTACGAGGACTACGAAGCCGCCGGCAAGGTCAAGGCCTACGGCCTGACCGACCTGCAGGCCCAGTACCGCGGCGTCAAGAACATGACCTTCACGGTCGGTCTGCGCAACCTGTTCGACACCAAGCCGCCGGTCACCGTACAGGAAGACTACTTCCAGGTCGGCTTCGACCCGACCTACGCCGATGTGAAGGGTCGCACCTTCTATCTGCGCGGCGCCTACAAGTTCTGATCGGCTGACGCGATCCGGACCGGCGGGCCCTTCGGGGCCCGCTTTTCATTGTTCACCCCGGCTTAGCCTCACCGCGACCCGCCATGGACTACATCAATCCCTCGCTCGACTTCGACGCCCTGGGCCGCACGCTGCGGACCCAGGGGCGGGTGCAGATCCGCGATTTCTTCTCTTCGCAGGTGGTCGAGGCCCTCGAACGCGCGCTGCAGGCCATCGATTGGGAACTCGTCTACCGCGACGCGAACGGCGACCGCCGCCTGACCGGCGAGCAACTGCGCGCGATGACGCCGCCGCAGCGCATGGATCTGACCGAAGGGATCCACGCGGTCGCCCGCGGCGGTTTCCAGTTTTCTTTCTTCTCCGACTCGCTGGTGCACGCGGTGCACCAGGGGCGTGCCGATCTGCTGGCCCGTTTCATGCGCTGGATGGCCGGCGACGAGTTCCTCTCGCCCATGCGCGACATGAGCGGTGACCCTCAAATCAATGGCGTCTATGCGCAGGCGACCATGTACTCGCGCGGTAACTTCCTGACCACCCACGACGACCATGTGGACCGCGAGGACCGCCGGATCGCCTACGTGATCAACCTCACGCGGCGCTGGCGCCCTGACTGGGGCGGCATGCTCCACTTCACCGGGGATGACGGGTCGGTACTGGACACCTACTTCCCGCACTTCAACTCACTGTCGCTGTTCACCGTCCCCCAGCGACATTTCGTCTCCTACGTGCCGCCTTTCGCCATGGGCGAGCGCACCGCGATCACCGGATGGCTGATTGCCGCCCCGAAAACAGGGCACGGGACCTGAGCTGGCACGAGGATTGCCTCGTTCGAACTGCAGTTCGTCTGGTAACGGCTTCGCGGGTTAGCCCCTAGGACTCCTGGGGAGGGGTCGAAGGGCATACCAGTAGAATACCAGGGACGACGCACGTGATCGTCGGACGGCGCCCAGGCTGTAACCGCTGGTGCCTCGTGCGATGGGCGATGCGCGCATGCTCGGGCAAACCCCATGGCTTGCGGCTTGTGCATGTCGTTTATGATCAAGGTCGTGAAAGGTAGTCGATTTCTGTAGTTTTATTACGGAATTCCGACCGATCCTCGAGACGCCCGCGGCCACAAGCTGACGGGCATTTTTGTTGAGTCGGGTTCGTATCGTGCCCTGGGTTTTCGAGTCTTCGTGTGTCCCTCCTGCCTTCGGCGGGGCGGCGGTCCGTGACGCTTCGGCGATGTGGCACCGCTCGTCTCCGTCGCTCGCACAGCCGGCAAGACAGGCGCTGCTGACCCCAGGTTGCGGCGCGAACGCCTGATCCGACCAGACGCTGTGTTGAGTCGAACTCCCCTTGTAGATTCGATGAAAGAAATTCGCAGTTTGATGAAGGAGCGCGCATGAACTTTGCGCAGGATAAAGCCGGGTCCTCGCGGCTGACGGGCATCGGCATCGTCATCGCCATCCACGTGCTGATCGTCTGGGCACTGGCCAGCGGTCTGGCGACCAAGATCAAGGAGGCCGTCAAGGGCCCGATCGACGTCAAGGTCGTCGAGGAAAAGGTGAAGCCGCCTCCTCCTCCCGACAAGGTCGTGCCGCCCCCGCCGGACATCAAGGCCCCGCCGCCGCCGTTCGTGCCGCCGCCGGAAGTCGTCGTGACGGCTCCGCCGCCGGTGACGCAGGCGCCGGTGATGCAGTCGGCCGCCGTGCCGCCGCCGCAGGAGTTCCGTCCGGCCCCGCCGCCCGCCGCACCCGCGCCGCCGGC
>SEFA01000038.1 GCA_004210455.1 Rubrivivax sp. | reverse complement strand
CCCCCTACGCCCGCCCCACACGCGACGACACCATGAGCGCCGAACGCCGTCACTTCTCCCGCATCGCCTTCGCCGGCCCGGCGCAGCTGGTGACGGTCGAGCAACGCCTGCCGGTGCAGGTGCTGGACCTGTCGCTCAAGGGCGCGCTGCTGCTGCTGCCGCCCGGCTCGGGCGTCGAAGCCGGCGCGCTGTGCCTGCTGGACCTGCCGCTGGCGCCGCACGACGGCCGCATCACGATGGCCGCGCAGCTGGCGCACGTGGAAGGCGATCGCGCCGGGCTGCTCTGCCTGGGCATCGACATCGAGAGCATCACCCACCTGCGCCGCGTCATCGAGTTGAACCTCGGCGACGCGACGCTGGTCGAGCGTGACCTCAAGGCGCTCGTCGCGTCCTGACGCGCCCTGTCCGTCCGCCGATCACTCGGCGATGAATGTCCTCAGCACCGCGAAGGCGGCGACCGGATCGTCGCGCCACGCGCCGTGCCCGACGCCCGGGAAACGCGCCAGCTGACGCCATTGCGGCGGCAGCGCGTCGTGGATCTCCAGCGCGTCCTCCAGCGGACAGACCGGGTCGTCCTCGCCGACCATCACCAGCACCGGACACGCCGCCTTCTCCAGCCCCTTCAGGAGGCCCAGGTCCTGCTTCTCGCCGCTGACGAAGTGCAGCAGGATGTCCAGGTTCACGAGCGTGCGGCCGCCCGCCTCGGGATCGGCCGCCGGCTGCGTGTTGTAGAGGTGGCGCACGCCGGACCAGTAGGCCTCGAAGGTCTCGCGGGTCGGGCGGCTCCAGAAGGCCTCCGCCAGCGCGCGGGCCGCGGGACCGCCGCGCCGCTCGAAGGCGTCGAGCTTGCGCGCCAGGCCCATGTGGTGCGAGGTGCTGGACAGGATCACTTTCGAGGCATGCCCCGGATGCCGCGCGATGTAGCGCTGCGCCACGAACCCGCCGAAGGACTGCCCCAGCACGATCGGCTTCTCGATCCCCAGCGCGTCGCACAGGCGCACGATGTCGTCGGCCCACAGGTCCAGCGTCCACTCGGACGACGGCCGCGGATCGCTGCGACCGTGACCCCGGTGGTCGTAGTAGACGATTTGCGCCAGGTCCGCCAGCTGGCTGAACGCCGGCTTGAACGCCGCATGGTCGAAGCCCGGCCCGCCGTGCATGCAGATCAGCGTCGGCTTCTCCCGCATCCGTGCCCCGTCCGGCACCAGGCCGGGTCCCTCGACGTCCACGAACAGGCGTGCGCCGTTTCCGATGTTGATCTTCATGGGGGGCAAGTATGCCGTTGGTCGTTGGTCCGGCGAGGGACGGACTCGTCCCGCCCAGTCCCGCTTCGTCGCACGCGCTGGCACGGCCCCCGGGAGGCGGACAGAATCCGGCCCATGTCCGATGACGCGTTCCCCTCCCCACCCGGCGCCGCGCCCGCCGGCGGCGCGCCCGCGCCTCGGCGCTCGGCGCGCGACGCCGCGCTGCAGCTCTTCAATCTGCGCATGATCGCGGCCTGCTTCTTCTTCTGCCTCGCGATGGCGGGCGCGCGGTCGCTGACCTGGCTGGCGCAGGACGACAGCGTCGCCGGCTGGCTCATGGAATGGCTGCGCTTCACCCGCCAGACGCTGCTGACGGCACTGAGCGTGCTGGGCGCCCTCGCGCTGGCGGAAGCGCTGCTCGCACGTACCGCGTGGCGCTGGCCGCTCGCCGTACGCGCCGTCGCGGTGGCCGCCGGCGCCACCGTCGGCACCCTGCTGCGCTACAAGGTCGCGAACCTCGGCGACCCCGAGGCGCCGTTGCACTGGGACTGGCTGGCCTCCACGATGGCGCTGTGGCTGGTGCTGGGCGGCTTCTTCGCCGCGCTGCTGCACGGCGTGCGCGAGGAACGCAGCGCCCAGGCCCGGCTCGCCGAGCTGGCCCGCCAGCACGACACGCTGCAGGCGCAGCAGCTGGAAGCCCAGTTCTCCGCGCTCAACGCGCAGATCGAGCCGCACTTCCTCTTCAACACGCTGGCCAACGTGAAACGCCTCTACGAGACCGCGCCCGAGCGCGGCCGCGACATGATGGGCAGCCTGATCGCCTACCTGCGCGCCGCGCTGCCGAGCATGCGCCAGGGCATGTCCACCCTGGGCCAGGAACTGGAGCTGGCGCGCAGCTACCTGACCATCCTGCAGATGCGCATGGGCGAGCGGCTGCGCTTCGACATCGAGGCCGACGCCGCGCTCTTTGCCACGCCGCTGCCGCCGATGGTGCTGCCGACGCTGGTGGAGAACGCCATCAAGCACGGCCTGTCCCCGCTGCCCGAGGGCGGCCGCATCGACATCTCCGCCCGGCGCGAGCCCGGCGGCCCGGGCCTGGTGCTGGAGGTGCGCGACACCGGCCAGGGCTTCGCCGCCAGCGGCGGCAGCGGCGTGGGCCTGGCCAACACGCGCGCGCGCCTGATGGCGATGTTCGGTCGCCAGGCCGGGCTGGAGCTGGAGGCGGCCGAGCCGCGCGGCGTCGTGGCGCGGGTGCGCGTGCCGCTGGGCGGCGGGGGCGCGAGGGGCGGACCCGCAGATCCCGCGATGAGCCCGGGCGCCACGACCGCCATGACCGCCACGACCGCCTCGAGCACGCCGGGCGCCTCGAGCCCCACGTCGACGAGCCCCGCCGGAGCGGGCTCATGAGCGTGCGCGAACCCGTCGCCCACCTGTGGCACTCCTGGCGCTCGCTGCGCCGCGAGGAGCTGTCCTGGTTCCTGCTGATCGGCGTGTTCTACGGGCTGGTCGACGCGTCGTCGATCTTCTACGTCATGGACGACGCGCGTTGGCCGTCGGCGCTCGCCAACCAGATGCTGACGCCGCTGCTGGTGGCGGCGGTGATCCTGTTCACCTGGCTGCCGGCGTCGCGCAGTGCGCCGGAGAACCGCTGGCGCATCGCTCGCCTGAGCGCGGCCGTGCTCATCGGCGCGGTGCTGGCCAAGCTGCTCTACGACCAGCTGATGCCGCTGCTGCACCTGCCCTCGATCGCCGAGCTGGCGCGCGACCGCAAGTGCGAGTCGCCCTGTCAGCCCATCGGCTGGCTCAACTTCATCGGCGAGTGCCTGTCCATCTGCATCACCGCCAGCCTGTCCGTGGCCTGGTATGAACTGGTCATGCGCCGCCGCCGGACCCGTGCCCGCCTGGAGGCGCTGCTGCGCGAGCAGAGCACGATGCAGCGCGACGCGGTCGCCGCGCGGCTGGCCGCGCTGCAGGCGCAGGTGGAGCCGCAATTCCTGTTCGACACGCTGGTGGACATCGAGCGCGCCTACGACCGTGCGGACCACGAGGCCCCGGAGCAGATGGAGCGGCTGATCCGCCACCTTCGGGTGGCCCTGCCCCGGCTGCGCGATCGCGGCGTGACGCTGGCCTCGGAGGCGGCCTTGCTGGACAGCTACCTCGCCGTGGTCGCGGGGCGCCACCGGCGGCTGCTGACCCTGTCGACGGACTGGTCCGCGTGGCTGGCCGCGCGGGCGCTGCCGCCGATGCTGCTGCTGCCGCTGGCGCAGCTGATGCTGCGCGACACCGCGCGGCTGCCGACCCAGGCCCGGTTGAGCGCGCAGGAATCGCCCGGTGGGGGCCTGCGCCTGCGCCTGTCGTTCGACCGCGGCGGACTGGGCGGCGAGGAAGCCGCCCTGCATGCCCTGGGCGAGCGGCTGGAGCGCCTGGAGCGCGCGCCCGGCACGCCGCCGCCGCGGCTGCAGTGCCGAAGCAACGCCGACGACACCGAATTCACGCTGGAGCTGCCCGCATGACCCCGCACCCGACCGCCGTCGTCGCCGAGGACGAGGAGACGCTGCGTCACGAACTCGTCGAGCGGCTCTCGCAGCTCTGGCCGGAGCTGGACATCCTCGGCGAGGCCGCCGACGGCGTGCAGGCGCTGCGCCTGCTGCACGAGGTCAAGCCCGACGTGCTGTTCCTGGACATCGAGATGCCGGGCGCCACCGGCCTGGACGTGGCCCGGCAGGTGCAGGGACGCTCCCATGTCGTCTTCGTCACCGCGTACGACCAGTACGCGGTCGCCGCCTTCGACGAGGGCGCGGTGGACTACCTGCTCAAGCCGCTGGAGCCGGCGCGGCTGTTCACCGCGATCCAGCGCATCAAGCAGCGCCTGTCAGGCCCGCCCGCCGATCTCAGCGCCGTGCTGAGCCAGCTCGGCGCGCAGGCCGGCGGCACCACGAAGCGGCAGTACCTGCGCTGGATCAACGCGTCGGTCGGGCAGACGCTCAAGCTGATCACGGTCGACGAGGTGCTCTATTTCCAGTCCGACAGCAAGTACACGCGCGTGGCCACGCGCCAGGGCGAAGCGCTGATCCGCAAGCCCCTCAAGGAACTCGTCGAGGAACTGGATCCGCAGCAGTTCTGGCAGATCCACCGCTCCACGCTGGTCAACGCGGCGGCGGTCGCCGGCGTCTCGCGCGACTTCCGCGGCCGCATGCAGGTCAAGCTCAAGGAAAGCGAGGACGCGTTGATCGTCGCGGAGAGCTACACCCACCTGTTCCGGCAGATGTGATGTCGCGCACATGACCGCTCTGGCACGGTGCGGCTCCCACAATCGTCGCCAAACGACGGGAGACAGCCATGGCCATCGACGCCGCCGCCAGCAGTTCCGCTGCCACGACCACCGAGCGCACGCACACCCGCATCTGCCCGCTGTGCGAAGCCTGCTGCGGGCTGGAGATCCGCACCCGGACCTCCGCCGAAGGCACGGCCATCGTGTCCATCCGTGGCAACGAGGCGGACCCCTTCAGCCACGGCTACCTCTGCCCCAAGGGCGTCGCGCTGAAGGACCTGCATGAGGATCCGGACCGCCTGCGCCAGCCGATGCGCCGGCGCGCGGACCGCTCGGGCTTCGAGCCGGTCGGCTGGGACGAGGCCTTCGCGGAGATCGCGCGGCGCCTGCCCCCGCTCCGCGCGCAGTACGGCGCCGACGCCGTCGCGCTGACGATCGGCAATCCGGCCTCGCACAAGATCGGCCTGTTCAGCTACTTTCCCCACCTGGCGCGCGCGCTGGGCACGCGCAACCTGTTCTCGGCCTCGACGCTGGACCAGATGCCCAAGCAGCTCGCCTGCGGGCTGATGTACGGCCACTGGCTCAGCGTGCCGGTGCCGGACCTCCCGCGCACCGACCTGTTCATCTGCCTGGGCGCGAATCCCATGGTCAGCAACGGCAGCCTGTGGACCAGCCCCGACTACCGCGGCAAGGCCAAGGCGATGCGCGCGCGCGGCGGCCGGATCGTCGTCATCGACCCGCGCCGCACCGAGACCGCGCAGGCCGCCGACGAACACCTCGCGATCCGCCCCGGCGGCGATGTCTTCCTGCTGCTGGGGCTGCTGCACACGGTGTTCGAGGAGAACCTCGTGAATCCCGGCCGCATGGCCGATCACATCGAGGGCCTGGACGCACTGCGCGCCGCCGTCGCCGATTTCCCGCCCGAACGCGGCGCGGCGCACTGCGGCATCCCCGCGGACGCGCAGCGGCGGCTGGCGCGCGAGTTCGCCACGACGCCGAAAGCCGTGCTCTACGGCCGCTTCGGCACCTGCACGCAGCGCTTCGGTTCGCTGAACAGCTGGCTGATCGACGCGCTGAACATCGTCACCGGCCACTTCGACACCGAAGGCGGTCTGATGTTCCCGAAGGCCGCGGCCTTCGCGGCCAACACGATGGGCCGGCCCGGCCAGGGCAAGGGTGTGGCGACCGGCCGGCGCCGCAGCCGCGTCGGCAAGGCGCCCGAAGTGATGGGCGAATTCCCCATCAGCTGCCTGGCCGAGGAGATCGAGACCCCCGGCGACGGGCAGGTCCACGCGCTGATCACCGTGGCCTGCAATCCGGTGCTCTCGTCCCCGAACGGCGCCCGGCTGGCGCGTGCGCTCGAGGGCCTGGACTTCATGGTCAGCCTGGATCCCTACATCAACGAGACCAGCCGACACGCCGACCTGATCCTGCCGCCGCCTTCGCCGCTGGAGGACTGGCACTACGACATGGTGTTCGCGCAGCTGTCCTGGCGCAATCACGCGCGCTGGTCGGGGCCGGCGATGCCCGCGAATGCCGATGTGCGCGCCGAATGGCAGACGCTGCTGAGACTCGCCGCCATCGTCGCGGGAGAACCGGCCGATGCGGATCTGCAGGCGTTCGACGACGCGGCGCTGCGCGCCGAACTCAAGCGCCAGGCGGGCGACCAGGCCGAGGCGATCTTCGCGATGCTGGACGGCGACGCCGGCCCGGCGCGCTGGCTCGATCTGGGCCTGCGCTCGGGCCCGTACGGCGACGGCTTCGGCGCGAAGCCGGACGGCCTCACGCTGAAGCGGGTGCGCGCCGCCCCGCACGGCATCGACCTCGGCGAACTGCAGCCGCGCATCCCGGAGATCCTGCGCACCGCCTCGGGCAAGGTCGAGCTGGCGCCGGCCGCGCTGCTGGCGGACCTCGTCCACGCCGATGCCGCCCTGCGCCATCCGACCGGCGACGAGCTGCTGCTCATCGGCCGACGCGAGACCCGCAGCAACAACAGCTGGATGCACAACCTGCCGGTGCTGGCCAAGGGGCGCGAGCGCTGCACGCTGCTGGTCCACCCCGACGACGCCGCGCGCGCGGGCCTGACGGACGGCCAGTCCGCCCGGCTGAGCAACGCACGCGGCAGCCTGATCGCGCCGATCGCCTTGAGCGCGGACATGCGGCCCGGCGTGGTGAGCCTGCCGCACGGCTGGGGCCACGACCTCGCCGGCAGCCGGCTCTCGGTCGCCGCGCGGCACCCCGGCGTCAACATGAACCTGCTGCTGGACGACGAGGCCCGCGATCCGGTGTCCGGCACGTCCGTGCTCAGCGGAATTCCAGTGCGCCTGAGCGCGGCCCCGGCGTGAACAGGCCGCGCGGCGCCCCGCCGGCCGGCGGCGGCGGGAAACGTCCCGCCAGCGCGCCGCTGACCAGTTCGAGGTGGTGCATCACTTCCCACTGCTTGCTCAGCGCGCGCGTCGGCACCACGCCGTCGATCAGGCCGGAGAGATAGCGCCGGACCGCCTCGGTGGGACCGAAGCAGACATCGGTCCGTTCGAGCGCCGCGTGGAAGGCCAGCAGCGCCTGGCGGAAGCGGGCCTCCGCGCCGCCCTCCTCCGGACCCAGGCGACCGCCCATGAAGTGCTCGATCCAGAATTCCCCGGAGTCCGGCGTCGTCCGCAGGCAGCTGAGCCGGAAGGCCGCGAGCCGCGACGCCACTTCGGGCGCCTCCGGCCGGGACGGCAGCGTCGTGTAGTCCGAGAACCCGGCCAGCCCGTCCCGGGCGAAGGTCAGCGCGCGGTCGGTGAACAGGTGCCGATCGCTGGCGCGCAGGTCCAGGCTTTCCGGCAGCCGCCGGTCCTCCACCCAGACGCATCCCGCGCCGCCGAGGAACGCACGCGTCGCCGGCAGGGGCTCGATGTCCTTGAAGAAGACCATGCGCACCTGCGCGCCGCCGAGCATCAGCATCACCTCGTGCAGCGGGGGCGAGTCAGGTCCGACGACCAGTCCCATCGGCCGGGCTCCGAACAGCTGCACGAAGCGCCGCATGACGCTCGGCGTCAGCGACGGGGTGAGCATCAGGGTCGGATGGATCCATTGCCGCTTGGGCAACGACGTGAAGAGCTGACGGCCCCATTCGAGCGACTGCGCCGGCGGCAGCAGCTCGAAATCCTGGCGCACCGGATTGACCACCAGCCAGACCTGGAGCCGATGCGTCTCGCAGGCCTCGAGCGTGTGCCGCACCGAGGTCGCCGCCTGACGCACCGGTTCCAGCACCGGCTGCAGCCGGCCCTCCGACCCGAGCACCGGTGCGAGGTGCCGCAGGGCCAGCACCTCCTTCTGTTTGCCATGGAGATAGGGGAAGTACATCGTCTCGGCCTCTGCTTTGCCTGTTGAGGGAGGCGCGATGATGAGGAGCGCTGACCGATCCGTCAGCAATGACTGCCTTCATGTGTGAGGCAAGTCAAAGGAGGCGCAAAAAAGCCCAAAAGCGACGAGTCGGGATCGCACCGTTCTCTCGGGTCGCGACACTGATGCGCCCCTCTTTTCCAGGCAGCCCTGCACCGACCCGTCCGCCAATGAAAAAGGGACCGCATGTGCGGTCCCTTCAAGCAGGAACGGAGGGAAGACGGAGGCGGAAACCGCCCGGCCGTTCAGGGATTGCTCTTGGCCTTGTTCTGCTGCGACTGGCCCATCGCGGCCAGCTCGGCCTCGCTGATGATCTCCATCGCGCGCACGACCTTCTGGACGCCGCGCACGCCGCGCGCGATGTCGGTCGCGCGGTTGGCTTCGCGTTCGGTCACGCGGCCCATGATGTAGACGTTGCCGCGTTCGACGACCACGTAGAACGCGTTCGAGATCAGATCCTTCGCGTCGACCAGGCTGGCCTTGACCTTGGCCGCGATGGCGACGTCGTTGGCGCGGCTGGACAGCGAGCTCAGCATGCCCACGCCGACTTCGTTGAGCACGCTGCTGACGTTCTCGACGCCCTGCGCGATGCGCTCGACGGCGGCCTTGTCCTCGTCGTTGCGGGTCTCGCCGGTCAGCAGGACCATGCGGTTGTAGCTGTTGACGCTGATGTGCACGCGGTCGCCGAGCTGCTCACGGATGCGGTTGGAGGTCTTGAGCTCGATGCCCTGGTCCTCGAGCTGGGTGCCGGAGGTGCGACGGTCGGTCGCCACCAGCGCGCCGCTCACCGCGGCGCCGCCGACGATCAGCGGCACGCAGGCGGTCTGCAGCAGGGCGCCGCCGAGCGCGGCGGCGAGGATCAGGCGGCGGTTCCAACGGGTGGGAGTCGTCATGCGGAGGTCCTTGGGAGTCGGGGAGGAAATCGTCGGCATCGCCGTCCGGGTCGGGGTCAAGTTCAGGGTCGAAGGCGAAGGCGAATTCGCGGGCTGGGGTCGGGTCGTGACCGGCGGGCGGTCATTCCCCCGCGCCGAGCAGTTGCAGGTCGATCGCGTCGCTGAGGCAGTGCGACAGCAGGCGGTGCGCCTCGGCGACGCGGGCGAAGCGGCTGTGCGGCACGCGCAGCTGCACGTCGGTGTCGAGCAGCGTGCCGCGCCAGTCGTCGTCCTGGGTGCCGCTGAGCACGATCACGCTCATCTCCTGGCCGTGCGCCACCTGCAGCAGCGCGGCGGCGGCGCCGCTCGCCTGCGCCTCGAACAGCAGCAGCAGGTCGCCCGGATGGCCGAAGGTCTGGATCTGGCGCATCAGCGCCGACGCCGGATCGGCGTACCCCTGCGCCTGCGCGTCCAGCGCGATCGCGGCCAGACCGGGTCGCTCCTGCTCGAAGCGGCCGGACAGCAGCGACGCCATGTAGGTCGCGTCCGCGGTCGAGATGCCCAGCCCCGCGCTCAGCACGCGGCCGCCGCCCGTCAGCGCGTCCACCATCATCTGCGCCGCGACCGCCAGCGGGCGCGACAGGCCTTCGGCGATCTGGTACAGCAGGTCCGCGCTTTCGAAGAATTGTTGTTGTATGCGTTGTTCCAACATAGGTGCGGGGATGATAAAGGCTGCATCGGGTGCGGACCGGGCCTGTCTCAATGCTCCGCCGGCACATCGAACGCGCCCCGCAGCCACTCGATGCGGTCGCCGTCGATGGCCACGACATCGAATCGGCACGGCGGCAGCACTGCCTGCGTCCGCAGGAAACATTGCGCGGCGAAGATCACACGCCGTTGCTTGTGACGCGTCACGCTGGCGGCCGCGCCGCCATGCGCATCGCCCTCGCGGGCGCGGACTTCGACGAACACCAGCGTCCCGTCGCGCTCGCGCAGGATGAGGTCGACCTCGCCGCCGCGCGCGGACGGTCCGCGCGCCACCCGATAATTGCGCGCCACCAGCCGCAACCCCTGGCGCCGCAGATGGTCGAGGGCGCGCTGTTCGGCCTCGGCGCCGCGCGCCTGCCGGTCCACCGCCGTCGTGGCGTCCGTGCTTCCCCTGGAGAATTTCTTGAACATGTCGACGTCCCCGTCCGCTTCGCTGATCGCCGCCGCCACTGCCGCGGCCGGGCATCAGCAACACCCGGCCGGCACGCTCTACGTCGTCGCGACCCCGATCGGCAACCTCGCCGACATCAGCCTGCGCGCGATCCACGTGCTGGGCCTGGTCGACGCGGTCGCCTGCGAGGACACGCGCGTCAGCGCTCAGTTGCTGCGCTGGCTCGGACTGCACAAGCCGCTGGTGGCGCTGCATCAGCACAACGAGCAACAGGCGGCGGAAGGCCTGGTCGCGCGGCTGCTCGCCGGCGAGCGCATCGCGTATGTCAGCGACGCGGGCACGCCGGCGATCTCGGATCCGGGGGCGGTGCTGGTGGCCGCGGCGGCGACGGCCGGCGTTCGCGTCGTGCCGCTGCCCGGCGCCAGCAGCGCGGCGGCGGCGCTCAGCGTCGCCGGCGACGCGCGGGCGCAGGGCTTCCGCTTCGTGGGATTCCTGCCGACCAAGGCCGCCGAGCGCCGCGGCGCGCTGCAGGCCTTGACCGGTGCCCCGCACAGCCAGGTGCTGTTCGAGGCGCCGCATCGCATCCAGGAACTCTTCGTGCTGCTGGCCGAGCTCGCGCCCGAGCAGACGCTGACGGTGTGTCGCGAAGTCACCAAGCAATTCGAGACCATCCATACCGCGCCCTGCGCGACGCTGCCCGCCTGGCTCGCCGAGGACAAGCAGCGCGAGCGCGGCGAATTCGTGCTGGTGCTGCACGCGGCACCGGCGGCATCGACCTCCGACGGTCTGCCCGACGAGGCGCTGCGCACGCTGCGCGTGCTCGTGCGCGACCTGCCGCTGAAGCAGGCCGCGGCGCTCGCCGCGGAACTGACGGGCGAGTCGCGAAAGGCGCTGTACCAGCAGGCGCTGGAATGGAAGCAGGACGCGGCGGCCGACGACGACGGGTCTTGAGCCCCTCTCCTGCACTGCAAGAGAGGGGTTGGGGGGGGAGGATGGTGGCAGCGCGATGCCCCTCACCCCTGCCCTTTCCCGCAGTGCGGGAGCGGGAGAGAGAGGGGGAAGCCGGCATCAGATCCGGGTTACTTCCCGGCGGTACGGTCGTTGTGCTTCGCGCGGCGGATGTCGGCACTGGCGACGTCCTGACGCTTCTGCAGCTGGCGACGTTCCTTGGCGGTGACGACGCCGTCGGACTTGGCCTTCGCCTCGGCGTTGTCGACGCGGGCCTGCTGCTTTTCCAGGTGCTGCGTTTCCTTGGCGGTCAGTTGACCGGAGGCGGCGCCGTTGGCGATGCGTTGCTGCTGGTTCGCTTCGCGCTGGTCGACGCGCGGCGTCACCGTCGAGGCTGGCGCGGTCTGGGCGAACGCCGACGCGGCGATCAGGCTGGACACAAGGGCGATCGACAGGGAAATGCGCTTCATCGAGGTTCTCCTTGGGAGGTTGGCTGCGGTTTTCGTTGCCGCTGGGGAGACAACGAGGAGCCGACGGGAATTGGTGACCGGGTCGCCGTAAAGATCGGTGAAGCGATTGCTACCGGGCGCTACCGACCACCGCCGGGTACCGCGGCCGGCCGCCGGGCGACGGTCACCATCTCCCCGTGAGGGTCGGCCCCGTCCGGCAGTGAGCGGGTGTCCCGGGCGGTGCCTACAATCAGCCGATGATTTCGCGCGAACCCACCCTCGCCCGCCTGGTCACTGCCCGTGCCCAGCTGCTCGAACCCTTCGGCCTGACCGATGCGTCGCTCTCGCAGGCCCTGCGCCTGATCACGGAGCACCGCGTCGACGACGCCGACCTCTACTTCCAGACCACCCGCGCGGAGGGCTGGAGCCTGGAGGAAGGCATCGTCAAGAGCGGCAGCTTCTCGATCGACCAGGGCGTGGGCGTGCGCGCCGTCGCCGGCGAGAAGACGGCGTTCGCCTATTCCGACGACATCTCCGAAGCCGCGCTGCTCGACGCCGCCCGCACCGTGCGCGCGATCGCGTCGGCCGGGCAGAGCCGCCGCGTCAAGGTGCCGACCGAGCCGGTCATCTCCGGCAGCCGCGCCCTCTACGGCGACGCCGACCCGATCGCCAGCCTGGACAGCGCGCAGAAGGTCGCCCTGCTGGAGCGCACCGAGCGCCTGGCCCGCGCCAAGGACCCGCGCATCGCGCAGGTGATGGCCGGCCTGGCCGCCGAGCACGAGGTCGTCCTCATCGCCCGCGCCGACGGCACGCTGGCCGCCGACGTGCGGCCGCTGGTGCGCCTGTCCGTCACCGTCATCGCCGAGAGCAACGGCCGCCGCGAGGTGGGTTCCGGCGGCGGCGGCGGGCGTTTCGGCCTGGCGTATTTCACCGACGAGATGATCGCCTCCTACGTCGAGCAGGCGGTGAGCGCGGCGCTGACCAACCTCGAATCGCGCCCGGCCCCGGCCGGCGAGATGACCGTCGTCCTCGGCCCCGGCTGGCCCGGCGTGCTGCTGCACGAGGCCGTCGGCCACGGCCTGGAGGGCGACTTCAACCGCAAGGGCTCGTCGACCTTCTCCGGCCGCATCGGCGAACGCGTCGCCGCCAAGGGCGTGACCGTGCTGGACGACGGCACCATCCCCGATCGTCGCGGTTCGCTCAACGTCGACGACGAAGGCTGCGCGTCGCAGCGCAACGTGCTGATCGAGGACGGCATCCTCAAGGGCTACATCCAGGACGCGATGAACGCGCGCCTGATGAAGGTCGCCCCCACCGGCAACGGTCGCCGCGAGAGCTATGCCCACATGCCGATGCCGCGCATGACCAACACCTACATGCTGGGCGGCGACAAGGATCCCAAGGAGATCATCGCCAGCATCGACAAGGGTCTGTACGCGACCAACTTCGGCGGCGGTCAGGTCGACATCACCTCCGGCAAGTTCGTGTTCTCCGCCAGCGAGGCCTACTGGGTCGAGAAGGGCAGGATCCAGTACCCGGTCAAGGGCGCGACCATCATCGGCAACGGCCCGGACGCGCTGACCCGCGTCAGCATGATCGGCAACGACATGCAGCTGGACACCGGCATCGGCGTCTGCGGCAAGGAAGGCCAGAGCGTCCCGGTGGGCGTCGGCCAGCCGACGCTGCGCATCGACGGCCTGACCGTCGGCGGCACGGCCTGACCCTTCGGAGTGGTCTGACCCTTTTGAACGTGCCGACCCTGGAATCCACGAAGGATGGCTTGCCCGATGTCGTCGTGCGACACGGGCGGCTGTCACGCCTTGGCGCTTGACGCGCCGCCGTGAGCACAGGCACTATTGACCCATGCGTTCCGCACCCAAGTTTTACTTTGCTTATTTTTGGTTCTCGCACCGCCCCGGCGGAGGAGAGGCGAACGCATAAGCAGAGCGCCAAGATTCCTCGAAAACCGCCGGGCCCACCAGCCCGGCGGTTTTTTTTCGGCCGGGCCCCGGGCACCAAGAGCCAAACCGCCCACCACTGAAAGCGTCACCCATGAATGCCAAGTCGAACAGTCCTTATCCCAGCGCCACGCAGGCGGAGCGCTGGTATTCGCCGCAGGACAAGACCTCCCAGACCGACGACGAACGCATCCTGGACATCACGCCCTTGCCGCCTCCTGAACACCTTATCCGCTTCTTCCCGATCCGTGGCACGGCCATGGAGCAGCTTGTCGTCGGCACGCGCCAGCGCATCCGCGACATCATGCAGCGCCGGGACGACCGCCTGCTGGTGATCATCGGGCCGTGCTCGATCCACGATCCGGTCGCGGCGCTCGAGTACGCGAAGCGCCTGGTGACGCTGCGCGAGCAGCACGCCGACACGCTGGAAATCGTGATGCGCGTCTACTTCGAGAAGCCGCGCACGACAGTGGGCTGGAAGGGCCTGATCAACGATCCCTACCTCGACGAGAGCTACCGCATCGACGAGGGTCTGCGCATCGCGCGCCAGCTGCTGCTGGAGATCAACCGGCTGGGCATGCCGGCGGGATCGGAGTTCCTGGACGTGATCTCGCCGCAGTACATCGGCGACCTGATCAGCTGGGGCGCGATCGGCGCGCGCACGACCGAGAGCCAGGTCCACCGCGAGCTGGCCTCGGGCCTCTCGGCGCCGATCGGCTTCAAGAACGGCACCGACGGCAACATCAAGATCGCGACGGACGCGATCCAGGCGGCGGCGCGGCCGCACCACTTCCTGTCGGTGCACAAGAACGGCCAGGTCGCGATCGTCGAGACCAAGGGGAACCGCGACTGCCACGTGATCCTGCGCGGCGGGAAGGCGCCGAACTACGATGCGCAAAGCGTCGCGGCGGCCTGCGCGGACCTGGCGACCTCGAAGCTCGACACGCGGCTGATGGTCGACTGCTCGCATGCCAACAGCAGCAAGAACCATGAGCGCCAGCTCGATGTCGCGCGCGACATCGCCGCGCAGATCCGCGCCGGCGGCACCAGCATCTTCGGCGTGATGGTCGAGAGCCACCTGAAGGGCGGCGCGCAGAAGTTCAGCCCCGGCAAGGACGATCCCTCGAAGCTGGAATACGGCAAGAGCATCACCGACGCCTGCCTGGCGTGGGACGACTCGATCCAGGTGCTGGACGTGCTCAGCGAAGCCGTCCGCGCCGCGCGCACGGAGACCGTCGCGCGCTGATCGCGGCGAGCTGCGGTCACCGCGACGCGCTCACCGCGACGCGCTCACCACGACCAGCGCTGGTTCTCGCCGCCGTTGCAGCGGTACATGATGACGGCCGTGCCCGGGCGGGCGCGGCCGCTCTCGATGTCGAGGCACTTGCCGGAATCGACGCTGCGGATCTCGCCGCCGCGCGTGCGCCAACGCTGGTTGGCGCCGCCGTTGCACTCGTAGGCCATGACCCGGGCGCCGTCGGAGGTATTGCCGTTGGCCACGTCCAGGCACAGGCCCGACACGCGCAGTTCACCATGGCGGTTCCATTCGAAGCGCTGGTTCCCGCCGCCGTTGCAGTCGTAGACGATGAGGTTTCGGCCAGGGCGCGCACCGCCTTCGATGTCGAGACAGAGACCGCCCTTGCCGCGGATCTGACGGCTGTTCCATCCGGAGTCGCCGTGCCAGTCGTCGTCGCGGTCCTTGTCCTTGTCCTTGCTGGCCAGCAGCGCGATGCCGGCGATCACCGCCGCGGCGGCCACGGCCGCGCCGACGTTGCTCGAGCTGTCGGAGCTCTCGGAGCTGCCGCTGTCGCCCGTGCCGCCCGCCGCCACCGTGACCTTGAACCGGCCGCCGCAGCCGCCGTCGACCCACATTTCCTTGCTGGTCAGGTCGAAGCCCCAGGTCCGTCCGAAGCGACACCCACCGCCGGTCTGCTGCACGAGCGCCACATCGGTGGTGCCATCCGGCAGCCGGTGGCTCTGATAGCCGCCCCGCGAGTTCAGCTCGATCGTCTGCTCGGCGGCCCGCGCCGGCGCACCGCCCAGCACCAGTCCCGCTGCGACTGGCGCCGCGATGACCCGTCGCATCCAGCGCGCGCGCTGATCCTGGCGATCTGATGGACCCATCTTGTCCCCCCACATGGCTCTGCCTGCGCGCCAATCGCACACGGTGTCGGGCGATGCTAAAGCGGGTCAGGCGGTGACGTCCAGCACGCGCGGCGTTCCGCCGGCGCGGTCGACGTGGCTGACGAGCACGGGCCCAAGCTCGACCTGCACGCGCAGGTCGGGGAAGTCGGCGGCCGTGTAGGTGCCGTGGGAGTAGGGCGGCGTCTCGACACGGCTGACCGGAGGCGCCTCCTGGCCCAGCGGATGACGGCCATAGGTGACGTCGGCGCTGTTTCGCGCGTACATCTCCTTGAGCGGTCCTTCCGTCCCGATGAACGGGGACAGGCGGAGCACCACGGACGGCGGCGGGCCGTCCAGCATCTCCTGCTGGACTTTCGCGCGGTACTGCTGCAGCGGACTGACGTCGAACGGCGACGTCCTCAGCGACGCCGCCTGCACTTTCGGAAACTTCAAATCGCCTCGACGGCTGCCGCGCCTTCCGGCCGGTCGCCGCCCTCCCTCATGATTCGTCGGTTCGTAACAAGGCGACCGTCGTCAGCCGGCGCTTCGATCAGCGCTCAAGTCCGCGGTCGTCCAAGCCGAAATTGTCCGGGTCGTGGGTAACGGCGGCGGCGTCTTCGCCGCCGGATCGATCGGCAATCGCCCCGCGCGCCGCACTTCGTCGCGCCGACGCCGCACTCCTGTTCGAACAACGATTGCAAGCGGCAACACCTGACCCGCTCTTGAAAAGCGCCCGGCCTGCGCGCATCTCCGGAGTCTTGCAGCGAAGCGCCCGCGCGCTCCCCGCCATGACCTTGCTGTTGCTCGCGCTGATCGCGGCGCTGATCTGCTTCTGGCTGATGAGCCACTCCTGGCGGCAGGCGCGTCGCCGCGTCCGGCTGCGCGCGAAGGCCTTCCCGGCCTCGTGGCGCGCCATCCTGCGCCGCAACGTGCCGCAGGTCGCGCGGCTGCCCGCGGATCTGCAACTGAAATTGAAGCGGCAGATGCAGGTGTTCCTCGCGGAGAAGTCCTTCATCGGCTGCGCCGGGCAGGTCATCACCGACGAGGTGCGCGTGACCATCGCCGCACTCGCGACGCTGCCGCTGCTCGGCCGGGCGCGCGGCTACTACCCGAAGCTGCACACGGTGCTCGTCTATCCCGGCGCGTTCATCGTCGACCGCGTCCGGCATCAGGGCCCGCTGCAGATGCAGGACCGTCAGGTGCTGAGCGGCGAGTCGTGGGGCGAGGGTCAGGTCGTGCTGTCCTGGGACGACGTGCTGAGAGACGCCGCACAGCCCGAGCGCGGACACAACGTCGCGGTGCACGAGTTCGCGCACCAGCTCGATCAGGTCAAGGGGCTGGCCAACGGCGCGCCGTGGCTGGGCAACCGGGCGCTGCAGGCGCGCTGGGCGGTCGTGATGCAGAACAGTTTCGACCTGCTGCGCGCGCGGCTGGCCGCGGGCGAGCCCGATCCGCTGGGCGACTACGCGGCCACCGAGCCGGCGGAGTTCTTCGCGGTCGCCAGTGAGCGCTTCTTCGGTCAGCCGTGGGCGCTGGCGCAGGCGCATCCCGCCTTGTATGCGGAACTGCGTCGGTATTACGAGGTGGATCCGATGCTCTGGTCCTGAGCGCGGACCGGCCAGCGGCGTTCGTCGAACGCCTGTCGCCGGCAAGCGGGCTCAGAAGCCCATTTCGGCCAGCATCGCGTCCACGTCGTCCTGCTGCAGCGCCTTGTCCGGCGTCTGCACGCCGGCGAGCTGTTCTTCCACGGCGGCGCTCGGTGCATGGTGTTCCTGCGCGGCGAGCAGCTGTTGCAGGGGCTCCTCCGCGGGGCGAAGCATGCCCAGCACCTTGTTGATCACCTGGCCGGACAAGTCCTGGAAGTCCTGCGCCATCATGATCTCGGTTTGCAGGCCCTTCACGCGGTCCGCGAAGCCGGCGGCGCCAGCCGCATAGGCCGCGCACAACCGCATCATGGCGCGGGCGCGTTCGACACTCAGATCCGGCGACGCGGCCAGGCGCTGGAGCGATGCCGACAGCTCATGCCCCTGACGGGCGACGGCTTGCGCGTCCTCCTGCGCCGACTCGACGATGCCCAGCACCTTGTTGGCGGCCTGGTCGGTCATGCGCTTGACGTAGTCCAGCCGCTCGCAGGCGTCCGGCAACTCGTGCGACAGCTTCTGCAGCGCTTGATGCGCGGCGGCAGTGAGCGGGGTTTCGGCGTAAGACATGGTGCAGAAATCTTAGTTCTGCAACGGCTGTAACCAACGGAAAGGGGTGGGGTCGCCCGTGCATTTTTGGTAGGTAGCCCCGCATTTAAGTAGTTGACGAGCCCGGTCGCCTGTAGCCTTCATCCCGTCCGTCCCCGGTCCGCCCTGCTGGTGTTTTTTAGCAAAGCGATCCGTCTCATGAACATGGCCACCACCCGTCCTTCGCCCGGCTTGTCTCGCGCCAACACGCGATCCAGCTCGTCCACGTCGCGTTCGCCTTCGAGCGCCTCCCGGGACGACGGCCGCAGCTTTGCGGCCGCACCTCGCGCGCAGGTGGCACCGCCGGCGCCGCCGTCCGTCCTGCGCGACGTCAGCGACATCGTCGTCGGCGTGGCGCTGATGCTGGGCGTGCTGTTCGCGCTGCTGATGCTGACCCTGTACACCCGGGACTCGATGGTGATCGGCAAGGCGCTGCAGGACCAGGGTCAGGGCCAGTCGCGCGGCACCCTGATCTGCAAGGACGGCAAGGTCGCCCGCGGCGACGGCTCGCTGCCGGACCGCATCGTCGAGGACGGCGTCTTCGTCTGCACCGACTGGCGCACGCTGCAGGCCATCGAGCAGGAAGAAGCCGACCGCGGGATCCGGAAGTACTGATCCCGAGGGATCGCCGACTTCAGGACCAGAGATCCAGCGGCGGCTCGTGCGTCATGCCGCGCAGCAGGTCGCTGCGCGAAAGAAAGCCGATCAGGCGGCCGTTGTCATCGCCCACCGGCAGGCCGGGCAGGCCCAGGTCGAGCATCAGCTGAGCCGCCTCGCGCAACGGCGTGTCCGACTGGGCGACCGGCACCGGCGTCCACATCACGTCGTCCACCGGCGCGGCCAGACGCCGCGCGATGACCATGATCTCGGCCATCTCCTCCAGATCCTCCGCCAGCCCGCGGGTGAGATCACCGCGCGACACCAGCCCCCGCACTTCCCCCTGATCGCCGAGCACCGGCGCCTGCGCGACGCCCGCGCGCGACATCGTCCGCATCGCCTGCCTCAATGACGAGCCCGACATCACGCTGATCAGCTTGCGACTCATCAACTGATGCACCTGCGTGAGCGGCACGCGCGTGGTGTCGCCGGCATAGGCGGCCAGCGCCTCGTGCGCCATGTAGGCCGACGGACCGAATCCCGGTCCGCCGCCGACACCGCCACCGCCGCCCTGCCCCACACCCGCCAGCACCACCGTCGAAGGCGTCAGGTCGCCCTGCCGCGCGATCGGCGCGACCGCGCGCGTGCGCGCCACGGCCTGCACCGGAGCCAGGTCTCGAACCTGCTCCAGACCGCCGGTGATCAGCTTTCCGGATGTGCCGTAGACGGAGAACATGCTTTCAGCATCTCATGCCGGAAACGCGATGCCCATTGAGGAGAACGCGCACTGGGACGGCCGCCCGCCTGCGCGAGGCCAAGCGCGGGCACTCCACGACGCAGGGGGCATCGCGTCCGCGAACCCCCAGCGTCATTCCGGCCCCACCCGCGACCTCTGACTGCACGTTGAACAGGCAGCGTCGGGGCGCCATCACGGCACCGGATAGGCGGTCTCGTACTTCACCTCGCGCAGCACCACGTTGCTGCGCACGCTCGCGACGCCCGGGACGCGGAATACCTTGCTCTGCAGGAACTGGTCGTAGGCCTTCATGTCGGGCGCGACGATCTTGATGACGTAGTCCGCCTCGCCGGTGATGGCCTGGCATTCGACGATCTCCGGACTGCCCGCCACCATCGCCTCGAAGGCATCGACCGCGCCCTCGGTATGGCGCACCAGGCTGACGTTCGCCAGGACGCAGATCGACAGGCCCAGTTGCTCCCGGTCCACCAGCGCCACGTGACGCTTGATCACCCCGCGCTCCTCCAGCTCCTTGACCCGGCGCCAGACCGGCGTGGCCGACAGGCCCACCTTGTCCGCCAACTGCTGCGTGCTCTGGCGCGCGTCGGTCTGGAGAGACTCCAGAATCAGGCGCGTCGCTCGATCGAAACGTTCATTCTCCATATTGGCATCTTCTGAGTATGAGCCTGTCGATATACGCCGCCGTCCTAGTAAACGGAGCAAGAAAGTGCGCATTTTCTCGGAAAAAATCCTCTCATTCTTCTTCTGACAATCCGAGCCGACCGGTCGCCCCGGCCGGCTCCCCCCAATTGGGGAGACAAGCCATGACCGAAGCCAGTCTTGCCGTCGCGCCGGCCCTGCGCCCGTACCAGCTTTCCGACAATCTGGCAGCCAGCGCCGGGCCGGTGTTCCTGACCGGCACCCAGGCCCTCGTGCGCCTGCTGCTGATGCAGAAGGCGCAGGACGAACGCCAGGGCCTGAAGACCGCCGGCTTCGTCAGCGGTTACCGCGGCAGCCCGCTGGGCATGGTCGACCAGCAGCTGTGGAAGGCGAAGAAGTTCCTCGACCAGGCGGAAGTCAATTTCCTGCCCGCGATCAACGAGGACCTCGCCGCCACCGCCTGCCTGGGCGTGCAGCGCGTGGCGCTCGATCCGAAACGCACCGTCGATGGCGTGTTCGCCATGTGGTACGGCAAGGGGCCCGGCGTGGACCGCTCCGGGGACGCGCTGAAGCACGGCAACGTCTACGGCACCGCGAAGCAGGGCGGCGTGCTCGTCGTCTGCGGCGACGACCACGGCTGCGTGTCCTCGTCGACGCCGCATCAGAGCGACCTTGCGCTGCAGGCCTGGTCGATGCCGCTGGTGCATCCGGGCAACGTCGCCGAGTACCTCGAATTCGGCCTGTACGGCTGGGCGCTGTCGCGTTTCTCGGGCGCCTGGGTCGGCTTCAAGGCGATCTCGGAAGTCGTCGAATCGGGCATGACGGTCGACCTCGACGCGGTGCCCATGGACTTCGAGCTGCCCGTCGACCACACGCCGCCGACGAATCTCCACATCCGTTCCGTCGACCTGCCGTCGCTGGAACTGGAGTCGCGCCTCGCGCACAAGATCGACGCGGTGCTGGCCTTCGCCAAGGTCAACTCGATCGACAAGCACATCGTCGTCAGCCCGCGCGCGACGCTGGGCATCGTGACCGTCGGCAAGGCGCACTACGACTTCATGGAAGTGCTGCGCCGCCTGGACCTGGACCCCAACGCGCTGGCCGCCGCCGGCGTGCGCGTCTACAAGGTCGGCCTCGTGTATCCGCTGGAGCCGACGCGCATCCGCGAGTTCGCGCAGGGCCTGACCGACATGCTGGTCATCGAGGAGAAGGCGCCCGTCGTCGAGCGCCAGATCAAGGAACTGCTCTACCACCTGCCCGACGCGCAGCGTCCGCGCGTGGTCGGCAAGTCCGATGAACACGGGGCCGCGGTGCTGAGCGCGCTCGGCGAGCTGCGGCCGTCGCGCATCATGCCGACCGTCGCCGACTGGCTGGCGCGGCTGAACCCGGCGCTGGACCGGCGCCATCTGGTCGTGGACTTCCTGACGCCCTGCCTGCTGTCCAACAGTGCCGACGCGGTGCGCCGACAGCCCTACTTCTGCTCGGGCTGCCCGCACAACACCTCGACCAAGCTGCCCGAGGGCTCGCGCGCGCTGGCCGGCATCGGCTGCCACTTCATGGCCAGCTGGATGGAACGCGGGACCTCGGGCCTGATCCAGATGGGCGCCGAAGGCGTCGACTGGGCGGCGCACTCGCGCTTCACGACCGAGAAGCATGTCTTCCAGAACCTGGGCGACGGCACCTACTACCACTCGGGCTACCTGGCGATCCGGCAGGCCATCGCGGCCAAGGCCAACATCACCTACAAGATCCTCTACAACGACGCGGTCGCGATGACCGGCGGCCAGCCGGTCGACGGCCAGACCTCGGTGCCGCAGATCGCGCGCCAGGTCGAGGCCGAAGGCGTCAAGCGCCTGGTCGTCGTCTCCGACGACATCGAGAAGTACGAGGGCCACCACGGCCTCTTCCCGGCGGGCACGACCTTCCACGACCGCGCCGAACTCGACGCCGTGCAGCGCGAGCTGCGCGAGATCGCCGGCGTCACCGTGCTGATCTACGACCAGACCTGCGCCGCCGAGAAGCGCCGCCGCCGCAAGAAGGGCGAGTTCCCCGATCCCGACAAGCGCATCTTCATCAACGAGTCCGTCTGCGAAGGCTGCGGCGACTGCGGCCAGGCGAGCAACTGCCTGTCGGTCGTGCCGGTGGAGACCGACTTCGGCCGCAAGCGCGTCATCGAGCAGAGCAGCTGCAACAAGGACTTCAGCTGCGTGAACGGCTTCTGCCCGAGCTTCGTCTCGGTGCACGGCGCCAAGCTGAAGAAGCGCGCCGGCGCGGCCTTCGGCCCGGCGGACCTGGCCCGCGAGATCGCCGCGATCCAACCGCCCGCGCCCTGGGCGTGGACGGGCCCCTTCGACATGCTGGTCACCGGCGTCGGCGGCACCGGTGTCGTGACCGTGGGCGCGCTGGTCACCATGGCCGCGCACCTGGAAGGCAAGCAGAGCTCGGTGCTGGACTTCATGGGCTTCGCGCAGAAGGGCGGCGCGGTGCTGTCCTTCGTGCGCGTCGCGCCGACGCAGGACCTGCTCAACCAGGTCCGCATCGACACGCAGCAGGCCGACGTGCTGCTGGCCTGCGACATGGTCGTGGGCGCGAGCGCCGACGCGCTGGCCACCATCAAGGCCGGCCGCACCGTGATCCTGGCCAACACGCATGAGCTGCCCACGGCGGCCTTCGTCCGCAACCCCGACGCCAGCCTGCAGGCCGACGCGCTGATCGCGAAGATGCGCCATGCCGTCGGCGAGGGCAAGGACCTGCTCGCCAGCATCGACGCCCAGGACATCGCCAAGCGCCTGATGGGCGACACGATGCCCAGCAACATCATCATGCTGGGCGCCTGCTGGCAGCGCGGCCTGGTGCCGGTCTCCTTCGAGGCGCTGATGCGCGCGATCGAACTCAACGGCGTCGCCGTCGAGAACAACAAGACCGCCTTCGCGCTGGGTCGCCTCGCGATCGCCGCGCCGGAAGCGCTGCGCCGGCTGGCCGGCGAGCAGCCGGGCTCCGCCGTGCAGTGGTTCAACTTCGACCAGCTCGACGACAAGGACGGCCAGCCCGGCCTGATCGCGCGCCGCAAGGCCTTCCTGACCGACTACCAGGACGCCGCCTACGCCTCGCGCTACGAGGCGCTCGTCCAGCGCGTGCGCGCCGCCGAGGTCGCGCTGGCGAACGGCGATCCGGCCGGCAAGGGCCTGCGCCTGACCAAGGCCGTCGCGCGTTATTACGCCAAGCTGCTCGCGATCAAGGACGAATACGAGGTCGCGCGCCTGTACACCGATGGCAAGTTCGAGGCCGCGCTGAAGGCTCAGTTCGAGGACTGGGACCACCTGAGCTTCCACATGGCCCCCCCGCTGCTGTCCAAGCCGGGCGCCGACGGCCGCGCGAAGAAGATCGAGCTCGGCTCATGGACCTTCAAGGCGCTGAAGACGCTGGCGAAGTTCAAGGGCCTGCGCGGCGGCGTCCTCGACATCTTCGGCAAGACCGAAGAGCGCCGCATCGAGCGCCAGCTGGTCCGCGACTACGAAGCGCTCGTCGACGACCTGCTCGCGCACCTGAGCGCCGAGAAGCTCGATGTCGCCATCAAGCTCGCGAGACTGCCCGAAGGCATCCGCGGCTACGGCCACGTGAAGCTGGCGAACGTCGTCACCGTGCGCGCGCAGTGGAAGGATCTGCTGGATCGCTTCCACGGCCGCGCGGTCGAGGCGCCCATCGCCGTCGTCCCGATGGCGAAGGCCCCTGAGCGCGTCAAGGGCGTCGCCGAACTCTGAGCGCGACGCCAGGGCGGCGCCACGCCGCCCTCGCTACAACTGTGAAGTAGCGCAAAGGCCTCTGGACACGGTCGACACGAGGGCGGCATGCTTGTCGCATGGCACCTTCGACTTCCGCGTTCCGGCGCCGTTCGCTGCTGATCGGCGCGACGGCCTCCGCCGCGCTCGCCGCCTGCGGCGGCCTGCCCTCCGCGCCAGACATCCCGATGGACGCGTCGCAGCGCCTGCGCGCGGCCAACCGCATCGGCTGGGGCGCGACGCAAGCCCAGCTCGGCGAGATCGAACGCCTCGGCTGGGGCCCTTATGTCGAACGGCAGCTCCGCGCCGATGCAGGCGCGAAGCTGCCGCCGGCGGTCCAGGCCCGCATTGCCGCGATGGGCATCAGCCAGGGCAGCCTGCCGTCACGCGTGTGGGCGGCGGAGTCTTTCCGGCGCAACGGCGACAACAAGGGCGGGACCGAGGAAGAACGCGTCGCCGCCCGCAAGGCCTATCAGGAAGCGCAGGGGCTCGCCGCGCGCGAGACCGGTGAGCGCCAGCTGCTGCGCGAGCTCTATGCCGAGCAGCAGCTGCTCGAACAGCTCTCATGGTTCTGGTTCAACCACTTCAACGTGCACCAGGGCAAGCGCGACATCCGATTGATGCTGGCCGACTACCAGGATCGCGCGCTGCGCCCGCATGCGCTCGGCTCGTTCCGCACGATGCTGGGCGCGGTCGCGCGGCATCCGGCGATGCTGCGCTACCTCGACAACGATCAGAACGCCGTGCGCGCGATCAACGAAAACTACGCGCGCGAACTGCTGGAGCTCCACACGCTGGGCGTCGACGGCGGCTACACGCAGCGCGACGTGCAGGAGCTGGCGCGCGTGCTGACGGGTTTCGGCGTGCGCGTCGACCCCGAGCCCGCGAAGGTCGCGCCGCGCTTCGAGGCGCTCTACAAGCGTGACGGCCTGTTCGAGTTCCACCCCGGCCGCCACGACTTCGGCGACAAGCAGTTGCTCGGCCGCACGATCAAGGGCCGCGGCGCGGAGGAACTCGACGAGGTGCTGGACCTGCTGGTCGCGCAGCCGGCGACGGCGCGTTTCGTCTGCGGCAAGCTCGCGGTGTTCTTCCTCGGCGAACAGCCGCCGCGGGAGGTGGTCGAGGCGATGAGCGCCGCCTTCCTCCGGACGAAGGGCGACCTGCCCGCGACCCTGCGCCCGATGCTCTACGCGCCGCAGTTCGCGTCGGCGGACACACCGAGATTCAAGGATCCGCACGTCTACCTGCTGTCGAGCCTGCGCGCGGGCTTCGAGCAGCGGGAACTGCAGAACGCGCAGCCGCTGCAGAACTGGCTGCGCCGCCTGGGACAGGGTCTCTACGACAAGCAGACGCCGGACGGGTATCCGCTGACGGCGGACGCCTGGAACAGTCCGGGCCAGATGACCTTGAGATTCGAGGTCGCGCGCCAGATCGGCGGCGGTGCGGTGGCGCTCTATCGCCCCGAGGGCACGAACACGCCGGTGCCGCTGCCTGATCTGCGGCCTTTGCGCCTGCGTGTCGAGCCGACGCTCGCTCCGGCGACGCGCACAGCCCTTGCGCAGACCACGACGCCGCAGCAATGGTTGACGCTGTGGCTCTCCAGTCCTGACTTCATGTATCGCTGACCATGGACAGACGACATTTTCTGCAAGCGCTGGCGGCGGGTACGCTGACGATCTCGCACGCCCGCGTCTTCGCGGTCGGCACGGCCTCTTCCGCAGGGCAGGTTCTGGAGAAGCCGCAGACGCCGGTGCCCCTTGGAGCGAATGCCGAGCATGCGCAGGCGATTGAGCGGAGAGGGGCACCGGCGTCTGCGGCTTCGGGCGTCCGCCCCCGTTTCCTGCTGGTGTTCCTGCGCGGCGGCTACGACGCCACCAACTTGCTGATTCCCACGAGCAGCAGTTTCTACTACGAGCAGCGTCCGCGCATTGCGATTGCGAGGCCGTCGCCGACGGACGCGGCTTCGGCGCTTGCGCTGAACGCTGACTGGGGTTTGCATCCTGCCCTGCGCAACAGCGTGTTCCCGCTCGTGCAGGCGGGCCAGGCTCGGTTCATCCCCTTCGCCGGGACGGAGGATCTCTCGCGCAGCCATTTCGAGACACAGGACAGCATCGAGCTGGGACAACCGGTCGGTGGGTCCCGCGACTACAACTCCGGATTCCTGAACCGTCTGGCGGCCGAGCTCGATGCGCAGCAGGCCTTGTCGTTCACGGACCAGTTGCCGATCGCCTTCCGCGGTCCGGTGAGGATCGCCAACGCCGGTCTGCGCGAGGCTGCGCGACCGGCCGTCGACGCGAAGAACCGGGCGTTGATCGCGAGCATGTACCAGGGCCAGAGCCTGGGCGCTTCGGTGGAGGAAGGGCTCGCGCTCCGAGAAGAACTCGCGCGCGACCTGTCCCCCGACCGGATGAAGACGATGACCGACGCCGCCGGCCGCAACGCGATTCCCGCCAAGGGCTTCGAGCTCGAGGCGCGTCGCATCGCGACCTTGATGCGCGGCCGCTTCAGCCTGGGTTTCATCGACGTCGGCGGCTGGGACACGCACGTCAACCAGGGCGGCGCGACCGGCCAGTTGGCCAACCGCTTCGAGGAAGTCGGTCGGGGCCTCGCGGCCATCGCCGACGAACTCGGTCCGGACCTCTGGCGGCAGACCACCGTGATGGTCATCAGCGAGTTCGGCCGCACCTTCCGCGAAAACGGCAACCGCGGCACCGACCATGGTCACGGCAGCGTGTACTGGCTGCTGGGCGGCGGACTCGCCGCCGGCGGCCCGGTGGCCGGCGACCAGGTTGCCCTCACTGCGTCGACGCTGTTCCAGAACCGCGACTACCCGGTGCTCAACGACTACCGCGCCGTGCTGGGCGGCCTGTGGCAGCGTCAGTTCGGCCTGACCAACGAGGCCCTCGCCCGCGTGTTCCCCGGAGTGCGTCCCAAGGACCTTCGGCTGATCTGACGCCTTTTCGCCCAAAGTCCCCAGACCCCGCAAGCGCATACCTCCTCAGGGCTTGCAGATGAGAGCGATTCTCATCTAGGATGATCCACAAACGAGAAGACTCCTGCGGGTTCCGACCCCGCGCGACCAATGCAAATTGCAGAGAGGTTGCGCCGCGATTCGATCGGCATCGTTTCGCGGCTCGACCTCTCTTTTCTTTTTTGCGTGCGAGGTGGCGCATGCCGGGCGCCGGTCTTGCCTGATCTCTTCCCGTTGCCACCACAGCAAGCGTTCCTGCCAGCCCGTGTCCGCCCGTGTTTCCCGGTGTTCTCCGGTGTTCTCCGGTTCACGCCTCGATCGTCAGGACTCGCCATGCCCTTGCTGCCGTCCCGCCTGCCCGCTCACCGGGGTCCGTCCGTGCCTTCGTCCGCTCCGGGCCTCCCTCCCCCGGGGGAGATGCGCGCCGGCCCCATGGCGGTCGACGGGGGATGCGCCGCCGCCGATCATCCGGGCGTCGAATGCCTGCGCTGGATGGCGTTGAAGATCACCTGCGGACTCGCCCCCGACGAACCGGCGTTGCTGCGCCGACATCAGCTGGCGCTGGAACAGCTGGTCGACGCCGGCATCCTCGCCGCGATCCCCGCTCAGGAACAGGCCCTCCGGCTGCTGTACGGCGCCGCTCACAACACGCTGCTACCCTGGCATTGGCGATGTGCCTGCCTGGATCAGCTCAACCGTCCGCTGGCGGCGCTGCACCGGCTGGCCGACGCCCAGGGCGACGCCGCCCTCGTCGCGCGCCTGCAACGCTTCCATTGGCGTCTGAGCCGCAGCCCCCTCCAGGAATGACCAGGAAAGAAGCATCCCCATGACCCAGGCTACCAAGGCGACCAAGGCCACCCGCATCGAACGAGACTCCATGGGCGAAGTCGCCGTGCCCGTCGACGCGCTGTACGGCGCGCAGACCCAGCGCGCGGTCGAGAACTTCGCCATCAGCCGCCAACCGATGCCCGAGCGCTTCGTGCGCGCGCTGGTGCTGCAGAAGGCGGCCGCCGCGCGCGCCAACATCGCGCTCGAGCAGGTGCCGGCCGACATCGGCCACGCCATCGACCGCGCCGCGACGCAACTGCTTCAGGATCCGGCGCTGATGAGCCATTTCCCGGTGGAGATTTTCCAGACCGGCTCGGGCACCAGCTCGAACATGAACGCGAACGAGGTGATCGCCACGGTCGCCACGCGGCTGATCGGCAGCGGTGCGGCCAACCCGGTCACGGTCAACGCCAACGACCACGTCAACGCCGGCCAGAGCAGCAACGACTCCATCCCGACGGTGCTGCACATCAGCGCCGCGCAGGCGCTGCAGGGCGAACTGCTGCCCGCGCTGGACCTGCTGGTGCAGACGCTGCAGGACAAGATCCAGAGCGACGGCCACCACGTGAAGACCGGCCGCACCCATCTGATGGACGCGATGCCGCTGCGACTGGGCCAGGAGCTCGGCGGCTGGTGCGCGCAGATCGAGGCGCGCCGCGCGCAGCTGCGCGCGCTGCTGCCCTCGGTGTGCGAGCTCGCGCAGGGCGGCACGGCGGTCGGCACCGGCATCAACGCGCATCCGGACTTCGCGCGGCGTTTCGCCGAGGAACTGTCCGCCCTCACCGGCCTGAGCTTCCGCCCGGCGCCGGACTTCTTCGCTGCGCTGTCGGCGCAGGACACGGCGGTGGCGCTGTCGGGCGCGCTGAAAGGCCTGGCGGTCTCGCTCATGAAGATCGCCAACGACCTGCGCTGGATGAACTCCGGCCCGCTGGCCGGCCTCGCGGAGATCGAACTGCACGCGCTGCAGCCGGGCTCGTCGATCATGCCGGGCAAGGTGAATCCGGTGATCCCGGAAGCGGTGACCATGGTCTGCGCGCAGGTCATCGGCCACGACACGGCGATCACGATCGCGGGCCAGTCGGGCAACTTCCAGCTCAACGTGATGCTCCCACTCATCGCGACCAACCTGCTGGACAGCCTGGCGCTGCTCTCGGCGGCTACCAAGGCGCTGGCCGAGCAGGCGATCCGCGACTTCAAGGTCAACCAGGACGGGCTGCAGCACGCGCTGGCGCGCAATCCGATCCTGGTGACCGCGCTGAACCGCGAGATCGGCTACCTGAAGGCCGCCGCGATCGCCAAGCGCGCCTATGCGGAGAAGCGTCCCATCCTCGACGTCGCCGAGGAGATGACCGACTTCGACCGTGCCACCCTCCAGCAGATGCTGGATCCCGCAAAGCTGACCGATGGCGGACTCTGACGCGATCGCCCGCGACGAGCGGACCCTGGCGCGCCGGCATCGGCTGCGCCAGGCGTTCGGCTTCACGATCCTGCTGATCGGCGCCGTGCTGTTGCTGCAGCAGGGCTGGACCTGGATCAAGCCGGCCGGCGGCGTCGGTCACGGCTCGGTGATCGCGATGGCGCTGCAGGCCGGCCTGCTCGCCGCGGCGGCAACGGCGTTCGGCACGTTGCCCGCGCTGGGCACGCGCAGCCTGTCCGCGCGCGGGCAGGACGCGCTGATGGGGTTCGGCGCCGGCGTGATGCTGGCGGCGTGCTCGTTCTCGCTGATCATTCCCGGCCTCGACGCGGCGCGCGAGCATGCGACGCCGACCGGCGCCGCGACGCAGGTCGCGCTGGCCGTGCTGCTCGGCGCATGGGCGCTGATGGCGCTGGACCGCTGGCTGCCGCACGAGCACTTCATCAAGGGCCGCGAGGGCATGGACCCGACGCGGCTGAGGCGCACGACGCTGTTCGTGATCGCCGTCACACTGCACAACCTGCCGGAGGGCCTCGCGATCGGCGTGGCCTTTGCGGCCAACGATCCGGTCGCGGCCGCCAGCCTGAGCCTGGCCATCGCGATCCAGGACCTGCCCGAGGGCTTCGTCATCGCCGTGGCGCTGATGACGGTGGGCTACTCGCGGCGCAAGGCGCTGCTGCTGGGCGCAGCGTCGGGGCTGGTCGAGCCGGTGGGCGCCGTGCTGGGCGCGTGGGTCGTGTCCGCCTGGCCGCTGCTGCTGCCCTGGGGACTGGGCTTCGCGGCGGGCGCGATGCTCTTCGTCATCAGCCACGAGATCATTCCCGAGTCGCACCGCAAGGGCCATGAACGCTGGGCGACGCAGGGACTGATGCTCGGCTTCGCGCTGATGATGGTGCTGGACACGGCGCTGGGCTGAGCGCCCGACCTGCGGCTCCTGACGCACGGCGTCCGCTTTACAACTCGCCGCGATCAAGCGGCAGCCTTTCACGCGCTCCCGGCTCGCGCGCGGGACGTGGCGCTCACAAGCGCCGCGTGCCCGTTCACCATCGGTGTTCTGCCTTCCCCTTGCAGGACCCGAGCCGTGATGAAGAAGTCTTTCGCCGCGCTTGCCGCGCTCGCCGCCGCTCTCTCCGCCTTCTCGACGAGCGCCCTCGCCGCCGGCCTGACGCCGCTGGAACAACGCTGGATCGCCGGCATGACGCCGGTGCTGCAGCATGCGAAGACCGCGGGCATGCCGGTCGACATCGTCGTGCAGCCGCAGGACGCCCCGGAGGCGGCGCCGCTCGCGCTGGGCTTCAAGGACGGCCGCTGCAAGTTCGTGCTCAGCCTGCGCGGCAACCCCGAGGGAGACGCCACCACGCAGCGCCTGCCGGCGGGCCTGGAAGACAGCGCGCTCGAACTGATGGCGGCGCACGAGCTCGGCCATTGCCGCCGGTACCTGGAAGGGGCCTGGTTCAACCTGCCGGCGGGCTTCTCCGCCACGCCGGTGCCTGAGGGCCTCAGCCCGGACCTGCAGCGCGCCTACGTGTCCATGAAGTCCGTCCGTCGCGAGGAAGGTTACGGCGACCTGGTCGCGCTGGGCTGGACGGCGCAGCGTCACCCCGATCAATACGCCGCGCTGCACGCGTGGCTGATGCAGGAACGCAGCCGCGACCTGCTGCCGGGCAGCCACCACGACACCTTGGCGTGGATCAAGCTCGCCCGGGATCCGAAAGCGCTGGGAAGCGCGCCGTCGATGTTCGACGCAGCCCTGCCGGTGTGGCAGTCGGGGCTGAATGTGGACGAGGACTGAGCGCCAACGCGCCGGGGCTCACTGCCCTGGCGCGCCTTTCGCCATCGTCTGCGCCGGCTTCAGGTTCTCGTCCAGGAAGACCTCCAGCGCCTTGAAGAACGCCAGGCGATGGCTGTTGCGGCTGAGGTGGTGATCACCGCCGTCCTGCTCGATGTAGCGCACCTTCTTCCCTGCGCGGCGCAGCGCCTTGTCCATGTCGACGCTCTGCGACACCGGCACCACGCGGTCGTCCGTGCCGTGGACCAGGAGTACCGGCGCCTGGATGCGCTCGGCCTGCAGCGCCGGCGAGGTGGCCCTCAACTGCGCGCGGTCGCCCCAGTAACGGCCGATCTGGCGTTCCGCCGCCGCCTGGCCGCCCGCGTAGCGCGACTCGTAGGCGATCAGGTCCTGCAGGTCCGTCACGCCGGCGAAGCTCACGCCACAGCGATACAGCGACGGTGTCTTCACCAACCCCATCAGCGCCGCATAACCGCCGTAGCTGCCGCCCACGATGCACACCCGCGCCGGATCGGCCACGCCCCGCTTCACCGCCCACTCGACGGCGTCGGTCAGGTCGTCCTGCATCTCCAGGCCCCAGCGGCGCAGGCCGGCCATCGCGAACTCACGGCCCTGGCCGTCCGAACCGCGGAAGTTGACCTGCAGCACCGCGTAGCGCCGGTTGGCCAGGAACTCGGTCCAGGGGTCGAAGTCGACATCGTCGCGACCGTGCGGTCCGCCGTGCGGCATCAGGATCAGCGGCAGCGGGCCGCCCGCGTGGCCCTTGGGCAGGGTCAGGAAGGCGTCCAGCGCCAGCCCGTCGCGGGCACGGATGTGCGCCGCGCGCTTGCCGACGAGTGCCTCCTCCGGCAGGTCCGGATAGGTCTCGCCGAGCAGCGACAACCGCCCCGTGCTCCGGTCGCCGAGGAAGTACTGCCCCGGCGAGCCGTTGCCGCTGCTGTAGAGCATGTAGCGCTGTTCGTCGGCGCTGATGCCCAGCAGGCGGTTCTCGCGTCGGGGCAAGGCCTCGTCGATGGCTTGCACCTGCTTGCGCCATTCATCCGACCAGAGTTCGGCGCGCGCGACCTCGCCGCTGTCGTTGCCGGCGTTGCGCAGGCCCAGCGCCTCGCCGGTCCTGGGTGAATGCATCAGCTCGCCGACGATGTCGTACTTCTCGTCCGCCAGCAGCAGCCGGCGCGGCAGATCCGGCTGGTCGAGCCGGACCGCGAACACCGCGTCGCGACCCTTGTGCTCGGCCAGCACGAAGAGCTCCTGCTCATCCAGCCCGAAGCCCAGCGGCCACGTCGCGGGCTCGTCCAGCGTGAAGCGCCACAGCGTGCGCCAGTCGCCGCCCGACGGCGCCCGGGCGATGATCTCGTAGCGGCCCTCGTCTTCCCGGATGCCCACGCGCACGCGATGCTGCGCGTCGACGATCCAGGTCCTCACCTGGCGCTCGGGACCTTGCACCAAGGTCCGCGCGCCGGTGTCCACCGCCACCTTGTAGACCCCCGCCGACAGCGTCCCCGGCGGCGGCATTTCCAGCAACACGTGCTTGCCGTCCGCTGGCATCCAGTCGATCACGCGATCCTGGAACTGCGAGGCCTGCACCGCCCCGGTCATGCTGCCCGACACGCCCTCGGCCTTGGTCAGGTTGAAGACCTTCGAGCCGTCCGTCCGGATCGACAGCAGCCGCGACTCCGTCGTTTCCACGAACTCGCGCCGCGCCGCGAAACGCACGCTGGCCAGCACATGGTCCTGACCCACCCAGCGGACCCAGTTGAAGCGGAAGATCTTGTTGTCGGTCGCCACCAGCACCTTGGACGCGCCGCCGGCGACGTCGATCCGCGTCAGCGCGGTGCCGTCGCCATGATTGATCAGCGCCACCACCTGCTGGCCGTTCGGCGACAGCGAGAGGCCCGACAGCATCGGCACGCCGAAGGCCTCCAATGGCAGGCGCGGCGCCGGGGCCGAAGCCGCGACGGTGGAGGCCGCGCTCGTCGCAGGCGTCGATGCGTCGCCCTTGGGGACGCCCTCGGCGGCAGAGACCGTCAAGGCCATCGTCATCAACGGCAGCAAAGCCGCCCGACGGAGACCCGCAAGAAGGCCAGGCGTGAACAGGATCGACTTCATCGGCAACGCGCCTCCCAACGCGGTGGGAGGCACACGGTGCGCCCCCGACGGGCGCGAAGTCTACAAGACGTCCACGAGCGTCTTAACGGAGATTGAACGTCCTCAACGCCGACATCTGCAGCGCCCCGGCCACCGGCGAGACCACCACCAGCACGCCTTCCGGCGTCATGCCGAGCCAGCCACCGACCGGCACCTGCCACGCCGCGGTACGCGTTGCCAGATCGATCGCCACGGTCTGCTTGTCGGTCGACACGAACAGGTGGGTGTCCGTCAGGACCATCTGCCGCTGCCAGAAGCCGTCCGTGCTCGGCATCGGCCAGGTCCACAGCAGTGAGCCGTCGGCCAGGCTGCGCGCCTCGACCGCCTTGGTCGACTGGTTGGAGACGTAGACCACGCCGTTCGCGGTCACCGGGTGGTCCATGAACTGTCCCGTCGCGTCCCAGCGCTGCGCCCCGGTCGTGCGATCCACCACCGTCAGATGGTTCTGCACCGCGCTCCCGCGCATGAGGTCGCGATGACTCAGCAGGATGGCGCTCATCCCGTCGTCCGGCAGCACCGGCGCCTGGTGGACCCAGGCCTGCCCCAGCAGGTCCAGGTCCTCCCGCGTCGGCACGCGGGCCTCCGCCTGGATGCCGCCGTCGCTCAGGCGCAGCATCCGGTACACGCCGCCGGCGTTCACATACGTCACGCCCGTGTCCGCATCGGCGGTGACGCCCCAGGACGCGTAGTTCATGCCGACGATCCGGTCCGTCAGCGTCGTGGTCCACACCGGCGTCTTGATGTCCGCCACGTCCAGCGCGGACAGATAGTTCACCTCCGGGTCCGTCGGCATCAGCAGGCGCCCGCCTGCGACGGTCCAGCCCGGGGCGACCGCCGTGTTGCCCTTGGCCGTGTGGTCGCCGAGCACCGTTCCGGCCGTCGTCGACGTCACCATCACCCGTCCGGTCGGCGCCTCCCAGTACAGCCGGTCACCGTGGCCGATCACCTGGAGCGGGTATTCCGGCAGGGCGGCTCTCCACAGCTCCGTACCGTCCTTGAGCGAGATCACCGACGCGTTCCTGCCGGAGGGACCTCCGCCGACATCGAGCTCAGGCAACGCGATCAAGCCCTGCCCCAGATACAGGCTTTCCCCCCATGAATTCGTGGGACTGACGACCCAGCGCGTCCAGCGCGCGTTGAACTTTGCCGGATCCAGCGACACGGGCATGTAACCCGTGCGCGTGCCGCCGCCGCCATAACCCACCCAGCTCTCCCGACCCGGAATCACCGCGGGAAGGGTCGTGAGATTCGCAGTACCGCCGTTGCGGACTTCCAGACGGTAGCGGAACGTCGTCGGCCGCCACTCGGTGAACGGATCCAGGCTGAGCGTGAACAGCTTGATCGTGCCGGTGTAGATGCCCGGCTGGACGCTGGTCCTGAAGCCCACGCTCAGCTGCATGTCGCCGTTGGCCAACGGATCCCGGTACACATGGTCGATGACATGGACCGGACTGGTGGCGTCCGCCTCTTCCACCCAATCCGGACGGAAGGTCTCGCTGAAGTTGTGCCGCTTCGAGGCCAGGATCTTGACGTCCTGGCAAGTCCCCGTCGGCTGGTCGACCTGGCATTCGGCGCTGCTCTTGTTGAGCTGGTACATGTCCCGGGTGTCGGTCAGCAGATCCCGCACGGCCCCGCCGCACCCGGCGAGCATCACCGAGGCCCCCAGCGCCAGCAGCGGCGCGAACAGTTTTCCCATGGCGGACAGGCGCCGCCGCATCGTCGACAACATGAGCTTCTCCCTGATCGATGGCGGCGCCCGATGCCCTCGTGCAGGGTCAGGTCTTGTCGCCAGGCGGCGAAATCTACGTCCCCCGCACCGCGCAGGCAACCCAACCGAAGGGGGGTCCGGGAAAACGCCAAGGCCGGGACGCGTCACGCCGTCCTGGTCAGCGCTTTGGCCGCTTGAACAAGGGTTCGCGGAAGGTCGTCGACGGCAACGGTTTCATCACGCTTTGTTCACAGACCGACCACTAAGCTTGCGCCCGACGATCTGGAACAACGGCCACACCGTGCAGGTGAACCTGCCGGCCGGCAACACGCTGGAAGTCGGTGATCAGCGCTACGAGCTGCTGCAGTTCCACTTCCACACGCCCAGCGAGGAACACATCCGCGGCCAGTCGTCTCCGATGGTGGCGCACTTCGTCCACAAGAACGCGGCGGGTGAACTCGGCGTGGTGGCCGTGCTGATCCGCGTGGGGCGTCCAAACGCCGCCCTCGAACCGCTGTTCAGACACCTGCCTCGCGCCGGGGAACGCATCATCGTCGACGACCTGTCACTGGATCTGGCCGGCGTGCTGCCGAAATCCCTCGGCTATTACGACTTCAGCGGCTCGCTGACCACGCCGCCCTGCTCGGAGGGCGTGCACTGGATGGTGCTGAAGGAGCCGGTGACGCTGTCGTCGCGGCAGATCGACGCGTTCCGCCGGCTGGTGGGCGAGGACGCGCGGCCGGTGCAGCCGTTGAACGCCCGCGTGATCCGCGAAAGCGAATGAGCCGGCGCCGACCGGCTCGGCGGCCCTCTCAGACGAGCGCCCGGCCGATCAGGATCTTCTGCACTTCCGACGTGCCTTCGTAGATCTGCGTCACGCGGACGTCGCGGTAGATCCGCTCGACCGGGAAATCGCTCACGTAGCCGTAGCCGCCGTGGATCTGGATCGCGGCGGAGCAGACGCGCTCCGCCATTTCGCTGGCGAAGAGCTTGGCCATCGCCGCTTCCTTCAGGCAGGGCTGACCGGCGTCTTTCAGCGCGGCGGCGTGCCAGATCAGCTGGCGCGCGGCTTCGATCTGCGTGGCCATGTCGGCGAGCTTGTGCTGCATCGCCTGGTGCTCGAAGATCGGCACGCCGAAGGCGACGCGTTCCTTGCTGTAGCGCAACGCGGCCTCGAAGGCCGCGCGCGCCATGCCGACCGACTGCGAGGCGATGCCGATGCGGCCGCCTTCCAGCCCCGACAGCGCGATCTTCAGCCCCTGGCCTTCCTCGCCGATGCGGTTGGCGACGGGCACGCGGCAGTGCTCGAACAGGATCTGCGCCGTGTCGCTGGCGTGCTGTCCCATCTTGTCCTCGATGCGCGCCACGACGTAGCCGGGCGTGTTCGTGGGGACCAGGAAGGCGGAGATGCCCTTCTTCCCCGCGGCCTTGTCGGTCACGGCCATCACGATGGCGACGTCGCCGTTCTTGCCGCTGGTGATGAACTGCTTGACGCCGTTGAGGACGTAGGCGTCGCCGTCCAGCACGGCGGTGGTCTTCAGTCCGCCGGCTTCGGAGCCCACATGCGGCTCGGTCAGGCAGAACGCGCCCAGCATGTCGCCGCGCGCCAGCGGCTTGAGGAAGCGCTGCTTCTGGTCCTCGTCGCCGAAGGCCATCAGGATGCTGCACACCGGACAGTTGTTGACGCTCACGACCGTGGAGGTCGCGCCGTCGCCGGCGCCGATCTCCTCCAGGATGATCGCCAGCGCCAGGTAGTCCAGGCCCGCGCCGTCGTACTCGGTCGGCACGGCCACGCCATAGCAGCCCAGCGCGGCCAGGCCCTTGAGCTCCTCGGCAGGGAACTGGTGGGACTTGTCCCACGCGGCCGCCTTCGGCGCGATCTGGTCTTGCACGTAGGCGCGGACGGCGTCCTGCACGGCGCGGTGGTCTTCGGAAAGCAGCATGGTCGGCTCTTGGTCAACTCTGGGTCGGAGAGGGATCCGGGTGGGATCCCGTGACGGTGGCGGCGCTCGTGACGCCGGAGGGAATGCGGTAGCGGAGCGTGTCCTGGCTGGACACCGGCTCCCAGACGCGTGCGACGACGTGGTCGCCGTCGATCGCGAGACGCTCGCGCAGGCGGGCGTCCATCGGCTGTTGCGACAGCCAGGCCGCGCGTTTCGTGGGCTCGACGTCGCCGGCCGCCAGCGCCAGGCGGGCGGCTTCATTGAGCAGCAGCAGCGACGCTTGCTTGCGGAAGTAGATGCCGTAAGCGGGTTCGCTGACCGAGACCAGCAGACCGCCGACCGAGTTGCGCCAGGGAGCACCGAACCACCAGCGCGAGGACAGCTGAGGCTCCCAGGACAGCAGGGCCAGCGGACCGGCCGCGGCCATCGCCTGCGCACGCATCCAAGTCTCATCCATCAGGCGCTGCGTCGCGTTGGGCATGGCGAAGAACCGCGACTCGCAGACCAACGGCGTTCCCGGCTCTTCCATCTGCGGATCGGCCGAGTCCGAGAGGCAGGACGCCTCCCGGACGGTCTCCCGGCCGTACTGCGACTCCGTCCGGATCCAGTTTGACGCGTCCAGCGCCTGTGCCGGCAACGGGCCCACCATCGTGCGCAATGCCGATGCGCTGCCGGGGTAGCGGAAGGCCAGGTCCGTCAGCAGGCGCCATTGACGGCGTGCCATCGTCCCCGCGATCTGCACCTGGATCAGAGAGCGCGAACCCTGGAGCATGGCCGTCGTCAGCGCATCGGCCTGTCGTGCGAAGGTCAGCATGCCGGTCGCGTCGCCCTGCAGGCCCGCGAGCGCCGCGCGGATCTGCAACCAGCGCTGGCAATTCAGTGGCGGCGACGAGTGGAAGATCTCCGCGCGACGGACATAGCTGTCGCTGGCGATCTTCAGATTCTCGCGCGGCGTCAACGTGGGCTCTTCCACGGCCATGCCCGGACGGGCGACGGCTTCGCAGCGACGTCCGATGTCGGCGTGCGCGTCCATTAACGCTCGCAGACCCTGTGCCTCCCGCGCCCATTCCCCGAGGCAGTCCTGCGTCTGCACATCGCATTGCCAGACTTTGCCGACCGCGCTCGTGGTCGAAGGCCAACTGCGCGGTGCCGTCAGTTCCTGCGCGGGGACGCGGCCCTCGTCGATCATGGCCCAACGGCGTTGGCCTTCCGCTTGCGGATCATCGCCCGACATGCCGAGACCGATCAGCGCGAAGAACGCGTTTTGCTCCTGCGGCAATGTCGGCGCCGGGACTTGGAGCGCTTCCGGCACTGGCCGCGGCGCGTCATCGACCAGCCGGTTGTTGAACGCCGCCCAGGCCGCCGCGAGCGTGACCACGCCCAGCAGCAGGCCGCCCAGGAGCTTCAACATCACACGCGCCCACCGCTTCATCGTTCTCTCCCTGAATCTTGATCTGTGGTCAGTGAGTATCGGACGACCGCAGCCCTCCCCCCTGCCCTCTCCCGCAAGCGGGAGAGGGAGAAAGAAAGGGACGGGCTCGGCTTGCCGGGCGATCGGCTTACCAGGGCAGCGGGCTGCCGTCGTAGTTGAAGAAGCCGCCGTTGTCGGTCGGCTTCAGGCCATCGAGCACCGCGCGCAGGCTGGACGCGCTGGTGGCGACGTCGATGTCGGCCTCCTGGCCGCCCATGTCGGTCTTGACCCAGCCCGGGTGCAGGCTCACGCAGATCGCGCGGCCGTCGAGCGTCAGCGACAGGTCCTTCATCACCGAGTTCACCGCCGCCTTCGACGCGCGGTAGACCCAGCCCGCCGAGTTCGCCCGCAGCGTCATCGATCCCATCCGCGAGGACAGGATGCCGATGCGGGCGTCCGGCGCGAGCGCATCCAGCAGCTGCGGCAGCACGCGCATCGGGCCCAGCACGTTGGTGTGCATCACGGCGTCGAAGTCGGCCGCGCTCGGCGGCTGCAGGCCGATCGTCTTCGGGCCGTAGAGACCGGCGACGTACAGGACGCGGTTGAACTGGTAGCCGTCGAGCTGCCAGGCCAGGCCGGCGATGCTGACCACGTCGGACACCTCCAGCTTGATCGCCGTCGCGCCCAGCGCCTTCAGCTTCTCCAGGCTGGCGTCGTCGCGCGCGGTCGCGACGACGGTGTCGCCGCGCTCGCCGTGCTGCTTCACCAGCTCCAGGCCGATCCCGCGCGACGCGCCGATGATGAGGACTTGCGCCATGCGCCTTTGCTCCTTCAGGACAAAACGGTCAGCTTAGATCAGATCGGAACGGAACGGATCGACCGGTCAGATCAACTCGACGCCGACCGCCGTCGCTTCGCCGCCGCCGATGCACAGCGCCGCGACGCCGCGCTTCAGGTTGCGGTGCTTCAGCGCGCCCAGCAGCGTGACGAGAATGCGCGCCCCCGACGCGCCGATCGGGTGACCCAGCGCCACGGCGCCGCCGTTGACGTTGACGATCTCGTGCGGCAGCTTGAACTCGGCCATCGCAGCCATGGTCACCGCGGCGAAGGCCTCATTGACTTCCCACAGATCGACGCTCTTCGCGTCCCAGCGGTTCTTGGCCAGCAGCTTCTGGATGGCGCCCACCGGCGCGGTCGTGAACCACTCCGGCGCGTTGGCGTGCACCGCCGTGCCGACGATGCGCGCGATCGGCTGCACGCCCAGCTTGCTGGCGGTGGATTCGCGCATCAGCACCATCGCCGCGGCGCCGTCGGAGATCGACGACGAGGTCGCCGCCGTGATCGAGCCGTCCTTCTTGAACGCCGGCTTCAGCGTCGGGATCTTGTCGAGCTTGGCCTTGAAGGGCTGTTCGTCGCGCGAGATCACCGTGTCGCCGCTCCGGCCGGCGATGGTCACCGGCGCGATCTCCCAGCTGAAGCTGCCGTCTTCATTCGCGCGCTTGGCGCGCTCCGTCGACGAGATCGCGAACTGGTCCTGCGCCTCGCGCGTGAAGGCGTACTTGTCGACGCACTGCTCGGCGAAGACGCCCATGGCCTTGCCGCGCTCGTACGCGTCTTCCAGGCCATCCAGCGCCATGTGGTCATACATCTGCGCGGCGCCGTACTTCACGCCCTTGCGCGCGAACATCAGGTGCGGCGCGTTGGTCATGGACTCCATGCCGCCGGCGATCAGGATGTCGGCGCTCTCCGCCTTCAGCGTGTCGTGCGCGAACATGGTCGCGCGCATGCCGGCGCCGCACATCTTGGACAGCGTGACCGCGCCCACCGATTGCGGCAGGCCCGCCTTCAGGACGGCCTGGCGCGCCGGCGCCTGGCCCTGGCCGGCCATCAGGCAGTTGCCGAGGAAGGCTTCCTCGATCGCGTCGGTCGGGATGCCGGCGCGCTCGACGGCCGCCTTGATGGCGACGGCGCCCAGCTCCCACGCGGCCAGGCCGGCGAAGTCGCCGAGCAGGCCGCCGATCGGCGTACGCGCGGCGGAAACGATGACGATGGAATCGGACATGGGGGTCTCCTTCTAAGAAATCAGGGTGATCTTCAATGGATGGGGAGTTCGCGGTCCTGCGACTCCGGCACTTTCAGCGCCGGCGCGACGTCGCGGACGTGGAAGCGCTTGTGCGGGTCGTAGGGGAACACGTCCTCGACGTGCCCCGCCAGGATGCGTTCCTTGTGCGTCTGCCAGAACGCGGGATCGAGCAGGTCGGCGTGGTGAGCCATGAAGACGTCGCGCACGCCCGGATGGCCCAGCAGGAAAGGCCCGAAGGTCTCGGGGAACACATCGTGCTTCTGGACCGAATACCAGACCTCGCCGGACATCTCCTCTTCCTCGTTGCGGGCCTCGGGCACCTTGCGGAAGTTGCAGTCGGTCAGGTACTCGATCTCGTCGTAGTCGTAGAACACGACCTTGCCGTGGCGCGTCACGCCGAAGTTTTTCCACAGCATGTCGCCCGGGAAGATGTTGGCCGCCACCAGGTCCTTGATCGCGTTGCCGTACTCCACCACCGCGTGCGCCAGCTGTGCCGGCGACGCCTCCTGCAGGTAGATGTTGAGCGGCACCATGCGGCGCTCGATGTAGAGGTGCTTGATGACCAGGTCGTCGCCGGTCTCCTCCAGCAGCGAGGGGCAGAAGTGCTTCAGCTCGGCGACCAGCTCGTCCTCGAAGCGGTGCCGCGGGAATGCCACCCGCGTGTACTCCAGCGTGTCGGCCATGCGCCCGACGCGGTCGTGCTGCTTCACCAGCAGGTACTTGGACTGGATCTGCTCGCGCGTCGTGTCCTTCTGCGGCGGGTAGAAGTCCTTGATGACCTTGAACACGAACGGATAGGACGGCAGGTCGAAGACCAGCATCACCATGCCCTTGATTCCGGGCGCGATGCGGAACTTGTCGCTGCTGTGGCGCAGGTGGTTGAGGAAGTCCCGGTAGAAGAGGTTCTTGCCCTGCTTCTGCAGCCCCAGGGTCGCGTAGATCTCCGAGCGCGGCTTGCGCGGCATCAGCGAGCGCAGGAACTGCACGTAGGCGCTGGGGACTTCCATGTCGACGAGGAAATAGGCCCGCGCGAAGCTGAACAGCATCTGCAGTTCGTCCTCGCCGAAGAGCGCGGCGTCGATGTAGAGCTGTCGCTCCGTCTCGCCGTCGGCCGATTCCTTGTGCAGGAGGGGCAGCGCGAACGGCGTCTCGGTGAAGCCGTTGATGATCTTGCCGACGATGTACGCGCCCTTGTTGCGGAAGAACAGCGAGGACAGCACCTGCACCTGGAAATTCGTCCGCCAGCGGAAGGCGCCGAGCTGCTCGCCGACGGCCTTCAGCACGAGGTCGACGTCGCGGCCCAGGTCCTCGAACTCCAGCGCCAGCTGGAAGTTCCAGACGATGCGCATGAAGGTGTCGCGCAGCGTGTCCTGCGAGGGGTAGTAGCAGCGGTAGGTCGGCTGGGCGGCGGGTTCCTCGTTCTCGATGAACTCGGTGGAGATCGCCGGGCGGACGAAGATGAACTCGTTGTGGAAGTAGCTGTGGTGGAGGATGCGCGTCGTGACCGAGTTGAAGAAGGTCTCGGCGAGCTCCGGACGGAGGTGCTTGGTCAGCAGCCCGATGTAGTGCAGCTTGACCTGCTGCCAGACCTCGCTGGGCAGCGCGCTGGTCTTGAAGCGCTCTTCCAGCTCGAGCACGGCCTCGTCGACGCGCAGGTCGTAGAACTCGATGCGCTCGCGCTGCGCGAACTGCTGGCCGTGCCAGTCGGCCTGCTCGAAACGCTGCTTGGCGGTCGCCGAAGCGGCCCGGAACAGCCGGTAATGCTTGTCGAACCCCTCGAGCATCGCCTGCGCGATCTCGAACGCGCGCGGATCGTTGAGCTCGTGGGGGAACATGGCGTTCAGCGGCCCATGGCCGCCTCGTAGCGGCGGTGCAGCGCGTCGAGCGCGCTGCGGTAGGCGGGGCCGACGTCCTCGGCCTTGCCGACGGTGATGCTCAGGTCTTTCAGCAGGCCGTTGTGCAGACCGTAGACCCAGCCGTGCACGGCGACTTCCTGACCGCGCGCCCAGGCGTCCTGGACCACGGTCGTCTGGCAGGCGTTGCGGGCCTGCTCCAGCACGTTGAGCTCGCACAGCGCGTTGGCGCGCTGATCGGGGACCACCTGGTCCAGCCATTCCTGATGGTGGTTGCGCACGTCCTGGACATGGCGCAGCCAGTTGTCCACCAGCCCGACGCGCAGGTCTTCCAGCGCGGCGCGGACGCCGCCGCAGTTGCTGTGGCCGACGATGATGATGTGCTGGACCTTCAGCTGGTCGACGGCGAACTGCATGACGGACAGGCAGTTCAGGTCCGAATGGACCACGACGTTCGCGACATTGCGGTGGACGAAAAGCTCGCCCGGCAGCAGGTCCACCAGCTCGTTGGCCGGGACGCGGCTGTCGGCGCAGCCGATCCAGAGGTATTGCGGCGTCTGCTGCTTCAGCAAGCGCGAGAAGAAGCCGGGCGACTGTTCCTCAGTCGCCGTGGCCCAGCGCTTGTTGTTGTCCAGCAGGTCTTGCAGTTCGTTCGTCGTGCTCATGATGGGATTGTCCCACCCCCTACCGGCTTACGCCGGCCCCCTCAAGGGGGCGCACCCGATGGCCTGGCAAAGCCAGCGCCACGGGCGCCGCTTGAAGGGGTGCCCCCCTGCAGGGGCACCAAAGGGCGCTCGGTGGATCACATCGTTTCGGCGAAGAGCTCGCGGCCGATCAGCATCCGGCGGATTTCCGACGTGCCCGCGCCGATTTCGTAGAGCTTCGCGTCACGCCAGAGGCGACCCAGCGGGTACTCGTTGATGTAGCCGTTGCCGCCGAAGATCTGGATGCCTTCGCCGGCCATCCAGGTCGCCTTCTCGGCGCACCAGAGGATGACGGAGGCGCAGTCCTTGCGCACCTGGCGGACGTGGGCGCCGTCGAGGGCGTCCAGGTTCTTGCCCACGGTGTAGCAGAACGCGCGGGCGGCCTGCAGCACGGTGTACATGTCGGCGACCTTGCCCTGGATGAGCTGGAACTCGCCGATCGACTGACCGAACTGCTTGCGGTCGTGGATGTAGGGGACGACGTTGTCCATCACCGCCTGCATGATGCCGATCGGACCGGCGGCCAGCACGGCGCGCTCGTAGTCCAGGCCCGACATCAGCACCTTGGTGCCGCCGCCGACCTGGCCCAGCACGTTCTCCGCCGGGACTTCCACGTCCTGGAACACCAGCTCGCCGGTGTGGCTGCCGCGCATGCCCAGCTTGTCGAGCTTCTGCGCGATCGAGAAGCCCTTCATGCCCTTCTCGATCAGGAACGCGGTCATGCCGCGGGCGCCGAGTTCGGGTTCGGTCTTGGCGTAGACCACCAGCGTGTCCGCGTCGGGACCGTTGGTGATCCACATCTTGTTGCCGTTGAGGACGTAATAGCCGCCCTTGTCCTCGGCGCGCAGCTTCATCGACACCACGTCGGAGCCGGCGCCGGGTTCGCTCATCGCCAGTGCGCCGACGTGCTCGCCGGAGATCAGCTTGGGCAGGTACTTCTGCTTCTGCGCGTCGTTGCCGTTGCGCTTGATCTGGTTGACGCACAGGTTGGAGTGGGCGCCGTAGCTCAGGCCGACCGACGCGCTGGCGCGGCTGATTTCCTCCATGGCCACCATGTGGGCCAGGTAGCCCATGCCGGCGCCGCCGTATTCCTCGGACACGGTGATGCCCAGGACGCCGACGTCGCCCATCTTGCGCCACAGGTCCATCGGGAACTGGTCGCTGCGATCGATCTCCGCGGCGCGGGGGGCGATCTCGGCTTGGGCGAATTCGCGCACCGCGTCGCGCAGCGCGTCGATGTCCTCGCCGAGATGGAAGTTCAGACCGGGCAGGCTCATGGGGTTGTCTCCTCGACCGCCTCCGCGCACGTCTCTCCGGACGGACGCTGGACGATTTGTCTTACGTTTACGTAAACGTCAATTGTAGAGCACCGCCACCCTCATCAAGCTACTGCAGAAATGCTTAAGTAGCGCCCCTGCCTCCGCAGTCGGGCTCGGTGGTTCGAGCTGGCGGAAGCCGGGCCGTTCCCGGCGATTTGCGGAGCCTGCGGAGCGTATGAGCCGGGGGCGGCCCGGCTTCCGCCGGCTGCGCTCGTTGGCTCAGAGGAAGCGTTCGAGCAGCTTGCGCGAGTGCCGATCCAGCGCGAAGCGGTCCGGCACCAGGAAGTGCAGCCCGTGGGAGCTGGCGATCAGCAGGCGCCCTTCCCCGACGCGTCGGATGTCTTCCTCGCTCTTGAGGATGAACGCCGTCGTGCCGCGGTCGGTCTCGACGGTCCATTGGGACGGCGTCGAGAAGGTCGAGACCTCGAGCAGCTTCAGCACCGTCGGCGTCATCTCGCGATGGGCGAGTTCGTGTTGGAGCAACTCGCGCTGCGCCTGCGGGAGATCGGCGATCCGCTCGATCCAGGCGATCTCGTGCCCGTCCGTGCCGACCAGCGAGAGGCCCTCCTCCGGCGCGCTCAGCGGATGCGCACGAACGGGCGTGACGTTGTCATGGGTCTGGCCGGCGTCGTCCACCAGCGTCAGCCGGCCGTAGGCGTTGCGCGCCAGGGTCTGGATATTGTTCATGGAGAAACCTGCTCGCGATCAGGCCTGCGTGGCCGTGTGGACGTTGACGTTGGGAGCGACCACCACCACGTTGTCCTGCTCTTCCGCGTCGACGCGGCGGGCCTGCGCCTCCCACAGGCGCCAGTAGGCGCCCTGCTTGGCGATCAGTTCGTCGTGCGGCCCGACCTCGACGATCTCCCCGCGGTCCATCACCACCAGCCGGTCGGCCTTGCGCAGCGTCGACAGGCGGTGGGCGATCGCGATCGTCGTCCGGCCGCGGATCAGGTTGTCCAGCGCATTCTGGATCTCCTTCTCGGTCTCCGTGTCCACCGCCGAGGTGGCCTCGTCCATGATCAGGATGCGCGGGTCGATCAGCAGCGCCCGGGCGATCGAGATCCGCTGGCGTTCGCCGCCGGACAAGCCCTGACCCCGCTCGCCCACCAGCGAGTCGTACCCCTGCGGCAGCCGCAGGATGAATTCATGCGCATGCGCGGCGCGGGCCGCGGCGACGATCTCCTCGCGCGTCGCCTCCGGCTTGCCGTAGGCGATGTTCTCCGCGATCGTGCCGAAGAACAGGAAGGGCTCCTGGAGCACCAGGCCGATGTGCCGGCGGAAGTCCGCCAGCCGGAAGCGGCGCAGGTCGACGCCGTCGAGCTTGATCGCGCCTTCGGTCACGTCGTAGAAACGGCAGATCAGGTTGACCATCGTGCTCTTGCCCGAGCCGCTGTGCCCGACCAGCCCGATCATCTCGCCCGGCTTGATCTCCAGGTTGAGATCGCGGATCACCGTCCGGTTGCCGTAGCGGAACCCGAGGTTCTGCAGCGACAGTCCGCCCTCGATCTTGTCCAGCACCACCGGCTGCGCCGGCTCCGGCACGTTGGAATGGTGGTCGAGGATGTCGAAGATCCGCTTGGCGCCCGAGGCCGCCTTCTGCGTCACCGACACGATCCGGCTCATCGAGTCCAGCCGCGAGTAGAAGCGGCCGATGTAGGCCAGGAAGGCGGTCAGCGTACCCACCGTGATCTGCGAATGCGCGATCAGCCAGATGCCGAAGGCCCAGACGACCAGCAGGCCGATCTCCGTCAGCAGCGAGACGCTGGGCGTGAACAGGCTCCAGGTCTTGTTGAGCCGGTCGTTGACGACCAGGTTGTGCTTGTTGGCGGTGCGGAAGCGTTCGGCCTCGCGGCGCTCCTGCGCGAAGGCCTTCACCACGCGGATGCCGGGAATCGTGTCCGCCAGCACCGAGGTCACCTCGCCCCAGACCCGGTCGATCTTCTCGAAGCCGGTGCGCAGCCGGTCCCGCACCAGATGGATCAGCCAGGCGATGAAGGGCAGCGGCACCAGCGTGGCCAGCGCCAGCCACGGATTCGTGTGGAACAGGATCGCCGTGATCATCGCCAGCATCAGGCAGTCGGTGATGAAGTCCAGCGCGTGCAGCGACAGGAACACGCTGATCCGGTCGGTCTCCGAGCCGATGCGGCTCATCAGGTCGCCGGTCCGCTTGGAGCCGAAGTACTCCAGCGACAGGCCCAGCAGGTGGTCGAAGGTGGCCGTGCGCAGGTCGGCGGCGATGCGCTCCGACACCAGCGCCAGGATGTAGGTCTTGGCCCAGCCCAGGATCCAGGACACGATCGCCGCCCCGAACAGCCCGCCCAGGTACAGGAGCACCAGGCCGGTGTCGATCTGCTTGCCCTGCTGGAACGGGATGAGGACGTCGTCCATCAGCGGCATCGCCAGATAGGGCGCCACCAGCGTCGCGCCCGTCGCACCCAGCATCAGCAGGAAGCCCAGCAACAGCTGACCCCGGTACGGACCGGCGAAACGCCACAGCCTCAGCAGCACCCAGGTCGACGGCGGCGTGTGCAGCTCGCGGGCGCAGGAGGGGCATTCCTCGCTGTCCTCCGGCAGCACGGCCTGGCAGCTCGGGCAGAGCTCGGGCTCCTCCTCCAGGCGGGCCTCGACCTCGTCGCGGCGGTTGAAGGCGTCCTGGAAGCGCTGGGCCTGCAGGTTGGCCTTCATCGTGAAGCGCCACTGGGCCAGCCGGCCGTCGGCGTCCACCAGCTCCAGCGCGCCCAGCCCGGCGTGGTCGGACAGCACCAGGGTCAGGTCGGGCGTCAGCGGCCATTCACGGAAGACCGGGGCGCCGTCCGGGTCCCCGGAGGCCTCCAGCGACAGCAGCCGTTGATCCGTGAGTCGCAGACCGCCCGCCGAGAAGCGCAGCCGCCCGTCCAGGTCAACCTCCAGCGAGGCCCGGACGTTCTCGCCACGCCGCAGGCGTGTTTCGAAAGCCTCGACGGCCGGAACGCCGCCGGCACCGGCCAACGCGACAGGATGTGAATGCTGCATTTTTGATTCTTCTGGCGATCTGCGAAACGATGAGTGTCTTCGAGACTTTTCTGCCGCCGCCCCCCAACGGGGCAAGACCCGGTCCAGCCGGGTCGTGGCATGTTTCGCACAATTTTCGCTTAAGCGCACAATTGTGCTTCGCATCATTGTCCGGTGGTCCGCCGGGCGACCCTCTTCCACGTTTCCACCCCTCATGAGCCGACACGACGACATCAAGCTCCTGCGCATCAACTACCTGCGCGGCCCCAACATGTGGACCTACCGTCCGGTGCTGGAAACCTGGCTGGACCTGGGTGGCCTGGAAGAACACCCCTCCCACCTGATCCCCGGCTTCACCGAACGCCTGTGCAAGCGCCTGCCCGCGCTGGAAGAGCACCACTGCGGCGTCGGCGAGCGCGGCGGTTTCCTGCAGCGCCTGACCGAGGGCACCTGGATGGGCCATGTGCTGGAGCACATCGTCATCGAGCTGCTCAACCTGGCCGGCATGCCGACCGGGTTCGGCCAGACGCGCTCCACCTCGAAGCACGGCGTGTACCGCATGGTCTTCCGGGCCCGCGACGAGCAGGTCGCCCGCTGCGCGCTGGAACAGGGCCACGCGCTGCTGATGGCGACGATCAACGCCGACGACTTCGATGTCGACGCCGCCGTCGCGGCGATCCGCGACAAGCTCGACGACTGCTACCTCGGCCCGTCGACCGCCGCCATCGTGGCCGCGGCGACCGACCGCCGCATCCCCCACATCCGCCTGAACGACGGCAACCTGGTGCAGCTGGGCTACGGCGCGCGCCAGCGCCGCATCTGGACGGCCGAGACCGACATGACCAGTGCGATCGCCGAGGGCATCGCGCGCGACAAGGACCTGACCAAGGAACTGCTGAAGTCGGTCGGCGTGCCGGTGCCGGCCGGCCAGGCGGTCAAGACCGCCGCCCAGGCCTGGGAGGTCGCCCAGGACCTCGGCCTGCCGGTGGTCGTGAAGCCGTCCGACGGCAACCACGGCCGCGGCGTCACGCTGGACCTGCGGCATGAGGCGGACGTCGAGGCCGCCTTCCACGTCGCCGACAGGGAAGGCTCGGAAGTGCTGGTCGAGCGCTACATCCCCGGGATGGAGCACCGGCTGCTGGTCGTCGGCGGCCAGGTGGTCGCGGCCGCCCGCGGCGAGGAGGCGTGGGTCACCGGCGACGGCACCCACACCGTCGTCCAGCTGATCGACCTGCAGATCAACACCGACCCGCGCCGCGGCACGACCGAGGACTTCCCGCTCAACCGCATCGACATCACCGACGACCCGGTCGTGCTGCTGGACCTGCAGCGCCAGGGCCTGACCGGCGACGGCGTGCCCGAGACCGGCCAGCGCGTGCTGATCCAGCGCAACGGCAACGTCGCGATCGACTGCACCGCGCAGATCCATCCGGAAGTGGCGCACGCGGTGTCGCTGGCGGTGCGCACCGTCGGCCTGGACATCGCCGGCGTCGACCTGGTCTGCAGCGACATCTCGAAGCCGCTGTCCGAGACCGGCGGCGCCATCGTCGAGGTCAACGCCGGCCCCGGCCTGCTGATGCACCTGAAGCCGGCCGAGGGCATGCCCCAGCCGGTGGGCCAGGCCATCATCGACCACCTCTTCGCCGAGGACGAGAGCGGCCGCATCCCCATCGTGGGCGTGGCCGGCTCGCGCGGCACGGCGCAGATCGCGCGCCTGGTCGGCTGGCTGCTGCACCTGAACGGCCGCCACGTCGGCCTGGCCTGCGGCGCCGGCCTGTTCCTGGGCACACGACGCGTCGAGCGCAAGCCCAGCGCGACCTGGGCCGCCAGCCACCGCCTGCTGATGAACCGCGCGGTCGACGCCATCGTGGTCGAGAACGGCGCCGGCACCATCCTGGGCGACGGCCTGGCCTACGACCGCTGCCAGGTGGGCGTCGTCACCGACCTGGGCCGCGTGGCCGAACTCGACCACCACGACATCCAGACCGAGGACCAGCTCTTCAAGGTCCTGCGCACGCAGGTCGACGTGGTGCTGTCCGACGGCGTCGCCGTGCTGAACGCCGACGAGGCCCGGGTGGCCGCGATGGCCGAGCTGTCCGACGGCGAAGTGATCCTCTACGCACTGGACGCCGGCAACGCCGCGCTGACCGAGCATCGCGGCAAGGAAGGCCGCGGGGTGTTCCTGCGCGGCGGCGCCGCGATGCTGGCGCAGGGCACCTCGGAGACCTCCGGCGCCAACGTCGAATCGCTGCAGGCCCGCTTCCGCGCGGTCGGCCAGGAGATCGCGACCGACGCGGTGCTGGCCGCCGTCGCGACCGGCTGGGCCATGGGCATCTCGCCCGAGCTGATCTCGGCCGGCCTGGATACCTTCGTGCCGGACCTGCCGCAGTAAGCCGCCCCGCTTCGCGATTGCCCCTTCAAAGAACAGTCGAACCCGAAAGACGACAGATGGAAGTCTCCCGCACACGCGCCCTCCGCGGTCCCAACATGTGGAGCCGTCACACCGCCATCGAGGCGGTCGTGCACTGCAGCGACACGGAACGCGCCATCGCCGACATGGCCGGCTTCGAGGCCCGCCTGCGCGAACGCTTCCCCGGCATCGGCCCGCTGCGGCCGGCCAGCAGCGCCAAGACGCCGATCACGCTGGCCCACGTGCTGGAACAGGCCGCGCTGGCGCTGCAGGCGCAGGCCGGTTGCCCGGTGACCTACAGCCACACGCACACCACCTCGGAAGCCGGCACCTACCAGGTGGTCGTCGAATACAGCGAGGAAGATGTCGGCCGCGCCGCCTTCGAGCAGGCGGTCGAACTGATCAACGCGGCGCTGTCGGGCGCCGCCTTCGACGCCGACGCCGCCGTCAAGGCGCTGCGCGAGACGGACGAGGACATCCGACTCGGCCCCTCGACCGGCTCCATCGTCGACGCCGCCTGCAAGCGCGGCATCCCGTTCCGCCGCCTGACGCAGGGCTCGCTGGTGCAACTGGGCTGGGGCGTCAAGCAGCGCCGCATCTGGGCCGCCGAAGTCGATGCGACCAGCGCCGTCTCCGAATCGATCGCGCAGGACAAGGACCTGTCCAAGCGCCTGCTGCAGTCGGCCGGTGTGCCGGTGCCCATCGGCGCGCCGGTGGAGACCGTCGACCAGGCGTGGGAACTGGCGCTGGAGATCGGCCTGCCGGTCGTGGTCAAGCCGCTGGACGGCAACCAGGGCAAGGGCGTGACGGTGAACGTCGCCTCGCGCGAGCACATGGAGATCGCCTACAAGGCCGCGGACGAGATCGGCACGGTGATGGTCGAGAAGTTCCTGCCCGGCAGCGACTACCGGCTGCTGGTCGTCGGCGACAAGCTGGTGGCCGCGGCCCGCCGCGATCCGCCGAACGTGACCGGTGACGGGGTGCACACGGTGCGCCAACTGGTCGACAAGGTCAACGAGGACCCGCGCCGCGGCGACGGTCACGCGACGTCGCTGACCAAGATCCGCCTGGACGACATCGCGATCGCGCGCCTGGACCTGCAAGGCCTGACCCCGGAGTCGGTGCCGGACAAGGGTCAGCGCGTGATCCTGCGCAACAACGCCAACCTGTCCACCGGCGGCACCGCCACCGACGTGACCGACGACGTGCATCCGGAAGTCGCCGCGCGCGCGATCGCCGCGGCGACGGTCGTCGGCCTGCACGTCTGCGGCGTCGACGTCGTGGCCGAGAGCGTGCTCAAGCCGCTCGAAGAGCAGAGCGGCGGCATCGTCGAGGTCAACGCCGCGCCGGGACTGCGCATGCACCTGAGCCCGTCCTACGGCAAGGGCCGCGACGTGGGCGAGGCCATCATCTCCAGCATCTACGGCGGCAACCGCGGTGCCGCGAGCGAGGACGGCCGCATCCCCATCGTGGCGGTGACCGGCACCAACGGCAAGACGACGACCTCGCGCCTGGTGGCGCACATGTTCGCGACGCAGGGCCTGCGCGTGGGCATGACCAACACCGACGGCGTCTACGTCGACGGCCGCCAGACCGACAGCGGCGACTGCTCCGGCCCGAAGAGCGCCCGCAACGTGCTGATGCATCCGGACGTGGAAGCGGCGGTCTTCGAGACCGCGCGCGGCGGCGTGCTGCGCGAGGGCCTGGGCTTCGACCGCTGCCAGGTGGCGGTGGTGACCAACCTCGGCGAGGGCGACCACCTCGGCATGAACTTCCTCAACACCGTCGAGGAACTGGCGCTGGTGAAGCGGGTGATCGTCCAGAACGTGGCGGCCAACGGCTACGCGGTGCTGAACGCCGCCGACCCGGTCGTGGCCAAGATGGCCGACGTCTGCCCGGGCCAGGTGATCTTCTTCGCGAGCGACCGCCATCACCCGCTGATGGCGACGCACCGCGCGCAGGGCAAGCGCTGCGTCTACATCGACGGCGACGCGCTGGTCGCGGCGCAGGGCGCGTGGCGCGAATCGATCCCGCTGCGCGACATCCCCTTCACCCGCGGCGGCGCGATCCCGTTCCAGAACGAGAACGCGATGGCCTCGGTGGCGGCGGCCTGGGGCGTGGGCCTGGACTGGGACACGATCCGGCGCGGGCTGGCGAGCTTCATGAGCGATCCGGACAGCGTGCCGGGCCGCTTCAACGTGATGGACTATCGCGGCGCGACGGTGATCGCCGACTACGGCCACAACGGCGACGCGATGCGCGCGCTGGTGCAGGCGGTGCAGGCGCTGCCGGCCAACAGGCGCTCGGTGGTGATCTCCGGCGCCGGCGACCGCCGCGACGAGGACATCCGCATCCAGACGCAGATCCTGGGCGAGGCCTTCGACGAGGCCATCCTGTTCCAGGACGCCTGCCAGCGCGGCCGCGAGGACGGTGAAGTCCTGGCGCTGCTGCAGCAGGGGCTGAAGGGCGCGACGCGGACCAGGCACATCGAGGAGATCCGCGGCGAGTTCGTCGCGATCGACCGTGCGCTGGAGCGTCTGCAGCCGGGCGACCTCTGCCTGGTGCTGGTCGACCAGGTCGAAGAGGCCCTGGCCCATCTGAACCAGCGCGTCCGGGAAGCCTGATGGCGGCCGGTCGCTGGCGTCACTGGCCGGCGCACTGGTGGAACGGCCTCAGCGTCGCCCTCGGGGTGATGCTGGTGCAGGTGATCGTGTCGCATGCGGCCCCGGCCGAGCTGTCGCACGTCGCCTCGCAGCTGGCGATGGCCTGCGCCATCTGCGCCAGCCTGGCCGATCTGCCGGGCAGCGTCCGGCGCAACCGCAACCGCGTGCTCACCGCCGGCGGCATGACGCTGCTGGCCGTGGGGCTGGTGGCGGTCCTGCATCCGTACCACGGCGCGATGGGCGCGCTGGTGGCGGCGCTCGCCTTCGGCAGCGCGATGCTGCTGAGCTGGGGCCCGCGCGCGGGGCCGGTGTCCTTCGCGCCCATCCTGGCGATGGTGTTCGCGCTCGCGTGGCCGCCGCAGCCGTTGATGATCGTGCTGGCGAGCGGCGCGGCGGGCATCGGGCTCTACCTCGCGTGGAGCGTGCTTTCCAGCGCCTTCCTGCAGCGGCGGTTCCATCGGCTCGCGCTGGCGGAGGCGCTGCACGGGCTCGCGCAGTTGATGAGCGCGCGGGCCGAGCTGCTCGGCAGCGGCGGCGCGGCGCATGCGATGCGCGACTGGCTGGGCAACGAGGCGCAGCTGGCGGAACTGCTGCAGACGGCGCGCGATCAGGTGTTCCCTCGTGCGAAGACGGATCCGCGAAGCGCGGCGGTGCTGCTGCACGTCGTGGAACTCCGCGATCTGATGCTGGCGAGCCGGCTGGACCTGGAACTGCTGGGCGAGGATCCCGTCGGCCAGCACATGCGCACGGCGCTGGTCAGCCGACTGCGCGCGCTGGCGGTGCTGCTGGATGAATACCGCGATGCGCTGCTCGACGAGCGCGCTCCGGCGATGAACACGGTGCGTCCGACGCAATGGCCGGATCTGCCGCCGCAGGATCCGCGCACGCGTCTGCAGCTCGTGCTGCAGGATCGGCTGTCCCATCTGGACGGCGAAGTGCTGGCGATGGGCCGTGCGCTCGATGCTTCCCTGCCCTTGCCGCCCCTGGCGCTGGACGCCGGTGAACTGCGGAACTTCGTGACGCCGGTCGGCTGGCCGATCGGTCTGCTGAAGGCGCAGATCCACCTCGACTCGCCGGTGATGCGGCATGCGCTGCGCAGCGCGCTGGCACTGTCATCGGCTTACTTCATCGCGCTCGCGCTGCCCTGGGCCTCGCACCCGCACTGGCTGGTGCTGTCAGTCGCGGTGGTGCTGCGCGGCAGCCTCGACCAGACGCTGGAGCGCCGCAACATGCGGGTGCTCGGCACGGCGATCGGCTGCGGGCTGATGCTGGCGCTGTCGCTGATCCCCAACCAGACGCTGTGGATCGTGGTGCTGCAGATCGCCGTCGGCATCGCGCACGCGTTCGTCACGCGCCGCTACCTGATCACGGCGATCGCGGCCACGGTGATGGCGCTGCTGCAGTCGCATCTGGCGGATCCGACGCATGGGATCGCGATCTCGGAGCGGCTGGCGGACACGGTACTGGGCGCGATCCTGGCCTGGGCGTTCAGCTACGTGCTGCCGGCGTGGGAGCGCCGCAACCTGCCGCGCGCGCTCAAGCGGGCGCGCGCGGCGCTGCAGCAGTACGCGATGCAGGCGATGACCGCGGCAATGACGCCGGCCGGTGCGCTCACGCAACGCATGGCGCGGCGGCAGGCCTACGACGCCCTGGCCGCGCTGTCCGCGGCGTTGACGCGCAGCGCCGCCGAACCGCGCCGCGTGCGTCCGCCGCTGCAGGAACTGAACACGGTGCTCGATCACGGCTACCGGCTGATGGCGCATCTGTCGATGATGCGCCAGAGCCTGATGCGCCGCGCGAAGGACCTGGACGCCGACTTCCTGGCCGAGATGCCGGAGTCGGCCAAACGGCTGCAGCGGGCGCTCGTGGGTCAGGAACCGGTGCCGCATGCGGTGCAGGCGCTGCAGGACTGGAGCCTGCTGCCCGACGTCGGTCCGCTGGAAGACCTGCGTCCGTGGATGCGTCGCCGATTGCAGGTCAGCCTCGACGACGCCGCCCGGGCGGGCGAAGCGGCCGACGCCGCATTCGCCGCGATGGCCGCACCGCCGGAACCGGACGTGACGCTGTCGCGCCTGCAGTGATGCCGCGCCGCCTCCTGCGCCCTCTCCCGCAGTGCGGGAGAGGGGTCATGCGAGCTGTCGATCAGCTCAGCTTGACTTCGATCTTGCGCGGTTGCGCATGCGCGGCCTTGGGGATGCGCACGCGCAGCACGCCGTTGCTCAACTCGGCGCCGATCTGCTCGGCGTCCAGCTCCTTGCCCAGCGTGAACGCGCGGCGGTAGAACTGACGCGACACCTCGACGTGGCCGGCCTTCAGGCCGTCCGGCAGGTCGAGCTGCATCTCGGCCTCGATGATCAGGCGGTCCTTGTCGACGCGCAGCTGGAGCTGCTCGCGCGGCACGCCCGGCAGGTCGGCGAACAGCGTCAGGCCTTGCGCGTCCTCCAGGACGTCGACGGCCGGTGGGATCGCGTAGTCGTCGCGACGGCGCGCGGTCTGCGCCGCGGTGGCGGCGCTGGTCTTCACTTGCTCGGCCGCATCGGCGGCGGGGGTGTGCACGGCAGTGGTCATGGTGTTCTTTCGAATCGGGTTCGGTTCGTGTCTGGAATCGGCGGACGTCGGAATCCGCGACTCAATGGATGTCGATGCGGCGCGGCTGCGGCGCGGGGCGGCGCTTGATGCTGACGCGCAGCACGCCGTCCTTGTAGGAGGCCGAGACCTGTTCCGGATCGATGTCGTCGGGCAGGCTGACCACGCGGCGGAACTTGCCGGCGAAGCGCTCACGCTGATGGACGACGGTCTTGTCGGCGGCCTGGGCGCGGGGCGCGACGGGCTCGCCTTCTGCAGCGGCGGCGGCCGCGGGGGGCGCGGTGGCGCTTTCGGTGCCAGCGGACAGCGAGGACGCACGCTCACCGGACAGGCTCAGCACGCCGCGGTCCAGGTCGACGCCGATGGAGGCAGGATCCAGGCCGGGAGCGAAGGCGTAGACCTCCACGGCTTCCGGCGACAGGCCGACGTTCAGGGCCGGGTAGCCGCCGCGCGAGGGCGCGCGGACGGCGGTGGATTCGAACAGGCCGCTCATCTCCCGCTGGAAGCGGTCGAGGTCGTTGAACAGCGCACGGGCAAACAGTTGACGGGACATGCGGGGCTCCTTGGCATCCTGCGGGTGGGTCGTGGCGGAACGTCGTCCGCCATGCATCCCAAACTAGGAGCGAGAAGCCGGGCTTCAAGATCTTGAAATCAAGGGTGGCCCGTCCCCATATGGCGCGCCCGCCGCGCGAGCCGCGCGAGCCGGCAGGCCCCCGAGGGCACTCCCTGAGACTGTTCTTGCCTCGGTGATGCGTCCGGAACGTCAGCCGCCGGCAGCGGCGTCGGCTTCCGCTTCTGGCCACAGCGCAGGAAAGAGGAATCGCAACGCCGGCATCGGGATGCCGAACCGGACCTTTCCTCGGGCCGTGTCGGACACCAGGAGACCGACGTCGATCAACTTGCCGATCAGCGAGACCGCGGTGCGATCACCCAGTCCGGTCATGCTCGCGAACTCCCCTCTCGCAATCTCTCCCTGCGTTGCGAACAGGTAATGCAGAGGGCGTAAAGCCTCCATCCGGAGCCCGCGTTTCACCACATGTTCCTCGTGCGCCAGCAAGGCCCCGAGACGATCCTCCATGTCCTGCAGGTTCAGCATCCGCGACATGAACCGGACCTGGTCGATACAGACGTCCAGGAAGAAGTCGATCCACTCGATCAGCATCTTCTGGCTGCGTTGCCCGCGCCCATCGAGGTCGCCCATGCGAGACATGTCCGCATCGGAGAGCCGCTGCGCATACCGGTCACCACTCCGCGCCAGGCCGCGCAGGGGCGACCAGAGCCCGCAGGTGAGATCCAGCGACTGCAGCACGGCCAGCGAATGCAGCCGGGCCGTGCGGCCGTTGCCGTCGAAGAACGGATGGATCCAAGCCAAGCGGTGATGCGCGGCGGCGGCGGCGACCAACTGCATTTCTCCGCGACGAACGCGTCCGTAGCCTTGCGACCATCGCGCCAGCATGGGACCGAGCGCCTGCCACGCTGGCGCCACATGCCGCCTGACGGCGACATCGCGCGTGCGGATCATGCCGGGCTCGACGGCGACGGCTTCCGTCACCTTCCCGGAAGGATCGAGGAGCCTCACCACGCGGTCCTGCGGCTCCAGCTGCGAAAACAGATGACGATGGATCGCCTGGACGGATTCGACCTCGTAGAGCGACGCCGTCTCTGGCCGGGACTCGAAGAGCCAGCGTTCCGTTTCGATGTGCGCGATGGCAAGGCGCTGCAGGCGGGCTTTCTCCGCGTCGTCGGAGAACTGATGCGCCATGGCCTGCTCGATCTCGACAGGACGAGTGTGCTCGCCCTCGATCTTGTTCGAATAGTAGGAGTTCATCGCCCGCAGCAGCCAAGCCAGCTCCCGGCTGACACCTGCCTGGCAGGCCCCCGTCAGCCGCGCAGAGGCGGTTCGAAGATCGTGCGCCTTTTCGAACACGGATTCGCACGCCTGATCCTGTGGGATCAGCGGTTCCAACTGGTCCGGATGGTCGATTCCTGATGCAGACACTTTTGCGTATCTTGAAAACTATGCAAATGATTGATTTAAAACAACTTAACAGGCTTTTCGCGAATCATTTTTCGCATCTTTTTGCGCATATTTTCCCACTTGCGAATGCGCGAGTGTAAGACTCCGCCGGGACTACTTCAAGCGCAGCACTTCCTGCTCCGTCACCGCCGACGCCTGGTTCCCCCAGCTCTGCCGGATCACCGTCGCGACGGCGGCTACGCGCCGACGACGCCGGGTCACCCGCGTCCGTACGGCATGCCGCCGCTGCGGCAGGCGCTCACGGAAGCCGAGATGGCCGCCGTCGCGACGGTGATCCGGCAGAGCTGGGGGAACCAGGCGTCGGCGGTGACGGAGCAGGAAGTGCTGCGCTTGAAGTAGTCCCGGCGGAGTCTTACAC
>SEFA01000115.1 GCA_004210455.1 Rubrivivax sp. | reverse complement strand
ATCTCCGCCGCTGCCGCCACCGCCGCAGGCGGACAGCAGCGCGCTCGCGCCAGCCAGCGTCAGCAGGCGACGGCGATCGACGCCGGGCGGCAACGGGGCGACGAGCGTGGGCGCGGACGGCGCGACCAACGCGGTCGTCGGCGCGGAGAGGGGGGAGTCAGCCGGGTGCTTCATGGGGGAGAGCTCTTGCAGCGTTGGATCGCCTGTCCCTCACGCAGGGGACAGGTCTTGCGGGGCCGCAGTATGAGTGGCCCGCGCTGTTCTTGTCCCGCACCGAAACACATTGTTAATGTTGCTGACGGCTGGCATTCATCCTGGTACCTCGGAAGAGGGTGTCCTGCGCCTGGTCGAGGGACCTGCTCTTGACTTGCGCTGTGGCGGCAATCCCTAGGCTGAGCGCCCCGCTGTGGAGCCAAAGTGACTTTCGACCACTGCGCTCGGTTACAGCCCTCAATAGAGTCCATGGCATGCAACCGTTTTGCTGCCTCCGACGCGATGGCTGACCTCGACCTCGATTCACTGCTGGCTCCCTTGCAGGACGACGCCCCATGCGGCGCCGACCTGGAGTACGACCCTGCCTTCCTCGCCCTGGAAGCGGCGGGTGCGGGCAAACCCGAGCAGCAGTTCGGCGACACCATCATTGCGGCGGAGGAGCCCGACTGGCACGCCGTCCAGGAGCAGGCCCTGACGCTGGCCAGACGGACCCGCGACCTGCGTGTCGCCGTGTGGCTGGTGCGCGCCGGTGCCCGGCTCCAGGGTTTGAGCGCCGCCCTCGACGGTCTGGCGCTGATCCGCGGTCTGCTGGAGCAGCAGTGGGCGCATGTGCACCCGCAACTGGACGCCTCCGATCACGACGATCCCACGATGCGCATGAACGCGCTGCAGCCGCTGACCAGCGTCATGGCCGGCATCGCCGACCTGCGGGCCGCGAGCCTCACGGGCCAGCGCGGCGGTCCGCGCGTGCGCGACGTGGAACTGGCGCTGGGCAATGCCGACCCGATGGGCGATGAGTCCGTGCCGTCGCCCGAAGGCCTGATGGCCGGGCTGTCGTCGCAGGCCGCCAACGATCCGGCCTTCGCCGCCCGCCTTCATGAGGCGCTGCCGACGGTGCAGGGCATCGTCGCGGCGATCGAAGCGCCGCTCGGCGCCGGCCAGGGCCCTGATTTCTCGGCGCTGCTGCGTCTGTTCAAGCCGCTGGCCGCGGCCGCCGGGCAACTGCAGGGGCAGGGCGGCGGCGACGCCGTCGCTTCGGACGACGCCACCGGCGCGCCGGCAGCGGCGTTCGGCGGCGTGGCCGTCGGCGCGGTCTCGGCGCCCGGCACGATCGCCAGCCGCGAGGACGCCGTCCGCGCGCTGCAACGCGCCTGCGAATGGATCGAACGCCACGAGCCCAGCAACCCCGCGCCGCTGCTGATCCGCCGCGCGCAGCGGCTGATGAGCAAGAGCTTCATGGAAATCATGCGCGACCTGAATCCCGACGGCGTGCACGAGATCGAGAAGCTCGCCGGCACGACCAGCGAATAAAGCGCCCGATCTCGATACCGACGCCGTTCTTCAACGTCACCCCTTTCACCCGATCCCGCTTCAAGGAGCACCCCATGGCCACCAGCAGCCAGAAGTTCATCGCCAGGAATCGCGCCCCGCGCGTGCAGATCGAGTACGACGTCGAGCTCTACGGCGCCGAGAAGAAGGTGCAGCTGCCCTTCGTGATGGGCGTGCTGTCGGACCTGTCGGGCAAGCCCACGGAGCCGCTGCCGCCGGTGTCGGACCGCAAGTTCCTGGACTTCGACGTCGACAACTTCGACGCCCGCATGAAGGCCATGAAGCCGCGCGTCTCGTTCGCCGTGCCCAACACGCTGACCGGCGAAGGCAACCTGATGGTCGACCTGACCTTCGAGTCGATGGACGATTTCTCGCCGGCCGCGGTCGCGCGCAAGGTCGACGGCCTCAAGCAGCTGCTCGAGGCGCGCCAGCAGCTCGCCAACCTGATCACCTACATGGACGGCAAGGCCGGCGCCGAGCAGCTGATCGCCAAGGTCGTCAAGGACGAGGCGCTGCTGAAGTCGCTGGCCACGGCCCAGAAACCGGCCGACGGCGGCGCGCAGTAAGCGCGGCGTCAACGTCATCCAGAAACCGACGGACCCCACGGAGCACGCACCATGGCCGATGAGACCCTCGCGCAACACGCGCCTTCACTGCAGGGCATCGAGTACGAAGGCGGCGAATTCGCCTCGCTGCTGAACAAGGAATTCAAGCCCAAGACCGACGAGGCCAAGTCCGCCGTCGAGCAGGCGGTGCTGACGCTGGCGCAGCAGGCGCTGTCGCAGACCACGCTGATCGGCAGCGACGTCATCGTCTCGATCGAGGCCATGATCGCCGAGATCGACAAGAAGCTGTCGGAGCAGGTCAACGCGATCCTGCACCACGCCGAGTTCCAGCAGCTGGAATCGGCCTGGCGCGGCCTGCACTACCTGGTCAACAACACCGAGACCGACGAGCAGCTCAAGATCCGCGTGATGAGCATCTCGAAGAACGACCTCGGCAAGACGCTCAAGCGCTACAAGGGAACGGCCTGGGATCAGAGCCCGATCTTCAAGCGCGTCTACGAAGAGGAATTCGGCCAGTTCGGCGGCGAGCCCTTCGGCGCCATCGTCGGCGACTACTACTTCGACCACAGCCCGCCCGACGTCGAGCTGCTGGGCGAGATCGCCAAGGTCTCGGCCGCCGCCCACTCGCCCTTCATCGCCGCGGTGAACCCGTCGCTGATGCAGATGGGATCCTGGCAGGAGCTCGCGAATCCGCGCGACCTGACCAAGATCTTCAGCACGCCCGAGTACGCCGCGTGGAAGTCGCTGCGCGAGTCCGACGACGCGCGCTACATCGGCCTGGCCATGCCGCGTTTCCTGGCGCGCCTGCCCTACGGCTCGAAGACGAATCCGGTCGAGGACTTCAACTTCGAGGAAGAGACCGGCGGCGGCGAACACGCCAAGTACACGTGGGCCAACTCGGCCTACGCGATGGCGACCAACATCAACCGCTCGTTCAAGACCTACGGCTGGTGCACCCGCATCCGCGGCGTGGAAGCGGGCGGCGCGGTCGAGGGCCTGCCGGCCCACACCTTCCCGACCGACGAGGGCGGCGTGGCGATGAAGTGCCCGACGGAGATCGCGATCAGCGACCGCCGCGAGGCCGAACTCGCCAAGAACGGCTTCATGCCGCTGGTGCACCGCAAGAACTCGGACTTCGCCGCGTTCATCGGCGCGCAGTCGCTGCAGAAGCCCGCCGAGTACGACGACCCCGACGCCACCGCCAACGCCAACCTGGCCGCGCGGCTGCCCTACCTGTTCGCCTGCAACCGCTTCGCGCATTACCTGAAGTGCATCGTGCGCGACAAGGTCGGCTCGTTCAAGGAACGCGGCGACATGGAGAAGTGGCTCAACAAGTGGATCATGAATTACGTCGACGGCGATCCGGCGAACTCGTCGGAGACGACGAAGTCGCAGAAGCCGCTGGCGTCCGCGGAAGTGGTCGTCGAGGAGATCCCGGGCAACCCCGGCTACTACTCGTCGAAATTCTTCCTGCGCCCGCATTACCAGCTCGAAGGCCTGACCGTGTCGCTGCGTCTGGTCTCGACGCTGCCGTCGCAGAAGGGCAAGTAAGGCCGTTTCAAAGCATTTGAGAATCGCGCGCGACGACGCGCGACGTGTTGAAGGGAGCGCCTCCGAAGGCGCGTTCTGGACTTTCGAGGCACCCCGCCATCCGGATCCTTAGGGATCCGAAATCCCTGGTCCCCGTCCCGGTCTGCATCGAGGCGGAGACTGTTTTCACAGAGTTCATCTAGGAGAAATCGACCATGACGATCGACGCAAATCTCAAGTTCGCCGGAGTCGAAGGCGAATCCACCCACAAGGACCACAAGGGCGAGATCGACCTGCTGGCCTGGTCGTGGGACGTGCGTCAGGAAAGCACCGCCGCCGCCGGTACCGGTTCGGGCAAGGGCAAGGGCGTTCCGGGCAACTTCGTGTTCGCCCATTACTACGACAAGGCGTCCCCGGTGCTGGCCAAGGCCTGCGCTTCGGGCAAGCACTTCGACCAGGCCGTGCTGACCTGCCGCAAGGCCGGTGAAGGCCAGCAGGACTTCCTGAAGGTCACCCTGAAGCAAGTCCTCGTGACCGCCGTCTCCCCGTCCGCTTCGGCCGGCGGCGAGATCAGCGAAAGCGTGTCGGTGTCCTACGCCGACATCGAGTTCGAGTACAAGGCACAGGACGCCAAGGGCGGCCTGGGCGGCGCGGTCAAGTTCGGCTGGAACGTGGCCACGACCGAAACGCGTTGATGTGTTGAACGGGGAAGGGCCGGCTTCGCGCCGGCGCTTCCTCTTCGACGATCCCGCGGCGCGACGGACTCCGGTCCGGCGCGCCGCGCTCGGACAACGAATGACGGTACGGCGGTGGGTGATCCCGTCGAGTGCCGTCGGGTGCCAGCAGGTGCCGTCATCCGTTGTCCATGCCGGAGCGAAAGATGAATCCGTTGACCAGCGGCGCGAGCAGCGCCGACATGTACCTGGACCTGTCGCTCAAGCGCGCGGGCAAGGTCAAAGGCGAATCCACCTCGGCGGGCCACGCCAACGACATCGTCGTGCGCGGCTTCAGCTGGGGCGTGGGCGCCGCGGGCGATGCCGTGGCCGGTCAGCAGACCGGTCGCCGCAGCTACCGCCAGCTGACGATCACCAAGGGCCTGGACAGCGCGAGCACCGCGCTGATGAGCGCCGTGGCGACCAACGACGAGGTCAAGAGCTCCAAGCTCTACCTGCGCAAGGCCGGCGGCTCGCAGGAGGACTACTTCTGCCTGACGCTGGAGAAGGCGCGCATCGCGTCCTACGACATCGACTGCGACGAGACCGGCGCGCCGGTGGAGCGCATCTCGATGAGCTTCCAGAAGGTCAACATCGAGTACCGCACCCAGAACGCCAAGGGCGCGATGGGCGGCACGCACACCTTCGACGACGACCTCACCTGAGGTCCTGCCGGCGCGCCCGCGGGCCCGCCGGGGTTTTGCATTCCACGGGAGTCTTGAATGAGCGCAGTGCAGGAACTGCTGGCGGCGGGCCGCCCGACCGAGGCGCTGGCCGCGGCGCAGACGGAAGTCCGTCAGCGTCCGCAGGACGCGAAGCTGCGCACGATGCTGTTCCAGCTGCTGGCGGTCACGGGCCAGTGGGCGCGCGCGGCCGCACAGCTGGAAGTCTGCGGCGAGCTCGACGCCGGCACGCTGGCGATGGTCAACACCTACCGCGAAGCGCTGAAGTGCGAGCTGGTGCGCGAAGCCGTCTTCGAGGGCCGCACCACGCCGATGGTGATGGGCGAGCCGGCCGAATGGGTCGCGAACCTGGTGCATTCGCTCAAGGTCGAGCATGACGGCGACATCGCCGGCGCGCGGCAGCTGAGAGCGCAGGCGCTGGACGCCGCGCCCGCGAGTGCGGGCGCGATCGACGGCCAGGCCTTCGACTGGATCTGCGACGGCGATTCGCGCATCGGCCCGGTGCTGGAGGCGGTGATCAACGGCCGCTACTGCTGGGTGCCGTTCTCCGCGATCAAGGAGATCCACATCGAGCCGCCGACCGACCTGCGCGACCTCGTGTGGGCGCCGGCGCACCTCGAATTCCCCAACGGCGGCGGCTCCGTCGCGCTGATCCCGACGCGGTATCCGCGCACGGTGGCGTTCGACGACGAGCGCGTCTGGATGGCGCGCCGCACCGAATGGCAGCCGCTGCCGGGCTCGCAGGACGACCAGTACGCCGGCGTCGGCCAGCGCGTGCTGATGACCGACCAGGGCGAGACCGGCCTGCTCGACGCGCGCCTCATCGAACTGCGCCAGCCATGACCGCGACGCCGCGCGCGGCGTGCCGCGGCGTGCCTTCGCGCCAGACCCGCTCGACAAGGTCGACCCGCTCATGAGCCAGATCCACCGCGACCGCCTGCAGCCGGCCCTGCTGGACCGCCTGACCGACGACGATCCCTTCCACCGCGTCGAGGCGGAGGAGCGCCGCGTCATGACCAAGTCGCAGCTGCGCCAGGCGGTGCTGCGCGACCTGGGCTGGCTGTTCAACGCGATCCAGCCGATGGGCAAGGAATGCGATCCCTACGGCCACGTGGGCGACAGCGTGCTGAACTTCGGCCTGCCGGCGCTGTCGGGGCAATTGGCCTCGCGCATCGACGTGCACCTGCTGGAGAAGCAGATCCGCCAGGCCATCCTGCGCTTCGAGCCGCGCATCCTGCCCGAGACGCTGGAGGTGCGCGCGATCGAGACGCAGAGCGTGATGGACACGCACAACGTGATCGAGTTCGACATCCGCGGCCACCTGTGGGCGCAGCCGATCCCGCTGGAGATCCTGCTGCGCACGCAGATGGACCTCGAGGCCGGCCAGGTCGAAGTGCGCGAGGGCTGAGGACATGGATCCGCGCCTGCTGCGCCTGTACAACGACGAGCTCGCCCACCTGCGCGAGGTCGGCGCCGAGTTCGCGCGCGACTTTCCCAAGATCGCCGCCCGGCTCGGGCTGGAGGACGCGGAGGTCGCCGACCCCTACGTCGAACGGCTGCTGGAGGGCTTCGCCTTCCTGTCCGCGCGCGTGCAGCTCAAGCTGGACGCGGAACACCCGCGGCTGATCTCGCACCTGCTGGAATCGATCTACCCGAACTTCCTGGCGCCCATCCCGTCGATGATGATCGCGCGCCTGAGCGTCGATCCGACCGACCCCAACCTGTCCAAGGGCCATCCGGTGCCGCGCGGCAGCGTGTTGCAGTCCGGCATCCCGCGCGGGCAGGACACGCGCTGCGAGTTCCGCACCGCCCACGACCTCACGCTGTGGCCGCTGACGCTGGACGACGTCCAGTACTTCACCCACGCGCCGGACCTGCCGATGACGCGCCTGCCCGATGCGGCGGGCAGCCGCGGCGGCGTGCGGCTGAAGATCAGCACCGGCGGCGGGATCCCCGTGCGGCAGCTCGGACTGGACCGGCTCGCGCTATACCTGAGCGCGCCGGACGAGGTCGCCTACAAGCTGCATGAACTGGCGCTCGGCGCGCCGCTGGGCACCTTCGTCACCGGCGAGGGCATCGATGCGGCTACCGTGCCGGTGCAATGGCGGACGGCGGCGAGCATCCGCCCGCTGGGCTTCGCGCCCGACGAGGCGCTGCTGCCCGAGACGCACCGGATCTTTTCCGGCAGCCGGCTGATGCAGGAACTCGCGGCCATGCCGCGGCGCTTCCTGTTCCTGGAGATCGATCAGCTCGCCGACCGCCTGGCGCGCATCGACGGCACCTCCTTCGAGATCGTGCTGTTCTTCTCCCGCGGCGACGGATCGCTGGAGGCGATGGTCGATGCCGACAGCATCTCGCTGCACTGCACGCCCGCGATCAATCTCTTCCCGAAGCGGCTGGACCGGATCCAGCTCGGCACGGGAAGCTGGGAATATCACGTCGTGCCGGACCGCACCCGGCCGATCGACTACGAAGTCCACAGCCTGCAGTCGGTGACCGGCTACGGTGCCGGCGCGCTCGGCCAGCAGGGCTTCGCGCCGCTCTATGCCACGTATCACGAGGCGCCGCCCGAGGCGCCCGGTTTCTACACTGCGCGGCGCGAACCGCGGCTGATGTCCACGCGCCAGAAGGATCAGGGTCCGCGCACCGGCTACATCGGCGACGAGGTGTTCATCTCGCTGGTCGATCCGCGCCACGCGCCGTATCGCGAGGACATCCGGCAGCTGTCGGTTTCCGCCCTGGTCACCAACCGCGATCTGCCGATGCTGCTGCCGCACAACGGCGCGGGCGTGTGGCGGCTGGACGCGGCCGGGCCGGTGCTCAAGGTCGACGCCGTGCACGGGCCGACGCGGCCGGTGAACCGCCAGCCGGCGGGCGAGGCGGGCTGGAGCCTGGTCGGCCTGCTGACGCAGCAGCAACTGCCGTGGGGCGACGAGCCGCCGGCGCAGGCGGCGGCGACGCTGCGACGCCTGCTCGCGCTGTACGGCCCGCCCGGCGATCCGGGCTGGCTGCGGCAGGTCGAGGGCGTGCGCGCCGTCGAGGCCAAGCCCGTCGTGCGGCGTCTGCCGTTCACCGGGCCGCTGAGTTACGGCACGGGCGCGGAGATCACGCTGGAGCTCGACGAGCACGCGTTCCAGGGTCACAGCAGTTTCCTCTTCGCCAGCGTGCTGGAGCGCTACTTCACGCGCCACGCGGCGATCAACAGCTTCACGCAGCTGAGCCTGCGCACGACGCAGCGCGGCGTGGTGAAACGTTGGGCGCCGCGCATCGGCGGCGACGCCGAAGGACGCGGCGATCGGGCCCGGGACGAGGAGCGCGGATGAACGCGCAGGGTCCCGGAACCACCTCCGACGATGCCGGCTCCGATGCGGGGTCCGCTCCCGGGCCCGACGCTGCAGCCGATGACAGCGCCGCGCCGTCACCGGCCTCGCTGCTGGCGCGCCGGCCCGAGAAGCGCAACGAACCCGATGCCGCCGCGTTGCGCGCCTTGTTCGAGGACGTCGAGGCGACGCCCTGGGCGCACGATTTCTTCGCGCTGCTGCGGCGCATCGAAGGGCTGACGCCGGACATGCCGCGACTCGGTCGCGGCCTGCGTCCGTCGCAGGAGGCGATCCGGCTGGGTCAGGAACCCGAGCTCGACTTCGCGCCGGCGTCGCTGCAGAGCCTGACCCGCGGCCAGAACCCGGCGCCGCGCCTGGGCGTGCGTTTCTTCGGCCTGCTCGGTCCGCAGGGGCCGATGCCGCTGCACCTGACCGAGTACACGCGCGAGCGGCTGCATCAACGCGGCGATCCGACGCTGAGCCGCTTCCTCGACGTCTTCCATCACCGGCTGCTGCTGCACTTCTACCGCGCCTGGGCGCAGTCGCAGCCGGCCGTCCAGCATGACCGTCCCGCGACCGACCGCTACGCGGCCTGGCTGGGCGCGGCGACCGGGCTCGACGGCGCGCAGCGGCCCGGCGACTCGCTGCCGCAGACGGCGCGCCTGTTCCAGGCCGGCCTGCACGGCGGTCGCGCGCAGCATCCGGAAGGCCTGGCCAAGATCCTGTCCTCCCACTTCAAGGTGCCGGTGCGCATCGAGCAGCACGTGCCGCACTGGCTGCCCGTCGAGGACGGCGAGCGCACGCGGCTGGGCTTCGCGCGCCAGCGGCCCGAACGCATCGGCCGCGAGCTGCCGCGCCTGGGGCGCAACACCTCCGCGGGCAACAAGGCCTGGGACCGGCAGTACCGTTTCCGCGTCGTCCTGGGCCCGCTCACACTGCGCCAGTACGAGGGCTTCCTGCCCGACGGCGACGCGTGGCGGCCGCTGAACGACTGGATCCGGCAATACGTCGGCCACAACCTGCAATGGGAGCTGCAGCCCGTGCTGCGCCGCGACGAGGTGCCCGCCGCGGCGCTCAGCGGCGGCGCGCGCCTGGGCTTCACTTCCTGGACGGGCCGCTCGGGCGGCCGTCCGCATCGTCACGACCGGGGCGACCTGCACCTGCATCCGCATCAGCGGGTCAAGGGACGGGCCACGCCGCCGGCATCCAAGGGAGCATCGACATGACTGAAATCTCGCGCACCAGCCTCTTCGGCAAGCTCAACCCGCTGGCCTACAAGGCGATCGAGGGCGCCACCGTGTTCTGCAAGCTGCGGGGCAATCCCTACGTCGAGCTGCAGCACTGGCTCTACCAGATCCTCAGCACGCCCGACTCCGACCTGCATCGCATCGTCAAGCACTACGGGCTGGACGCGGCGCAGCTGTCGTCGGACCTGATGGCCTCGCTGGACCGCCTGCCGCGCGGCGCGACGTCGGTGACCGACCTGTCGAGCTGGGTGGAGAACGCCGTCGAGCGCGGCTGGGTCTACGGCTCGCTGATGTTCGGCGACCAGCAGGTGCGCACCGGTCACCTGGTGCTGGGCCTGCTGAAGACGGCGTCGATGCGCAACGTGCTGCTGTCGGTGTCCAAGCAGTTCGAGAAGATCAACGTCGACGACCTGGGCGAGAAGTTCAACCAGATCCTCGAAGGCTCGCCGGAGCGCGCGATGCGCGCCGCCGAACCGGGCGCCGCGCCCGGCGATGCCAGCGGCGCGATCGCGCCCGCGGCCATGGGCAAGCAGGAGGCGCTCAAGCGCTACGCGGTCGACCTGACGGAACGCGCGCGCAACGGCGAGATCGATCCCATCGCGGGCCGCGACGAGGAGATCCGCCAGATCGTCGACATCCTGATGCGCCGCCGCCAGAACAACCCCATCCTCACGGGCGAGGCGGGCGTCGGCAAGACCGCGGTGGTGGAAGGCTTCGCGCTGCGCCTGGCGCAGGGCGACGTGCCGCCGCAGCTGAAGGACGTGTCGCTGTATATGCTCGACATCGGCCTGCTGCAGGCCGGCGCCAGCATGAAGGGCGAATTCGAGAACCGCCTGCGCCAGGTGATCGACGAGGTGCAGGCCTCGGCCAAGCCGATCATCCTGTTCATCGACGAAGCGCACACGCTGATCGGTGCGGGTGGCGCGGCCGGGACCGGCGACGCGGCCAATCTGCTCAAGCCTGCGCTGGCGCGCGGCAAGCTGCGCACGATCGCGGCGACGACCTGGGCCGAGTACAAGAAGCACATCGAGAAGGATCCCGCGCTGACGCGGCGCTTCCAGGTCGTGCAGGTGCCCGAGCCCGACGAACACAAGGCCGTGCTGATGCTGCGCGGCGTGGCGTCCATCCTGGAGAAGCACCACCGCGTGGCGCTGCTCGACGAGGGCATCGAGGCCGCGGTGCGCCTGAGCCATCGCTACATCCCGGCGCGTCAGCTGCCGGACAAGGCGGTGAGCCTGCTCGACACGGCCTGCGCGCGCGTGGCGGTGAGCCAGCATGCGACGCCGGCGGAACTCGAGGACTGCCTGCGCCGCATCCAGGCGCTGGAGATCGAGCGCGAGATCATCGGCCGCGAAGGCGCGATCGGCATGGACGTCGCGGAGCGCAAGCAGCGCGTGGCGACGCAGCTGGACGAGGCGCAGACGCGCAAGGCCGAGCTGGAAGCCCGCCACCTGAAGGAAAAGGGCATGGTCGACCGCGTGCTGGAATTGCACGCGCTGCTGCGCAAGGACGGCGAGGGCGCGCCTGAGGAAGCGGAGCGCGACACGCTGCTGGGCGAACTGGCCGGGCTGCGCGCCGAACTGACCACGCTGCAGGGCGATGCGCCGCTGATCCTGCCGCAGGTCGATGAACAGGCGGTGGCCGCGGTGGTGCAGGACTGGACCGGCATCCCGGTCGGCCGCATGGTGCGCAACGAGGTGCAGGCCGTGCTGCAGCTGGCGGACACGCTGAACCAGCGCGTGGTCGGCCAGCGTCACGCGCTGGAGATGATCGCCAAGCGCATCGAGGTCTCGCGCGCCGGGCTGGACAACCCGAGCAAGCCGATCGGCGTGTTCCTGCTGGCGGGGACCTCGGGCGTGGGCAAGACCGAGACGGCGCTCGCGCTGGCCGAGGCGCTCTACGGCGGCGAGCAGAACGTCATCACCATCAACATGAGCGAGTTCCAGGAGGCCCACACGGTCTCGACGCTCAAGGGCTCGCCTCCGGGCTACGTCGGTTACGGCGAAGGCGGCGTGCTGACCGAGGCCGTGCGCCGCCGGCCCTACAGCATCGTGCTGCTGGACGAGGTGGAGAAGGCCCACCCGGACGTGCACGAGCTGTTCTTCCAGGTCTTCGACAAGGGCCGCATGGAGGACGGCGAGGGCCGCCACATCGACTTCAAGAACACCATCATCCTGCTGACCAGCAATGCGGGCAGCGACCTGATCATGAAGCTGTGCGCGGATCCGGAGCTGATGCCGGAACCGGAGGGCATCGCCAAGGCGCTGCGCGAGCCGCTGCTCAAGATCTTCCCGGCGGCGCTGCTGGGCCGCCTGGTGACGATCCCCTACTACCCGCTGAGCGAGGAGATGCTGGGCCAGATCGTGCGTCTGCAGCTGGGCCGCATCCAGAAGCGCGTGGGCGAGAACCTGGGCGTGCCGCTGACCTTCGGCGACGACGTGGTGAAGCTGATCATCAGCCGCTGCAACGAAGTGGAGAGCGGCGGCCGCGTGGTCGACGCGATCCTCACGAACACGGTGCTGCCGCGCATCAGCCGGGAGTACCTCACCCGCGTCACCAACGGCCAGGCGATCACCAAGGTCGAACTGGCGGTGAAGGACGGGGACTTCGACTACGCGTTCGACTGAAAACCGTCACGCCGCGAGCGCCAGTCTTACTCCCTCTCCCGCTTGCGGGAGAGGGCAGGGGTGAGGGCCAGCGGCCGTGGCGGTCAGCCGGTCACTTCGATCGGATCGACATCCCGCCGGATTCACCGACCGGATCCCCATCGACGATCCGCTCGTCGACTTTCCCCTCGCAGCCTTTGGCCGAGCACTGGTAGTTCACGAGCCTGACGGGTTTGGATTCCTTGGACTCGCCGCGCTCGATCACGGGAAGCACGACCTGACCCTGGGCCGCGGCGGCCTGCAGCGAATCGCACCCCGCCCAATATCCGACGAAGCGATGCGCCATGCCGGCGGGTTTGTCGCCGCTGAACGGCACCAGCACCACGCTGGTCCAGCGCTGGTACACGCCGCTCTTGCCGATGCCGGTGTGCGTGAACTCCATGCAGCTGCCCCATCGCTGGCCGCCGGCCATGACGCGATAGGCGTCCGTCGACGTCCAGTCGATGTCCGGCAGCGATTCGACGCCCATCGGCTTGTGCTGGACGAGCACGAGCTGCTTCCCGCCCGGCGCCTTGACGAAGCCGCCCTTGTCGCGGTCCAGACGCAGCTCGCCGACGTCGACGAAGCAGCCTTGCGGGCCGCACCAGCCCTCGGTCTTGATCGGCTCCAAGGCGGCCGGTGTCGCGCTGCCGCGCAGCAGGTCGCGCAGTTCCGTCGCATTCCTCGCAACGGCGTCGGCATGCGCCGCGCACGCGGCGAAGAGCGAGCCGGCGAGGGCGGACGCGGCGATCTGTAGCAGTCGGGACGGGCTGGGCATCAGTCGTACACCTTGTTGTTGGTGGCCTTCACGAAGGCGTCGTTGTACTTCCAGAAGATGGTCCCGCCGTACGCGGCGGTGGACTCGTACTTGTAGTCCCATTTTCCGCGCAGCTTGGTCTTCGCGCCGGCCGCGCTTCGCCACCATTCTTCACCGGGGACGTCCTTGTCCTTGATGCCGTAGATGTTGTGCTTCGCATCGGTGATATGGATGCCGGCCTTGACCTTGGGATGCTTGTCGTAGTTCGACTTGATGTCGGCGCCGTCCCAGAAGTAGCCGCCGTTGGCGTAGTCGGTGCCGGTGGCGCTGAGTGCGTTGCGCGCGCCTCGCACGGCCTCGCTCATGCCGATGTCGGCGGCGATCTCGTCGGCGGTCGCCTTCTTGAGCTTGTCGTGCCGCTGGTTGCCGTCATGGGCCGCGAAGGCGAAGGTCTTGTCCTTCTTGATGAAGGCGCTGATCGTCGCGAAGCCGCGCGCCTTCTGCTGGCGCACCAGCACATTGGCGATGGCGGCCATCTCCTCGTAGACGTTGCCCGTCGAGCCCTCGCCGTAGGCGACGGCGGCCAGTGCGCGGGTGTCGTCGTCGATCGCGGCCGCCTTCTCAGCGCGCGGCGCGGCGCCGACCGGCGACACCAGCGGCGACGCCGAGCGGATCATCGTGCCCTCGTCGATCTCGTGTGTGTTGGCTCCGGCGCCCAGGGGGCCGG
>SEFA01000114.1 GCA_004210455.1 Rubrivivax sp. | reverse complement strand
CTCCGGCACCTTCCCCCGCCCCCTCGCCTTCGCCTGCCCCGTCGCCCAGCCCGGCGCCGGCACCCTCGCCCGGCGGCGCGCTGACGCTGCCCGAAGCGCTGAAGGCCACGCAGACGCGCCGCGTCTACGTCGGCTACTACCCGACCTGGAGCGACAACTGGTTCGACGCCACCGGCAAGTCGGCCAACGACGTCTACAAGGCCAGCAAGTTCGCGCGCACGCCGGCCACCTACACCCATGTGATGGTGTCCTTCGCGGATCCGGCCTTCTCGTGGGCGGGGCTGTCGGCCAACACCTTCTCCGGCACCGGCATCAACTTCAACGCGACGCCGCGTGACATCAAGGCCGCGATCGACGTGCTGCACCAGCGCAACCAGAAGGTCATCCTGGCCGTCGGCGGCGCGACCTACAACAACTGGGGCACGCTCGCCGCAGAAGGCGCGGCCGGCAACGGACCGACGATCAACGCGCTGGCGAAGATCCAGACCGAGCTCGGCTTCGACGGCCTGGACGTGGACTACGAGACCGACGGCGACGTCGACCGCTACGCCAACGTCATCAAGGCGCTGCGCCGCGCGGTGGACATCGCCGGCAACGGCCGCGTGCTGACGCTGGCCGGCTGGTCGACGGGCGCGGACTGCACCGCGGCGACCTCGGCCGACGCGTCCTGCGGGGGCCGGATCTCCTACTGGGGCGGCAACGCCGGCCGCGAACGCGCGGTGGTGCGCAAGTTCCCGGCGGTGGCGGGCATGCTCGACATGGTCAACGTGATGAGCTACGACGCGCGCTTCGAGAACTACGACGGCGTGACCGCGTACAACGACTACCGCTCGCTGTTCCCGGCCAAGACCATCGTGTCCATCGGCCTGGAGCCGGCGCCCGAAGGCTGGGCCGGCGGCCTGCTGGTGGTCAACGACGGCGACGCGCAGTGCGTCGGTTCGCGCAACCTGAAGAGCCAGTACGGCGTCAACCTCAACCAGCCGTACTCGGTGCAGCGCTACACGACCGCGGTGCTGAACGGCAGCGCCTCGAACCGCAACGCGCGGGACGGCGCGATGCTGTGGGCCATCATCAAGACGGGCGGCGGCACCTGCGGCTCCGCGCCGCTGGCAACACCTGGCACCGTCGGCCAGAAGGTCGGCACCAGCTTCGGCCTGACGACGGATCCGCTGCTGCAATCGTCCGAATGGAAGTAAGGAGCTTCGCCATGAACCAATCCTTCTCCGCCGCTCCGCGGCCTCCGCGTGCCTCGACTCTCCTGACCGCGCCGGCGCTGCTGGCGGTCGCCAGCGCCTGCCTGACCGCCTGCGGCGGCGGGGGCGGCGAAGAAGGCAAGAGCGTCGTCGGCCAATCCGCCGATGTCGTGGCGTCGGCGGCGTCCGATGCCGCCAGCGAGAACGCGCCGGATGCGCGCGCCATGGCCGCCGGCGCGGTCACGGTCGCCGCCGGCCTCTACACCATCGAATCCGGCGAGTCCGGCCTGTGCCTGGACCTGTCCGGCAACACGCGCGCCGACGGCGCGAAGCTGCAGCAGAGCCGTTGCGGCTCGCAGACGACGCAGCGCTTCGAACTGCGCGCCGACACGGGCGGCAGCTACCGCCTGGTCAGCGTGGCCAGCGGCAAGTCGCTGGACGTGACCGACGTCTCGACGGGCAACGGCGCGCTGATCCAGCAATGGGCGACGGCGCCGACGGACAACCAGCGTTTCCTGCTCGCGCCGTCCGCCGACGGCTACACCTTGCAGGCGCGCCACAGCGGCAAGTGCGTCGACGTGAAGGACCATTCCATGGCCGCCGGCGGCGCGATCCAGCAGTGGGACTGCACCGGCGGCGCGAACCAGCGCTGGAAGCTGAAGGCGGTCGGCGCCCCCGCGCCCGCTCCGTCGCCGGCCCCTGCGCCTTCCCCAGCGCCAGCGCCTTCTCCAGCCCCCGCGCCCTCACCGGCGCCGGCACCTTCACCGGCCCCAGCGCCTGCTCCGGCGCCATCGGCTGGCCTGTCCGACCCGAAGGCCAAGGACATCGCGATGCAGATCGTCTCCAGCGCGGAGAACTCGTCGCTGGACTGGAAGGCGCAGTACCGCTACATCGAGGACATCCGCGACGGCCGCGGCTACACGGCCGGCATCATCGGGTTCTGCTCGGGCACCGGCGACATGCTGGAACTGGTCCAGTACTACAACTCGGTCAAGCCGAACAACGTGCTGGCGAAGTACCTGAACGCGCTGCGCTCGGTCAACGGCAGCGACTCGCACGCGGGGCTGGACCCCAACTTCCAGGGCGACTGGAAGACGGCCGCGAGCGACACGGTGTTCCAGCAGGCGCAGGATCACGAGCGCGACCGGTCCTACTTCAATCCGTCGGTCCAGCAGGCCAAGAACGACGGGCTGCGGACGCTGGGCCAGTTCATCTACTACGACGCGATCGTGATGCACGGTCCCGGCAACAGCGGCGTAAGCTTCGGCGGCATCCGCAAGGCGGCGATGGCCAAGGCCAAGACGCCGGCGCAGGGCGGCAATGAGACGACCTACCTGAACGCCTTCCTCGACGCCCGCGTGGCGGCGATGAAGACGGAGGAGGCGCACAGCGACGTGAGCCGGGTCGAGACCGCGCAGCGCGTGTGGCTCAAGGCCGGGAACCTGGACCTGAAGACGCCGCTCAACTGGAAGGTGTACGGGGACAGCTTCTCGATCAAGTGATCGGATAGCGAGAGGGGTCCGACGCCCTCCTCACGACAGCGCCCGCTGAAGCTTTCCGCGGGCGCTTTTCTCATGGCGCGACTCAGCGACGCGCAGGCAGCGGATGGCGCACGGCACGGGGCTTGCCGATAGACGGGCAACACGGGCTGTTCCGCCTGTGCGCACGTCCGATGTCCGTGGCAGTCGATGGCTCACGGTCAACGCGACGCGATCTCGAATCCCCAGCTGCGAAGAGGTCCATCATGAACATCTCCCTGACTCGATCCATGGCGCTCGTCGCCGTTTGCGCCGCCCTGTCGGTCGGCTGTGCAACAAGCGACGTGCGCAACGCGGGCGTGGGCGCCGTCGGCGGTGCGGTCGTCGGGGCCGTGGCCGGCGGCAGCGCCGTGACAGGCGCCGTGGTCGGCGCAGTCGCGGGCGCGGTCATCGGGCGAGTCGTCGCCAACGGGCGCGAGCGCGACGTCTACTCCGACGGCAACGGCGGCCGCTACTGGGTCGATGAGGACGGACGCCGCCACGCGGTCCGCTGACGGCTCAATCCCCTCGAACGCGCCCCGGCGCCGGCCTTCCCAGGCCGACGCCGGTGTACGCCCGATCAACGCCTGATCAGATCTTCATCGCCGCCACGATGCTGTCGTGCGCGGCCTTGTTCATGCGGATGTCGAAGGGCAGGAAGGTCAGCCGGTCGGTGACCGTGGCGCCGCCCGGATTCGACACGTAGTAGCTGCCGCCCAGCACCGTGCCGTCCTTGATCAGGGCGCCGGTGTAGACATTGCCGCCGAGCTCGAAGTAGATGCGGTATTGCACCGTCGAGCTCAGCGTCGCCGACTGCGGACGAGGATTCGTCGCCACCCAGATCGGCACGCCGTCGACCGTGCGGACCGCGCCGTCCGCCAGACGATAGGTGGTGCCGTCGCTGTTGGACACGATACCGGCGGTCATCGCGGCCGTCAGCGTCATGTTCGTGCGGCACGGCGTGACACTGGCGCCGGTCGTGGCCGTCGTGCAGTCGAACGCGTTGAAGCGGTCACCCTTGTTGGTTTGCGCGAACTTGAGGTAGCTCGAGCCCGCCGCGTAGGTGGCCGTCGCATTCAGCACGTTGGCGTTCGAGAAGAACGAGTTGTGGAAATGGGCGAAGTCCGCCGCTGCGCTGACGACGGCGCCGGTCAGCGCCACGGTCTCGTAGTTGCTGCGGATCTCGGAGTACGCCACCGTGGTGTTGTCCGCCGCCAGCGAGTCGACGCGCACGTCGCTGCTCACGTAGCTCACCTTGCTGCTGGAACCCACGACGATCACCGCGCCGTTCTTCAGCACGCGCGTCGGCGACGACGAGGCCGGCAGCGCCAGCGTGGCCGTGATGTTGCGCGGCGCGGTCTGCGCGTTGACCTGCGGACCGGCCGTCAGCGGCGAACTGGTCAGCTGGCCGAGGTCCGAGTACGCGTAGTTGGTGCCGCTGGTCTGGCCGCCCGAGTAGTTCAGGTTCCAGTGCAGGAAGTAGCTGCCCGCGCTGGGCGCCAGGATCAGGTCCTCGAAGGCCTGCTGGTTGGCGCTCAGCTTCAGCGTCAGTTGCGCGACCGCGCTCGTCGCGGTGCCTGCCGCGTTCGTCACCACGACCGTGTATTGAGCGCCGTTGTCGCCGTAACTCACCGGCGGCGTCTGGTACGAGGCGGATGTCGCGCCGGCGATGGCCGTGCCGTTCTTCTTCCACTGGTAGGCCAGACCGGTCCCGGTGGCCACGACGGTGAAGGTGGTCGTGCCGTCGGTCAGCACCGTGGCGTTGGCCGGCTGCGTCGCGATCGCGGGCGCGTCCGAACCGGTGTTCGACGTTCCGGCCTTGCCGGCATCCTCGCTCCCACCGCCACCGCCGCAGGCCGTGACGAGGACGGATATTGCCGCCACCAAGGCAGCGTTCTTGTGCTTCATCGAAACCATGAGGTACTCCTCCCTGTTGAGATATTTCCGCACGGCGGGCCATTGATGCGGACCGCTCCGGCGTTGTGCGGCGGCGAGTATAGGAGGTGGGCGATATCCGAACGGTGAACCGAACGCGACTTTTTTCACGACGTTGCGCGGGTGCCCAACTCCAGGCTTTCCCTGGCGTCGGGCGCGATCTGACGGTATCGCCCCGTGAGGACGCGGCGCTTGGTCCGATCGGCCTACTTCAGTTTCGTTTGCCGATATCGAATATCGATACGCCGAAAGGTTTCTCTGTATTTCCTGGCGCCTGAATAGAGTGAAACGTGAGCCGCAAAGGATTTTGCAGCAATCGCACATATTCACGTCCTATTAACGCCAGAGAATAATGCAACCCCATTTGAAAGCAGTTTCCATCGCCGTCGCCACCTTGCTGGCGGGCCTGGTCAGCGCGGCGTCGGCACAGTCCAGCGCGGACGTCGGCGCGAGCGGCCAGAACGCGCAGAACAAGCAGAACGCGCCCGAAGCCACCGCCGGCACCGCCCTCTCCACCGTGACGGTGCAAGGTACCCGCACGCGCTCGCTCGGTGCCGGCGCGTTGGGTGCCAGGTCTGAACTGGAGACGCCCTTCTCCATCCGCCAGGTCGACGCGGAGGACCTCGACGCCCGGCAGGTGAAGTCGCTCGGCAAGGTCTTCGCCAACGACGCGTCGGTGATGTCGCTGGGCGACACCTACTCGTTCAACGCGTACTCGATCAATGTGCGCGGCATCCCGCTGGACGACTACAACGGCTACAAGATCAACGGCCTGCCGTTCTTCATGACCACCGTCGAGCTGCCGATCGAGACCTTCGATTCGGTGCAGTTGCTCAAGGGCTCGTCCGGCTTCATGTACGGCTTCGGCGCGCCGGGCGGCATCATCAACTTCGTCACCAAGAAGCCGACGGACAAGCCGCTGCGGAGCGTCGACGTCGGCTACCGATCCGACGGCGTCTTCAGCGAGCACGTCGACGCGGGCGGCCGCGTCGGCACCGGCGACGGGGATGCCGACCGCTTCGGCTACCGCCTCAATCTCACGCACGAGCAGGGCGAGACCTACAACGGCGCGCATGTGCAGCGCAACTCGGGCTCGCTGTCGGTAGACACGCGGCTCACCTCGTCGTTGACGTGGACGGCGGACGCGATCTATCAATCGCGGCGCGTGCAGGGCGGCGTGCAGGACTTCTTCCTGGACGACTTCACCGGCACGCAGATCCCGAAGGCGCCTAGCGGCCGCAAGGACCTGAACGCGCACGACACGACTTTCTTCAATTCCAACGTGTTCTTCGTGTCCACGGGCCTGCAATGGAAGATCGATCCGACATGGACCGCGACGCTGGACGTCAGCCGCAGCCAGGATCGCCGCCGCTATTCGGGCCAGTGGATGGGCTTGCTCAACGAGCCCGGCGACTACACGGTCTACCTGAACAAGGCGCAAGGCGCGGCGACCTACGAGCAGGCGCAGGCGTTGATCGAAGGCAGCTTCACGACGGCCGGCCTCCAGCATCAGGTCACGGCGGGCCTCGCGTGGCAGGGCTTGAACAAGCAGACCGTGCCGAAGTCGCTCTACACGCCGATCGGCGACGAGAACCTGTACCAGCCGATCACGCCGCTGCCGTGGAACGGCAGCTACGACGATTCGCTGCAGTATCACAACTACCACTCGGCGCAGAAGGCGGTCTTCGCCAGCGACACGGTGGCGTTCTCGGACCAGTGGTCGGTGCTGCTGGGGTTGCGCTACTCGGACTACGACCAGACCTCGTACAACACCGCGGGCGCGGTGACCAACCAGTACAAGAAGACGCCGGTCACGCCGACGGTGGCGGTGATGTTCCGTCCGCGCGCGGACACGCTGGTCTACGCGAGCTATGTGGAAGCGCTGGAGCAAGGCAGCACGGTGGGCACGACCTACGCGAACGCCGACGAGGTGCTGGCGCCGCTGAAGAGCAAGCAGTACGAGGTGGGCGCGAAGCACGACGGCCGCGGCTGGGGCGTGACGGGCGCGCTGTTCGAGATCGATCGCGGCGCCGAGTACGCGAACGCGCAGAACTACTACGTCTCCAACGGTCAGGTGCGGCTGCGCGGCGCGGAGCTCAACGGCTACGTCAACGTCGGCACGGGGACGCGTGTGACCGCGAGCGCGGCGTACACGACCGGCAGCTACTGCAGGACGGATCCGAGCCTGGAAGGCAACCGACTGGAGGGCATCCCCAAGTGGCAGGCGTCACTGGGCGTGAGCCAGAAGGTGCCAGGTGTTGAGGGCCTGAGCGCGAATGCCGAGCTGCATTACTTCGACGGGCTCACGGCCGACGCGAACAACAAGTACCGGCTGCCGAGCTACTCGCTGATGAACCTGGGCGTGAGCTACCAGACCAGTGTCGCCCACCACCCGGTGACGTTGCGCGCCGGCGTGGACAACGTGTTCAACCGCAACTACTGGGGATTCCTGGCGTCGGGCTACACCTTCGTGGGAGCGCCGCGGACGCTGGGGGTGAACGCAAAAATCGAGCTGTGATCCGCTCGCGGGAGCCACCAATCATGGTGGCATTCGCGAACTGCAGGCGTAAGACTGATTCGTCACCCGGCTGATTTCGAGTTGCAAAAGCAGTGACGCTTCTGATGCTTCTGCATCTTGCCAATCGATGTCGAGCGTCACCCGCCGCACGTCGCAGAGCTTGTCCATGGCAGAGGCCGCCTTCGTGCAGATGACGAGTGGCGTCCTCTTCACACCCACTGCCCAGATGGATCGGCGTCCCGGCGGAGCAGGTTGAGGTGACTGATTCCGCAATCGAAGCCTTCTTCCCGCAACGAACGCAGGGCGAGACCTCCGGGATGACCCTTGAACGCATGGCGGGCACGGAAGTCCTTGGCGTCCTCCCGGAGGATGCGGGCTTGCGCTGCGGCGTCCGCAAAAGCCTCATCGCTCATCGGCTTTCCGGGTAGACGCCCAGTACAGCCGCCCAGCGAGACCGCACCAGCAATCAAGCCTGCAAGCGCGGCGAATCGAACTCCTGTGATGCTCGTGCTCATCGTGATGTTGAGGCCGCCATGTGACTTGGAGTATCCGCCGAGACGACGCGCCGTGGCGCCGGGGCGCCGCAGTCACTTCCCGTCGGCGTCCACGTCTGCCTTCCCTTGAGCAGCTCCATGGCGATCTGCCGGCTGCGGTCTCCGTCTGCGCCGAGTCAACGCGCGACTCGTCGGGTTGGCGGCCGTAGCGGCGGCTGGCGAATTCCAGGCGACAAAGCTCGTGACCAAGGCCATCAACGGCGCCGCGTCTTTCGGTTCGCATTCGAACTGAGCAAGGTGGTCGACACCGCTTCCGCAACGGTCCGCGCCTCCGCGGACGGGATCTCCGTCGCGATCGCTGCAGGGTACGGCATCGTCCTCGTTCTCGTCGGCACACGACCGAGCGGCATCCTTGGTGCGCGATGCCGTCCTGCGCGCCGCATGCTGCCGCTCGATCATCGCTTCGATGTCCGGCCGGCGAGACAGCGACAAGAGGACCTCCGGCCGATCGGCGGGTCTGCCCGCCTTGGCCGATTCCATCGACGCCATCAGCTTCTGGTGGTGATCCCTCATCACGGTCGGGAAATTCGCGGTTGCTCCACTCGACACCACGTTGCCGTCGGGCTTCGCGGCGGTCGGCTGGACGCACGGTGTCGATGACAGTGCTCGGATGCCGGTCATGGGGAATCCTCGTGGCTTGCTGGCATTATCTACCAACTAGTAGATTGCGTTCGAAATGCGTCTGATTGAGCCTGAGTGCTACGCTTCCCCCAGCCCAATCCCCGGCAGACGTTGGCCCGAACCACCATGAAAGTCATCGGAATCCTCGGCGGCATGTCCGCCGCGTCGACGCAGACCTACTACCGCCAGATGTGCGAGATCACGCGCCGGCGACTCGGCGGCCTGCATTCGCCGGAGTTGCTGATTCGATCCCTCGACTTCGCGAAGATCGAGCGGCTCCAGGTCGCGGGACACTGGGAGGAAGCCGGCGAGATCCTGAACGCGGAGGCAAAGGCGCTGGCGCGTGGCGGCGCGGACTTCATCGTCCTGGCGACGAACACGATGCACAAGCTGGCCGACCAGATGATGGGCGGCGTGGGCATTCCCCTGCTGCATATCGCGGATGCCACGGCGGATCGGATCAGGGCATCGGGATTGAAGAAGCCCGGCCTGATCGCGACGGCATTCACGATGGAGCAATCCTTCTACGTCGACCGGCTCAAAGCCGCCGGACTACAGCCTCTGATTCCCGGCGATGACGATCGCGCGGACGTGCATCGCATCATCTACGACGAGCTCTGCAAGGACATCACGACGAACGACAGCCGTTCCCGATTCGAGGACGTCTCGCGCCGTCTCGTGGATCAGGGCGCCGATGGCATGATCCTCGGCTGCACGGAAGTCGGCATGCTGCTCGACGCCGGCAACGTCTCCGTGCCCGTCTTCGATACGGCGCTCATCCATTGCGAAGCGGCGATCGAGTTCGCGTTGGCGCCCTGACCGCAGACCGGATCAGACCAGCGTGATGGTCGGCCGTACGTCCAGCCGCTGCTTGAGCAACCCCACCTGCAGATAGAAATCCGCGCTGCGTTGCTGGTCCGCGAGCACCTGGTCGTCGAGCGCGATCCAGCGCGTGGCGCGGCGCTCGAACTGCAGGCGCGCGGCCTCGACGGGGATGCCGATGATGCGCGCCAAGGTCGCGGAGAACTCCGGCACGTGCTGATACGACCAGGCCTGCGCGCGCTTCACGCGCTGCGCCAGGTCCGCGAGCGCGTCGCGCTTGGTCGCGAGCGCCTTGTCGGTCGCCGCGAGGAAGCTCAGCCCCGACCACTGCCCTCGCCCGCTCACCAGCACGCGCGCGTGGCCGGCCGTTTCCGCCAGCGCGGTGTACGGCTCCCACGTCGCCCACGCGTCGAGCGAACCCTGCGTCAACGCGAGCTTCGCCTCCGCCGGCGGCAGGAAACGGATCTGCGCGTCGTCCGGCTTCAAGCCCGCCGACGCGAGCGCCTTCAGCGCAATGAAGTGGCCGATGGAGCCGCGATTCGTGCCGATGGACCTGCCCTTGAGGTCGGCCGCCGTCTTGAACGGCGAGTCCGGCCGCACCAGCACCGCCGTGCCGTAGGCATCGGAGCGGTTCACCGCGAAGGCCTTGATGCGCGTGCCCGCGGCGATCGCGAACAGCAGCGGCGCGTCGCCGATCGGGCCGAAGTCGACGGCCTCCGCGTTCAGCGCCTCGGCCAGCGGCGCGGCGGCGGGGAACTCGCTCCACTGGATGTCGTAGGGCAGCTGGCGCAACTCGTCCGCCGCTTCCAGCAGCGCGCGCAGGTTGCCCTTCTGGTCGCCGGCCTTCACGACGACCCGGCCCTGCGCACGCACGGAGCGCACGTACGGGATGGCGGCGAGCGCAGTGAATGCGGCGCCGCCGGACAGCACACGGCGGCGCGACCGGTCGTGAACCTCGGGCCGGCTCGCGGCCTTGCCGGTGAGGTTGCGGTTGTCGAGGTCGTCGTTGGAATCAATGCTCATGCAGTCCTCGAAGCGGAGATGGTGGAAGCGGAAAAGGGGGACCGGCTCAAGTTCAAGCGGCCTGGCGCTGCGCCAGCCGCTGCTCGACGAGCGCCCGCGTGCGCGGGATCAGCTCGCGGCCGTAGTCGATCGCGTCTTCGAGCGGATCGAAGCCGCGGATCAGGAAGGTCGTGACGCCCAGGTCGTAGTAGTCGAGCAGCGCCTCCGCCACCTGCTCCGGCGTGCCGACCAGCGCGGTGCTGTTGTGGCGCGCGCCGGTCTCGCGCGCGAGCTCGGTCCACAGCCGCTTGTCGACGCGGCTGCCCTTCTCCGCCGCCGCGAGCAGGCGCCGCGCACCCTCGCTCTGCTGCGGGCCGCCGCGGCTGTAGCCCGCCGCCACGCGCAAGCGGCGCGTGTCCTCCAGGATGCGCTTGGCGCGCGCCCAGGCGGCCGCCTCGGTGTCCGCGAGGATGGGTCGGAAGGAGACGGAGAAGCCGATGTTCCGCCCATGGCGCGCCGCCTCCGCGCGCACGCGCCGCGTCAGCTCCGCCGTCTGCTCGAGCGACTCGCCCCACAGCGCGTAGACGTCCGCATGCTTGCCCGCCACCGGCAGCGCCGCGTCGGACGCGCCGCCGAAGAACACCGGGATGTGCGGCAGCTGGCGCGGCTTGACCTCGCTGAAGCCTTGATCGAAGCGGTAATGCGTGCCCTCGTGATCGAAGGGCTGATCGCTGGTCCACAGGCGGCGCAGCAGGCCGACGTACTCGTCGGTGCGCTCGTAGCGCTGGTCGTGGTCGAGGTAGTCGCCGTCGCGGCGCTGCTCGGCGTCCGAGCCGCCGGAGATCACGTGCACCGCCAGCCGGCCGCCGGTGAACTGGTCGAGCGTCGCAAGCTCACGCGCCGCCAGCGTCGGCGCGACGAAGCCGGGCCGGTGCGCCAGCAGGAAGCCGATGCGCGAGGTGTGCGCCGCCGCATGCGCGATCGTGAGCTGCGCGCTCGGGCCGGTGGAATGGTGAGGCACCAGGATGCGGTCGAAGCCCGCCGCCTCATGCGCCCGGGCGAAGGCGCTCACGTAGTCCGGATCGACGACCGGCCCGCTGGCCGCGTGGATCTCGGAGGTCTTCTGCGACTGGATCATGCCGATGAATTGGATGCTCATGCTCGTGGCCCTGTGTTGGTCGGACAGGCCCTGACCGTAGAGATCCGCGCGACCGGCCGCAAAGAACGAATCCGACTTTCCATGCTCGGATTGCAGGATTCACGGCCGCCCGGTCGGCGCCCACACTGCGACGCATGAGCGCCCTTCGCCCGCCCGTGCCACTGGAGCCGTTGCCCCGGTTCATCGCCGCCATCGAGGCCTTGATCGACAAGGGCCTGCGCGAGCCGGAGCTATTGATCGAATTGCGACCCTTGCTCGCCGAGCTCGTCGCGCACGACGACTGGCTGCCGTCGAGCCACGCGCAACCGGGCGCCGATCGCTATCGGCAATACCCGCTGCACGTCGACGCGCAGGGACGCTTCTCGGTCGTGTCCTTCGTCTGGGGACCGGGGCAGGCGACGCCCATCCATGACCACACGGTCTGGGGGCTGATCGGGATGCTGCGCGGCGCGGAGGACTCGCAGGGCTACCGCTTCACGGGGCCGAACGGACTCGTGCCGGACGGCCCGCCGGTGCGCTTGTCGCCGGGTCAGGTCGAGGCGGTCTCGCCTCGCCTCGGCGACATCCACCGCGTCCACAACGCCGTCGAGGGTCAGGTCTCCATCAGCATCCACGTCTACGGCGCCGACATCGGCCGCATCGAGCGATCGACCTACGACACCGACGGCACGCCGCATCGCTTCGTGTCGGGATATTCCGCACCGTCGTGACGGTCACCGCCTTCTGATCGAGGACGGGGGTGCCCTTCCAGGGCGTCCGCACCGTCCGCCCGGGACGCTCAGTCCGCCCGGGACGCTCAGTCCGCCCGGGACGCTCAGTCCGGCCGGTCCAGCACCGCGCGGACCGCCGCGGCGAGCTCGTCCAGCGTGAACGGCTTGCCCAGCAGGTCCACGCCGGGATCGAGCACCCCGTTGTGCACGACCGCGTTGCGCGAGTAGCCGGTCGTGAACAGCACCCGCAGTCCGGGTCGGCGCCGGCGCGCCTCGTCGGCGAGCTTGCGGCCGTTCATGCCCGGCATCACGACGTCCGCGAAGACCAGCGCGATCTCGGGATGCGCGTCGAGCAGCTTGAGCGCCGCCTCGCCGCCGTCGGCTTCGAGCACGCGGTAGCCGAGCTCCGACAGCGCGTCGACGGAGGACGCGCGCACGGCGGGTTCGTCCTCGACCACCAGCACCGTTTCCTGGCCCTGCGACACGGACATCGGCGGCACGCGCTGCGACTCGATCTCTTCTTCCTGATCGTTGAGCAGGCGCGGGAGATAGATCTTCACCGTCGTGCCCTGACCGGGCTCGGAATAGATCTTCACGTGCCCGCCGGACTGCTTGACGAAGCCGTAGACCTGGCTGAGGCCCAGGCCGGTGCCGCGACCCACTTCCTTGGTCGTGAAGAAGGGATCGAAGGCCCGCGCCAGCACGTCCGGCGTCATGCCGCTGCCGGTGTCGGTCACCGCGACCATCACGTACTGCCCGGGCAGCACGCCCACCTGCTCGGCGACGTAGCGCTCGTCGAGGTGGGCGTTGGCGGTCTCGATGGTCAGGCGACCGCCGTCGGGCATCGCGTCGCGCGCGTTGACCGCGAGGTTGAGGATCGCGCTCTCCAACTGGTTGGGGTCGGCATGCGTGCGCCACAGGCCGCCGGCCTGCACGGCCTCCAGCGCGATGGCGCCGCCGATCGAGTGGCGCAGCAGGTCGGACATGCCCGCCACCAGCCGATTGGCGTTGAGCGCCTCGGGCCGCAGCGGCTGCTGGCGCGAGAAGGCGAGCAGCCGTTGCGTCAGTTGCGCCGCGCGCTGCGTGCCGTTGCGCGCGGCGTCGACGTAGCGCATGGCCTGCGGATCGTCCTTCAGGAACTTGCGCGCGAGCAGATCCAGGGAGCTGACCACCACGGCCAGCATGTTGTTGAAGTCGTGCGCGATGCCGCCGGTCAATTGACCCACCGCTTCCATCTTCTGCGACTGGCGCAGCGCCTCCTCGGTGCGCAGGCGCTGGTCCACCTCCTCCTGAACCCGGCGCTCGAGCGTCTCGTTGAGCTCGCGCAGTTCCTGGTCGGCGCGATGGCGACGGGTGACGTCCTGGAACAGCACGGCGACCTGGCGCCGCTCGACCGGCTCGATGCGGAAGGCGGAGAGTTCCAGGTAACGGCCGGTCCGTTCGAGCTCGCGCTCGAAGCGCACGGGAACGCCGGTGAGCAGGACCTTGCGGTAGATCTCGACCCAGGCGCCGGCTTCGTCCGGCACCATCTCGCGGACCTTCTGGCCGACGACGTTGTCGATGCCGGCGTTGGCGGCATAGGCCGGGTTGGCCAGCACATGCACGTAGTCGCTCAACGGGCCGTGCGGACCGTCGAGGAACTCGATGACGCAGTAGCCCTCGTCCATGCGCTCGAACAGCGTCTGGAACTGGGCAAGGTCGTTGGGGGCCGCAT
>SEFA01000037.1 GCA_004210455.1 Rubrivivax sp. | reverse complement strand
GCGGGGCGCGAACGCTCGGGCGTCGGTGCCGGGGCTTTCGCGGGCGGCGTGGCGGGTGAAGCGGGTGTCGGCGGTGTGGTCTGCGACCAGGCGGAGGCGCTCAGGCCCAGCATCAGGGCGAAGGAGAGCGGGTGCAGGGCAGGTCGGCGGGTGCTTGTCATCGGAAAGGCAATGGCAGGAGCAGGCGCGGCCCGATCTGGCGATGGCTGGGACGGAAGCGCGAAAGGGGATGTGGTGGAGGCCGGGATCGATGGCCAGGGCGTTTCGATCGCGGATTGGACGAAAGCATCGCACGCCGTACGTTTCGTGACGGCGCGCGGCGCCGGCTTTCAAAGTTCTTTACCCAGGGTGATGGGCGGGCGCGACGGGTCTAGGTGGAAACCCCGCAAGCAAGGGTCTCAGTTAGAACTCGTTTAACCACTCTGAGTGTTATCGGCCCCAGATGGGTGGAAGGCGTCTAGTCACTGCACTGACACGTGCGATTGGCTGTGCTGAACCTCTTCGGCAAATTGAACCTGCTCGCTGACCGGTCGCGAGCGAGTCAGGGCGGTGCAGTAGATGGCCGCTCCTTCATCCATCCTTCGCTTTGGAGTCAACCAAATGGAACTGCGTGAACTCACGCTCGAAGAACTCGAACTCGTCTCCGGGGGCATCTCGGATGCCTTGCTGAGCGACATCGGCAAGGGCGCGCTTGCTGGCGGCTTTGCCGGATTCGCGGTGACCGGTGGCACGCCGATCGGATTCCTGGGCGGCGCTGCTCTTGGTGCCGCCGGCGGCGCGGTGTATCACTACTGGGTCGCTCAACAGGCGCATTGATCGAAGTCTTGGGGCGCGCCGTCGGAGGAGGGTGCGCCCCTTTTCAACCTCCTGGGAGATCCCATGCTTGATCTGTTGGACTTCGAGAAGTTGCGCGCTGCCGGACCGCGGCGGTTTCTCCTGCTCTTCGCGTTCGGACTGTCGATGCTTTTCTTCGGCCTGTTCGTGGCGATCGGCGTCGTCATCGAGGGGCACTTCGATGCGAACTGGAAGCTGCTGGCGGTCAGCCTTGGCTTCGGGCCGATCATGGTGGCGCTTTTTGGCCGCCGCATCTGGCGCCTGTCGGCGCATTGATGCCTTCCTGAAGCCCTGAATGAAAGAAGCCACCCATCGGGGTGGCTTCGTTTCTGAAGAGGGTATCCGTGACGCTGGTGACGGGTTCCAGCTTTCTGCCCAGTAGTGCAGCCGGTTGATGTCTCGGATGCTTTGCATTCTGCCGAGGTTTTGTGACGGGCAGTTGACGAAAAGCAAGGAGCGAGCGGCTCAGTTCCTCAGCAGGCGTTCGCCCTCCCAGGCTCCAGGCGGCGAGTCGACTCCCGGACGATCAACTGGGGCATCGGCGACTCGATCGCCGAGCCGCCGGTGCGCAGCAGGTCCAGCATGGCGGACGCCGCGCGCCGGCCCAGCTCGGCGATGTGGACGTCGACGGTGGTGCGGGGCGGACTCGCATGCGCGGTGTTCAGGAGATCGTCGTAGCCGACGAGCGAGACGTCCTCCGGCACGCGGAAGCCGCGGCTGTGCAGCACGCGCGCGGCACCCGCCGCCATCTGGTCGTTGGCCGCGAAGACCGCCGTGAACTGCAGGCCCAGGTCGAGCAGCCGCGTGATCGCCGCGGCGCCGCCGACCTCGCGATAGTCGCCGTTGCCGATCAGCGCTTCGTCGACGGGAAGGCCCGCTTCCTCGAACGCCGCGCGGTAGCCGCGCTCGCGCTCCGACGAATCCGCGTGTGCCGGATCGCCGCCGATGAAGGCGATGCGCGTGTGGCCGCGGTCGATCAGATGCCGCGTCGCGACGCGGGCACCTTCCAGGTCGTCTGTCTTTAAGGCGTGCAGGCCGTTCGCGTGAAGCGAGCGGCCGGTCACCACGACCGGCAGTTCCCGCGCGAGCGCCGTGAGGAACTCGTCGCTCAGCCCGCCGGTGAGCACGATGATCCCGTCCACGCGCCGCGACCGCAGTGAGGCGATGCAACGCTGCTCCTCGTCCGGCTGCCAATGGCCGCTCGCCACGACGAGGCCGTAGCCCGCGGGCGTCAGCACTTCTTCGATGCCGCGCAGCAGCAGCGCGTAGAACGGACTTTCGAAGTACTGCGCGAGCAGCCCGATGTTGAAGGTCCTGCCGTCCGCGAGCGCGCGGGCGATGGTGTTGGGCACGAAGCCCAGTTCGTCGATCGCGCGCCGGACGCGTGCGGCTTTCTCCGAACTCACCTGCGCGCTGCCGCTGAGCACCCGCGAGACGGTGCTCGGCGAGACGCCGCTGGCGACGGCCACCATGCCCAGCGTGACCTCGCTGGACGTCGACAGGAGGGGCTTCTTTCTCTTCATCGGAAAGCGCTTTCAAGAACTGGGCGATCCTACTCCCGCGCGCTCGCGATGCGTGCGTCCGACGCCGGTGTCCGATGGAAGAATGCGCCGCATGGAATCTCTCGGCATCGTGATCCTGGGGGCCGTCTGTGCCGGCTTCGTGCAGGGGCTGTCCGGCTTCGGCTTTGGACTGACCGCCATGTCCTTCTGGGCCTGGACGCTGGACCCGCGCCTGGCGGCGGCGCTGGCGGTCTTCGGCTCGCTCACCGGCCAGATCATCGCGGCGGTGACGGTGCGCCGCGGCTTCGACTGGCGGCGGCTTGCGCCCTTCCTGGTCGGCGGGCTCGCCGGCGTACCGATCGGGACGGCGCTGCTGCCGCTGCTCGACGTCCAGATGTTCAAGGCCATCCTCGGCGGCCTGCTGGTGGTCTGGTGCCCGGCCATGCTCATGGCCGCCCGGCTGCCGAGGATCCAGTTCGGCGGGCGCGTGGCGGACGGCGTGGTCGGCGCCATCGGCGGGGTGATGGGCGGGCTGGGCGGGTTCACGGGCACCGTCCCGACGCTCTGGTGCACCCTTCGCGGGCTTCCCAAGGACGAGCAGCGTTCCATCATCCAGAACTTCAACCTCTCGGCGCTGGCCGTGACGATGGCGGTCTACCTCTCCACGGGCGTCGTCACCCGGGACATGCTGCCGCTGTTCGGCGTCGTCGCGCCGGCGATGCTGGTGCCGACGCTGCTCGGTGGGCGGCTGTACCACGGCATCTCGGACCAGCGTTTCCGCCAGATCGTGCTGAGCCTGCTGACGGCGTCGGGGGTGGCGCTGCTGGGCTCGTCGCTGCCGGCATTGCTGTCGCGTTGAGCCGGGCCCGCCGATTGCTACCGCCGCCCCAACTGTCATTCCTTGCACGCCATGTCGGAACGCCTCAAGGTCCTGGTCGCCGATGACCAGCCGGATTCGCTGGATCTCCTGCGCGAGCTGCTCACGGTCTACAACTTCGAGTTGCGGGTCGCGCGCAACGGGCTGGAGGCGATCGGCATCGGGCTGAAGTGGGAGCCGGACATCCTGATCACCGACATCGACATGCCGGACGCCGATGGGCGGCATCTGGCGGGGCGCCTGAAGGTGAGCCTGCCGGCGCTGATCGCGATCGCGGTGAGCGGCACGCCGCTGAACACCGATTTCGAGTCCGGCGAGGATCTGATCTTCGACGACTACTTCGTCAAGCCGATCGACTTCGGGCGCCTGCACAAGACGCTGACGAAGTACGGGGCGAAGCTGGACGGGCAGCCCTCGACCTATTGACGGGGCTTGGCGGGCGCTCGTCGCGCGGGTGGGCGCGTGCGCCGGAGCGCCCGTATCATCGCCCGCACTGTCATCGACATCGGGAGGCGCCGTGAGGCGACTGCTGCACCTGACGAGCCGCCATCGCGCGCCGTCCACGAACCAGGCGCTGGGGCTGCTGCTCGCGTTCAACGCGGGGGCGGTGAACGCGGGCGGGTTCCTGATCCTGCAGCGGTATACCTCGCACATGACGGGTTTCGCCTCGCAGCTGGCGGACGGCGCGGTGATGGGGCAGGGGACGCTGGTGCTGAACGCGCTGGGGGCGATCCTGGCCTTCCTGGCCGGCGCGGCGGTCTGCGCGGTGCTGGTGAACTGGGCGAGGCAGCATGGCCTGCGCAGCGTGTATGCGCTGCCGCTGATGCTGGAAGCGGCGCTGCTGTTCCCGTTCGGGCTGATGGGCGCGATCACGCTGACCTGGCACACGCCGTTCGCGGTGCCGCTGACGGTGCTGCTGCTGGCCTTCATCATGGGGCTGCAGAACGCGGTAGGGTCCAAGACCTCGGGCGGGAGCATCCGCACCACCCACATGACGGGGAACATCACCGACCTCGGGATGGAGCTCGGGAAGATGCTTTATTGGAACGGGCAGTCGTCGGGACCGGCGTCCGAGAGACGCGCCGCGGTGCGGCATGACCGGCAGCGGGCCTGGCGCGCGGGCGGATTGCTGGCGGCGTTCGTGCTTGGCGGCGGGGCGGGGGCGCTCGGGTTCAAGTACCTGGGGTTCGTCTGCGTGGTGCCGCTGGCGGCGGTGCTGTTCGTGCTCGCGTTGCCGCCGGTGACCAGGGATTGGGGGCGGTGGCGGGGGCTGTTCACGAGAGGGCGCTGAACAGGTTGATCGTGCCGACCGTGTCGCTGTTCGACGCACAATCGCGCCCATTGGAGCCCCGCATGCAAGACCACCTCGACGTCGACCTCGACCCGCAAAAGATCAACGCCTTCTGGACCTGGCTGGCGTCACGCCAGGCCGACCTGGACGCCTTGTCATCGCCGGACTATCCGTTCTGGGACGAACTGCTGGAACACCTTCAGGCGGTGAACGAAGGCCTGTGGTTCGAGGTCTCGGCGCCGGGCGAAGAAGACCGCGAGCTGGTGATCACCGCGCAAGGCGAGTGGGAGCTGTTCCCGCTGGTCGAGGCGATGGTGTCGGTGGCGCCGGAGCTGCCGGGGTGGATCCCCGTGGCGCTGAAGCCGCCGATGGGTTTCGAGTTCGGCATCAAGTACGAGGGCCTGGACCTGAACCCGCAGGGCCTCTGGTTCGAGCCGCTGGTCGATCCGGATGCGCCGGAGGTGCTGGGGCTTCGCGTCGCGATCGAAGGCTTCAACGGCGACCAGGAAGACGACTTCGCCAACGGCGTGCTGATCATGCTGGACACGGCGCTCGGCGAGAAGGCGGCCGCGACGGACGTCGATCTGGTAGAAGTCTGCGAAGTGCCCGAGGACCCGGATGACGAAGGGTTCCTGCCGTTCGCAGAGCTGGGGAGCTATCTGGCTTGGCGGAAGAGCCGGTTGTCGCATTGAGCGGCGGCCGCTGCGTTCAGTGCGTGGCGGCTTCTTCGTGCGGTGGCCAGCAATGGGTCCGGCCGCCTGTCTCGGCGATGGCCTTGCGCCAGACGTCTTGAGGGAACAGGCCGCGATCGACCACTGCGCCGAGCAACTCGGGGCCCCCTCGGGCTTCGGTCGGAACGACTCGCGGCTTCTCCTGTCCACGCAAGGTGAAGAACAGGTAATCGGAATCGTCGAGACCGCCGTTGACGAAGCACACCCGGATGACGTCGTCCCAGGCGAACTGCTGATTCCAATCAGCGGCCGGGTCCTGTGCCTCGACGACCCGGACGTGGACTTGATCGAATTCGACAGAGAGTCGCTCGGACTTGGGTTTCGGTGGGGCGACGAAGCCGAATCGAGTCGCGAGCAGGTACTTCAATGAGACCCAGCCGTAAACGCCGCAGATCCCCAGGGCGCCAAGGATCGAGATCGCGCTGGTAGGAAGGGGCTCAGCGTCCTTCAAGGTGCTGATCACTCCGGCGAGGACTCCGAGCAGCACACTCGATGCGATCAACCCACCGAAGAAGTGGAAGACGCGGCCCTTGACGAAGCACATCAGCGCAATCACCAGGCAGAAGACCGCCGGTGGCCACTCGAACAGCGAATGGCGCTCGGGTCCGCTTGCCCAAAGCGCCAGCATCGCCGCGAAGAGGATGGCGAAGAACGCGAGGACGAGGCGAGGGAACAGCGACATGAGCGCTGATTGCCGTCAGCGGTCGCGCAGTGGGGCTTGGTAGTTCAAACCGCCACGCTTGGCGTTGCGCTCTTCTGCTTCGCGCTGGCGCGCGATGCGGTCGCCTTCACTCACGTTGGCTGCACTGTGCATCGCTTCGGCGCGACGGCGGGCATCGGCGCCGCCAGTCAGGCTGCTCTGCGCGTCGACGGCTTGCTTGCTCACGTTCCAGTCCGAGGCGGAGTAGCTACCCTGGCCCTTCTGGCATTGGCGCGCGCGGCGGATCTCGTCCTGGACGAAACGCTTGGCGTCAGGGCTCAGGGAGATGGAGCTGACCTTGGTCTCCATCGCGGTGATGTCGCGGTCGGAGGGGCAATAGTTGGACGGCGCTGCCTCCGCAGAGGACGGCATTCCGTTGGCTTGCTGCTGCTGCTCAGCCGCCTTAGCACGCTCCGCAGCCGCTCGGTCCGCAGACGTGTCAATGACATTGCTCTGCAGCGATTGCGGCCTCATCTGCTCGCCCTTCGCCGCGCACGGCTGGTCTGAGTAATGGGTCTTGCCGTCGGTGGTGCATTTCCAGACTTGGGCTTGAGACGTTGCCGCGCAGGCCGAAAGCAAAACCGCAAAGAAGATTGAATTGAGCTTTGTCATGTTGTCCTCTATAGCATGACGAAACGTTTGGGCGTTCGTCGAAGTTGACAACGTCTTTCCCAATGCGCAGCGATGACGCTAGCTCAACCGCAAGTCAAACTTGTCGCCGAAAGCTCGACTAATTGGATATCTCTCGAATATGCGTGCCCAAAAACGCTCCGATCCTCCCAACCGCTCACACGACACTTCCGCCCATCCCGCGTTGAGCAAGTAGGTCATGCCATGGCTAAAGAGTTTCGAGCCGATACCAGTAGCTCTCTTTTCTCGAACGACGTGAGCTTATATGCCTCAACCATCTCCTGCCGCAGAGAGAGCACTAGGACCCCCGCGTCGGCCCCGGAGAACTCAGCGAGAAATGTTACAGTTTCAAAACCCGGGCGGCCACCAAAGTCGGAGAGGATTAAATTTCCCTCTGCTCGCATCGTGTAATCGAGGGCCCGTAGTCGCGAGAATGATGGGCGTTCAATTATTGTTAGCATGTTCTAGAGCTTTCGTGGGCAAGCGGACATGGAGGCACGCGTTGCGCTTTACAACCTGTGCCCCTCGTCTTCCAAAACAGCGGATTATTAATTTGAATGCGAGTTCGCTAGGAATGAGGCTGATCGAAAAAAATCGTCAGCTACAGAGCTCATTAGACTCTATTCTTCATCCAAGTATCGAATCCTTTTCGAAGAATGGAATATCTAAGTTCATGGCTTGCTTTGTCATTAACGGAGCGACTCGCCGCCTTGTACTTGGTCCAATCCTGAGCGCTGATTAATTGCAACTTCCCTCTTGGCGCCGTCGCCGCCTTCATGGACTCCTGAAACTCCTCAAGAAAATCCCGAACGAAAGGGATTTCTGCTTCTTGTGCATTTCTAGTGAGTAAGTAATAAACCGGAATTGGACCTTCAGATGCGAGTAACGTATCCTTGAACTGGAATGTTTCCGACATAAGTTCTAATGTCTCAAACACGACATGAACGGCTGCTTCTATTTCCTTCGAGGTGTCTACACTTGCCACAAATTTGTCCAAGCTCGATTTTTTGGTTTCCTGAATACCAAAAACTTGGAACATAAGTATCTTTGCAGCCAAATTGAGATCTTGCCCTTTTCCAGTGTTAAATCGCACACATTGGGTTAGGAAGAGGTGATTGCCAATTTTTCTGATGATTTCGGAAGTTCTTGTTGAGAACGCGTTGCGTAGCTCGGCGCCGCTCAATGGCTTTCCTCTATTCAAGCGAACAAACAGTTCCTCGATATATTTGACCTGGTCGCTAATGACGCCAACAACGTCTGGACTGAAATTATCAAATTCCTCGGCTACATCTGGGAAATATTGTTTGAGTTCCGAATACTTTTTGCCGGCAAGTGGTAGCGTTCGATCTGACAGTAGGACGAAGGACGGGGAGAGAGGAAATTCATCATCGAAGAACTCGAAAATGGCTTCGAGTCGCTGCTTTCCATCGATGACCGCGTAGGAGCTCTCATGCTCGTTTAGTTTCGATGGGCCGAGCACAAAGTCAGCCATATAGAATTTTGGAACATCGAATCCGTTCAATATCGAGTCCACAAGATACTGTTTGTCGCTCTTTGACCAGCGTCGCCCTTTCCGCTGATATGACGGCTTCATGTCGATCCGACTTTTCCTGGATCGCCACCAAACAAGTGTCTTCTGATCGAGGCGGTGAATTTTGAAGAGATTATGTTCAGACATGGCTAGAATCCAAAAGTTCTCTTGAGTTCAGCTGCCAAACCCTCAAGATCTGGATATATCGTGGACTCGGACACACCCAAGGAGAAAAGTTCGTTGCGCAGCGACAATATTTTTGCCTTAGGAATTACGAATTTTCGCAGGCAGCTTTGAGGAAAGACTGGTTTTCCATTTGCTACTTTTGCAAACGTGGTTTCCATCGCTTCGGCTTGGGGGCCAAACACGGTAAAGAATCCTTGCTGTGCGACGATTCTCGCGCTGTTATGAACGCCGCGCATAGCTACTGGAGGAAGTTGGCTGTTTTGCGTGTAGACCTCTGACGGGCTATACCTTTTTAACCAGCTATCTTTGGCAGATAAAACGCCGCCGGGGAAATTGGTCCCCGCATATGCAGCATTGTTCCAAGGAATTGGATCCAAAACCCAGATTGCTGCGTCACTCGTAGGCTTCCCGGTGTTGTCTAGCTCTACGGATGCAATGGCAAAATGCATAGAAACTAGCGGGCTGCCGGACCAATCTAATAGTCGCGTTGGCACGCGATAGTGCTGCATGAAGAAGAGGCGTTCCCACTCGTCCTTCGCCCATTCCCGTGATTCTGCATACGGCAAACTCCGCATCTCAAATGTTTCATTGAGATTTAGTTCAAGACTCTGATAGTCTGATTGGGATTTTGCACTTTTGTGCCGAAAGATCGATGGGGTTAGGGAGTGAACTGATTTGCCGACGCCTCGATACCAGAATTTATTCGAGACATAATTTATAGAGTTTAATTCGGTTAGAAACTCCTCAAAAGAGTTTACGGTAGTAACCGAGGGGCTCTGCTGACCATTGGTCTTTGCCGCTGGTCTTCTTTTGCTTCGTTGCGCGCCTGCCATTGCGTGGCTCTCCCTGGAAGTATGCTTAACTCGATAGTGTCGACCTGCAAATCGACCGAGTTGAAACATGAGCTTACGTGATATTTAGAGTTGGCGGCAGTGGGGGCAGCACTTGGCCGCGATCGCGGCACTCCGCGATGCAGCCATTGCCTGTAGGTGGGCGAGAAGGCGCGCACGCACGGCTCGGTGCCTCAGCCGATCTGCCATTTGTCGTTCCGTCGGGCAGGAGGTGGCTATGGCCAAGAAGTGGAGCAGTCCTCTGCATCGTGGCCGATGTGCTGCCAACGTGGCATAGAAAAGAGCCCCACCGGCTTTTGCGGATGGGGCTTCAATTTGGGGCTATGAACTTCCCTCAGCTACATGGATGGTCGGCCTCGTTCAGGTTGTGCCTGATAGGCGTGATAAGCCTTACCGGGGTGAACTCGAGACCATCTTGCCTCTAGGGCTTCGAGATCAGTACATGCTGCCGGCGCGCGCCGCGCGGCGGCGAGCGTTAGCAGCTTTAAATGCTTCACTGTCAGCCGCGATGCGGGCATCGGTGCGGAAGATTGTCTTGCAGACCATGCAAGTAAAAGCGCCCCTGCTATCGTGATGCAGGCGAGAGAGGCGCTGATCGTTGTCGTGGCAAGGCTGACAATACGGCTCCTCGATGCTCACATCGCCGTCTCTGGGCAGCCAGTAGCAGGGTTGTCTCCAAACTATCGAAGCTCGTTGCTTCGCTGCGCTTTCAAGAGAGCGGATTTGCTCTCTAGCAGCCAGAAGTTCCTCTTGAACTCCAGCCGCTTCAAGCCGGACATCAGCAAGGGTCGAAATTAAGTCGGCCAGCTTCAATTTAACCTCGGCCTGCTCAAGAGTGGAGCCGCTGTCTTTGATTGCCTTTGCCAACTCGGAGGCTGTCTTCACGCCTCCGATGAGCGCTGTGATCGCTGCGATGTCCATGTATGCATTGGAGCACAAGCCGTTCGATGGCGGGCTTGCCTCGGCCAACGGAGAAGGACAACGCTTTGCGACACCGGCTCATTGAAAGCTGTGAAAAGAAAAAGCCCCACCCGCTTTCGCGAGTAGGGCTTCAATTTTGGCTCCTCGACCTGGGCTCGAACCAGGGACCTACGGATTAACAGTCCGGCGCTCTACCGACTGAGCTATCGAGGAAAAGTCTGCTCAGATCCAATCGATCTGAATTCTTGGGCCAGCATCTTCGGTAGGACACTGGCTTAAAAAGAACGAAGGTCCGAGGACCTTCGTTATCTGATCTTGGCTCCCCGACCTGGGCTCGAACCAGGGACCTACGGATTAACAGTCCGGCGCTCTACCGACTGAGCTATCGGGGATCAGAGCCTAAGAGTATACACAGAAAAATCAGTACCTCACAAGACCCACTCCACCGACGCTCGCCATGTGCGATTGGCGAGCGGGTACAGGTACACGTGGTCGTACTGGTACGGCGACTCGCGCCACGCACGACGGTTGGTCGCGTTGTCCACGCCCACTCGCCAGATCAGCAGTTGCCGACCCACGTTCTGCTCAAAACGCGCGCCCAGGTCCAGCCGCGTCCAGCTCGGGATCGCCACCGAGTTGTCCGGCACCACCATCCGCTTGCCTTCGTAGACCACGCCCGCCAGCAACTCAAGACCCGGCACGCCCGCGCTGTGCCGCGCCTGCAGCTTCAGCACCGTCTCCGGCACGTTGGTCGGCTTCAGACCGTTGAGCGTCCCGTCCGCGCTGCCTTCCCGGCGCGCGTGCAGCTTCATCGCGCTCGCCATCAGGCCGCCGCCCGTCCACTTGAAATCCGCCTGCGCTTCCACGCCGCGGTGGTTCTGCTCGCCGTCGATGCGGCGCTCGAGCTTCTCGGCGTTCGCCACCACCACCGTCACGTCGTTCGTCGTCGGCTTGCTGATGTCGAAATAGTTGATCGACCAGTCCACCGTGCGGCTGCCCGACTTCAGTCCGATCTCCCATTGCTTGCTGCGGATCGCCGGCAGCGCCCGGCCCGCGTTCGCGTAGATCGGCAGCTGCGGCGTGACGGCCGATTCGACGCCTTCGCCCCAGCTCGCATACGCGAGCAGCTGCGGATCGATCGCGTAGCTCACGCCCACCCACGGCGTGGTGACCGACTGGCGATAACTCGTCGCCTCGTTGTCCTCGCCGGCGGGCACGTTGACCTGAATCGAATCGCGATCCAGACGCGTGTGCCGCAGACCCAGCCAGCCTTGCCACTGCGCGCTGAACTGCATCGCGTCGCGGAAGTAGAACTCGGTGCTGCGCTCGGTGCGGTTGGTGTTGGTCGAACCCAGCGTCGGATCGGCCACCGTCGGCAGCGTGCCCCAGATGTTGCCGGTCCCCGCCCAGTTGTAGGCCTGGCCCTGCAGCCGGCTCTTGAAGCGCGAGAACAGCACGCCCGTCGACACCTGGTGCTCGACGCCCAGCAGCTTGAGCTTGCCCTGCGCCGACAGGTCGAGCGCGTCGCTGTCGCGATGCTCGTTGTCGCTGCGGAAGTCGTATTGATCGAAGGTGCCGTTGGGGCAGTAGGTGCTCGGGTAATACGTGCCGTCGCCGGCCGTGCAACCGAAGGGATAGGCGAGGCGGTCGTCGGTCACCAGGCGCTGGATCGCGGCGTGCGCCTGCAGCTTCCAGTCGGCGTTCAACTGATGCTGCACGCGCAGCGAGGCGGTGCGGCCTTCGAAGACCACCGGTTGGCTCCACGACTGGTTGTTCAGGTTGGTGCGCGGGTCGATGGCCTTCGCGTCGGGCAGCTTGTCGCCGAGCAGGCTGAAGCCGGGCTGGCTCGGCTGGGCCTGGCGGTTGATCTCGACCTCCGCCTCGACCAGCGTGTCGCGCGTGACACGCCAGTCGCCGGCGACGGCCATCATCCAGCGGTTGCCGTCGGCGTCGCGCAGCTCGGGGCGCAGCTTGGCGGCCTCGATGTTGACGCGCAGGCCGAAGGCCTTGTCGTTGCCGTGACCGTCGCCGAAGCGGCGGCTCCAGTCCATCGCGGATTCGACGGTGCCGCGCTCGCTGACGCCCAGGCGCACGCTGGTGAGCTCGACCGTCGGGCGCTTCACCACGAGGTTGACCAGTCCGCCCGGCGCGCTGGTGCCGGCCTGGATGCCGGTCGTGCCCTTGATGGCTTCGATGCTGCTCTTGTTGGCGAGGGGGAGGGCGGTCTCGGCGTTGATCGGCAGGCCGTCGCGGCGGTAGTTGAAGCGGTTGTCGAGGTCGTAGCCGCGGATCTTCAGATAGGAGACGTAACCCGCCGAGTTGTACGAGTCGCCCACGCTCGCGTCGAGCAGCGTCAGCCCGGCGAGGTTGAACAGGCCGCGGTCGGTGAGCTGTTCGGCGCTGACGAGGCTGGCCTGGATCGGGAGCTTGGCGACGGGCGTGTCGCCGAAGCCGCCGGCCATCACGGGCGCTTCGGAGGTGCCCTTGACGACGACGCTGGGGAGCGCGGGAGAGGTTGTCGACGCGGCGGTCGACGTTGTCGACTGCGCGGCGGCATGGAGCGAGACGCCGCCGGCGACCAGCGCGATCGCGAGCCGGTGCAGCGGGAAGGAGTTCAGAGCGGACGAAGTTGCCATCGATGTGCCGAAGCCAGAAATGCGATGGCAGGTCGGCAAACCGGGCACGCCGATGAGAAGGCGACGTGCGGGACACGGGACGTGTCGAAGGCATGCTTCCCTGCGCGAGGATTACCTCAATCAGGTTCAAAGGGACTTTCTCAGCCGCGTCGTCGACGGATCGATGACGCAGCACCCCTAGCGAAGCTCGCCAGACGGGCCGGCGAGCGGTGGTGATTCTAGCGACGGTCGACGCTCAGGGCAGCAACTCCTCCGGATCGGCCAGCCGCAGCGGCCGGCTGCCCAGTCGGGCGCCGGTGACGCCGTCGATGCCGACAGGCTCGACTTCACGCCCGGTCTCGACATCCACGTAGCGCGCCAGCTTCCCGCCGCAATGGCGGCGGGCCCAGGCACCGAAGACCAGCAGCACGGGCAGGAAGTCCCGACCGGTGGCCGTCAACACATAGTCATCCCGGGGCGGTCGCTCGGAGTAGGTCCTCTTCTCCAGCATCCCCGCCAGCGTGAGCGCGGCCAGGCGCTTCGTGAGCATCGTCGGAGCAATGCCCAGGCTCTTGCGGAACTGGTCGAAACGGGTGTGCCCCGCATGGGCGTCCCGCATGATCAGGAAGCTCCATGCGTCCCCGATCGCCTCCAGCCCTTGAGCCACAGGACACATCAGCGTCGGACTTTTTTCATCGTTCATATCATTTTGGTAGTGACTAACTACTGTTTCGATATTAACATCCTTCCATTGGCAAGATCGCCGGTGACGAAGGACGTCGATGGACAAGATGAACAAGCGTATCGCTCTCGTGACGGGGGCGTCTTCGGGCATCGGCCTGGTGACCGCCCGTGCCTTGGCGAAGGCGGGATACCGCGTGTTTGGCACCAGCAGGAAGCCGGTCCAGAGCTCGCCCGAGGTCACGATGCTGGTGGGCGACGTGACCGACGACGAGTCGGTCCGGGCCTTGATCGAGGACATCGTCCAGCAGGCGGGCCGCATCGATCTGGTGGTCAACAACGCGGGCGTCGGTCTGCTGGGGGCGGCTGAAGAGTCCTCGGTCCCGCAGGCGCAACGCCTGTTCGACGTCAACGTCTTCGGTGTGGCCCGGGTGGTCAACGCGGTGCTGCCGCTGATGCGCCAGCAGGGCAGCGGCCGGATCGTCAACATGAGCTCCATCCTTGGGCTCATTCCTGCCCCGTTCAACGCGTTCTACGCCGCGACGAAACATGCGATCGAAGGCTACTCGGAATCGCTGGACCATGAGGTGCGCGGATTCGGCGTCCGGGTCGTGACGGTCGAGCCGGGAGTGACCCGCACGGCGTTCGAGGAGAACCTCTCCCGGGCCGATCGTCCGCTGGCCACCTATGCGGCCGACCGGCAGCGCAGCGAGGCGCTGATGCGACAGTGGATCGATGAGGGCGACGCCCCCGAGATCGTCGCAGAGGCGGTATTGCGCGCAGCGACCGATCCGAAGCCCAAGCTGCGGTACTCCGCCGGCAAGCAATCGAGCCAGGTCCGTTCGCTGCGACGCTTCCTGCCGGAGCGCCTGGTGGACAGGGCGCTGCGGCGCTTCAACGGATTCCCGGTCTGAGGCATTCCAGCGGTAACGCGGGTCGTTCGCCACCTCCCGTCTTCGCGGACTTCTCCCCGAGGTGGCTTTTGCCCGGCCGAGGCTCTGCCTTTGGCCGGGCGCTTTTGCTGGCGGCACCCGGGTGAAGGGCACGGTCGCGAGCCGCTCCCGTTTGTCCGCCGCTGATGCAGTTCACGCCGTCGCGATGCAGCTTCGTCTCCTGAGGCTCGCAAGCGGCCGGGGCGATGACGACACTGACTCCATCGACACAGCCAACCCCTTCAGGAGATCGACATGAACACCACCCGCCTCAGCATCACTTCCGCCACCAACACCACCGTCAAGGCGGTCGCCGTCGGTACTCTCGCGGCGCTGGCCCTGGGGCTCGGTATCGCTCATGCGCAAGGTCAACGCGAAATGCGGGCCGCGATCGTCACGCTGGATCCGGTGGTGATCACCGCCAAGCGCGAACAGCTGCCGACCGTCTACATCACCGGCCGCCGCGATACGTCGGCTGACGCGGTCCAGATCGCTTCTGCCCAGTAAGCCCTGACGGTTGCGCTGTATCGATGGAACGAGCCTCCGGCTGACAACGCCCCTGCCGCTCCCCCCAACGCCCGGTCCGTGCCGGGCGTTGTGCTTTCCGACAACCGTAGTTCGCTTACTCGGTCCGGGGAAGTTCCGCAGGGCCTCAAGGGTCTCGGCGTGGTGCTCTCAAGTCAGCCGAAGCGCCACGGGTCCGTGGCAGCCATGTTCAGCGGTTTTACCTCTGGATACGCCTGGATGAACCGGCGCGCCTGCTCGGCGGTGATGCCGATCAGGATCGTGGCGCTGCTGTCCCAGCAGATGAGCTCGAAGACGGCGCCGTCCAGTTCTGGGGCCAATGTTCCGTCGTCTTGCCAATATCTGCTGTTCCCGTCCGCGCCGGGCGATCGCTCGACGTCGAACCGCATGCCGGGTGGGACGGCGCTGAAGACGCCCCAGACGAACTGCAGGTCGGCATGGGAGAGGACCGACGCCAACTCCGATCCGGTGAACCAACCGTCCGATGCAGGAATACCGGGAACGAAGATGTTGGTGTCAATGTCGCTGATGTACCAATCGAACTCGATCGGTGCGACCCCCATCGCGCGGAGCATGGCGCCCACGTCGGTGAAGTAGGGCACTGAGGTCGGCGATTCGAGCAGGAGATTCATGACGATGCGCGGCGGTTCATGGCTGGGTCCGGGCACATTGTTGCTCCTCTCGCGGTTGCCGTTTGTCCGCCGCAGATGCAGTTGGCGCCGCCGCGATGCAGCTTCGTCTCCTGGGGCTCGCAAGCAGGCGCGTCGATGTCGACACTGACTCCATCGACACAGCAAACGCCTTCAGGAGCACGAAATGAACGCCACCCGCCTCAGCATCACTTCCGCCACCAACACCACCGTCAAGGCGGTCGCCGTCGGTACTCTCGCGGCGCTGGCCCTGGGGCTCGGTATCGCTCATGCACAAGGCCAACGCGAGATGCGCGCCTCGATCGTCACGCTGGATCCGGTGGTCATCACCGTGAAGCGCGAGCAACTGCCTACCGTGTGCATCACCGGCCGTCGCAGCGCCGACGCGGTCGACACGCAAGTCGCCCTGGCCCAGTGAACGCCTGAAGTCGCGCTGTATCGGTGGAGCGATCCACGGACTGACGCCCTTCGGTTCGCTCCCATGCAAGACGCCCGGCTGATGCCGGGCGTCTTGCTTTGTGGAGCGCGCCGGCGATTGTTGCGGCGATCACAACGGCCCATTGCGACGCGGATCGTTTATCCAAACGGGGCCCGCACCTAACCTTCAGTCATCGGCAAACGACGCCGGCTTCAGACCCAAGACACCCGATCCAACGCTCTCTCAAAGGACACCATCATGACCGCCACCAAGACCCTGATCGCCTCCGCCCTGATCGCCCTGTCCGCCGCCGCCTCGCCGGTATTCGCGCAGAGCTACAGCCACCTCGATCCGATCACGCAGAGCCAGAAGAGCCGCGCGGAAGTGCTGGCCGACCTGGAGATCTATCGCGAGTCGGGCCTGGCCGCGGTCGACCGCACGGAAGACAGCTCGCTGGAACTGAACCAGCGCGCCAAGGCTGAGGCCCGGTACGCCGAGCTCAAGGCCTCGACCAAGTACGCCGCGCTGGTGCAGCGTTTCGCCGCCAAGGAAGGCAAGGGCGCTGTCACGGAAGGCGTGTCCGCCCGCTGAGCCCCGATCCAGCCCTGCAGCGCCGCCTGGACGCAAGTCCCGGCGGCGTTTCTCATGGAGAGCGCTCGGAGGCGCTTTCCGTTTGTCCGCCGCAGATGCAGTTGGCGCCGCCGCGATGCAGCTTCGTCTCCTGAGGCTCGCAAGCAGGCGCTTCGATGACGACACTGACTCCATCGATACAGCAAACCCCTTCAGGAGATCGACATGAACACCACCCGCCTCAGCATCACTTCCGCCACCAACACCACCGTCAAGGCGGTCGTCGTCGGTACTCTCGTGGCGCTGGCCCTGGGCCTCGGTATCGCTCATGCACAAGGCCAGCGCGAGATGCGTGCCTCGATCGTCACGCTGGATCCGGTGGTGATCACCGTCAAGCGCGAGCAACTGCCGACCGTCTACATCACCGGTCGTCGCGACACGTCGGCCGACGCCGTCCAGATCGCCTCTGCCCAGTAAGCCCTGACGGTTGCGCTGTATCGATGGAGCGAGGCTCCGGCTGGCAACGCCTCTTCCGCGCCCCAAAGCGCCCGGCCCGTGCCGGGCGTTGTGCTTTCTGGCGCGGCACTCGCCTACTCGCGCTGGAGAAGTTCCAGCAGGGCTTCAAGCGCTTCGGGGTGATGCGCTTGAGTCAGGCTTTCGATGGGATGCTGCGCCAGCTGCGCACGTATGCGATCCAGCGATTCAGGGAAGCGGGTGCTGTCTTCGAGAATCGAGAATGCCCCCCAGGAGACTTCAAAGTTTCCCGTGAGGACAAGCGTCACCAGCGACTCCAGGTGCTCCGACTGATCGAAGGCTGACAAGGCGTAGACCAGCGTGCCGCGATGGTTGACGTTTTCCGGCCGTTTGATGGCGTCCCACAGGGCGGGGAGCGCTCGCTCGTCGCTGAGGTCCATCAGTTCGAGTGCCGCCACATGTCGAATGCCAGGATCCGTGCTCTCAACGTCCTGGAGCAGGGCTTCGATCGATTTCATGCGCGTCACTCGTAGACGCCACTCACAGGCTGACTCAGCCGGATCTCCTAGTTTCTTGGCCTGAAGGGGTCGCCGGCGACCTCCAGGATTCCAAGGCCTTCGAGCTCTTGCACGCGATGACTTAGGAACTCAAACGGTACATCCGGGAACCGCTGTTCGAAGTCGTTCATCACCCTGCCGAGGATGAGCGCGACCTTCTGCCATCTGGTGCTGGACGCGCCTAGCAACAGTGCATCCACCCGAGACACCTCGGCCGGTGTCAGCGCGCGCATGGCCGCGCGTTCCTCGTCGGAGAGCGCGTCCCAAGGATGTCGATCGTCGTCCAAGTCAGAGGCCATGGTGAAGATTGTCGCGAAGTCCGTCGTGCAGCTTCGCGTGGTTGTCCGCTGCTCAGGCGGAAATCCGCAGTTTGACAGTGCACGGCGCTTGGAGATAGTCACGCACCATGTCCCGGCTTGTACGACTTTCCAGTTCATCGAGCGTGTATGCACGCAACGAAAAATGGGCGCGATCGGGACGGTGCATGTTCCACGCGACGTGAAGCGAGAAGGCGTGATCGTCCTCCCCGGTCCGCCCTTCGAAAGCAAGACCGGCCGAGCTGCTGAACGTCAGTCCATACCCTGCGCGATGAAGCGGCCTCGCACAAATTTCCTCGAACACGGATGCCATCGACGGCTCGTCGTCCTGCTCTTCGTCGTCAGCCTCATCGGGGAACAGTTCCTCGATCGTCTTGCCCGGTGGCGCTGTTTCGCCTGCTTCTAGAAAGCGCACCTCGACTTGCTGACCCTGCTGCAACGTCAGGCTGCCGATCCAGATCAGGAAGGTTGATGCTTCCGTCGTGGTGCCGTGCAGGTCCACGCTCGCGAATTCCTCGTCGCTTCGCGAGCCCTGCACGTGGGCCGACAAGACGCTGAGGCCTTCGGTGTGGGCTGTGGCGACGGGTTCGCCATCCACAAGGATGCTGATTGCTGGCATGTCGTGAGGCAGTGAAGAGCAGGTCTTGGGCCGGATTGTTGCTCCCCCTGCATCCGTTCATTGCTTCCGTCCGTATTTATGCAGAGCGGGCCGCCTTCTATTGTTCAGTCAACGGCAGACGAAGCCGGCCTCCGATACCAGACACCCACCTCCACCGCTCTCAAAGGATTCATCATGACCGCCACCAAGACCCTGATCGCCTCCGCCCTGATCGCTCTGTCCGCCGCCGCCGTGCCGGCCTTCGCGCAGAGCTACAGCCACCTCGACCCGATCACGCAGAGCCAGAAGACACGCGCCGAAGTGCTGGCCGATCTGCAGATCTACCGCGAGTCCGGTCTGGCTGCCGTCGATCGCACCGAAGACTTCGCGCTGAACGCTACTCAGCGCGCCAAGGCCGAAGCCCGTTACGCCGAGCTGAAGTCCTCGCCGAAGTACGCCGAACTGGTGCAGCGCTTCACCGCCAAGGAAGGCAAGGGCGCCGTCATCGAAGGCGTGTCCGCCCGCTGAGCCTTGAACTCGCGCCGCTCGGCGCCGCCAGGATGCATGTCCTGGCGGCGTTTCCCGTTGAAAGCGCCCGATGGCGCTTTCCGTTTGTCCGTCGCTGATGCAGTTCACGCCGCCGCGATGCAGCTTCGTCTCCTGACGCTCGCAAGCCACCGGGGCTGTGACGACACTGACTTCATCGACACAGCAAACCCCTTCAGGAGATCGACATGAACACCACCCGCCTCAGCATCACTTCCGCAACGAACACCACCGTCAAGGCGGTTGCCGTCGGTACTCTCGCGGCGCTGGCCCTGGGCCTCGGCATCGCTCATGCACAAGGCCAACGCGAGATGCGTGCCTCGATCGTCACGCTGGACCCGGTGGTGATCACCGTCAAGCGCGAGCAACTGCCGACCGTCTACATCACCGGCCGTCGCGACACATCGTCCGACGCCGTCCAGATCGCCTCCGCCCAGTAAACCCTGAAGGTCGCGCTGTATCGATGGAGCGAGGCTCCGGCTGACAACGACCCTGCTGCTCCCAACGAATGCCCGGCCTGTGCCGGGCGTTTGTCTTCTGGAGCGGTGCTCACGCAGCCAGCGCGAATTGATCGTCGATCCGACCCAGCTTCACCGCCCGCCAGCCGAGGCAGGCCAATGCCACGGTCCTCGGCACCGCCTTGGCGCCGCTGCGGTAGTACGCGACCATGCGGCGCGACATGCCCAAGGCGATGGCCGCCGTCTCCAGATTCAGCTCGTTCTCGTACATCCACCGGATGATGAACTCGTGGGAAATGCCGCCCGCCTGTTCGATGCCCATCGCGCGAAGGTTGTCGGCCGCGAGTTCCAGTGCCCCTTCGTCGTCCCAGACGACGGTGTCGTTGAACTCGCCCATACGAGCCTTCATGAAGAGAGCCTGCTCTTTCAGAGGTTTCAGGGAGCGAAGCTTCGTGATGACGTCGACGAGATTGACCTCGAACTTCTCACAGTCCGCAAACGCCAGGAGCAACGACGCCCGCAGCGTCGGCGTGACGCTGGTCAAGGTGAACTGAGGTGTCTTCATGAATTCAGTTCCTTCCATGTCTTCAACAGCAAGGGGCGCCTGGGTTCTGCCCAGGCCAGCGCTTCCGACAAGGCGGCGCGAGGCACTTCTCCCGCGATCACTTTCAGATCCCTGATGGCGACGGCCGCCTTGCTGCCGTCGTTGGCGCGGATATGGAAGTGCGGCGGGTGGTGATCGTTGGCGTAGACATCGATCCTGGACTTGGATATGCGAACAAGCGTAGGCCTGAATTTGGTGCAATGGTTGCACCACCGCAAGCGCTGAAAGAGGAGCCCGACACATGTCCCCTTCTTGTTCGCCGTCTGCATTGACGAATCACAAGCTTGCGCGGTGCACCAACGAAAAAGCCCGCCGGCTTTCGCCAGGCGGGCTCGTGTTCCGAGGCGCTCCAGCGGAGCGCGCTTTTCGACGGTCAGTCGAAGTTCGGCGTCTCGACGCCCAGCACCTTGTGCAGCTTCGGGCTGGTGGTCGTGTACTGCAGGTGGACGCGCTTTTCCGGGTTGATGATCGGCATCGCGCCGAAGGCCGCCAGCGCGGCTTCGTGGAAGCCCGACAGGATCAGCTTCTTCTTGCCCGGGTAGGTGTTGATGTCACCCACCGCGAAGATGCCCGGCACGTTGGTCTGGAACTTCTCGGTGTCGACCTGGATCTGCTTCTTCTCCAGCGACAGGCCCCACTCGGCGATCGGGCCGAGCTTCGGCGACAGGCCGAAGAACACCAGCACCTGGTCCGCAGGCACCACGCGCGTGACACCGTCGCCGCCGGTGATCTTCAGGCCCTTCAGCGCGTCCTCGCCCTCGTCCAGGTCGGCGACCTGGCCGACGATGAACTGCATCTCGTAGGCGTCGCACAGCTCCTTCATCTTGGCCACCGACGCCGGCGCGGCACGGAAACCGTCCCGACGGTGCACCAGGATCACGCTCTCCGCCTTGTGCGGGTTGCCGTCGGCGTTGCCGCCGCAGAAGTTCAGCGCCCAGTCCAGCGCCGAGTCGCCGCCGCCGATGATCACCAGATTCTTGCCGGCGAACTGCGACGGGTTGCGCACCCGGTAATGGACCTGCGAGCCCTCGTACTTGTCGATGCCCTCGACCTTCAGCGTGCGCGGCTGGAACGAACCCACGCCGCCCGCGATGAAGATGGTCTTGGTCAGGAACTGCGTGCCCTTGCTCGTGGCGACGAAGAAACGACCGTCCTCCTGCTTCTCGACCGTCGTGACCTCCTGCCCCAGATGGAAGGTCGCGCCGAACGGCTCGATCTGCTTCATCAGGTTGTCGGTCAGCTCCTTGCCCGTCACCACCGGCAGCGCCGGGATGTCGTAGATCGGCTTGTCCGGGTACAGCTCGATGCACTGGCCGCCGGGATAGGCCAGCGAGTCGATGATGTGCGCCTTGATCTCGAGCAGGCCCAGTTCGAACACCTGGAACAGGCCCACCGGGCCCGCGCCGACGATGACGGCGTCGGTTTCGATCACGCCCGCGTGCGGGGCGGAGGTCGATTCAGTCACTTGCGTTTCCATTCTTGTAGGGAGCGGTCGCCGGCAGGACCCGGCGCCGCGGGATGAGGGGATCGGTCAGCGGACCAGCTGATCGATCTTGCCCGTCTTGTCCTTCCACTCCTCGGCGTCCGGGAGCGCGGCCTTGCGCTTGGTGATGCTGGGCCATTTCTTCGCCAGGTCGGCATTCAGCTTGATCATGATCTGCTGATCGCCGGGCACGTCCTCCTCCGGCATGATCGCGTTCACCGGGCACTCCGGGATGCAGACCGCGCAGTCGATGCACTCATCCGGGTCGATGGTCAGGAAGTTCGGACCTTCGCGGAAGCAGTCGACGGGGCAGACATCGACGCAATCGGTGTATTTGCAGCGAATGCAGGCTTCGGTGACGACGTGGGTCATAGCGGCTCTTCTAGTGACGGGGCCGGCACAACACGGGCCCTCGAAAATCAGCGATCCCCTGGCGTGGGCTAGTTCGCGCTGACGGTAAACACGAGATTTTAAACGTTCGGGCTTTGCGGCAGGGATTCCAGCCGCTCCGGCTCAAGGTCTTGGCGTGAGGACGGTGTCGCGTAATCGCCCAAACCGCTTTTCGGCCCGGCTTCCGCACCGGCCCCCAGAGCAGCTTCCGGCACCCCCGCCAGCGGGGCCGCACCCGCGCCGACGATCACCACCGTCGGCCGACCCTTGTGCAGCATGGACGCCGCGCCCAGCGACGCCACGTCGTGCTCGCTGGACAACGCGTCGGCGCAGCCGGCCCGCGACACGACGCTCACCGGCGTGGCGGCGTCCCAGCCCGCGGCGAGCAGCCGGCGGGCGAGGGCGGCCAGCTGCTGGCCCGCCATGTAGAAGACCTCGGTGTCGGCGGCCTTGCCGGCGTGGAGTTCGCCGTCCTTCGTCATCGCGGTCGTCAGCGCGACGCTGCGACCCGTGCCGCGCCGCGTGAGCGGACGCCCGGTCTGCGCGGCCGCCGCGATGGCCGCGGTCACGCCGGGCACGATCTCGTAGGCGATGTCGGCCTCGGCCAGCGCGAGGAGCTCCTCCTCGAGGCGGCCGAAGACGTTGGCGTCCCCGCCCTTCAGACGGACGACCATGTCGTGCGCCTTCGCCTCCCGGACCAGCGCGGCGTTGATCGCCGTCTGCTTCGTGGAATGGCAGAAGCCGCGCTTGCCGACATCCAGCCATTTCGCCTGCGGTGCGAGCTCGCGCAGCGCCGGGTCGGTCAACGCGTCGAACAGCACGACGTCCGCCAGCGCGAGCGCCCGCGCGCCGCGCAGCGTGATCAGGTCGGCGGCGCCGGGGCCGGCGCTGACGAAGAGGACGCGTCCCATATCGATGGCTCCTGGCTTTCGTTCGGGGTGGACGGAGGGCGGGCGGCGGGGCGGTCAGGCCGTGGCGGGCGGTCTCAGCGGACCAGCAGCGCGCCGCTGGTGCGGTTGCTGGTGGGATCCACGACGATCAGCGCGCCGCCGACGCGGTTGTCCGCGTAGGGCTGCAGCGGCAGCTCGGCCTGCAGCTCGATGGTGACGTGGCCGATCTCGTTGACCGATAGCTCGTGCGCCTCGGTCTCGGCCAGCGTCTGGATGTCCAGGCGATGATCGATCGCCGCGATGCGGGCCTGGACCCAGCGGTTGCCGTGGCGCACCCAGTACTTTCGGCCCAGCACGGCCGGTTCGGTGTCGATCCATGCGAGGGTGGCTTCGAAGGTGCGGCGGGGCGTGGCCGCGCCGGGCGCGACGATCCAGTCGCCGCGTGAGACGTCGACCTGGCGGTCCAGCAGCAGCCCGGCGGATTCGCCGGCGACCGAGGTCGCCACCGGCTCGCCGGCCCGGCGCAGCTCGCCGACGATGGCGGTCTGGCCGCCCGGCAGGATCTGCACTTCGTCGCCGACCTGCACCTGGCCTTGCGCGATCCGGCCCCACAGCACGCGCGGGTTGTTGCCGGTGCCGTCGCCGTCCTTGGCCACGTACTGCACGGGCAGCGCCAAGGGCGCTTCCACGGTTTCCTGCACGGTCGGCAGCGACTCCAGCACCTGCAGCAGCGACGGACCGTCGTACCAGTCGGCCGCGAGCGGCTGCGTCACGTTGTCGCCGCGCAGCGCGGAGACGGGCACGACCGCGGTCACGCGGATGCCGGCCGCCGAAGCGAACTTCTCCAGCGCGGCCGAGACCTTGCGGAAGGCGTCGCCCGGGTTCGCGGCGGCGTCGATCTTGTTGATCGCGAAGACGATGCTCGGCACGCGCAGCAGGTGCGCGAGCAGGCTGTGGCGGCGCGTCTGCGCCAGCAGCGGGACCTCGTCGACCGACAGGTCCAGCTTGGTCACGTCGACCAGCACGACGGCGGCATCGCTGCCGGCGGCGGCGGTGACCATGTTGCGGGTGTACTGCTCATGGCCCGGCGCGTCGGCAATGATGAACTTGCGCTGCTTGGTCGCGAAGTAGCGGTAGGCGACGTCGATCGTGATGCCTTGTTCCCGTTCGGCTTCAAGGCCGTCGGTCAGCAGGCTCAGGTCGATCGGCTGGCCGGCGGCGCGCTTGCTCAGCGTGTCGAGCTGGTCCGCGAGGATCGCTCTGCTGTCGAAGAGCAGGCGCCCGATCAGCGTGCTCTTGCCGTCGTCGACGCTGCCGGCGGTCAGGAAGCGCAGCGCGCGGTGCGTCGTGTCGACGTCGGATTGATGGATCTTGTTCACGGTGCTCGCGGGGCTCACAGGGCTCACGGGACGATCGGTGCTCTCGGCATTGAGGATGGCGGACATCAGAAGTAGCCCTCCTTCTTGCGACGTTCCATAGACGCATCGGAGGTGCGGTCGTCCATGCGCGTGGCGCCCCGCTCGGAGACGGTGACCGTCAAGGTCTCGGCCACGATGTCGGCGGCGTTGGCGGCGGGGCTCTCCACCGGGCAGGTGCAGGTCATGTCGCCGACGGTGCGGAAGCGCACCTGCGCCGTCTCGACGGTTTCGCCGGCTTCCGGCGGGGTCACGTCGGTCAGTGGCACCAGCAGGCCCTTGCGGCGGATCACCTGGCGGTCGTGCGCGAAGTACAGCGATGGCAGCGGGATGTTCTCGCGGGCGATGTAGAGCCACACGTCCAGCTCGGTCCAGTTGCTGATCGGGAACGCGCGGAAGTGCTCGCCCGGCCGGATGCGGGTGTTGAAGAGGTTCCACAGCTCGGGCCGCTGCTCCTTCGGCTGCCATTGGCCGAAGCTGTCGCGGTGGCTGAAGATGCGCTCCTTGGCGCGCGCCTTTTCCTCGTCGCGACGGGCGCCGCCGATCAGCACGTCGAAGCGGTGTTCCTCGATGGTCTCCAGCAGCGTCACCGTCTGGTGGCCGTTGCGCGATTCCAGCGGATGCGACAGGCGGATCGTGCCCTTCTTGATCGAGTCTTCCAGGTGGCCGACGACCAGGCGCTCGCCCATTTCCTCGACGCGACGGTCGCGGAACTCGATCACCTCGGGGAAGTTGTGGCCGGTGTCGACGTGGACCAGCGGGAAGGGCAGCTTGCCCGCGAACTCGTTGCCGGCGATGCGGCGCTTGAAGGCCTTCTCCGCCAGGCGCAGCACCACGCACGAATCCTTGCCGCCCGAGAACAGCAGGGCGGGGCGCTCGAAGGCGGCGGCGACCTCGCGCAGGATGAAGATGGCCTCTTCTTCGAGGTGGTCCAGGTGACGGTGGTCCGCCAGCGGCAGCAGTTGTTCGAGGTTCACGGGGGCGTTCATGCCTGGGCTCCGGAGGTCGACGTCGGGGGGGACGCTTCGGGTTCAGATTCGGTGGCGGATGGGCTGTCGGGCTCGGCATGCGTGGCGTGCAGTCCGCATTCCTTCGAGCTGTCTTCCCACCACCAGCGGCCGGCGCGGAAGTCCTCGCCGACGGCGATCGCGCGGGTGCAGGGCGCACAGCCGATGCTGGGCATGAACTCGTCATGCAGCGGGTTGTACGGAACGACGTGCTGCTGCACGTAGTGCCAAACGTCGGCCCAGCTCCACTCGGCCAGCGGGTTGATCTTGGTGCGGCCGTGGCCGTCGTCCTCACGGAAGGGGACTTCGGCGCGGTTGGCGCTCTGCTCGCGGCGCAGGCCGGTGATCCAGGCCGTGCGGCCGGCCAGCATGCGCGACAGCGGCTCCAGCTTGCGCACGCCGCAGCAGGCCTTGCGCAACTCGACGCTGCGGTACATCGGCTCCTCGCCGTTGGCTCGCACGAAGTGGACGACCTGCTCCCGCACGGGCGCGAAGACTTCCACCTCGATGCCGTAGCGGTCGTGGATGCGCGGGATCAGCGCCAGCGTTTCCGCGTGCAGCTTGCCGGTGTCCAGCGTCGCCAGCGCGATCGGCAGGCCGTGGCGCGCGATCAGGTCGGTGATGACCATGTCCTCGACGCCCAGCGAGGTCGACTGCAGCGCGCCAGGACCGAAGTCCGCCGCGGCCTGCTTCAGGACCTCGACCGTGCGCGCAACGCGCTCGTCGAAACCGGCGGTCTGGCGGGCGTACAGGCCGATCGCCGAGCCGACGTTCGTCGCGCCCGGCAGGGCCGACACCTCGCTGAGGGGCGCGAAGTCCAGCGAAGACACCTCGCCGCTCATGCTCAGGCCCCGGATTTCTGGCCGGCGGTGCCGGCGCGGGCGAACAGCGGGCGCGTTTCGTTGACGTCCGCCTGGTAGTGGCCGGGGAAGAAGCCCAGCGCGCGCTCGGCCGCTTCCTGGTTCTGGTCGCCGCGCATCTGCACGGCGTCGACGCCGCAGCGCTGCAGCAACGGGAGCATGTCGACAAGGACGTCGCCGGTCGCGCGGACCTCGCCGGCGAAGCGCAGCCGCGAGCGCAGCACGTGCGCCTGGCTGTAGGCGCGGCCGTCGACCCATTTCGGGAACTGCAGGGCGATCAGCGCCAGGCGCGGCAGGTCGGCCTTCAGATCGAGCACATCGACATCGTTGGGCAGGATCACGCCGGTGGCCAGGCCTTCCGGCCAGGTGTCGCGCACGGCGTGCCACTGTTCCAGCGTCAGCAGCTTGTGGTCGGCGGCGGCGGGATGCGGTTGCGGGCCGTCCTCGCCGGCGCAGGTGTGCCAGGGATCTTGGGCCTTGGAGACGAACTTCATGGTGCGGGGCGTTCCGTGTCCGGGATTGCGGTCATTGCTTGGCGGTCGATCGGCGGATGTCGTTGGTCGCCTGCTTGAAGGCGTCCAGGCCGATGCGGCGGACCGTCTGGAGGAAGCGTTCGCCGGCCTCGCGTTCGCGGCGGTAGGTCGCGATCACGGCCTCGACCGCGTCGGCGGCTTCATCGGCGGCGAAGGACGGGCCGATCACCTTGCCCGGCACCGCGGCGCCCGACAGCGTCGAGCCGTCCGAGCCGCCCAGCGTGATCTGGTACCACTCGCTGCCGTCCTTGTCGACGCCGAGCACGCCGATGTGGCCGCTGTGGTGGTGCCCGCAGCTGTTGATGCAGCCGCTGATGTGCAGGTCGATGTCGCCGATGTCCCAGAGCTCGTCCAGGTCCTGGAAGCGGTCGGTGATCTCGCTGGCGACCGGGATGGAGCGGGCGTTGGCCAGCGCGCAGAAGTCGCCGCCCGGGCACACGATCATGTCGGTCAGCAGGCCGATGTTGGGCGTGGCGAAGCCGTGTTCCCTCGCGGCTTCGAAGAGCGCGGGCAGGTCGCTCTCGCGCACCCAGGGCAGCAGCAGGTTCTGGTCGTGCGAGACGCGCAGTTCGCCGTGGCTGTAGGCATCGGACAGCGCGGCGGCGGCGTCCATCTGCGCGTCGGTGATGTCGCCCGGCGGCAGGCCGACGCGCTTGAGCGACAGCGTCACCGAGCGGTAGCCGCTGACGCGGTGCGCGTGGACGTTGCGTTCCAGCCAGCGGCGGTAGGCCGGCGAGGCGCCTTCGAAGAGGTCGACGCCCGGCACCGGGGTCACGCCTTGCGGTTCGACGAAGCTGGCGGCGACGCGCGCCAGCTCGGCCTCGGGAATGATCTGCTCGTGGCTGCCGGCGTCGTCGCCGAGGATGGCCTGGTACTCGGCGTTGACCGCGTCGAAGTAGGCCTGGCCTTCGGCCTTGACCAGGATCTTGATGCGCGCCTTGTACATGTTGTCGCGGCGGCCGAAGCGGTTGTACGTGCGCACGATCGCCTCGAGGTACAGCAGGATGTGCTGCCACGGCACGAAGGGGCTGATCTCCTGGCCGATGATCGGCGTGCGGCCCATGCCGCCGCCGACGAAGACCTGGAAGCCGATCTCGCCGGCGTCGTTCCTGCGCAGCTGCAGGCCGATGTCGTGCCAGGCGATGGCGGCGCGGTCTTCCTTCGCGCCCGAGATCGCGATCTTGAACTTGCGCGGCAGGAAGGCGAATTCGGGATGCAGCGTCGACCACTGGCGCAGCACTTCGGCGTAGGGGCGCGGGTCGATCAGCTCGTCCGCGGCCACGCCGGCGGTGACGTCGCTGGTGATGTTGCGGATGCAGTTCCCGCTGGTCTGGATGCCGTGCATGTCGACATCGGCCAGCAGGTCCATCACGTCCGCGGACTGCGGCAGCGGGATCCAGTTGAACTGCAGGTTCTGGCGCGTGGTGAAGTGGCCGTAGCCGCGGTCGTGCTCGCGGGCGATGCGCGCCAGCTGGCGCAGCTGGCGGCTGTCCAGCACGCCGTAAGGGACCGCGACCCGCAGCATCGGCGCATGACGCTGGATGTACCAGCCGTTCTGCAGGCGCAGCGCGCGGAAGTCGTCGTCGGGAAGCTGGCCGGCCAGATGGCGTTCGAGCTGGTCGCGGAACTGGGCCGCGCGGGCGTGGACGAACTGGCGGTCGAAATCGGTATAGGCGTACATGGCGTCGGCTGGACCCGGCCGGGTTTCTCAGGGGCCCGCCGCGCGTCAGAGACACCGCGGCTGGCCCAGGGCTGGCCGGGAGTCTGCACTCTATGAACGCTTTATATATATGAGAACTACAAAATCGTAGATTGCTTATGGCGAGATAAGCATATGAAGATTCCTGCAAAGACAGGACAACCGGATCATTCCGTGGCCAGCTGGCGCAGGGCCGCGATCTGGTCGGCGATCCGAGGGGGCAGCGGCTCGGAGCCGGCCAGGATCGCGCGAATGAGGTCGGCGTTGGCCGCCGGCTCGCAGGCGGGCGACAGCGCCCAGTCCAGATCCTCGTTGCTTGCCGGGTTGAGATCCAGGCCTTGCCCGTTCGCGAAGCCTTGCAGATGGGCCTTGCGCCGGAGGTGCAGGTAAGCCTCGCCTTCGCTGGCGCGCATGAGGAGCGCACGCCCGTCGTCGGCGCTGAGCTGAGGCAGCGCCTCTCCCATGCTGTCCACGTATTCCGGATGGGTCACCGCGACCACGCGCACGCTGCGGCCCGGCAGCGGGTCCAGCAGCTTCGCGATGCTGTGGCTGCTGTTGCGCAGGCCCATGCGCGGGCGCAGCGCCATCATGGCGTCCAGTCCTGGGTGGATGAGTTCGGTCGGCAGGATGGCGAGACGGTGCGCGGCCAGTCGCTGACCGGCTTCTTCCACGTTCCGGGCGACGGGAAGTTCCAGCGCGTCGAAGAGTTCGAACGGGCTGATGCGGCTGTCGAAGTCGTGTCGACCGTGGATCAGCACCGGGATGCCTTCCCGGGCCAGCAGCATCGCCACCAGCGGCATCAGGTTGGCCTGCTTGCGCGCGCCGTTGAAGGTCGGCAGCACGACGGTCCGCGCACCGGCCGGTGCGTCCACGCGGGCGGCGCCGGCCTGCATCGCTTCGACGAACCCGAGCAGTTCGTCAAGGCTTTCCCCCTTGATGCGCATCGCGATCAGGAGGGCGCCGCGCTCCAGGTCGGGCACGGTGCCGGCGAGCAGGGCGGCGAAGAGCGCACGCGCCTGCTCGCGCGTCAGGTCGCGGGCGCCTCGAGCGCCGCGGCCGATTTCCTTGAGGAGGGGGGCGTAGTCCATGCGTCCTTCCGGTGAGGGACGCAGTTTAAGAGGGCCGCCCGCAGGCCAGCCGGAATGCGGGTCGCGGCTTGGGCCGCCGTCATGCCGTCGGCTTCGGCAGCCGCATCCGCAGCCTCACCGGACGTCGACTCCAGTTCGCCGAACAAGTCCTTCGGATCGTCCATCGCCGGCACCAGCGCCAGCTCGCGGCCAAGGCCCAGCGCCTCGGCCCGATCGCCCAGCCAGCGTAGCGTCGCGAAATCCTCCAGCGCGAAGCCGACCGAGTCGAACACGGTGACCTCGTCGTCGCTGCGACGCCCGGCGGCCTCGCCGCGCAGCACGCGCCAGAACTCGGTGACCGGGAAGTCTGCGGGCATCTGCTGCACGTCGCCCTCGATGCGCGACTGCGGCTCGTACTCGACGAAGACGTTCGCCCGCGCCAGCACCTCGCGGTGCAGCTCGGTCTTGCCGGGGCAGTCGCCGCCGACGCCGTTGACGTGCATGCCGGGCTCGATCATGTCGGGCGTGACGATGGTGGCGTTGCGCTTGTCGGCCGTGACGGTGGTAACGATGTCGGCGCCGCACGCGGCTTCGGCGGCGTCACGGCAGCGGACCAGGGTCAGGCCCTCGACATCCGACAGGTGCCGCACCAGCTTGTCCGTCGCGGCCAGGTCGACGTCGAAGAGGCGGATCTCCGAGATGCCCAGCAGATGATGGAAGGCCAGCGCCTGGAACTCGCTCTGTGCACCGTTGCCGATCAAGGCCATCGTGCGTGAGCCCGGACGTGCCAGGTGTTGCGCGGCCAGCGCGGAGGTGGCCGCGGTGCGCAGCGCTGTGCTGAGGGTCAGTTCCGACAGCAGCCTCGGCGTGCCGGTGGCGACGTCGGCGAGCACGCCGAAAGCCATCACGGTGGGCAGGCCCACGCGGTGGTTTTTGGGGTGGCCGTTGACGTATTTAAAGCTGTAGAGCGAGGCGTCGGAGATCGGCATCAGTTCGATCACGCCGTCATCCGAATGGTTCGCGACGCGGGCGCTCTTGTCGAAGTCGCTCCACCGGACGTAGTCCTCGGCGATGTAGCGGGCGAGCATCTGGAAGCTCGGGGCGATGCCGTCGTGTCGGACGACGCGGGCGACATCGGGCGTGAGGAGGAGGCGGGTCGTCATCGGCGGGCTCTTGGCAGTGGGGATGCCTCCATTCTTCGGATCCGCGTGTCAGCAGGAAGCCAGAGAACTGATCAATAATCGAAGCGCCTTGCTCATTTCGTCAGCGAACTCTGGCGTTTTGCTGTGAAATCCGGGTTAACCCTGGGCGATCCGCGCGCACTACCGCTGGCGCTGCACCAACATGGACACACTCGACCATCAACTGATCGCGCTGCTGCGCCAGGATGCCCGCGCGAGCATCGCGACGCTGGCGCACAAGCTGAAGGTCTCGCGCGGCACGGTGACCAACCGGCTGACGCGGCTGGAGGACAGCGGCCAGATCGTCGGCTACACGGTGAAGCTGCGGGCCGACGTGGCCCAGCCCCACATCACCGCTTGGATGAGCATCGCGGTGGAGGGCAACCGCACGCGCGAGGTCGTCGGCATCCTGCTTGGCGAGCCTGGCGTGGCGGGGCTGTTCGACACCAACGGCCGCTGGGACCTGCTGGCCGAGTTGCGTGCGGACAGCCTGAACGAGTTGGCAGAGATCCTGGAGCGCGTACGTCTGATCAAGGGCATCGGAGCGACGGAAACCAGCATCCATCTGCAGACCTACAAGCTGGCTTGAGTCGAGCCGCTGTCGAGTGGTCAGTCCGCCGGTCTGACGCGCCTCCTGGCGACGACCAGTTCCTCGATTTCGGTAAGAGATGATCGATCGGTCGGATGTGACCCGTTGTCGACGTACAAGCGGAAGGCGGGTTCCTTGCTGCCCGCCGCGGAACGCCCCCAATCCGCCGGCAAGTTCACCGTGAACTCTTCGTGCTCGGGAAGCCATGGGCCACTCGAGTTGGAAGCGATAGGGATGAGCATCTGGAATTTTCGCTTGAAGAGCGCGCGTCCTTTGTCCTGCACCTCAAAACTGAAGACGTGTCGGCTGAGTCCGTATTCATCGAAGCGCTTCAACTTGTACTCTCCGGGGGTAAGCGCGTCGGTGGCGCCTCCTAGATGCAACACGGTGTCCGGGTTGGCCCCAGCGGGTTCCGAGCGATGACCCATCCCCCTCAGCGTGACGCTCATCAAGATGTCGTCATCGCGGGAGATGTCGATCGAGGCATAGTCGTGGTAAGCCCAGGTCCGGATCTTGGCGATCCACATCGGCTTCTCATCCACCGTCAGTGCGGGCAGCGGGAGCTTGGTGTCCTTGTAGGTCCAGCCGACGCCAGTGTCTTCCCCGTTGCCCACTGGCCCATGGGCACCGTCCGTCGGTGGCGGGTTCACCCACCTCGCAACGATCTCCGGCAGATTGCACCAATGTGCCGGATCGTCATAACCGGAGATGCCTTGGCGCTGCTTGAGCGCCGCCCCGCAGACCAGGGGACGGATCTCTGCCGTCGACGGTGCGGGAGAGGGCTCGACGCCCGCAGGCAAATCCGCGTTCGAGGGGCCCCGCAGGTGACAGGACACCCCGTCGAAAGAGTGGCACATCGTGTCGCCGCGAGCGTTCTTGGACAACTGGCCACGGTGTCCCAGCAAGGCGTAGTCGTGCCACACGGCGAAGAGATTGGCGTAGGCGACATTGCACCAGTGGCCGGGTCTTTCGTATCCGGTGGAGGGCCAGACTGCGCGATGGGCGGCACCACATACCAGAGGCCGGGCCCTGGTTGAATCGAGGGCCGGCAGACCCCGGCGGCAATTTCGGCCATTTTCGCTGTAGCAACTGAAGTTGCCGTCGGCCTCGACACGGTAGTGGATCCCGCGCCACTCCTTCCATTCGGAAGGCAGCGGGACTGCGGAGGCAGGCGGCAAGGCACAGGCGACGATCAGAAGGAAGACGGGTCGACAAGGAAGCGGGTGCGACAAGGGAGCGTCTTTCAAGGGCATAGGATTCCCCTGTGTGCGTCCGACTGCGGGGCCGCGCATGCCGCCCTCGCCCGGACGACTGGGCGGGGGGCAACCAGACCTTCAAGGGTCAGCGTCTCGGAGCGGACGCAACCGGCGCGTCGTCGTCATCCGGCTCCGGCGCATCCGGTTCGAGCTGGAAGCGTCCATCGCGCAGCTCCATGCGCGTCCGCTGCACCACCGCGCGCAGCGCGCTGCAGGCGCCTTCGTTGAAGCGCAGCACGATCTCGACACGGGGGCCGCGCCCGGGGCTCAGCACGCTGACACCGGAAGTCTGCGGCGCCGCGGTCGCTCCGCAGGCGAGCGGGCCGGGCTTCTCGTCGAAGCCGAGTTCGGCGCCCAGCTGCAGTTCGCCCTCGCGCTCCAGCACCAGCCGCTCGGTGCGGCTCTCGCGGCCGCGGTCGACGTCGTAGCGGCGGCTGCGCAGGATCCAGCGCTCCTCGTCGATCTGCAGCAGCTGCAGGTCCTCGTCGCCCGACCCCGGCGCGCCCGGCATCAGCAGCTGAGCCTTGGCGCGCAGCTTCCAGCGGCCGGACTCGTCGGCGGCCAGTACGGCGGCGCCCAGCGCCGGGACGCAGGCCGCGCAGCGGAACTGGTCACGCGGACCGGGCGTCAACTGGTAGACCAGCATCAGCTTGTCGACGTTCGATTCGACGTAGCGCCCCCGGAAGACCTCGCGGATCTCCGCGCGAAGCGTCGGGGAGCGACCTCCGAAGAAGGCCGCCGCCCGCTCATGGCGCCAGGTGTTGCCCCCGTAGACCATCTTCATCGCGGTGGCGGCGTCGGGCGGCTTGTCGATCGCGACCGGGATCTGGGCGCGCACCGTGGCGGCGAGCAGCAGCGCTGCGGCACCGATCGCGCGCACGAGGCGGAGGCGGCAGGGGCGACGGCGGTGGGCGATGGGCTCGTGCACGAAGGGCGGGCTCGGCGTGTGGCGAAGTCGCGATCATCGCCGAGCCACGTCCCCCACGGGTACAGTCCCCGCCCATGAGCCGTCCCGACGCCCCGCCTCCGGTGATCCGCAGCCTGCTGGAGACCGATCTCTACAAGTTCACCATGTGGCAGGCGATGCTGCATCGCTACCCGCAGGCGCAGGCCGAGTACCGCTTCGCGTGCCGCAACACGCCGCAGTACCCGCTGGCGGAACTGGTCGCGGACCTGGAACGCGAGGTCGACCACCTCTGCGCGCTGACCTTCCGCACCGACGAGCTCGACTATCTCAGCGGCCTGCGCTTCATGAAGCCCGACTTCATCGATCTGCTGCGCATCTTCTGTTTCCAGCGTGCGTTCATCTCGGTGCGGGCCGAGGGCGAGAAGCTGGAGATCGTCGTGCGCGGCCCGCAGGTGCACGTGATGGCCTTCGAGATCTTCGTGCTGGCCATGGTCAACGAGCTGTACTTCCGACGCTTCGATCAGGCGGCAGCGATCGGGGAGGGCCGCCGCCGGCTCGCGCAGAAGATCGATCTGATCCGGGCCTTCACCCGGGACGAAGCGCCGCGCCGCCATCCCTTCCAGTTCTTCGACTTCGGCCTGCGACGGCGTTTCTCCGGCGCCTGGCATGAAGAGGTGCTGCGCACGCTGCGCGACGAACTGCCGGAGACCTTCCGCGGCACCTCCAACGTGCTGCTGGCCAAGGAGCTCGGCCTGGTGCCGATCGGCACGATGGCGCACGAGTACCTCCAGGCCTACCAGGCCACCGGTGTGCGGCTGCGCGACCACCAGAAGGCCGCGCTGGAGGACTGGGTGCAGGAGTACCGCGGCGATCTCGGCATCGCGCTGACCGACGTGATCGGCATGGACGCGTTCCTCGCCGATTTCGACCTCTACTTCGCCAAGCTGTTCGACGGGCTGCGTCACGATTCCGGCGATCCGGTGGCGTGGGGCGAGAAGGCGCTCGCCCACTATGACCAGCTGCGCATCGACGCCAATACCAAGCGGCTGGTGTTCTCCGACGCGCTCGACATGGCGAAGGCGCTGGCGCTCTACCGCCACTTCGCGGACCGCGTCCAGCTCGGGTTCGGCATCGGCACCAAGCTCAGCAACGACGTGGGCCTGCCGACGCTCAACATCGTCATCAAGCTCACCCACGTCAACGGCCAGCCGGTGGCCAAGCTCTCCGACAGCCCCGGCAAGACCATGTGCGAAGACCAGACCTTCCTGGCCTATCTGCGGCAGGTGTTCAAGGTGCCCAGTCCGCGATAGGCGGCAAGGTCCTTCGACGGCCGCTGGCCCTCACCCCTCCCTCTCCCTCTCCCGCAAGCGGGGGAGGGTAAGAGAGGGGATGGGCGCGTCAATCGCGATGCGCGGTGAGGCGGTGGATCACCGGACCCGCCAGGAGCGGCGTCGGTCTGCCGTCGACCCAGTCCTGATGTCCCGCGCCGTAGAACGGCGATATCGGGTGGCCGCTCTGCCCGCCCGGCATCGACAGCCAGCCTTGCTCCTCGCGGCCCGGCGAGACCACCATCCGCTCGGACTGTCCGAACGCGGGGCCGGCGACGTGGGGCAGGTTGCTGTCGCCGCTCTGCGGCGCCGAGGGCATGTCCAGCCAGCGTGAGAGCGCCGGGATCGCCTTGGCCAGCGGGTGTTGGATGCGGCTCGCGTTCTGCGCGCCCCAGGTGGCGCCGCCGAGGTTGCCATCCGGCGCGATCTCTCGCGCCGCGTCGTCCAGTTGCGCCAGCAGCAGCGCGTCCCAGTTCGGGAAGGCCGCCGGCAGCAGGTGCGGCGGGCGTTCGTCGAGCGCGCGCGCGGCGCTGTACTCGAACTGGTTGCGCCAGCGCAGGCGCCGCTTCGGGTCCAGCTGCCGCTCGCCGAGCGACGGCACGGTCCAGGCTTCCCACAAGGTGTCCAGCACGCGCAGTCGCGCCTGGCGCACGAGGCGGTAGGCGGCCGAGTCCGCGTCGGCCCGGCCGTTCCAGTTCTCGAGCAACTGGACGAAGGCCTTGTGCGTCGGGTTTGCGCCGGCATCGGCGCGCGCGGCCGCCAGCAGGCGCGCCGCCCAGGTCTTCATGAAGCGCGCGTCGTCGTCCAGGTGGATGGCGCCGATCGACGCTTCGTCGTGTTTTTCGGTGGCCGAGAGCCGGTCGCGGATCTGCTGCGCACGCGCGCCCAGGTCGAAGCCGCCGTCGCCCAGCAGTTCCCCCGGCGCGCCGTCGAGCTGGCGGTTGTTGGCGGTCCACAGCTGTCCCTGTGTCGGCGACAGCACCTGCGGCGCGCGATCGGGGTCCAGCCAGTCGCGCCGCATCGCCGTCGGCGCGACGAAGCGGCCATAGCGCTCCGGCAGGCCGGGCTGCGCCCACAGGCGACCCGCGACCGTCCAGCCGATCTGGCCGTCGCGGTCGGCGGCGAGCAGGTTCTGATGCGGCATGCCGGCGCGCTGCGCCAGCGCCAGGGCCTCGCTGACGTGGCGCACCTGCAGCATGCGATCGAGTTCGAGGTTGTAGGCGGCCCCCTGATGCGCGATCCAGTGCAGGGCGAATCGGCGTCCGTCCTCGACGGACACGATCGGTGCGTCGCCGATCTCGTTCACTTCGAGAGTGACCGCGGGCCCGCCGTGCACCTCCAGCGTTTCAGTGCGTGTCGTCAGCTTCGCATCGGCGGGGACCTCGATCCAGTCGAACCATTGCCCATAGGCATTGGTGAAACCCCAGGCGACCGACCCGTTGGAGCCGACGACCAGCGCCGGCAGCCCGGGCAAGGTCACGCCCGCCGCGCGCAGGCCCGAGCGACCGGCGCCGATCTGGAACTGCGCGCGATACCAGATGCTCGGGACGCCGAGGCCCAGGTGCATGTCGTCCGCCAGGATCGCACCGCCGTGCGCCGAGCGCGAACCCGCCACCGCCCAGTTGTTGCTGCCCAGGACCGGCAGATCGCCGTCGGCATGGACGCTGGCGGGCAGGGTCGCAGGGCGGCTCGCCGCATCGCTCGCCGGTGCCGCGGGAGCGCGGGATCGGCTCACGTCGAGCTGCTCCGGCGTCGGCATCGTCGGCGCCGGCATCTGGCTGCCGTCGAGCGCCGCGTCCCAGCGGCCGCCGCGCGGGTTGAGCCAGTCGAAGACGACGTCGCCGGCGTGCTCGCGCAGCGTCGCGCGGTCGAAGCCGGTCTCGAAGCTGCCCGACTGCAGCATGAAGTACATCTCCGAGATCACCAGCAGCGAGTCCACCGGCGTCCAGTCCTGCGGCTTGGTGCGCAGCAGCAGGTACTGCCAGGGGCGCATCGGCAGTCCGTGCAGGCCGGCGTTGACGCCTTCGGCGTAGGCGAGCAGCAGCAGCCGGTCCTCGCCCGACAGGCCCTCGAAGCGCTCGGTCAGCCGCGCGCGCAGCCGGTGGACGCGTCGGGAGCGGTCGCGGTCCAGCGCCTTGGCGCCGAACAGCGCGGACAGTTCGCCGGCGGCCGAGCGGCGCGTCAGGTCCATCTCGAAGAAGCGTTCCTGCGCGTGCGCGAAGCCGAGCCCGCGGGCCACGTCCAATCGCGTGCGACCCTCGACCACCAGCGTGCCCAGCGCATCGCGTCCCAGACTCACGGGCGCGCTCAGGCCGGGGATGGCGACGTCGCCGTCCAGCTGCGGCAGGCTGGCGCGCACGCAGGCCCCGGCCGCGATCGCCAAGGCCACCAGCAGGAACGGCAGCCCGACCAGGCCCCGCACGGTCCAGCGCCGCAGCGCGCTTTTTCCACTCATGTGCTCTCCTGATCCGCGTCCCGAAGTCCGGCCCCGGCGCTGAGACCTCGCCGCCTGGGCCGCGTTGTCCCGGCCGCGATTGTCGACGCCGATTTCCGGGCCGCGATTGTGCGTGCGCGCTGCAACAGGACTGCTACAGAGCTTCCCTAGAATCGCGCGCCATGCCCCGAGACGATCGAGACCCGACCCCAACCGCCACCGCCGCACTGGCGCTGCCCTCCCGCCGGCGCTGGCTGACCGCCGCCGGCGCGCTGGGCCTGAGTGCGTTGAGCGCCTGCTCGACCTTCACGCCGACCCCGGCCCCGCCGCCGGTCGTGACAACACCCGACCCCGAACTGCCGACGCCGGTCACGCCCAAGCCCATCCCCAAGCCGCCGCGGGTGGGGCTGGCGCTGGGCGGCGGCGCGGCCCGCGGTTTCGCGCACATCGGCGTGATCCAGGTGCTGGAGGAGAACGGTCTCAAGGTCGACCTGGTCTGCGGCACCTCGGCTGGCAGTCTGGTGGGCGCGCTGTATGCGGCGGGCCGGACCGGCAAGGAACTGCAGACGGTTGCCGAGGCGATGGACGAAGGCGCCATCACCGACTGGACCTTCCCGATGCGCGGCCTGATCCGGGGCGAGGCGCTGGCGCGTTACGTCCGCCAGATGACGGGCGGCCGGGGCCTGGAGCAACTTCCGCTGCCCCTGGGCATCGTCGCGACGGACCTGGGTGACGGTTCGCCCATCCTGTTCCGGCAAGGCGACGTGGGCACGGCGGTGCGCGCGTCGAGCGCGGTGCCGGCGGTGTTCCAGCCGGTGAAGATCGGGAACCGCGAGTACGTGGACGGCGGCCTGGTCGCGCCGGTGCCGGTGCGATTCGCCCGGCAGATGGGCGCCGAGTTCGTCATCGCCGTCGATATCGGCGAACCGCCCGACCCCAAGATCCCGGGCGACGCGATGCGCATGCTGCTGCAGACCTTCTCGATCATGGGCAAGTCGATCAACCAGTACGAGTTGCAGGGCGCGGACGTCGTGCTGCGACCCAAGCTGGACGGCTTCAGCGGGTCGGACTTCACCACGCGCCGACGCGCCATCGCGTTGGGTCGCGAAGTGGCGACGGCGATGCTGCCGGACATCAGGAGGAAGATCGCGGCGAAGACCCGGTGAGGGTCGAAATCCGATATCACCTGGGCGGCGGCGGCGGCCTGCGGCGCAACGCCGTGACGCCCAGCACCTCGATGCGGTCTCCGGCTTCCAGCTGGCCGTCGTAGACCGTGATCCGCATCCACGGCCGCGGGCCGCTCGGCCCTGACACCAAGGCCGCGGCCCGTCGCCCCAGATGCCTGGCACGCAACGGAACACGGCCCGCCGGCCGCAACGCATCGATCGCGCGGGGCGGCGCCTGCGCCGTGCCTGTGGTCAGCAGGTAGGCCGGTTGGTACGGATGGCCGGATTCCGTCGAGATCGCCAGCGCGAAAGTCTCGCCGTCCGCGACCACGTGACTGCCGAAGGCATGGTGGGCATCGTCGTTCTCGACGGTGATCATGGCCGCCCGCAGCGAATAGGACAGGCCGGTCTGACCGCCCTTGTCGTTCTCGATGGCGAGCCGCACGTCGGTGGCGGAGGGCCGGGACGCCGCGGCCGGCGGGGCCTTCAAGGCCACGACCCAGGCGAGCCGCTCGCCGGCGTCCCATGGGGGAAGCGCCACCCGGAATGAACGGGTGCCGCGATCCGGCTGGACCTCCATGTCGGGCGTGCCGACGTGACGGAGCACCTCCATCGATTGACACCAATGATCGGGCTTGTCGGCGGCGTAACCGTCCACGTTGGCCGAACGTTCCAGGGCGCGGCCGCAGACGACCGGCTGTTCGAGCATCCACGGCGTCAGGGGCAGGTGCGTCGAGCGGCTCGACAGGCAAGTGACGCCGTCCAGCGAACGGCACATGATGTCGCCGCGCGGCGTCCTGGACAGCATCAAGGGATGACCGGCCTCGGCATGGTCGGTCCATTCGGCGAAGCGGCTGGCATAGGCGCCGTTGCACCAATGGAACGGCCGGCGATGTCCATTGCCCTGATAGCCCGGATCGGTCGGCCCGCGCCCCAGGCGCGGCAAGCGATCGCAGCGCAAGGTGGACGACGGCGCGCTCGCGGCCTCTCGCGGTGGAACGGCGATGCTGCAGTGGCGGCCATCCTCGCTGTGGCAGGCCAGTTGGCCGTCCTCCATCCGGAAATGCCAGCCGTTGTACGCCCGCCATGTCGGGGCGGCAGCCCTCCCCGGATCCGGCTCATCGGTGACGGTGGAGGCGGCGGAGGGGGAGGTGAACACGCCAGCGGCGGCCAGGACGGCGCCGGCCGCGAGCCGCGGAAAGAAACGCATCGGAACTCCGGTCGAAATCCAAAGCTCGCCAGTGGTCCGACGGTCGGGTGTGGACATGACAACCGGGCGCCTGCCCGGAGCGCCGGACCTCAGAGCCGTTCGCCGCGCGCGCTCGCCTCGATCAGCCTGTCCAGGCGGGCGAGCTGCGTCTCGAGCTTCTTCGCGCTGAGGATGTGCCAGATGCTGGTGCGGCGGTAACCGTCCGGCTGCGCCTGGAAGAACGCCCACGCCTGGGCGTTGCGCATGAAGATGACTTCATGCGACGGCGACAGCTCGACGAGTTCCTTCGGTTGCTCGAATGCGTAGACGCGCGAGCGTTCTTCCTGCCGGCGTTCGAAGGCCGCGAGACCGGACGGCTTCATGCGGCCTTCCTGGATCAGCGCCTCGGCCCGGCCGATGTTGACGGCGCTCCAGATGGACACCGTCTTGCGCGGCGTGAAGCGGATCTTGTAGCGCTTGTCGTCGATGCGGGTGCGCACGCCGTCGATCCAGCCGTGGCACAGGGCCTCGTCGACCGATTCCGGCCAGGCCATGCTGGGCTCGCCGGTGGCGCGCTTGTGGAAGCCGACCAGGACCTCGGTGGCCGTGGCGGCGTGCTCGTCGAGCCACGCTCGGAACGCCTCAGGGCTGGCGAAGAAGATCGGGGTGCGGGTGGCCATGGAGCGGAAGTATGCCCGGCGCCCTGACCGGAGCAGAACCGGGGTGGAGGGGGCGACCCAGCGCGACCTTCTCGGCATGGCTGGCGCGCGCATTGCCCTCGGGGAACAGCAGCCGGTACTCGCGGGTGCACCGTCCAGCCGCCTCCCGGCTGAAGAACTGCGCTGTGAGTTTCGTACGTGTACGAAATTTTTGATGATGCTGGAGCCAGGGTTCTTGAGGATGAAACGTGGCCCTGGGTGTGAGATAACGTACACGAACAATAACCTTTTGATGCAGGAATCGCCGTGCGAAACACTGATCAGGACTCCGAGCGCGAGCGGCCGCGGTTGCGCCGAGGACCCGCCGAGATGGCCGCGCTCAAGCGCGAGATGCTGGAGCGCGCGCGCAAGATCTACCGCGATGAAGGCGTGGAAGCGCTCAGCATGCGCCGGCTGGCGCAGGAACTGGGCATCTCCACGATGGCGATCTACAGCTACTTCGAGAGCAAGAAGGCCCTGCTGGACGGTCTGTGGATCGAGGTGTTCGAGTCGCTGACCGACGAGCTGCTCGACGCGTCCAAGGATCAGCGCGGTCCGCGCAAGGTGCTGGAGGCGCACACGCGCTGTTTGCTCGACTTCTGGGAACGGCACCCGGAGCAGTTCCGAATGATCTACATGTCCTTGACGCAGACCGGCACGCTGGACGAGATCGGCCAGGCGCAGCAGCCTGTCTACAACCGGCTGCTCGGCTTGATGCGGGAGCGCGTCGCCGCTTGTGCGCCGGCGGGTTTCGAGCCGGGGGAAATGGCGATCCGGTCGATGTGCGACCAGATGTCGGTGCGCACCATGGGCTTCATGATGATGACCATCGGACTGCCCCGGTATCCGCTGTACGACCGCGAGGCCTTGCGCGAGTTCACCGTCCAGGGCGTGCTGCGCGATGTGGCGGACCAGTACGCGCAATTCTCGTCCGGGGCGCGCCCGGCGGCCGCCGAGAGCGCGGCGTCCGACGCTCCTTCCACGGCGGCGGACTGAGACCACCGCGCCGCGGCGCCCCGTGGGTGCCGGGATTCGCGGGGACCCGGCGCCCGTCACCGGGCACCCGGGCGATTGCCGGAGCACCTAGCCGGTGCCGGTGACTCCCGATGGGGCGCTACAGGCGAAAAAAAAGCCCAGCTTGCGCTGGGCTTTGAAGGGCACTTGGGAAGCTTGACTTCCTTGGGTACCGAGGAGACAACCGATACGGCAACTCGTTCGCTCAGGCCGTGGCGCGCTTGGCGCCCCGGGCGGCGGTCTGGGTCGCCTTCACCGCCGTGCTGGTCACGGCGTTGAAATTGGATTCCGCGATGTCGGTGGCTTGCTTGGCGGCCTTGTGCAGGCTTTCGTAAGCGTTGTTGGCCGCGGCCACCGCCGACTTCACCAAAGCAACAGCATTTTCCGTGCCAGCCGGAGCGTTCCGGGTCGCGTTGTCGACGACGGTGCCGAACTTGACTTGCGCGTCGGCAACCTGGGACTCGGCCAGCTTCACGAATTCCGACGAGGTCGACGTGGCGATGTCGTAAAGGTGGCGGCTGTAGGCGACGGCCTTTTCAGCCGACGGTTGCAGCAGCGCGGTCTGCAGGGCCCACAGCTCCTGCGGATCCTTGATCGTGACGGCCTGCTGGGCGGTTTCGGCGGCTTCGCCGAGCGCGGTCTTGGCGACTTGCAGGTTCAGTTCGACCAGCTTCTCATAGCCTTCGAAGGCCTTGGCGGTCAGGCCGAACCACGAGGCTTGCAGGTTCTTCTGTTGGTCGATCACTTGGTCAGCAGTCAGCATGCGAAATCTCCTTGAGGAATGAGGTCAGCCGGGGACAACGCGGCGGGCTGAGCACCGTCGCCGCACATTTGTTGCGGTGCAGCATGGAATCAGTATAGGACTGCCCACGATGATTGCAAGCACTTTTTGTGCATTGCAGCAAAGTCCCGGCGCAGTCGGCCGCCATGCCCCCGAAAGCCCGTCGCTGTGGGGTTTGGAGTGCTCTGCTAGGGTCGGACCATGCTCGCCTTCCATTACGACCATTTGACGCTGGCGCTGCCGCCCGGCCATCGCTTCCCGCAGTCCAAGTACCAGATGCTGCGCGAGCGGGTGCAGCGGACCCCGGGCGTGATGCGGCCCCAGGTGGCGGACGCCGCCGGGCCGGAGGCGCTGGCGCTGGTCCATACGCCGGACTACATCGACGCCGTCCTGCACGGCACCTTGAGCGCGGCAGCGCAGCGCGAGATCGGTTTCCCCTGGGCGCCCGGGCTGCCGCGGCGCTCGCTGTGCTCGGTCGGCGCGACCATCGCCGCGGCCCGCGCCGCACTGGAGGAGGGCGTCGCCGCCAGTCTGGCGGGCGGCACGCACCATGCGTATGCGGACAAGGGCAGCGGGTTCTGCGTCTTCAACGATGTCGCGGTGGCCGCCCGGCTGATGCAGGCCGAATGGCACCGCCGGCATCCTGATCGTGCCGGGCTGCGCGTGCTGGTGGTCGATCTGGACGTCCATCAGGGCAACGGCACGGCGAGCATCTTCCAGGACGACGACAGCGTGTTCACGTTTTCGATCCACGGCGAGAAGAACTTTCCCTTCCGCAAGGAGGCCAGCGACCTGGACGTCGGCCTGCCGGACGCCTGCGGCGACGCGGTCTACCTGCCGGCGCTGGAGGCGGCGCTCGCCGAGGTCTGGCGGCGGATGGCGGACCGGCCGCCGCAGCTGGCCTTCTACCTTGCCGGCGCTGATCCGCACGAGGGCGACCGGCTCGGTCGTCTGAAGTTGAGCGCCGACGGCCTGCTGCGCCGCGACCGGATCGTGCTGGATGCGCTGTTCGAACGACGCGTTCCGATGGCGCTCAGCATGGCCGGCGGTTACGGCGAGGACCTGAGCGTCACCGTCGACGTGCAGATGCGGACGCTGGACGCCGCGGCGCGCGCGTGGGAACGCTGGCGGGACCACTGAGGCCCTTTCCACTTCGAGTCCGCCCATGTTCCCGATCGATGTCAGCCCGCCCGTGGCCCACCACGACTGTGCGACCCACGAGGCGACTGCCGCCGCTGCCTTGCCGCCGATCTCCGACGCGGAGAAGGCGAGGATGATCGCCGAGGCGAAAACCATCGCCCGGACCTGGACAGGACAGGTGCTGCGATGGCCGGACCGCTACCAGGCGATCGCCCAGACGTTCGAGATCGCGGACGCGAAGCCGCTCCCCGAGCATCACCATCCCTTCCCGCGCTTCGGCTGGGTGGTCGAGGGGCACCTGCGGGTCGTGCAGGTCGGTACGGGCGAGGAGCGCGTCTTCCGTCCGGGAGATCTGATCGCCGAATCGGTGCTGCAGCGGCATTACGGCGTCAAGGTCGGTCGGGAGCGCGTGCTGCTGAAGCTGCTCGATGTCGTCCCGGCTGACTGGCAGGGCGGCAACACGGTCTTCGATCCGCTCCAGTAGCCCGTGCGACACCTGACCCCGCGCCGCGATGGAAGAATCGGCACCATGACTGCCGATACCACCGCCGCCGCCGCCGAGGCTCGCCCGGCCCCCGAGCCGCGCGAGGCCTTCGCCCGTTTCATTCCGGTGCCGACGCGCTGGATGGACAACGACCTCTACGGCCATCTGAACAACGTCGTCTACTACAGCCTCTTCGATACGGCGGTGAACCGCTACCTCATCGAGCAGGGCGCGCTGGACCTCCACCACGGCGAGGTCATCGGCCTGGTCATCGAGACGCACTGCAACTTCTTCGCCTCGCTCGCGTTCCCGCAGCAGGTCGAAGCCGGCCTGCGCGTCGCGAAGCGCGGCCGTTCCAGCGTCCGCTACGAGATCGGCCTGTTCGCCGAAGGCGAGCCGCTGTGCGCGGCGCGCGGACACTTCGTCCATGTGTACGTCGATCGCGAAACGCGCCGTCCGGTGGCGCAACTGCCCGAGCCTTACGTGAAAGCGCTGGTCGCGCTGGAGATGCCATGAACGTCCCCTCATCGTTCCCCTCGTCGTTCCCGGATCCCTTCGCCCCGCCCACGCCCGAGCAGTCGGCCGCGGTCGACGCCGCGATCGTCACGCGGCATTCGATGCGCGCCTTCCTGCCGACGCCGGTGCCGCGTGCGCTGATCGAGGAGTTGCTGGACGTCGCCGCCCGCGCGCCGTCGGGCACCAACACGCAGCCCTGGCAGGTCCACGTGCTGACCGGCGCGGCCAAGGACCGGCTGGTGGCGCGCATCCAGTCGGCCTATGACGATCCCGAGGAACTGGCCACGCACGGCGAGGAATACGCCTACTACCCGCGCGAGTGGATCTCCCCCTACATCGACCGCCGCCGCAAGGTCGGCTGGGACCTGTACGGCCTGCTGGGCATCACCAAGGGCGACAAGCTGCGCATGCATGAGCAGCACGGCCGCAACTACCGCTTCTTCGACGCGCCGGTGGGCCTGATGTTCACCATCGACCGCGTGATGCAGCAGGGCAGTTGGCTGGACTACGGCATGTTCCTGCAGAACCTGATGGTCGCCGCCCGCGGCCGCGGCCTGCACACCTGCCCGCAGGCGGCGTTCACGCAATTCCACCGCGTGATCGCGGAGGAGCTCGGCCTGTCGCCGCAGCAGCAGCTGGTCTGCGGCATGTCGCTGGGCTACGCGGATCCGGCGGCGGTCGAGAACACCCTGGTCACCGAACGCGACCCGGTGGCGGCCTTCACCCGTTTCCACGAATAGACGCACGCCTGAAGCGGGGACGCCCTGGGCGATCCTCGGCCGTGCCGTCGATGGCGCGCGGCGCCGGTCGGCCCGCGCCTGCATACAGTCGAAGATTCCCTGCAAGAAGGAGCATCGTCCATGAGCAAGCCCAGCGTCCTGGTGGCCCGCAAGACCTTCGACGACATCGTCGACCGGCTGCGTCAGCGCTTCGAAGTCGAGACCAACGACAGCGACACCGGCTGGTCGCAGGACGAGCTGATCCGGCGCCTGCAGGGCAAGGCCGGCGTGTACATCGCCGGCGGCGACAAGATCGATGCGAAGCTGCTCGACGCCTGCCCCGACCTCAAGGCCGTCTGCACGATGGCCGTCGGCTACAACAACATCGACGTGCCGGCCTGCACCGCGCGCGGCGTGCTGGTGACCAACGCGCCGGACGTGCTGACCGAGACCACCGCCGACTTCGGCTTCGCGCTGATGATGGCCACCGCGCGCCGCATCACCGAGAGCGAACACTTCCTGCGCCGCGGCGAGTGGAAGCAATGGTCGGTGACGATGTTCGCCGGCGCCGACCTGCACGGCGCGACGCTGGGCGTGCTCGGCATGGGCCGTATCGGCGCGGCGATCGCGCGGCGCGGCCACCTGGGCTTCGGCATGCCGGTCATCTATCACAACCGTTCGCGGCTGCCGGCCGACCAGGAGGGCCCGCTGGGCGCGCAATGGGTGGAGAAGGACGAGCTGCTGCAGCGCGCCGACCACCTCGTCATCGTCGTGCCGTACAGCGCGTCCTCGCACCACCTGATCGGCCAGCGCGAGTTGCGCCTGATGAAGAAGACCGCGACGCTGACCAACATCGCGCGCGGCGGCGTCGTCGACGACGCGGCGCTGGCGGCCGAGCTGCAGGCCGGCACCATCGCCGCCGCGGGCCTGGACGTGTTCGAAGGCGAGCCCACGGTGCATCCGGCGCTGCTGGCCTGCACGAACGTCGTGCTCACGCCCCACATCGCCAGCGCCACGATCGCGACGCGCCGCGCGATGAGCGACCTGGCCGTGGACAACCTCATCGCCGCGCTGACCGGCGGCGTTCCGCCGACGGCCCTGAATCCCGAGGTGCTCAAGCGCTGAGAGAATCGGAGGCATGTCCTTTCCCGACCTGCTGCAGCTGACCCTTTCCGGGCTGATCCTGATCCTCCTCGTCGTGGTGCTGCTCGCCCGGCGACGGTCTTCGGACGGCGGCGAAGCGGCAGCGGCGGCGCTGGCGCCGCTGATGCAGCAGTCGGGCGAACGCATCGAGCGCCTGGAACGCGCGCTGCGCGACGAGCTCAGCCGCGGCAACGCCGGGCTGCGCCAGGAGACGCTGGTGACGCTGACGCAGTTCCAGCAGGCGCTCGGCCAGCAGGCTGAGCGCGCGAGGGAGGCGCAGGCCGCGGCCGCGTCCCGCATGACCACCGTGCTGACCGAGCAGCTGCAGGCGCTCGCGCAGCGCAACGAGGCCGGTCTGGCCGAGACGCGGCGTACCGTCGAGGCCCGGCTCCAGGCGATCCAGCAGGACAACGAGAAGAAGCTCGAGCAGATGCGGGTGACCGTGGACGAGAAGCTGCACGCCACGCTGGAGCAGCGCCTGGGCGAGAGCTTCAAGCAGGTCGCCGAGCGGCTGGAGCAGGTCTACCGCGGCCTGGGCGAGATGCAGACGCTGGCGCGCGACGTCGGTTCGCTCAACCGGGTGCTGACCAACGTGAAGACGCGCGGGATCTTCGGCGAGGTCCAATTGGCGGCCCTGCTGGAACAGGTCTTCACGCCGGAGCAGTTCGCCTCGAATGTCGAGACGGTGCCGGGCTCCGGCGCCCGCGTCGAATTCGCGCTCCGGCTGCCGGGCCAGCGCGACGACGGTCAACCCATCTGGTTGCCGATCGATGCCAAGTTCCCACGCGAGGACTATGAGCGCCTGCTCGACGCCCAGGAGCGCGCCGACGCGCCCGCGGCGGAGCTCGCCGGTCGCGCGATCGAGACGCGGCTGCGGCTGGAAGCGAGGAGCATCCGCGAGAAGTACCTGGGTCCTCCGCACACGACCGACTTCGCGCTGCTGTTCGTGCCCACCGAGGGCCTCTACGCCGAGGCGCTGCGCCGACCCGGCCTGAGCCAGGCGCTGCAGATCGAGCACAAGGTGATGCTGGTCGGCCCGACGACCTTGCTGGCGACGCTGTCCAGCCTGCAGATGGGCTTCCGCACGCTGGCCCTGGAGAAGCGTTCCGCGGAAGTGTGGGACGTGCTGCGCGCGGTGAAGACGGAGTTCGGCAAGTTCGGCGACGTCCTGGCCAAGACGAAGAAGAAACTCGACGAGGCCAGCAACAACATCGAGCTCGCCGAGCGGCGCACGCGCGTCATGACCCGTGAGCTGAAGTCCGTCGAGGCCTTGCCCGAGGCGCAGGCCGCACGGGTGTTGAAGCTGGGCGCCCCCACCGATCCCGCCACCGATCCCGGCATCGATGCCGAAGGCGAGGCCGACATCGGGGACGAAGGCGCCGCCCGATGAACGACGACGCGACCGCGGCGAGGGGCTACACCGGCTTGAATGCCGGTTTCGCGGCCGTCATCGCCTCGCTGGTGGCGGTGCATGCCTGCATGGCGACGACGCGGGTCGCGGCCACGCTGTGGGTGCTGCATCAGGGCTACGGCGGCGGCTTCGTCGGCGTGCTGCTGAGTCTGTTCGCCGTCGCGCCGCTGGGGCTGTCGCTGTGGGCCGGCCGGCTGGCCGATCGCCATGGTTTCCACCGTCCGGTCGGCATCGGCGTGGCGATGGCCTTCGCCGGCGCCGTGCTGGCGCTGTGCGCGCAGGTGCTCGGATGGGTGTGGCTGCTGGCGCTGGGCTGCCTGCTGTGCGGCGGTGCCGTCGCGCTCGCGGCCGTCGCCATCCAGCGCGAGGCCGGACTGATGGCGCACGACGCTTCGCAGCTCAAGCGTGTGTTCAGCTGGGTGGCGCTCGGCCCGGCCTTGTCCAACGCCTTCGCGCCGGTCATCACCGGCATCGTCATCGACACCGCCGGGTTTACCGCGGCCCTCGTGCTGTCCACCCTGCTGCCGCTGGCGGCCTGGACGATCGCGAAGCGTGTGCCGCGCCATGCGCCGTCCCCCGCCGCCAGCGGCGTCAAGCCGCGTCCCGCCTGGGACCTGCTGAAGGATCCAGGCCTGCGCAACCTGCTGATCGTCAACGTCGCCATGTCCTCCTGCTGGGACGCCCACAGCTTCGTCGTGCCGGTGGTCGGTCACGCGAAGGGGCTGTCCGCGTCCGGCATCGGCCTGGTGCTGGGCAGCTTCGCCGCGGCGGCGACGCTGGTCCGGCTGGCGATCGTGCGCTGGGCCCACCGCATCGACGACGTGAAGGCGCTGCGCGTCGCCATGGCGGTCGCGACCGTCACGCTGCTCGTCTACGCGTGGTTGCCCGGCACCTTGGGGCTGATGGTCGGGTCCGCAGTGCTGGGGGTGGCGCTCGGCGCGGTGCAGCCGATGGTGCTCGCGACCATGCACCAGGTCACGCCGCCGGACCGCCACGGCCAGGCGCTCGGGCTGCGCATGCTGGCGTCCAACGGCGCGACCGTCGCAATGCCGCTGGGATTCGGCGCGCTGGCGACGGCCAGCTTCGCCGCTGCTCCGCTGTGGCTGATGGCGGGTCTCCTGCTGCTGGCCCAGCGGGCGGCGTCGAGGATCGCCAGCCGGGCGGGCGCCTGATCGCCTCGCGCGTACGCCGCGGGGTGCTACTGGAGATGCCGCCACAGCGGCTCCGCGAGCGTCAGGTCCTCGCCGATCGAACGTGCCACGGCGCGCAGCAGCGGTTGCGCCGACGCGCGTGAGGCCAGGGCCCGCAACGAGTCGGTCGGCATCGAAGGCGTCAGCGGCGGCACGTCGTCCCGCAGCGCCTGCTTCAGCAGCCGCAGGGCGGGGATCAGATCGTCCGGCGCGGGCCATCCCCGCACGAATGCGAGCAGCCGCACGGGGTCGAACCGCAGACGGGCATAGGTTCCGGGCACCGCCAGCGTGGCGGTATCGGGCGGGCACCGGTCGCCCACCCGCGCTCCCATGCGCTGCAGCACGTTCAGCGAGATCTAGACCTCTCCCAGCATCACATGCGTGCGGTCGGATTCCCATTGAGGCCGGTGCCCCGGCGCCGGTCGATGCGCAGGCCGGGCGCCCAGCCAGGCGATGAGCGCTTCGGCGGGCGGCGGGTCCGCGATCCGCTCGTCGGTGATCCAGGCCTTGCCGCCGTGCGGATACTTGTCGGCACGTTCGATGTCGCCGCTCGGACCCCGGCGGAAGAGCCATGTCGCACGCGGCACGTTCTTGGCCCAGTCGCCGCTCTTGCCCGGGCCCCCATCGGGATGCGAGTCCTGGATCCACAGGGGAGGGGGAGGCGGCCCCCAATACGACTGCGGCTCGTGCTGGTCGAAGATGATGAAGGCGCGAAGGCGGGATGGCCCGGATGCGCGGTCCTCAAGCGCCTCCGCCCGCATGCCGCAGACTCTCGACCGCGCGGAAACGGTCGGCGCGCGAGCGCCCCAGGCATCGGAGAGGCGACGCAGCACGTCCTCGGCGTAGCTGTACGGGCTGACCGGCGATTCGAGGGTGCAAGAGGCCAGGCTCACATGGGCAGGCCTCCAGGAGCCTTGCGGTCTGCCGGCCATGGTGGTCGTCTGATCCACGAATCGAAGCAGATGATCGACCAGCGCGGAGGCCGGCCAAGTGTTGAGAATCAGTTGGTTGCCGCCTGGCGCGAAAGTGCGATGGCCGACCGCCACGAAGCGGACCGGGTCCGATGACAGACGTTCAGGGAGTTCCTGGGGTAGTCCGGTCCGCCAGTCGAGGGTCGAGCGATCGAGGTGGAAGTGACGCTGCCGACCGTCGTGCTCGCCTTGCACCAAAATCGCCGTGGGGGCGTGGGCCAGTCGGCGCGCGATCAAGTGACATGTCTCTTCACCGCCGCGAATCTGGAATGCGACCCAGATGCCGTGCTTCGAGTCCTTCGGGTGGGATGGCCTGATGCGTGGAGGCAGCGGCATCGCCGCTTTCGGAGGAAGGTTGAACTGAGCCATGGTCCACTTCCACAATGCAGCGTGGTCGGACCGTGTCCGAACCGTCGTCCATTCATGCGAGCTGTCCGGTCGTGGCGTCAGTCGGGAGAACGGCTGTCGATGCGTGCGCAGCACGCGATGATCAAGTGTCCATTCGGGTGCGAGCGTTGACATGCGGGCACCGTTTTTCGAGTTGTTCGCGATCTTCTCGATGATCGACTGGGCGGAGAGGCCGGGCGCGGGTTGACATGTCGACCGCCAGCGCGCCTTTTCCAGGTGAAGCAGGAGCAAACGCTCGACGATGGCGAGATCGGCGTCCTGCTGGTCCGCGGTGACCCGGCCCGGGCCTTCCAACGGACGCACGTGGACATGAGAGCAGCGAGGCGGCTTGCCGGCTGCTCCGCACCGTTGGAGAGCCCGGATGCGCACCTCTCCGCGATCCCGATCGAGCTGGCTGTCGAACAGGCCGCAGTGATCCAGTAAAGGGAAAGGGCTGCCCTGTGGCAGCCCCGGTGTCACGTGATGCATGTCCGACGTCCGGTGGGGAAAGCGCACTCAGTGGCGTCATGAGGTTCAGCGGTACCGCTTCGGGCGACCGCCCACCATCATTCGCCGCCGGGTGCGACCGCGACCTGCCGCCGCGCCTCCTTGTGTTTCATCGCGACGTATTCCTCCAGCGACTGCTCGTGCAACTGTCGCGCGTACCGTTCGGTGGCCGCGAACCAGTCGCGCAGGCGCCGGTCGAGCCGCTGTTCGGACGGCGCCGGCAGCGTGTCGAGGTAGGACTCGATGGCCAGGAAGTAGCGCATCGTGTTGCGCTCCGCGATGCCCTGGATGCCGCCGACGTAGCGCGGGCGGCCGTCGTTGTCGCGTCCCACCACCGTGAAGCCGACCTTGTCGCGTCCCGAGGTGGACAGGTAGGCGCCGGTCGCGACGCGCGCGGCGAAGTTGTTCACGTAGGCGTAGCGCAGGCGCACGAACGAGCGTGTGGCGTCGATCGGTACCGCCTCCAGCGTCAGACGGTAGTTGCTGGTGCCCATCGGCCCCTTGTTCGCGCTCATCTCCACCAGCAGGTATTGCGGCTGTGCCGCCAGCACCTGGAAGCGGAAGTCGAGCGCGTAGGCATCCTCGATCGGCTGGTCGAACTTGCGGCCGACGGCCATGTGCAACGTGGCGCCCGGTGCCGGGTCGTCCTCCACGGCGCAGCGCTTGACGTTGGCCGGCAGCGTCAGCAGATCGCACCAGGCCTCGGCGTTGCGCAGCGCGCCCGACAGCGCGCCGAACGGATGCTGGACGACCGCGTGCATTTCCCCCGTGGGCCGCTCGGTGTCGTCGACGGAGTTCAGCACGATCGGCTTCTGGAATGGGCTCCTGGTCAGCTGCGGCGTGAGTTGGTCGTACTGCGCGCGCAGCCCCGCGCCCTGTTGCGCCGACACCTCGGTGGCGATCAGCAGTAGCCCGAGCAGCACGGCGGCGTGCGCGATCCAAAAAAGCGCGCCATGGTGTGGCGTCGGATGCTTCGAATGTCGGAACAGGCGCCCGGGATGCGGCGCGGGAAAGTGCGGGAAGGAACGCATGGCGAACTCCATCGCTGGCCGGAGCCGTTGATTCACCTTACGGGCGGTGAGCGGGCGGGTCTGTCGGACAAGGCCGCGACCCTGCGTGCGGATGCGCCGTCGGCGGCGGGGGACGGCGCCTGCGGCGTCTCGGCATACCGATGTCGCGTTGGGGCCGATACTCGCGCCGGATGGACACACCATGACCACAACGATGAAACCAGTGTTGAGAGGGGCTGCGGAGACGGTCGTCGGGGGCCTGATGAGGGAGCGGCAACGTGGTGCGTGGCGCTGGCCTTCTCGCTGGCCCTCTCGCTGGGCCTGGGCCCAACTGGTCGTCGCACTCCTGGTGACGGGGGTCGTGGCCATGCTGTGGCTGTCGCGTATCCAGGCCGGACCGCTGGCGCGACTGGACGGCGTGGTGCAGGACGCGCAGGCCCAGTGGCGCGGTCGGATCGCGCCGGGGACGACGTATCCGATCACGCTGGTGCGCTTCGACGACGTCAGTGCCGCGCGCTTCGGCGGCATGACGCCGGGGCGGCCGCTGCTCGCCGAAGCGATCATGCGGCTGCAGGCCGCGAAGCCGCGGCTGATCGCCGTCGACATGTTGCTGCTCGACCCGAAGCCGGACAGCGATAGGGTGCTGGCCGACGCGATGCGCGGCGGCGCGCCGGTGCTGCTGCCGTTCGCGTTGCCACCCGAGCAGACGGCCTCGGCGCCTGCCGCCAGCGCGCCGACCGGCCTGCTGAAGCAGGCCTTCATGCGTGCCGAGGGGACGCCGCGCAGCGCGCTGATCCCGGAACGGGCCGACGCGCCGCCGGAGCCGCTGCTGTCGGCGGCGACGTCGCTCGGCCATGTTCAGGCGGCGCGCGGGGTGGACGGCAGCCTGCGCCACGATCTGCCCGCACTGCCGCTGGACGGCAAGGTCTATCCGTCGCTGGCCGTGCGCATCGCCGGCGACGCGATGCGCCAGCCCTGGTCCGAGGCCACGCTGCGCTGGAGCCGCGACATCCGCTGGGGCACGTTGCAGGTGCCGCTGGATCTGCTGTCGCGCCAGGGTGTCAATTACTACGGTCCGGCGGGGACTTTCCCGTCGGTGTCGATGGCCGACCTCGTCGACGGCAAGGTGACCGAGGACGCGCTGCGCAACCGCATCGTGATCATCGGCGTGTCGGCGCTCGGCGCCGGCGATCATTTCGCCAGTCCCTTCGACGCCGGTCTCCCCAGCGTGGAGCGGCTCGCGACCGTCGTCGACAACCTCCTGACCGGCCGCACGCTGACGCGGCCGCCTTGGGCCGCGCTCGCCGAGTCCGGCGCTCTGCTGGTGCTGCCGCTGCTCTGCGCGCTGCTGCTTGCGCGCGGATCGCTGTGGCGCGGCCTGCCGATCGTGGCGCTGCTGGTCGGCGGCGGTCTCTACGGCGCGCAGTGGGCGTTCGAAGAGGAACGTCTCGTCCTCTCGCTCGCCTACCCATTGCTGGCCGTGACGGCGGCGAGCCTCGCCGCGCTGACGCTGCGCGCGCTCGCGGGCCAGTCGCGTCGGCGCGAGGCGCTCCGGCGCCTGACCGCGAGCGAGGCTCGTCATGCGCTCGCCGCGCAGGGCGCCAACGATGGGCTATGGGATTGGGACATCCCGTCGGACCAGCTCGAGGTCTCGGCGCGCTGGCTGGCGCTGATGGGCGACGCGCGCGCGCCGGACGAGCAGCCGGCCGGCGTCAGGCGCGGCTTCTGGCGACTCGGAAAGCGAGGCGCGCCGGTGGACACCACGCGCGGCATCGAGCGCTTCACGCGCCCGTTGGGCGAGGCGGCGGCGGGCCTCCTGCGCGCCGACCTCGACGCGCATCTTCAAGGCCGCAGTTTCCAGTTCCACCATGTGCTGCGTTTCGAGCAGTGCGGGCAGGCGCGCGCGCTGCTGGCGCGCGGCGTGGCGGTGCGGCAGAACGGCAAGCCGGTCCGCATGGCCGGCTCGCTGACCGACATCAGCGAGCACGAGCGGCTGCAGGCACAGGTCGCGCACGAGGCGATGCACGACCGGCTCACGGGGTTGCCGAATCGCGCGCTGTTCGTCGAGCTCGTCGCGCAGCGACTGGCCAACCCGACGCCCGGCGTACCGGTCGCCGTGGCGCTCGTGGGCCTGGACGATTTCCGCGCGTTCAAGGAGCGCCACGGCCTGCTGGCCGGTGACGCCGTGCTGGTGGAGAGCGCGCGGCGCCTGGCTGGCGGCACGGGCCGCACGGCGCGCGCCGGACGCGTCGTCGCGCGGCTGGGCGCGGACCAGTTCGGCGTGCTCTTCGAGGCGCGCATCGAGGCCGGCGCGCTCGTCGACCGGGTGCCGGAATGGGCGCTGGCGCGCATCGAGGAACCGTTCCTGTTCGACACCGTCGATGCCGGCCAGGGCACCGGCGCGCATCGACTCACCGCCTGCGCCGGCTGGGCGTACACGGGGCAGGGCAACTTCAGCCCGGACGACCTGATGGCCGCCGCGGAAAGCGCGCTGGCCCGCGCCAGGGCCGCCGGCACCGGTCATGCCCGCCTTTTCGATCCGGCGCAGCAACTGGTCGAGCAATCGCGGCGCCGGGTGAAGGAAGACATCGCGCGCGGACTGGAGGCGGGGGAGTTCCAGCTCCACTACCAGCCCTTGGTGAAGCTGTCGGACCGGGCGCTGCTCGGCTTCGAGGCGCTGATCCGCTGGCAGCATCCGACGCGCGGCACGGTGATGCCCGGCGACTTCATTCCGGCGGCGGAGGAGAGCGGACAGATCGTCGAGATCGGACGCTGGACGCTGATCGAGGCGGCGCTGCAGCTGCGCCGCTGGCGAGAGATCGGCTTCAAGGGCGAGATCGCCGTCAACGTATCAGGCGTGCAGCTGGCGCGCGACGAGGCGCTGCTCAAGGACGCGCGCGAGACGCTGAAGGCGCTGGGCGACGTGCCGCCGTCGCAGCTCAGGCTCGAGGTCAAGGAGAGCATGGCGATGGCCAATCCGCAGCGCGGCGCGGAGGTGCTGCAGGAACTGGCGCGCATGGGCTTCAAGCTGTCGATCGACGACTTCGGGACGGCGTACTCGTCGCTGGCCTACCTGCACCGCTTCCCGTTCGACACGCTGAAGATCGATCGCAGTTTCGTGATGCGGCTGGGCGTCGGTCGAGAATCGCGGGAGATCGTGCGCACCATCGTCGGCCTGGCCGACGCCCTCGGCAAGCAGACCTTGGCCGAGGGCGTGGAGGAGGAGGCGCAGGCCGGCTTGCTGGAGGAACTCGGCGTGCAAGTTGCTCAGGGCTGGCTGTTCGCCAAGGCGCTCCCAGCCGAGGAGGCGAAGCGGCTCATCCAGACAGTGCCGTGGAAGAAGCCGCTATAGGGCCACGGGCTGGGGCCGTGGACCTCAGGCCATGCCCTGATGTCTCAACAGCGCGTCGATCTGCGGCTCGCGGCCGCGGAAGGCCTTGAAGTTGTCCATCGCGTCGCGCACGCTGCCCATCGACAGGATCTCCTCGAGGTAGCGCCGGCCCGTCGCCGGGTTGAACACGCCTTCTTCCTCGAACGCGCTCCAGCAGTCGGCCGACAGCACCTCCGCCCACTTGTAGCTGTAGTAGCCCGCCGCATACCCGCCGGCGAAGATGTGCGAGAAGCTGTGCTGGAAACGGTTGAACGCCGGCGGCGGCAGCACGGCGACTTCGGCGCGCACCTCGTCCAGCAACTCCTGCACGCGCGTCTCGGAGCCCGGCTCCGCGTGCAGCCGCATGTCGAAAAGCGAGAACTCGATCTGGCGCAGCGTCTGCAGGCCCGCCTGGAAATTCTTCGCCGCCAGCATCTTGTCGAACAGCGCGCGCGGCAGCGGTTCGCCGGTGTCCACATGCGCCGAGAGCTGCTGGATGACTTCCCACTCCCAGCAGAAGTTCTCCATGAACTGGCTGGGCAGTTCGACCGCGTCCCACTCGACGCCGGAGATACCCGACACGCCCAGTTCCGCCACCCGTGTCAGCAGGTGGTGCAGGCCGTGACCGCATTCGTGGAACAGCGTTGTCACGTCGTCGTGCGTCAGCAGCGCGGGCTTGCCTTCCGCGCCTTGCGGGAAGTTGCACACCAGGTGGGCGACGGGGATCTGCTCGGTGCCCGTCCCCGCGAGGTCCGGCCGCGCCCAGCGGCTGCGGACCTCGTCCATCCAGGCGCCCGGCCGCTTGCCGTTGCGCGCGTAGAGGTCGAGGTACACCTGCCCGATCAGGCGCCCGTCGCGGCGCAGTTCGCAGAATTGCACCGAGTCGTGCCACACCGAGGCCTCCGCCGGCACCAGTTGCACGCCGAACAGCCGGTCGACGATGCGGAACAGACCGTCCAGCACGCGCGGCAGGGTCAGGTATTGCCGCACTTCCTGGTCGGAGAACGCGTAGCGCGCCTCCTTCAGCTTCTCGGATACGAAGGGGAGGTCCCAGGCCTGCAGGTCGTCCATGCGCAGGCCCGCCGTGGCGAAGTCGCGCAGCTCGTCGAGGTCGCGCTGCGCATAGGGCCGTGCACGGCCCGCGAGGTCGCGCAGGAACGCCAGCACCTGGGCGGGCGATGTGGCCATCTTGGGCACCAGCGAGGCTTCGGCGAAGCTGGCGAAGCCCAGCAGCCGCGCTTCTTCCTGGCGCAGCATCAGCAATTCCTGCATCAGCGGGCCGTTGTCGTGGTCTGGCTTGTCGCCCAGCTCGCTGGCGCGCGTCACGTAGGCGCGATACAGCCGTTCGCGCAGCGCGCGGTCCTCGGCGTACTGCATCACCGGCATGTAGACGGGGAAGTGCAGGGTGAGCTTGTGGGTGTCGGGATCGGTGTTGCCGTCCTTCTCCGCCGCGGCGCGCGCGTTGGCGATCACGTCCGGCGGCACGCCCTTCAGCTCGGACGCCTTCGCCAGATAGCTCCAGCCGTCCGTCGCGTCCATCACGTGTTCGGAGAAGGCCTGGCCGAGTTCGGCGCTGCGCTCCTGGATCTTCGCGAAGCGTTCCTTGGCCCCGCCCTGCAGCTCGGCGCCGGACAGCACGAAGTCGCGGATCGAGTGCTTCAGCAATTGAGCGCGTTCCGGCGCCAGCCCGGGCTGGGCGGCGATCGCCTTGTACTTGGCGTAGAGCGCCTCGTTGGCGCCGAGCGCGGTGTAGAACTCGGTGACCGCGGGGAGCATCGCGTTGTAGGCCTCGCGCAGCGCCGGCGTGTTGGCGACCGCGTTCAGATGGCCCACGGCGCCCCAGGCGGTGCCCAGGCGCTCCGAGGCGACGTTGAGCGTGCGGGACAGGAAGTCGTAATCGGCGGGCGCGTCGGACGCGGTCACCTGATCCAGTGCTCTCTGGGCCTCGGCCAGGAGTTCGGCGACGGCGGGCTGGATGTGCGACGGGTCGATCGCGGCGAAGTCCGGCAGCGACGCGGTGGAGAGCAGCGGGTTCGCGGTGGGAGACGCGGCGCCCGGCGTGGTGCCCGGCGTAGCGCCGGATGCGGCGGCGGTGGAATCGGTCATGCAGGCCTCGTGAGTCTGACGAAATGCCGGAACAGTGTCTCAGCCTTTCGCGCGCGTTTGCGCGGGAGGTTTCTATCGTGGGGGCGATGCCCGGGCTATCAAGCCGGGACTGTCCCGCACGAGACCTGCATTCTCTGCCTCAGAAGGTCTCCCAGTCGCCGTCGTCGGCCGCCAGCGCGGGGCGGGGCGGCCGACGACGGCGACTGGGAGACCTTCTGAGG
>SEFA01000113.1 GCA_004210455.1 Rubrivivax sp. | reverse complement strand
CAGGTCGCTCGTCCAGACGCCCACGCTTATCGGCTGTAAATTCTTAAAGAACATCGAAGCAGCCTCGAGTCTTTCGACTTGACTTGCTTCGTCGCGTCGCTAACTTGTCGTCAGCAGCGCAGAAGGGAGATTATGAACGATTTCTTTCGAATCCGTCAAGCAGTCAGAGAAATTATTTTCATCGTTGACTGCGAGAATCTCGCCGCCAAATGAAAACCGGCCTTTGCTGATTATTCATTCGGCACCTCGGCATATCCTCCGAGGCCGCCGTTCAAAACAATGTCGTGAACAGCGAAGACCGCTAGTCTAGCACGAGTTTTTTCAGTCGCGCAACTCCTGTCATAGCGCTTTCATTGAACGTGCGGTGTTCGAGCGCCCGGGGCCGGCAGCGGCGCCAGTCAATGCATGCGGGATTGGGGCGCGAGTACCTCCAACGCGACCTTCGCTGGCTCATCGCTGTCCAGGATGCGGGGGAGCACAGCCGCCAGTCGAGGCACGTCCGCCCGAAGCACCCGCTGCTTGACGGAGGGGATCTGCGACGGATGCATGGAGAAGCTGGTCAGACCCATGCCCAACAGCAGATCGGTGAAAGCGGCATCGCCGGCCATCTCACCACAGACACTGACTTCTTTTCCTGCTGCGCGGGCTTGGCGGATCGAGTCCGCGAGTAGATGCAGCACAGCGGGATGCCACGGGTCATACAAGTGGGCCACCGCCTCATCGGCCCGGTCAATGGCCAGGGTGTACTGAATCAGGTCGTTGGTGCCAATCGACACGAAGTCCACATGCTTGAGCAGCTGCGGCAGCATGATCGCGGCGGCCGGAACCTCCACCATCACCCCGAGTTCAATCTCTCCATACGCCTGGGCCGACTCGTCGAGTTGAGCCTTCACGCGCTTGACGGCCTCCTGGACCTGACGGATCTCTCCCAGATGGGCCACCATCGGGATCAGCAGCTTCACCCTGCCGAAGGCGCTCGCGCGATAGATGGCGCGCAACTGCTGCCGGAACATGCTCGGCTCCGCCAGGCTCCAGCGGATCGCCCGAAGGCCCATGGCGGGATTGAGCACATGCTCGTGCCGCAGTTCATTCACCGACATCCTGTCCAGCGGCTTGTCGGCACCGATGTCGACGGTCCGGATCGTCACCGGCAATCCCGCCATCGCTTCGACCGCACTCTTATAGGCAATGAACTGCTCTTCCTCGCTGGGCAGGTCGCCGTCGCGGTTCATGAACAGGAATTCGCTGCGGAACAACCCGACGCCGGTGGCGCCGGACGCCAGCGCCGCCACGGTGTCGCCGGGCAACTCAATATTGGCGTGCAGTTCGATGCGCTGGCCGTCCATCGTGATGGCCGGCGTATGGCGCAGGCGCGCGAGGCGCGCGTTCTCGAGCTCTGACTGCCGTTGCCGGAAGCGGTATTCCTCCAGCACGATCGGCGAAGGATTGACGATGACCGTGCCGGCATCGCCATCGATGATGACCCAGTCGTCCTGGCGGATCAACCGGGAAGCTTCCCGCGTCCCCACCACGGCAGGGATGGCCATGCTGCGCGCCACGATGGCGGTATGCGAGGTCTTCCCGCCAATATCGGTGATGAATCCCTGGAAGACGCTGCGCTTGAACTGGATCATGTCTGCGGGCGCGATGTCCGCAGCCACCAGCAGCAGAGGATCCTCTCCGGCGAAGTCCCGGGCCACGACCGCGGCAGGACCACCGGCCGGCGCGTCGTCCAACTCGGCCGCGAGGGCCGACAGGACGCGTTCGACGACCTGCTCCAGATCTGCCTTGCGCTCGCGCAGGTAGTCGTCTTCCATCTCGTCGAACTGGCGCGCCAGCACTTCCAGCTGGGCCGACAGCGCCCATTCGGCGTTGTAGTGCCGATCGACGATCCAGTCACGGGCCGTGTCGACGAGGGCCTCGTCATTCAACAGGAGCAGGTGGACGTCGAGCAGCGCGTCGAGCTCATGGGGAGCGTCCTCCGGCAGTTCCGCCTTCAGGCCCTGCAGTTCCCGCGTGACGACGTCGCGTCCCCGGACCAGTCGAGCGTACTCCTGCTCCGCATCGGCGGAGGCGATGAAGTAGTGCGCGACGTCGACGCGGCTGGAGGCGACCAGCACGGCGCGGCCGATCGCCACGCCGCGAGAAACGGGAATGCCGAAGACCTGGAAACTCATGCGCCGACTTTAGCAGCGGGTACCAAACCCCGTGACCACCACGCGACTGTCACGGTTCGTTCACTTGAAAGTCACCGACGCGTCACCCCACCCGCTCAGCATCGCGCCCATCACTTCAGCGAGGCTTTGCCATGAGGGATCTGCCGCTGCCTACCCTGCCCTTCTCCGATCTGCGCCCCGCCGAAGCGCCTCGGAGGTCACTTCCAGCCAGCTCGCCGGAAATCGCTGTCGATGCTGCGCGCGTTCGCTTCCACGTGGGCTGGGCGCGCACGGAAGATGAAGTCCGCCAGGCCCAGCGCCTGAGGTATCGGGTCTTCGTCGACGAGATGGGCGCGCGCTTGAGCGTGCCGGCCGGCGCGCCCGCCGGGCACGACGTCGACCTCTTCGACCCGTTCTGCGAGCACCTGCTGGTGCGCACGCTCGACAAGCATGGCCAGCCCGGCGAGGTGATCGGCACCTACCGCGTGCTCACGCCGGAGGCAGCCCGCCGCGCCGGCGGCCTGTACAGCGAAACCGAATTCGACCTGACCCGCCTGCGTTCGCTGCGCCCGCGCATGGTCGAACTGGGCCGCTCCTGCGTCCATCCGGACCACCGCAACGGCGGCGCCATCATGGCGCTGTGGGGTGCACTCACCGAATTCATGGTCCGCAACGACCTCGACACGATGATCGGCTGCGCGAGCATCAGCATGCGGGACGGCGGTCACTACGCCGCGAGCCTGTGGCGCCAGCTGGACGCCAGCCACATGGCCGACATCGCCTGGCAGGTGCGCCCGCGCCTGCCGCTGCCGGTCGACGAGTTGCGCCAAGACCTGGCGGTCGAACCGCCGCCGCTGATCAAGGGTTACCTGCGGGTCGGCGCGCGCATCCTGGGCCGTCCGGCCTGGGACCCGGACTTCAATACCGCCGACCTGCCGATGATCATGCGCATCGCGGATCTGCCAGCGCGGTACCGGAAGCACTTCCTGGGACGCTGAGCCCTCCCGGCGAAGGGCCGGCCTTGCGGTTACTGGCCTTCGCCGAACTTGTCGTTGACCAGGGCCGTGATCGCGTCATGCGCGGCCTGCTCGTCCTCGCCGGAGGTCTCCAGCTCGACTTCCGCGCCGATGCCAGCGGCCAGCATCATGACGCCCATGATGCTCTTGGCATTCACGCGGCGGCCGTTGCGGGTCATGAAGACCTCCGCCTTGAATCCCCCCGCCAACTTCGTCAACTTCGCCGATGCCCGGGCATGCAGGCCGAGCTTGTTGCTGATGGTGAGGGTCGACTTGATCATGAGCAGGAAGGTTGGGACGAGGAATTGATGGCGGCGCAGGGCGCCGTCGCGTCGCACAGGATGCCCTGGGTGCCGCCCTGACTGGCGCGCTGGACCAGCGCGTCCAGGCCTTCGCCGGCGTAGCACAGCGAGCGCCACAGCATCGGCACGTTGACGCCGGTCAGCACCTTCACCTGCTCGCCCTGCAGACGCAGCGCGGCATTCGTCGGCGTGGCGCCGTAGACATCGGTCAGCACCAGGGTCTGCTGGTGTCCGGAAGCGTCGATCAGCGCGCGCGCCTGCGACTCGACATCGTCGGCGCTCATTTCCGGCGTCACGTCCAGCACCCTCAACTGCAGCGAACAATGCGGGAACGTGTGCTCGGCCACCTGCTTCAGCGCGGTGGCCAGCGGGGCGTGAGCGATCAACAGCAGGCCGGACATGCGCAGCATTATCGTGCGCCGCAGCATGGTGCGGGCGTGGCTCGCACAAACCCGCAATCGTGGGGAGGATGCCCCGCCTTCAAGGCGGCAGCTCCACCGAACCGAGGAACACGTCCCAGGCTTCGAGGTCCACCCGTTCACCCTGAAGCAGCATCTGATAAAGACGGGCGCCGCGGGAGAACACCGCCTGCCGCACCTGCTGGGGCGACTGGCCGGCACGGGCCTCGAAGGCCTGCTGGAACGCTTCGGGATCGGACGCGATGCCCCGCACGCCCAGCGGCGCGGATGCCTGGGGAATCATCTGCCGGGCGATGCCCTCGTGCATGCGGCGCATCGCGGCGGACGTCGCCCCGGCGTCCCCGAGATCGGTCCAGGTCAGCGAGAACTGGATGCCGCGGGCCTTGCAGCTCAGCGACCGCACCGCGACCGCCTGTCCCGTCGGCCCAGGCTGCGTCCGCTCCTCGCGGTCCGGCTTGCAGGGGAACATCAACTGCAGTTGTGCCCCTTCCGGGCTCACCTTGCGCCAGTTCAACGCCGGGCTGCAGCCGGCGCCGACAACCAGCAGCGGGAGGATCACGACAAGCCGGGTCGAAGGATGCATCCGGCGATTATGGAGGGGCCACAATGGCCCGATGAGCGAAGCGAACTCCCCCACGCCCTCCGCCATGGCCCTCAAGGGCGTGCGCGTGCTGGATCTTTCCCGCGTGCTGGCCGGTCCCTGGTGCACGCAGACGCTGGCCGACCTCGGCGCGGATGTGATCAAGGTTGAACGCCCCCCGAAAGATGGCCATCCGGGAGGGGACGACACCCGAGGATGGGGCCCGCCCTATCTGAAGGACCGGGACGGCCAGGACACCGCCGAGGCGGCGTACTACCTTGGCGCCAATCGCAACAAGCGTTCGGTCGCCATCGACATCGCCAGCCCACGGGGTCAGGACTTGATCCGCGACCTCGCGCGGCGGGCGGATGTGCTGGTCGAGAACTACAAGGTCGGCGACCTGACCCGGTACGGTCTCGACGCCGCGGCGCTGCTCGAGCTCAATCCGCGGCTGGTGTTCTGCTCGGTGACCGGTTTCGGCCAGACCGGCCCCTACCGGGATCGGGCCGGCTACGACTACGCGGTCCAGGGCCTGGGCGGTCTGATGAGCGTCACCGGCGAGGCCGACGCGCTGCCCGGCGGCGGCCCGCAGAAGGTCGGCGTGGCGGTGGCCGACCTCTTCACCGGCATGTACGCGACCGTCGCCATCCTCGCCGCGCTGCGTCACCGCGACGCCACCGGCCGGGGCCAGGTCGTCGACATGGCCCTGCTGGACACGCAGGTCGCGATGCTGGCCAACCTCGGCGCCAACTACCTGACGACCGGCAAGGCGCCCCGTCGCATGGGCAATGCCCACCAGAACATCGTGCCGTACCAGGTCTTCCACGCCAGCGACGGCCACCTGATCGTGGCCGTCGGCAACGATGGCCAGTTCGTCAAGTTCTGCGAGCTCCTGGGGCTTCCGGAACTCGCCCGCGACCCGCGCTACGCCACCAATTCCCAGCGGGTCCGGCATCGTGACGACCTGGTGCCGCTGCTGGCCGCGCGTGTCGCGGAGCGACCGAGACAGCACTGGCTGGATGCGATGGAAGCCGCCAAGGTGCCGGGCGGCGCGATCAACGACCTCTCCGAGGTCTTCGACGACCCGCAGGTCCAGCATCGCGGGATGGTGGTCTCGATGGCGCATCCCCAAAGCGATGCGCTGCGGGTGGTCGGCAGTCCGATGAAGTTGTCGGAAACGCCCGTGGCCTACCGATTGCCCCCGCCGCTCATGGGGCAGCACACGGACGAAGTCCTCTCGGAACTCGGACACGGCCCGGACGCAATCGCCGCGTGGCGACAGGAAGGGGTCATCGCATGAGCAGCAGGGATGAGAAGCAGAGTGAGCAAAGCCAGGACGCCGCCGGCCATGGCGTGAACATCGTGCTGGTGCACGGCGCCTGGCTCGGTGCCTGGGCCTGGAAGCGGGTGCTGGGACCGCTGCGGGCGGCCGGGCACCGGGTGTTCCCGGTGACCCTGAGCGGCGTCGGCGAGCGCGCTCACCAATCGCACGGCGACATCCGCCTGCAGACGCACATCGACGACGTCAAGGCGGTCATCGCGTGCGAGGAATTGAGCGACGTCCTCCTCGTCGGCCACAGCTACAGCGGCATGGTGATTACCGGCGTCGCGGATCAGATGCCGGACCGCATCGCGCGACTGGTCTATCTCGACGCCGTCGTGCCGGAGCCGGGCGAATCCTGGTCCAGCCGCCACACGCCGGAGACGCAGATCCAGCGTCGCGAGCTGATCTCGAAGTTCGGACATCTGCCGGTGACCGAACCCAACGGCATGGGGCTGAAGCCGGACGACTTCGACTGGATGATGCGTTGCCAGCGTCCGCAGCCGGGCGGCGTCTACGACAGCCCGCTCGACTTCGACCAGACCGCGTGGATGAAACGCCCGCGCACCTTCATCGACTGCAACCGTCCGGCGCTCCTCACGATTGCCGCAGCGCGTGAGCGGGCCCGCGCCCAGCCCGGCTGGGAGCTCTTCGAGATCCCGACGGGCCACCAGGTGATGGTCTCCGCACCAAAGGAACTCACGGAACGTCTCCTGATGCTTGCGGAGCGTCAGGCCCGAGAGGTCTGAGAGGCTTGACGACGTCCACCATCCGCCCCGTTTTCCCTGGGAACCGTGAGCCATTTCACGCCATCCACCCAGGGGGGCGATTGCCCCCGACTCACGGGATGGCCTCGTCCGGGGCTGCGCGGAACCATGGCGCCTCCCCGCCCCGGCACGCCGCCGGAGGCCTACAAGAACGAGAGAGCATGTCCCGCCCGCCCCCCTCCATTGCCGCGCCGTTGGCCGCCAATGACATTGCGCAGCCCCCGAGCGATTCGCAGTGGGGCGATATCGTCCAGCAGCTCGGCGCCGAGATCGCCGGCCCGCTGAGTGCGGCGCTGGAGCGGATCCACACCTTGATCAGCACGGGCCAGATCGATCGCCAGGGCTTGAGGGCATTGCGCGACTCGGTGGCCCAGGCGCGCGAGGCCGGCATGGTGAGTCAACAGCTGGCGCGGCTGGCTTCGGGGCGCTTGAGACTGTCCCGGGAGCGCGTACCGCTGACGCAGGTCCTGCGCGGTGTGCTGACGCAGCGCAGCCGCGAGACGCAGGCGCGCGGCATCCAGATCCGGCAACTGCTGCAGCCGATCGAGGTCCACACCGACGCGTCGCTGCTGTTCTCGCTGCTGAACGCGGTGATGGACTGGGCGCTCGCCAACACGCATTCCTCGTTGGAGATGCGTCTCGACCTGACCCCCTGGCCCGCCAAGGCGCGGCTGATGTGCCGCTTCGCCCACCGTTCGCTGGACCTGGGCAGCGCGCCGTCGGCGGCGATCAACGCGCCGCCGGAGTCGCTCAACTCGCTGCATTGGCGCCTGATCGAGCAGACCGCGCTGACGCTCGGCGCGCTGCCGCTGCGAGAGGATGAAGCCGGCATCACGATGCTGACGCTGGAATTCCCGCACGTCGCCGGCGACGAGTCCGTCCTTCAGCAAGAACTGGCACCGCCGGTCCGCCCTGAACTGGCCGACCGGCCCGAGCTCGACGACCCGACGCCGTCGCACAACTCCAAGCCGCTGGCAGGCTGCCACCTGCTGATCGTCTCGCCTCGCCGCGAGGTGCGCCAGGAGATCCAGAATGCCGTGCGCCACATGGGATTGATCATCGACGCCGTCGGATCGATGGACGAGGCGCTGCAGTTCTGCGAGGAAGGCCTGCCGCACGGCATCGCCTTCGAGCAATCGATGCGCGACGCCGACTTCGACCGCCTGCGCGCCGACATCCTCGGCGAGGTGCCCGGCTTCAGCTTCATCGAGGTCCTCGACGGCGAGCAGCAGACGCAGCTGTCCACGGCCACCGCGGACCACATGGCGCGGATCTCCCGCCAGAACCTGCAGGATGCGCTGCCGTCCGTGCTGCTGTTCGAGCTGTCCAAGGCGCTCTGATGCCGGCGGCCCTGACAGGCTCCTGACTTAAGCCCCACCAAAGTGATGGGCGAACAGCCCCAGGCATACACTTCCGCCTCATGAAGCTGCCTAGCTGGTCCGGACTCCTGCTGCTGGTCGCCGCCGTCGGTCTCGGCGCCGGCCTCGCCTATGAGGGCTTGAAGCCCGACCCTGCGCCGCAGGTGAACTACGTGCTGCTGGACGGCTCGAAGCACGCCTCCGCGCAGGCGTGGCCGGGCAAGGTGATGCTGGTCAACTTCTGGGCGACGTCCTGCACCACCTGCGTCAAGGAAATGCCGCAGGTCATCGCCACGCATCAGAAGTACAAGGACAAGGGTTTCGACACGCTGGCCGTCGCCATGAGCTACGACCCGCCGGCCTACGTCGCCAACTACGCCGAGACCCGCAACCTGCCCTTCGGCGTCGCGATGGACAGCACCGGCGAGATCGCCCGCAGCTTCGGCAAGGTGCAGCTCACGCCGACGACCTTCCTCATCAACAAGCGCGGCGAGATCGTCAAGCGCTTCGTCGGCGAGCCCGACTTCGCCGCGCTGCACGGCACGATCGAGAAGCTGCTCGCCGAGGGCTGAGCGCTCCGAGCTCCGTGATCCATGCCGCTTTCGAGCGGCATTTTTCATGGCCGGTCCCCGCACGCATTCCCGGGGATGGGCGGGTTAGCCCCGACGCTTTGCGATTCTTTTCCTCGGGCACACCAGCCTGCTGTAGCCAGATACTAGGGTAGCGACATAGCAAGCATCGCCCGCCCGAATGAACACGAACAAGAACCTGCCCGGCGCGCCGGGGACCCTCCCCGTCCTCCTCTCCCACGCATCGGCGTCGGGTCGACAACGAGGCCGGGCGGCGCCCTGGATCCTCGGCGTGGTCGTGCTGGCCGTCGCGGCCGGCGGCTGGTGGTGGTGGAAGGGGCGCGGCGCTGAAGGCGCGGCGGGCGGCCCCGCGTCGGCGGCGAGCGGTCCGGCGGGTGCCGGCGGACCAGGCGCCGGCGGCGCCGGTCGCGGCGGTCGCTTCGCCGCCAACCGCGTGCAGCCGGTGTCCGTGATGCCGGCACGGCTGCAGGACATCCGCCACACCGCGGCCGCGATCGGTACGATCAGCGCGTCCAACACCGCCGTCGTGCGCGCGCAGGTCAGCGGCGTGCTGCAGCAGATCCACTTCACCGAAGGCCAGCAGGTCCAGGCGGGCCAGACGCTCGCGCAGATCGACCCGCGCGCCTTCCAGGCCGCGCTCGGCCAGGCCGAGGGCCAGCTCGCGCGCGACAAGGCCACGCTGGACAACGCCCGCATCGACCTCACGCGCTACCAGGACCTCCTCGCCAAGGATGCGATCGCGCGCCAGCAGGTCGACACGCAGCAGGCCACGGTCAACCAGCTCATCGGCACGGTCAAGGCCGACCAGGCCGCCGTCGACAGCGCCCGCCTGCAGGTCACCTACAGCCGGGTGCAGGCGCCGATCTCGGGCCGCGTCGGCCTGAAGCAGGCGGACATCGGCAACGTCGTGCAGACCGGCGACACCAACGGCATCGTCAGCATCACGCAGACGCGCCCGATCGCGCTGACCTTCGCGGTGCCTTCGGCGCTGCTGCCGCAAGTAAGCGCCGGGCTGAAGGGCAAGACGCCCATGACGGTCGAGGCCTGGAGCCGCGACGGGAAAACGCGCCTGGCCACCGGCAAGCTCGCGACCGCCGACAACGCGATCGACATCGCCACCGACACGATCAAGCTGAAGGCGCTGTTCCCGAACGACGACGATGCGCTCTATCCCAACCAGTCGGTCAGCGTGAAGCTGCAGCTCGCGACCGAGCAGAACCGTCTGGCCGTCCCGGCCGCCGCGGTGCTGCGCGGCTCGCAGGGCTTCTACGTCTATGTCGTGGGCGCGGACAACGCCGTCTCCACGCGCGTCGTGCAGACCGGCGCCGTCGACGGCGACTGGATGGCCGTGGACGGCAAGATCGAGCCAGGCGATCGCGTCGTCATCGACGGCGTCGACCGGCTGCGCGAAGGCGCGAAGGTCGAGGTCATCGCCGCCGATCCGAAGCAGCGCGCCGGCGCCAACGCCGCGCCGCGTCGCGCCCGCGGCGCGAGCGCGCCGGGCGGTGCCGCCTCCGGCGCGCGCGGCGAAGGCCGTCGGGCGTCCGGCGTCGGCGCAGGCGCCGGCAACTGATCGAGCCCGGCCATGGCCATGAACCCGTCCCGTCCTTTCATCGAGCGGCCGGTCGCGACCTCGCTGCTGATGCTGGCCATCCTGCTGGCCGGCCTGCTGGCCTACCGGCTGCTGCCGCTGTCGGCGCTGCCGGAGGTCGACTACCCGACCATCCAGGTCACGACGCTCTACCCGGGCGCGAGCCCCGACGTCATCTCGACCACCGTCACCGCGCCGCTGGAGCGCCAGTTCGGACAGATGCCGGGCCTGAGCCAGATGACCTCATCGAGCTCGGGCGGCGCATCGGTGATCACGCTGCGTTTCTCGCTCGGCCTGTCGCTGGACGTCGCCGAGCAGGAGGTGCAGGCCGCGATCAACGCCGGCAGCAACCTGCTGCCCAGCGACCTGCCCATGCCGCCGGTCTACAGCAAGGTCAATCCGGCCGACGCGCCGGTGATGACGATCGCGGTGACCTCTCCGTCGCTGCCGGTGATCAAGGTCCATGACCTGGTCGAGAACCGCCTCTCGCCCAAGCTGTCTCAAGTGGACGGCGTGGGCCTGGTGAGCATCGCCGGAGGCCGTCGACCCGCCGTGCGCATCCAGGCGAATCCGCGCGCGCTCGCGGCGCTGGGCCTGTCGCTGGACGACGTGCGCAGCGCCATCGCCTCGGCCAACGTGAACCAGGCCAAGGGCAGCTTCGACGGCTCGCAGCGCGCGTCGACGATCGACGCCAACGACCAACTGCGCTCCGCCGCCGAGTACCAGAACCTGATCATTGCCTGGAAGAACGGCAACCCGCTGCGGCTCAGCGACGTCGCGGAGATCGTCGACGACGCCGAGAACCTGCGTCTGGCGGCCTGGGCCGACACCACGCCCGGCGTGATCCTGAACGTGCAGCGCCAGCCCGGCGCCAACGTGATCCAGACCGTCGACCGCGTGAAGGCCTTGCTGCCCAAGCTGCAGGGCACGCTGCCGGCGTCCGTCGACGTGCAGATCCTGTCCGACCGCACGACGACGATCCGCGCTTCGGTCGACGACACGGAGATCGAACTGCTGCTCGCCATCGTGCTGGTCGTCGCGGTGATCTTCCTGTTCCTGCGCAGCGGCAGCGCCACCCTGATCCCCAGCGTCGCGGTGCCGCTCTCGCTGATCGGGACCTTCGGCGTGATGTACCTGGCCGGCTTCTCGATCAACAACCTGACGTTGATGGCGCTGACCATCTCGACCGGCTTCGTCGTCGACGACGCGATCGTGATGATCGAGAACATCGCCCGCTACGTCGAGGAAGGCGACTCGCCGATGGAGGCGGCCATCAAGGGCTCGAAGCAGATCGGCTTCACCATCATCTCGCTGACGGTCTCGCTGATCGCGGTGCTGATCCCCCTGCTGTTCATGGGCGACGTCGTCGGCCGGCTGTTCCATGAGTTCGCGATCACGCTGGCGGTGTCCATCCTGATCTCGGCCTTCGTTTCGCTGACGCTGACGCCGATGATGAGCGCGCGCCTGCTCAAGCCCGAGGCCGAGCAGAAACACTCGCGCCTGGGCACCTGGTTCGGCGAGAAGTTCGAGGCCATGATCCATGCCTACGGCCGCGGGCTGGACTGGGTGCTGGACCGCCCGGTGCTGACGCTGCTGGGCTTCGCCGCGACGCTGGCGCTGACGGCGCTGCTGTACGTGGTCGTGCCCAAGGGCTTTTTCCCGGTGCAGGACACCGGCCTGCTGCAGGTCATCACCGAAGCGACGCAGAGCACCTCCTTCGACGCGATGAGCGAGCGCCAGCAGAAACTGGCCGAGGTCTTCCTGAAGGACCCGGACGTCGACCATATCGCGTCCTTCATCGGCGTCGACGGCGCCAACGCGTCGCTGAACACCGGCCGCATGCAGATCACGTTGAAGCCGTTCGCGTCGCGTCATGCGTCGGCGACGGAGATCATCGCGCGACTCGGCGACGCCAACCGGCAGGTACCGGGCATCACCGCCTACATGCAGCCGGTGCAGGACCTGACGATCGAGGACCGCGTGTCCAAGACCCAGTACCAGTTCCTGCTGAGCTCGCCGGACTCCGCCGACCTGCAGAAGGCCAACGACCAGTTGCTGGAGCGGCTCAAGGCGCTGCCGCAGCTGGCCGACGTCGCGAGCGACCTGCAGAACCAGGGCCTGCAGGCCTGGGTGCAGATCGACCGCGAGGCGGCGGGCCGGCTCGGCGTGACGATCGCGGCGATCGACACCGCGCTCTACAACGCCTTCGGCCAGCGGCTGATCTCGACGATCTACACGCAGTCCAGCCAGTACCGCGTCGTGCTGGAGGCGGCGCCCGAATTCCGCAGCGGACCGCGCGCGCTCGAAGGTCTGTACGTGCCCGGCAGCACGACGACGACCGGCGCGGCCGGCACGACGTCGACGACCTCGGTGCAGGTGCCACTGAGCTCGGTCGCGCAGATCGTCGAGCGCCCCGCGGCGCTGGCGATCAACCATGTCGCGCAGTTCCCGGCGGCGACGATCTCGTTCAACCTGCCGCCCGGTGTCGCGCTGGGCGACGCCGTCAAGGCGATCAAGGCGGAACAGGCCAACCTCGACCTGCCCATCAGCGTCGAGACCAGCTTCCAGGGCGCGGCGGAGGCGTTCAGCAACTCGCTGTCCAGCACCCTGTTCCTGATCCTGGCGGCGGTGGTCACGATGTACATCGTGCTGGGCGTGCTCTATGAGAGCTACATCCACCCGGTCACCATCCTGTCGACGCTGCCGTCGGCCGGCGTCGGCGCGCTGCTGGCGCTGCTGCTCGGCGGACTGGACCTGGGGATCATCGCGATCATCGGCATCGTGCTGCTGATCGGCATCGTCAAGAAGAACGCGATCATGATGATCGACTTCGCGCTCGAGGCCGAACGCGAACAGGGACTCGAACCGCGCGCCGCGATCCATCAGGCCTCGCTGCTGCGCTTCCGCCCGATCCTGATGACGACCATGGCCGCGCTGCTGGGCGCGCTGCCGCTGATGCTGGGCACCGGCGTCGGCCATGAGCTGCGGCACCCGCTGGGCGTGACCATGGTCGGCGGCCTGATCGTGAGCCAGCTGCTGACCCTGTTCACGACGCCGGTGATCTACCTCGGCTTCGCGCGCATGTCGCAGCGCTGGCGCGAGCGTCGCGGCGTGAAGCGCGACACGCGTGCCCTCGAGGAACGTCGTGGCCCCGACGCGCCCCAGATCGCCGATCCTGCCGGACCGATCGGTCCCGGCGGAGACCTGCGATGAATATTTCAGCGCCGTTCATCGCGCGACCGGTCGCGACGACGCTGATCACGATCGGCATCGCGCTGGCGGGGATGCTCGGGTATCACTTCCTCCCGATCGCGCCGCTGCCGCAGGTGGACTTCCCGACGATCTCGGTGTCCGCCTCGCTGCCGGGCGCGAGCCCGGACACCATGGCCGCGACCGTCGCGACGCCGCTGGAGCGCGCGCTCGGCAGCATCGCCGGCGTCACCGAGATCACCTCGCGTTCCGCGCTGGGATCGAGCAACGTCACGTTGCAGTTCGACCTGAGCCGCGACATCGACGGCGCCGCGCGCGACGTGCAGGCCGCGATCAACGCGGCGCGCACGCTGCTGCCGACGGGCATGCCGAGCAATCCGACCTACCGCAAGGTCAACCCCGCCGACGCGCCGATCATGATCCTGGCGCTGACCTCGCAGACGCTGACGCGCGGCCAGATGTACGACACCGCCTCGAC
>SEFA01000162.1 GCA_004210455.1 Rubrivivax sp. | reverse complement strand
CTCAGCGCCCCATCCCGCCAGAAGGCCTTCAGCACATCCAGCTCGGCATCCGTCGGCACAGTCGGTTCGGTCATGGCGCGGTCTTTCGTGACGTTCGTCGCCACAGCGTTACAACTGTAACCAACAAGCGTCAACTGTCGCTCTGGGGCGGTTCACGTCGCTTGCCATCATCCCGCGAACTGGGCGATGACACGCCATGCCCACGCTCTCCTGGCTCACCCGCGACGAAGACCTCAAGACCGCCGGTCGCGCGCCGTATCGCCTGCTGACCGAAGACCCGTCGCTCGGATACGGTGACCCGGACACGGGTAATATGCTGATCCAGGGCGACAACCTTGAGGCGCTGAAGGCTCTGCTGCCCTTCTACGCGGGCCGGGTGAAATGCATCTACATCGATCCACCGTACAACACCCGGTCGGCGTTTGAGCACTATGACGACAATCTGGAGCACAGCCGCTGGCTGGCCATGATGTGGCCAAGGCTGGAACTGCTTCGCGAACTGCTGTCCGAGGACGGCTCTATCTGGGTGTCGATCGACGACAACGAAGGCCACTACCTCAAGGTCATTATGGATGAGGTTTTCGGGCGGGCGAACTTTGTGGCGAATGTCGTTTGGCAGAAGTCTTACACGGCCAATCAGACCGCAAAGCACCTCTCTGACACGCATGACCATCTCCTAGTTTACGGGCGCGCAGCGGATCGTCTTTCGATGGGCTCGCTTTCGAGAACCGAAGATCAGAAAGCGAGCTTCAAAAATCCAGACGGAGACCCGCGGGGCCCTTGGAAGGCCGAGAACCTGTCAGCCGGCAAGTTCTACTCGGACGGTCAATTCGAGATCGAAGGGCCGAACGGGGATCGGTTTTTGCCTCCGACGAACCGATACTGGCGGTGTAACCGCGCGACGTACGATCGGTGGCTCGCCGATGGGCGCATCACATTCGGCCTCAAGGGCACGGGGCGTCCGATGCTTAAGAAGTATCTGGAGGAGATGGAAGACGCGCTCACGGCCACTACGTGGTGGCCGCATCAGGAGGTGGGTAGCAACAAGGTCGCAAGCACAAATCTGAAGGCATTGTTCCCGGGTATGGAGGTGTTCGGAACGCCCAAGCCCGAGCAACTCCTTGAACGGGTTGCGAGCCTCGCCACCAACCCCGGCGATCTTGTCCTGGACTCCTTCCTCGGTTCCGGCACCACCGCCGCCGTGGCCCAAAAGATGGGCCGTCGCTACATCGGCATCGAGGTCGGCGATCACGCCGTCACCCACTGCGCGCCGCGCCTGCAAAAGGTCATCGACGGTGAGCAGGGCGGCATTTCGAAATCTGTCGGTTGGACCGGCGGTGGCGGCTTCCGCTTCTACCGTCTGGGGGAGGCGGTGTTCGGCGACGACGGGGCCCTGACCTCGGGCATCGCCTTCTCGACCCTCGCCGCCCACGTCTGGTTCGCCGAAATCGGCCATGCGCCAGACCGGGCGCCGGATGGCCCTCTGCTGGGCGTGCGAGAGGGCCGGGCCGTCGCCCTGCTCTACAACGGCGTACTCGGCGACAAGCGCCCGGCGGGCGGCAATGTCCTGACCCGCTCGACGCTGGCGATCATCCGTGAAGCGTTGAATCGCGCGGCCCCCGGCTTCGACGGCCGTCTGACCGTCTATGGTGAACGCAGCGCCCTGTCGCCGGCGACGCTGGCGGCGGAGCGTATCGACTTCAAACAGACGCCCTATGACGTGAAGGCGCGCCGCTGATGCAGCTCAAGCCCTATCAGCGACAGGCCCTGACGGCCCTCTCCGACTTCCTCGCCGGCGCGCAGGAGACCGATCACGCCCAGGCTTTCGAGGCCGTGGTGAATGCGCCCCAGCCGGACGGTCTGCCGACCCTGCGTCAGCGCCTCGGGCGCTACTACCGGCCCTACAAGGGGGTGAAGGGGCTGGCCAATGTGCCCTACGTGTGCCTGCGTCTGCCGACCGGCGGGGGCAAGACGATCCTCGCCGCCCATGCCATCGCGGCGACCCGCGACGCGGGGATCGGCGGAGATTATCCGTTGGTCCTGTGGCTGGTCCCGTCCGAGATCATCCAGACCCAGACCGCCGATGCGCTGGCCGACCCGAAGCATCCGTATCGTCAGGCGCTGGACGCCGCCTTTGACGGGCGCGTCCGGGTCTTCGACATCGCCGACTACGCCCAGATCCGTCCCCACGACCTGGCCCAGAACGTCTGTATCGTCGTCGGCACCATCCAGACCCTGCGCGTCACCGACACCAACAAGCGCAAGGTCTATGCCCACCACGAGGACCTCGAGCCGCATTTCAGCCGCCTCGACCGCTTCGCGCTGGAGGCGCTTCCCGACCTCGAACGGACGGATAGCGGACAGGTCAAATACTCCTTCGCCAATCTGCTGCACCTACACCGGCCCCTGATGCTGGTGGACGAGGCGCACAACGCCGTCACCGGCCTGTCGGACGAGGTACGGCACCGCATCAATCCGGCGGCGGTGGTGGAGTTCACCGCCACGCCCAAGGATCGCTCCAACATCCTGTTCAACGTTTCGGCGGCCGAGCTCAAGCAGGAGGCGATGATCAAGCTGCCCATCGTCCTGCAGGAGCATCCCCACTGGCAGGCGGCGGTGGTTGGCACGGTGCAGGAACGCGACCGGTTGGCCCGTCTGGCCGAAAAGGATGCGGCCTACATCCGGCCCCTTGCCCTGTATCAGGCCGAGCCCAAAGACCGCGAGGTCACGGTCGAGGTGCTGAAACGCCACCTGATCGACGACCTGAAAATCCCGGAAGACCGCGTCGTCGTGGCCACCGGGGTCGAACGTGGGCTGGAAGGGGTGAACCTCAGCGATCCGGCCTGTCCCATCGAGCACATCATCACGGTCGAGGCACTGAAGGAGGGGTGGGACGCGCCCTTCGCCTATGTCTTCTGCTCGGTCTCCTCGATCCGCAGCGCCACCTCGGTCGAACAGCTCCTCGGCCGCGTCTTGCGGATGCCCTACGCCCAGCGCCGAACTCAGCCGGAACTGAACAAGGCCTATGCCCACGTGTCGGAAGCCAGCTTCAGCGAGGCCGCTGCGGCGCTGAAGGACAAGCTCATCGACATGGGCTTCGATGACGCTGACCTGCCTGACGTGCTTGAACACCCGACGCAGGAGATCGATTGGGG
>SEFA01000036.1 GCA_004210455.1 Rubrivivax sp. | reverse complement strand
TTGCGGAGGACGCCCCGCGCTCGCGCTGGAGCCCCCGCGCGATGCTGGCACGCTGGACCGGCTGGGTGCCGATCCGATCGCTGGGCAAGCGCCACCGCAAGCGCATCCTCCAGCATCTGCTGGCCCTGGGCGAGCGCGACCGCTACCTCCGCTTCGGTTATCCGGCCCGAGACGAACAGATCGAAAAGTACGTCGCCGGCCTGGACCTCGTCCGGGACGAGGTGCTGGGCATCTTCAACCGCCGCCTGCAGCTGATCGCCGTGGCCCACCTGGCCTATGCACCGGCGCCGCAGATCAAGGGCCGTCCAGCGATGGCGGAATTCGGCGTCTCGGTCGCCACCTTGGCCCGCGGCAAGGGCTTCGGCGGCCGGTTGTTCGAGCGCGCCTCGCTGCACGCGCGCAATCGCGGCATCGACACGCTGTTCATCCACGCGCTCAGCGAGAACGCGCCGATGCTGAAAATCGCCCGCAAGGCCGGCGCGACGGTCGAGCGCGACGGCGGGGAGTCCGAGGCCTGGCTGCGCCTGCCGCCGGATTCGGTGTCTTCCCACGTGGACGAAGCCTTGGAGCGCCACATGGCCGAATGGGACTTCCAGTTCAAGCGCCATATGCGGACCGTCGGCGATTTCCTGGACGGCGTGGCCGAGGTGAAGTCCCTGATCCGCAAAGTGCGCGAGCGCACCGACGATCCCGGATCCAAACCCTGATCCACCGCTGATCGCACAGGTACCGGTTTCATTCCCGGCATCCCCACCCCATTTCAGGGGGTAGCCGGGTGATTTCTGATGCAATTTGTAACGCCTTTCCGCTACATTCCCGCGATTCGCCCGGTACGGTGTCTCCAATTCGCTGCTCCCGTGCGTCCTTCGGCGTCCTCGGGCGCCATCCGTACGGTCCGTCCAGCTGATTGGGCTCATTGGGTATGCAGAACCTGCTTCCGTGGATCATCGCGGGACTGTCGGCATTGGCAGTCCTGGGACTGGCCGCCGCGCTCCTGCTGCGGCGCCCGCGCCGCGAGCGCAAGCCGCTGCCCACGGAGTGGTCGCTCAACGCGCGCCCCGTCTTCAGCGCCGACGAGCGTCGCGTCTTCCGCCTGCTGCGGGAGGCGCTGCCGCACCACGTCGTCATGTGCAAGCTGCCGATGGTGCGCTTCTGCCAGCCCACCGAAGCCCGCGACGTGCGCTACTGGTATGAGCTGCTGGGCGGCATCAGCGTGAACTTCGCGATCTGCAGCCCCAACGGGCGCGTGCTGGCCGCGATCGACATCGAGACCGAGCGGCCGGGCTCCGCCCGCAGCCTCCAGATCAAGCAGGCGGTGCTGGCCGCGTGCCGCATCCGCTACCTGCGGTCGTCGGTCGACAACCTGCCCACCGCCACGGAATTGCAACTGCTCGTGCCCTATAGCAACCAGGGCAGCCGCGCCGGCATGGCCGCGATGCCGCGCGCCGGCGCGTCCCATCTGCCGAGCCCCCCGCCGGTCGCGCCGCGTCGTCCGGCTCCGGCTGCGCCGGCCACCGCGCGCAACACGCTGTGGAACGATTCGCCGGTTTTCAGCGATTCCTTCTTCGCGCCCGACAGCCGCTACGACGCCTTCGGCGGCGAATCGATGCAGGCGCCGATCCCGCCCGCGGAACCGCGTGCGCGCGGCTACCGTCCGCGCGCCGGCGCACAGGAGGCCGCCGGTTTCCGCGACTCGCAGCTGCGCGAACCGCATGCACGCGATCCGCAGTTCCGCGACTCCCAGTTCCGTGATTCCCAGTTCGGCCGCGACTTCCCCACCCTGCCCAGCGAACTGCCGGACCCCGACATCGGCGGCGTGGTCGTCGACTCGCCCCGCTACGGGCGGCGCTAAGCTACGCCCCTGCCCGCTCTTCGAGGACACAACGGCGCCGCGGCGCCGTTTTTGCTGTCCTCGCCGCTTCGATGACTGACTTGACGGCCGGCTTCGGCCTCCTGACCCCCGAACTGATGCTCGACGCGCTCGAGCACGCGGGGCTCCGCCCCGACGGCCGGCTGCTCCAGCTGAACTCGTACGAGAACCGCGTGCTGATGGCGCATCTGGAGGACGGCGCGGCGGTGGTCGCGAAGTTCTACCGGCCGGGCCGCTGGAGCGATGCGCAGATCCTGGAGGAGCATGCCTTCGCGCAGGCGCTGGCCGACGCCGAGGTGCCCGTCGTCGCGCCGCTGCCGCTGACGACCGACGGCGTCACCGGGACGCTCGGCCACTTCAAGGGCCAGCGCTTCGCGGTGACGCCGCGCCAGGGGGGCCGCGCGCCGGAGCTCGAAGACCCGGAGGTGCTGCGCTGGATCGGCCGGCTGCTCGCGCGGCTGCACGAGATCGGCCAGCGCGAGCCCTTCCAGCACCGGTTGTCCTGGAACAGCGCGGGGCCGGCGCGCGAGGCGCGCGATTGGCTGCGCGCGCACGACACGCTGGCGCCCGAGGTCGCCGCCAACTGGCACGACGCGGCCGCGCGCTGCATAGACGCGATCGATGCCGCTTTTGAGGCGCTGCCCGACCGACGCGCGCTGCGTCTGCACGGCGATTGCCATCCCGGAAACATCTTGTGGACGCCGGATCGCGGACCGCATTTCGTGGACCTCGACGACGCGGTGCAGGGTCCCGCGGTGCAGGACCTGTGGATGCTGCTGTCGGGCGAGCCGGAGGCCGCGCGTCGCCAGCTCGACGCGCTGCTCGACGGCTACGAGAGCGTGCGCGAATTCGACTGGCGCGAGTTGAAGCTGGTCGAGGCGCTGCGCACACAACGGATGATCCATCACAGCGCCTGGCTGGCGCGTCGCTGGGAGGATCCGGCCTTCCCGGCGGCCTTCCCCTGGTTCGGCACGCCCAACTACTGGAGCGACCAGGTCGTGAAACTGCGGGAGCAGTTGGACGCGATGCAGACGCAGGCCCGGCCCGTCGACGGCTGGCACGGCTGATCCGTGCGCGCCCTGCGCGGGGTCGGACGCGCTGCGCAGCGCTGACCGGCTTCGGGGTCAATCCCCCAAATCCAAGCCAGCTGGCGCCGCCGGTTTCACCGTCTTGGCCAGGCCGTTGCGGCTCCCGCCGACAGATGACGGCATGACTGACGCTGCTCCCTTCGCCCTGGAGCCGCACCATGCCCGACTCGCCCCCCGGCCACGAGCTGCACGTCGTGTTGCCGACGCCCGCCCTGCCGGACGCGACGCACGACGGCCCCTCGACGTCGAATGCGGCCGCGCAGGTCCGCACCGCGACCACGACGGCGATGCCGTCGCGCATCCGGTCTTTCCTCAACCTCCGTCACGACATCGATGCGGGGCGCGTTCACGCCGAGGAGGGCCGGCTGCGCGTCATCCTTTACGCAGTGCACGCGGCGATGCGCTCCCTGACGACCGATTCCCCGCAGGTGACGGCCGAGCAGCGGGCACAGGTGCGCAAGGAGGTCGTCGCGCACCTGACGCGGCAGTTGAAAGATGCTTTCCTCGACGAGGCCGACGAGGCATTCCTGGATCGATACGCCGGACGGTGGGTATCGGCCGTGCTCGACGGCGACTACGCCGGTGTCGCCGGAGACGGCGGCCGCCGGGACACGATCCGGCAGGTCATCCTGGAGCCGCAGCATTTGACCGACGCCGTTCTGCTGCGCCCCTGGGGCATCGGCGATCTCAGCGACAACGGCGTCGAGGCGGCCCCCGCGTTCCTCCGCAAAGAAAAAGTGACCGTGCACCGCGGCAGCGCGCTGCTTGTGGAAGGCCTGCTGGCGGCGGCGTACCACGCGGAGCGCCTGCTCGACCACTCGCCGACGCCCGCCTCCCTCGCCCACCATGTCGGCGTGGCGCGTCAGGCCGCCTATACGCTGGAGTCCGGACTCGCCGGCAAGCCGCTGCTGTTCGACCTCGACCGGCTCGAGCGCCTCGCGGCGCGTAGAGATGCTTCGGCGCAGGGGCATCTCGCCGCGACGCGGGACCTCTGGGTGACGCAATGGCGCTTGTCCGAACTGGGCGTCGCCGGCCCGCCGACCTTCCTGTCGAGAGCGGAGCGCGGGATCGCGGCCTGGCATCCGGCCGGCGGTACCCTGCTGCGCACCGACGACCCGACGCCCTTCGTGCAGTTGATCGGATTTGCGCCCGCGGTGTCCAAGCGACCGGACAACGAACTCCCCGCGATCGTCGCGCCTCAGGAGGCGGCGACGCCCCTGCCGTTGCTCCACTCGTTGATGCCGACGGTGCAACAGCACCTCGATCGGCAGACGGGCACCGTGACCCTGACGTCGAGCGGAGGATCGCCCCCCCTCACCCTGCACCTGCCTGGCCCCGTGTCGACATCGGACGCGGAGCGAGGCCGCCAGCAGGACGCAGGCCTCGCGCTCCTGGACACCTTCAGCGTGGCGGTGTTGATGGATGAAGCGCCCCTGTCGCGCTCGATGCTGCCCGGGGAGATCACGCTGACCGATGAGGAATTCCTGGTCGGAAAGCAGGTCGTGGTGCGGCGGCAACCCGACGACAGGTGGATTGTCGATGCGGATGCCGTCGCGGTCGTGCGCGAGATCCATGGCCTCGACGGCGCCGTTCGTCCCAGCGACGACCCGCTGACCGACTGGCGGATGCCGGGCCGGGGCAGTCCCCGCGATACCGCCGCGAACGCCCGCAGCGATCGGTTGCGCCTGTACGTCCAGATGGAGGACGACACGGTCATGCATCACGTCGGACGGTCGCTGGCCCGGAGCCACCCGGACGAAGTCGTCTGGATTCAGGCCCACCCCACGGGAGAGTTCCGGGTGATCCGCGGGCAGTCCCTGCTGGACAACGCCTCGGCGGAGGCCCGGATCAAGCTCATCGTCTCCGGTCACGGTCACACCAGCCTGACGACCCGTGAACGCCTGCTCAGCGGCCGGACCGCGCGCGGCCTGGCCGACGAACTGCAGCGCCTGATCCCGCGTCTGCGACAGTCGCCGCTCCCGAAGCTGGAACGCATCAGCCTGCTCAGTTGCGCGCTCGAGACCCCGGTCGTGCAACGCAGCTTCGGCCGGGAGTTCGCCGTTGCCGCTCGCAACCTGGGGGCGGTGGGCATGGAGACCACCCTCTACGCACAGACGCTGATCGTCGAAACGCATGGGGGCCACCTGATCAAGGCCACCCAACAGCACGAGGACGCGTCGTTGCGTCGGGGCGCCGCCGGGACGACCTGGATCTTCCGATGCGATCCCGTCACCGGCGCCACCTCGGTCCGCGACAAGTTTCCCAACGGCAACGAGGGATACGACCTGCCCGCCGGCTGCTGCGGCATCCTGGGCGCAGGTCGAACTCCCGCCCCTGGCGCGCGCTCGCAGGCACTGGCTTTCTCGGACGCCTGGGACCGCGGCCGCCTGCGCCAGCGATTCCGCCAATTGGTCGACCAGCATCGCCCGCCCGGCGCGCATCTCATCCCTCACCTGGCATTCCGGGACGGCGGAGGGGCCGTCCTGAGCTACATGCGGCTGGACACGGACAAGGTGTTGACCCGGGACATCGTCGCTCCCGCCGATCTCCTCGCGCTGCGCGCGGGGATGTCGGTGATCCGGGAGGGGATCGACCACTTCCGGGAGGAGCGCATCGACGTCGGCCCGTCCACGGCGCGCGTCGACCTGCTCAACCTCGGCCTGATGGCGCTCCTGCTGTCGGACCTGGCCGGCGCCACGCCGGGCGGCGACAAGTATCAGGAAGCGCTCTGGTACCTGGGCCTCACCCAGGGCGGCTTCCAGGCGGTGGCGGACGCGGCGGCGTTGGCCGCCACGCTGCGCGCTGCCGTCGCCCGGGAAGATGCCGGCACGATGGCCAGTCTGGTGGAAAGCACCGGTACCTTGTCGAGCGCGCTGACGACCGTGAGCCGCATGGCGCAGGCGGGATCGATCGCCACCGATGTCGCGCGGCTCATCGACGCGCTGCGCGACGGGAGCCGGGCCGACGTGTCCCAAGCCGCGGTCCAGGTCGGACTGGACGCGGCCGGACTGGCGCTGGTGGGCCTCGCCGCCGTGGCGGACCTGGCCGGCGCGGCGATGCTCGCCGCAGCGGCGGAGGGTCTCGCCGTGCCGCTGGCGGGCCTGTCCATCGGCATCGCGGCGCTGTCACGCGAGGTGCAGGGCGAGATCAACCGGATCGACCGCAATATCGGTCCGTTGCGTCAGATCAATCTCGGCTACGACGAGCCCCTGAAGCGGATGAGCATGAACGCCGCCCGTCCGGAACACCGCGCGCTGATGGCCAACGGATGGGCGCCCATGCGGCGCATCGATTTCGTGAACGGCACCGTGACCTTCGCGGACGCCACCGTCGGCGATTCGGTCCTGCACAAGAACCAGCTCTACTGGCAGGTCGGCAGCAATCGGCTGCACGACTACTGGGTCAACGACGGCGCGGGCGATCAGTACCGTCACAGCCTGGAGGGCAAGAAGCTGGACCTCTGGACCCTCATGCGTCACCGGGGCCGTCCGGCGATCCCCCAGGTGTCGCTGCCGCGCCCCCTGCGCGACCCCGCGCTGGTCCTGGGGCTGATGACCGCGCCGACTGTGGCCCTGCATTTCGAGGCCTATTCGACGTCGCGGATCGGCGGGGACTTTTCGCTGCTGCACGACGACCTGATCGAGCGGATGCAGCGGAACAGCGCCGCCGACTTCGCCGCCGACTACGTGACCTCCAGCAGTTTCGCGAAATCGGCGGACCTGTGGCACGTCGACCAGAAGCCGACGTGGCTCGAAGTCGTGCTGGACGACCAGCCGAGGACACTGGCCCTGCCCGCGCGATCGAGCACCGACACCGAGGCTTTCGTCTTCGACGACGGACGTCTGCCTGACAAGCGTCGCTTCCTCCCCTTGGATCAATCGAAGGTGTGGATCCGGCTCCTGGGCGGCGGCGGGGCCTACACGCTCTCGATCCCTCCCGACGGGATGGTGCGCAATCCGGTGAGCATCCTGCCCTCCGGCACCGTGAGGGAAACCTGGACCTTGATGCTCAAGGGCGGCCTCCTCAACGGCGGCAGACCCGTGACCTTTCTCGATCGCGGCGCGGCGGGCGTGAGCATCGCGGGGCAGGAGATCCGTTTCGAGGCGTTGCATGACGCCGTCGTCCAGATCGCGGACCCGCTGGTCCCCGGCGTCCGGCTGGTGCTGGACATGGCGCGACAGGCGGCCTCGCTGGTGCTGACGCTGACGCACTGGACCGAATCCCTGCGACCTGCCACCGCCTTGTCCGAAGCGGTGCGCCTGCTCTCACCCTCCGTCGACGGTGGATCCGGCGCCGCGGCCTCGTTGTTCCGTCCGACGGCCGCCGGCGAGCAGCGGCAGCCGGTTCAACTGTCGAGCGTGCTGGACAGCGGCGAAGTCCTGTCCGGCCTCCTCGATCCCGCCACGGGCGCGTCCATCCTCTACGGCGCCCGCCACCTGTTCCTGCTGGATACCCCCCGTGCCGCTGATAGTCCGCCCACCTGGAAGCGCTACGCGCTCAACGGCGGCGAGGTCGGCCTCGACGAGCGGCGACGGCCGACCGTCCTTTACGACGGCGGCCGACATTTCGCCCCGGTCAGCTTCACGTATTCGGAGGTGGAGCGGCGCCTCGTGCGCGATCGCCTGGCGATGACCGGTGCCGGCGAGCGGGCGCTGATGCAATGGCTGCGCGAGCACCCGGCCTGGACGTCGGCGGAACTGTTCCGCTTCATGACCGAGGTCCTGGCGGCCGGCGTCGATCTCGCAGGGCCCGAAGGCGGGCCACCGATGCCCGTGGACACCGTCGACTTCTACTACCAGGGCGCCGGGAGCGCCCGACCGACCGAGGGCACGCTGTGGCTGGCGCTCTGGGAACGGCTGGACCGACTGGTGCAGCTGGCGCCGGACAGTTCATCCGTTCATGTCGACAGCGATCCCACCCTCGCGCATGACCTGTCGCAGGCCGGCCTCGTCGGCTGGCGCCAGTACGCAACGGTGCTGGACGATGCGGCCCGGGGCATCCCGGGCCAGCAGCCCCTCCAGGCGCGGGAGATCCCCGCCGTCGAGGTCGCATGGGCCCGGCAATGGCTGATGCTGCAACATGCGCAGGCGAGCGACGCCTACGGCCACTGGTCCGATCTGCTCCCCGAGCGGCCGCCGCTCACCTTGCACGAACGCAGCCGTCTGGCTGGACTGCTGCAGCGGCTCCAGCAACTGCTGGACAAGCATCTGTCCGCTCATGGGGGCTCGGAGTGGATCAGGTTGGGCGACACCCCCGACGCCTCGGTGGCGCTGGCGCACGAATTGCGGGACGCCGGCGTGGACATCCGCATCGATGCCGCATCGACGTCGCCGACCTCACGGGCCACCGACCGCTGGGGGCCGAAAGACTTCTATGACGTGCAAGTGCCGTCCCTGCGGCTGTTCATGCACGATCTCAGCGACCGGCTGGATCGCGACGCGGCCGTCTTCCGGCGGCTGGGCCAGGTGCAACCCCTCGGAGCGTCCGACATCCCGCTGCAGGAAGCGCTGACGCGCCTGGCCGCAGCGCGTGCCGACGCCCGCCAGCGCGACCGACCGGTCCCGACAGTGCCGCGGCTGCTGATCGAGCAGGTGCGCCGGGCTGGCCTGACGTTCTCGCGCCCGCCCGCGGGCGCGGCACCGATGCCCGTCCCGCCGGTCAAATCCGGCGCGGGCGCGGGCGCGGCGCCGGCCGTCTGGCGTCCCAGCCCCACCCTGGGCTGCGTCCAGTCCACCTCGGAGGTCGAGATCATCGACGACGCCACCCTGCGCTTGTGGCGCGACCAGGCCGCCACCCAGGGATTGCGGCTGGACACCTGGTATGCGCGTCATGCGGTGCCGGACACGCCCATGGAGGTCAGCCTGCGGGAGACCGCCGCGGAAGCCTTGCGCGACCGCCTGATCCGCCTGCGTGAACTCGGCAGACGATCCGGGTTGGCGGCGATGGCGCTGCATTCGGACCCCTCCTTGAACCGGCAGCTGTTCGCTGTCCTGCACCGGCTGTTGCCGCCGGCCGGCGGCGTCAAGGTCGCGGGCCGCGACACGGTCCGCGCGGGCGACGTCGTGCGCTTCGTCGACGGCCAGGGCGCCGGCCACTATGCGCTGATGCGGCAGGTCGACACCAACCTGCTGCAACTGACGCGGGATCCCGCCGCGCTCACGGGCAACCCGTATTGGGCCTACCTCGGCAGCGAGGCCGATCTGGGCCCGAACCTGCGACCGCGCCTGTCGAACGAGCCGGACGGTCCTCCGGTGCTCGATCCCGGCGCCTACCACGCCTGGCGCTGGAACGACCGGGCGCCAATCATCGGCGGGGTGTACCTCTACCAGAACCCGGTCAACGGCCAGGAAGAACTGTTCCGTCTCCGGCGCGTGCATGAGCGGCGCAAGGCCGTTGCCGGCCCCTACGGCTACTTCCCGACCGACGGCTCCAGCGACGCCTACTGGCTCTACCTCGGGAATACCGAATCGCTGAACGAAGCGGAGCTCGGGGAGCTGGCGAATCGCCCGTCTCCGCTCGCGCCGGAAACCTTCTCGCTGGGCCTCCTCGAATGGTGGGCCGACCGCCTGATTCCCGGCGGCAGCAGCTACCGCAATTTCCGCATGGAACGGGACTCCTTCCTGGCGACGAGCTGGGGCGGCACCGTTTTCCGGCTGGACGAGGACGGTAGCCTGGGCCTGGAGTTGAACGACAGCGACACCACCCCCTTTCGCGTCGGCGACGATGCCGAATTCGACCGGCTGCGCCGTCAGTTCCTGGCCGGCCGGGCTGCACCGAAATGGCTGCTGATCCAGAGCAACGGTCGCGAGGTGGACCTGGATGGGATCGCCCCCCTGGGCCTCCCCGAGGTCGTGATCCTCGACGAGTTCGACGGCGCGCCACGCCGCGTGGATCTCGACGAGGACGCGACACCGTCCGCCGAGGTGTTCTACGAAGGTCGGGACCTGGTGATCCATCGCGCCGACACCGGTCAGTTGCTCCGGATCCGCCGTGCGCTCGATCCCGCCACGGACATTCCCTTCGACGACGAATGGACGACGACGGTGAAAGTGACCGGCCAGGGAGGAAAACGCCGCCTCGCATGGCCGGAGATGGACCGGTCCTTGCGCCTGCCGCTGCTCACGCTGTTCGGGTCCACCCTCGAGGTCGCCCGCGATGGCACGGACCTGCGGATCGGCGACGTCGGGGGATGGGCCGAGATGCGCGTGCCGGACGTCTTCGCGTTCGACAACGGCGTCATCGGCACCGCACCGACCGGCGACGACGAGGCCTTGCTGCGATTCCGCGTGCCGGACGGCCGATGGCAGCTCGCGCGCCTGTCGGCCCCCCTCATCGCGGCAATGGCTCGGGGCACGAGCACACCGCAACGCTGGCGACTGGTGCCGGACGGTGACAGGGGGCTGGGTCATCTCGAGCCTGAGCCCAAGGCGACGTCCGATGCCGGACCGCCCCCGGAAACCGGAATGCACGCCGGAAGCCTGGTGCCGAAAAGCCCCGAAGCCCCCTCGCAGCGGTGGTTGCTGGCCGGCGCGAAGCTGTCTGAAGCGATGGCGTCCGTCGTGCCGGCGGGACAGCTCGACCTCTCGCCGCGCTGGGTGGCCGAGGACAGCGCGCGTCCGACGGAGATGTCGATCAGCGGCTGGACCACCTCGCGCCGGGACGTCGCGCTGCCGGCCTGAGCCCGGCAGCGCCGGTCCTCAGATCCTCAGATCCTCAGGTCCTCAGGCCTCAACCCAGCAGCAAGGCATTCACTCGCTTCACGTACGCCGCCGGGTCCTCCAGCACACCGCCTTCGGCCAGCAACGCCTGGTCGAAGAGCACCTGCGCTAGGTCGCCGAAACGCGCATCGCCGGCCTCATCGCCCTGGATCGCGCCCAGCTTCTTCACCAGCGCGTGGTCGGGGTTGATTTCCAGCGTCGGCTGCGACACCGGCGCGGCCTGACCGGCCTGTTTCAGCATGCGGGCCAGGTGGCCGCTGATGTCGTGCTCCTCAACCACGATGCAGGCCGGCGAGTCCACCAGCCGCGTGGTCACGCGGACATCCTTGGCGCGGCCTTCCAGCGCGGTCTTCAAACGGTCCAGCACCGGCTTGAACTGCTCGGCGGCTTCCTCGGCCTTCTTCTTCTCTTCCTCGTCCTGGAGCTGGCCGAGGTCGACCGCACCCTTCGCGACGGATTGCAGGCCCTTGCCCTCGAACTCGTGCAGGTGCGACAGCATCCACTCGTCGACGCGCTCGGTCAGCAGCAGCACCTCGATGCCCTTCTTGCGGAAGATCTCCAGCTGCGGGCTGTTCTTCGCGGCGCCCAGGCTGTCGGCGGTGATGTAGAAGATGGCCTCCTGGCCTTCCTTCATCCGCGACACGTAATCGGCCAACGAGACGTTCTCGTCGGCGTGCGTCGACGCGAAGCGCAGCAGCTTGACCAGGCGTTCCTGGTTCGCATGGTCCTCGCCGACGCCTTCCTTCAGCACCTGGCCGAAGTCGGTCCAGAAACGCGCGTACTTGTCGCGTTCGCCGGCGTCCTCGCTGTTGGCCAGAGACTCCAGCATCGAGAGCACGCGCTTGGTCGAGCCCTCGCGGATCGCCTTCACGTCGCGGCTTTCCTGCAGCAGTTCGCGGCTGACGTTCAGCGGCAGGTCGGCCGAGTCGATCACGCCCTTCACGAAGCGCAGGTACACCGGCATCAGCGCCTCGGCGTCGTCCATGATGAACACACGCTTGACGTACAGCTTCACACCGCCGCGCTTGTCGCGGTTCCACAGGTCGAAGGGCGCCTTGGCGGGGATGTAGAGCAGCTGGGTGTACTCGCTGCGACCCTCGACGCGGTTGTGCGTGAACGCGAGCGGCGCTTCGGTGTCGTAGCTGATCTGCTGGTAGAAGGCGTCGTACTCGGCCTGCGTGACATCGCTCTTGGCGCGTGTCCACAGCGCGGAGGCCTTGTTCACCGGCTCCCACTCGTCCTTCAGCACCTGCGTGGCGTTGTCGGCGTCCCACTCTTCCTTGCGCATCAGGATGGGCAGCGAGATGTGGTCCGAATACTTGGCGATCGTCGACTTCAGGCGCCAGGTCTTGAGGAACTCTTCCTCGCCCTCGCGCAGGTGCAGGATCACGTCGGTGCCGCGGCCGGGCTTGGTGAGGGTCTCCACCTCGAAGTCGCCGGTGCCTTCGGAGCTCCAGCGCACGCCCTGATCGGCCGGCAGGCCGGCACGACGCGATTCGACGGTGATGCGGTCGGCGACGATGAAGCCGGAGTAGAACCCGACGCCGAACTGGCCGATCAGGTTCGCGTCCTTCTTCTGGTCGCCTTCGAGCTTGGCCATGAACTCGCGCGTGCCGCTCTTGGCGATCGTGCCGAGATGGGCGATGGCCTCCTCCGCGGACAGGCCGATGCCGGTGTCGCTGATGGTGACGGTGCGGGCCTCGGTGTCGAAGGACACCCGGACTTCCAGCGTCGGCTGGTCCTCGAGCAGCTGCGGATGGTCGAGCGCCTCGAAGCGCAGCTTGTCGCAGGCGTCGGAGGCGTTGCTGACCAGCTCGCGCAGGAAGATCTCCTTGTTCGAGTAGAGCGAGTGCGTCACCAGATGCAGGATCTGCTTGACTTCGGCCTGGAAGGAATGGGTTTGCTTGTCCATCGTTCGTGAGAGCGGTGATGCGAATGGGAGACCAACGGGGGGCGGAAGGGTCCAATCCCGATGGGGCCTGGATTATCGCGGCGGTAGATGGGCACGGCCGGAACCGATTTCAAGGGGCGGCGCGCGCCCTAAACTTCGCGCCCTATGCCGATGATCTACTGGTTCGACTTGTTGGGCGTGGCGGTGTTCGCCGTCAGCGGCGCGCTGGCCGCGATGCAGGCGGGCCTGGACCTGTTCGGCCTGCTCGTGATCGCCGCGATGACGGCGGTGGGCGGCGGCACGCTGCGCGATCTGCTGCTGAACCGGCATCCGGTGTTCTGGATGAAGGACACGCGTTACCTGCTGGTGATCATCGCCAGCGCGCTGGCGGCGCTCCTGGCCGGCCCTTTCCCCGAACACGCCATCGGCATCCTGAGGGTCGCCGACGCGCTGGGGCTGGCGCTGTTCGCGCTGTGCGGCACAGAGATCGCCGAGGAGCACGGTGTGAAGCCGATGCCCGCGCTGCTGATGGGCACCCTGACCGCGTGCGGCGGCGGCGTGCTGCGCGACGTGCTGAGCGGCCAGGCACCGCTGTTGCTGCGCAAGGACATTTACGCGACCGCCGCGATCGGCGGCATCGCGCTGTATTTCCTGCTGAAGGCGATGGGCGTCCCGATGCGCTGGGCCTTCGTCATCGGCATGGTGGGCGTCGCCGCCTTGCGCCTGGCGGCGCTGTACTTCGGCTGGCAGTTGCCGGCGCTGCAGATGCTGCAGGTTCACTGACGGGCGTCGTCGCCCTCGCCCTCGCCCTCGTCGTCTTCTTCGTCGAGGTCCTCGTCCTCATCGTCGTCCGCCGCATACGCCTGCTGCGCATCCCGCGTGCCGCGCTTGGCGGCGACAGCGCGGGCTTCCTTCTCGGCGATCCGGGCAGCTTCCGCGGCGTCCGCGGCGGCGGTCCACTCGTCGAATTCCGCCGGCGTCTCCAGCGTGATGCGGCCGAGTTGACCCTGGCGGAGGTCGTACAGCAGCACCTCCGCGGCCTTCTGCATGTTGATGCGCCCGCCCGACAGCACCGCGCCGCGGCGCTTGCCGATGAGTTGCAGCACCTCACCGTCGAGCAGCGACGCGTCGGGTTCGAGCTGGTAGCGGGTCTTGAGCGACTGCGGATAGTGCAGACGCAAGTAACCGAGCAGGTCCAGCGCGACCACTTCCTCCTCGAAGGCGTTGCGACCGACCGCGCCGCTGGCGGCCAGGTTGATGCCCGCTTCCGGCACGCGGATCTTGGGCCACAGCATGCCCGGCGTGTCGAACAGATAGACACCCTTGTCGAGCAGGATCTTCTGCTCCATCTTGGTGATGCCGGGCTCGTCGCCGGTAGCGGCGGCGCGCTTGCCGACGATCGTATTGATCAGCGTCGACTTCCCGACGTTCGGGATGCCGCAGATCAGCACACGCAGCGGCTTGTCCAGACCGCCGCGGTGCGGCGCCAGCGCGCGGCACTCGGCCGCCATCAGCTTCGCCAGGCCGGGCTGCCCCTGGTGGATCGCGACCGCATGGGTGTTCGGCTGCGCGCGATAGAACGCCAGCCACTCCGCCGTGCGCGCCGGATCCGCCAGATCCTGCTTGTTGATCAGCTTCAGCGCCGGGCGACCCTGCGTCAGTTGCGCGATCAGCGGATTGGCGCTGCTCGCGGGCACGCGGGCATCGAGCATCTCGATGACCACGTCGATCCCGCTTTTCATGCGCTCGCGGATCGCGCCCCGGGTCTTGTGCATGTGCCCGGGAAACCATTGAATCGCCATGGCGCGATTGTCCGCGATCCGGGAGGCTTTCCACCTGCTCCGTCCCAGCGCTTGGCCGCCAGTGCATGAGGCCTTGCCGGCCAGCGGCAAAACCTCAAGCACTGCCGTCCCCGAACCAGCGGTGGCCTGCCCTCAGTTGGCGGCAGGCGCCGGACGCAGTTCCACGATGGTCAATTGGCCCTGCTGCGATTCGATGCGGACCTCCAGCCTGTCGCCGGCCTTGATCGCGGTGAGCTGCGCCGCACTCACCACACCCGGCGCCAGCTTGAACGGCATCGTCATGCCCGGCATGTCGAGGTGGCGGATGTCCCCGTGCTTGAGCGTGAGCTTCTGCTGTGGGATGTCGACGCGGCGGACCTCGGCCGGGATCCAGTCCTGCGAGGAAGGCGCCGGGGCCTCGGCGGCCTCCATCGGCTGGTCATGGCCTTCGTGCGAATGCTCCTGCGCGTGTGCCGGCAGGGCGGCAGTGCCCAGGACGACGAGGGCCGCGACGGCGACGGAGGCGGTGTGGAAGCGGTTCATGGTGTTGACTTTCTGGATTCGTGAATCGGGTTTGTCGGGGCTCAAAGGGCTCAATGCCCCTGATGTCCGTGCCCATCAGGCTTGCGGACGCGCAGCGGTTCCGAGGCGGGTGCACCGGCAGGCTTGACCACCGAGGCGGCCGGTGCTCCCGCGGGCGTCGCCACGGGTCGCGCGACGCTGCCCGCCGGGGGGGCGTACCAGCCCGGATCCCCGTAGTCGCCGGGCTTCTGGTCCTTGCGCACCTTGAGGACGCTGAACATGCCGCCCATCTCGAGCGAGCCGTGCGGCCCCCGTCCGCCCATCATCGGCACGGTGTTCTCCGGCAGCGGCATCTCCATCTCGGCCATGTCGGCCATGCCGCGCTCCCCCATCGCCATGTAGTCGGGGATGACCTTGTTGATGCGCGCCGCGAGCCCGCGGTGATCCACGCCGATCAGCGTGTCGACCTGGTGCCCCATCGCGTTCATCGTGTGGTGGCTCTTGTGGCAGTGGATCGCCCAGTCGCCGGGCTCGTCGGCGATGAACTCGATCTGCCGCATCTGTCCGACCGCGACGTCGGTGGTGACCTCGGGCCAGCGCGCCGTCTTCGGCACGGGGCCGCCGTCGGTGCCGGTGACCTCGAACTCGTGCCCGTGCAGGTGGATCGGGTGGTTGGTCATCGTCAGGTTGCCGACGCGGATTCGCACACGATCGCCCTGGCGGACGTTGAGCGGGGCGATGCCGGGGAACACGCGGCTGTTCCAGGTCCACAGGTTGAAGTCGGTCATCGTCATCGTGCGTGGCGTGTAGCTGCCGGGGTCGATGTCGTAGCTCGACAGCAGGAAGCAGAAGTCGCGCTGCACCTCCGCGATCTGCGGATGCCTGGCCTTGGGATGCGTGACCCAGAAGCCCATCATCCCCATCGCCATCTGCGTCATCTCGTCGGCATGCGGGTGATACATGAAGGTGCCCGGACGCCGCGCGACGAACTCATACACGAAGGTCTCGCCGGGCTTGATCGCCGGCTGCGTCAGGCCGGACACGCCGTCCATGCCGTTGGGCAGCCGCTGACCGTGCCAATGCACGCTGGTGTGTTCGGGCAGCTTGTTGGTGACGTAGATGCGGACGCGGTCGCCCTCGACGACCTCGATCGTCGGGCCGGGAGACTGCCCGTTGTAGCCCCACAGATGGGCCGTGGTGCCGGGGGCGAGCTCGCGCAGCACCGGCTCGGCGACGAGGTGGAACTCCTTGACGCCGTCGCGCTGGCGCCAAGGCAGGGTCCATCCGTTCAGCGTGACGACGGGGTTGTACGGGCGACCGTTGGGCGGCGTGAGCGGCGGCGCCGTGTCGGCGTCGTCGCGCTGCGCGGGTTCGGGCAGCGCCGCGAGGGCGACGCGCGAGACGCCGCTCGCGTTCACTGCGCCGGCGGCACCGAGCGCCGCGCCCGCGGCCGCCCGGGCAAACAGGTTTCGTCGGGAAATCATCGGAAGGTCCTTTCGAGGCCGCGCGTTCAATGCGCGGCGTTGCCGCCGGCTTCAGCGGCGGCGGTCGATGACGAAGAGGCGGAGGCGGCGACAGCGCCGTCGCGCACGGGTCCGAGCAGGCTCTGCGACAGGGTGGACTCCGCCAGCCAGAAGTCGCGCTGCGCAGCCAGCGCCGCGGACACGGCGCGGGCCTGCGCGCGGGCGTCGGCAAGCAGCTCCATCACGCCCACGAGCATGCCGTTGTAGCGCAGCAGGGTCTCGTCGGAGACTTGCCTGGCCAGCGGCAGCACCTCGTCGTGGTGGCGCCGGGCGATGCGCCACGCGGCTTCGGCCCGGGCGCGGGCGATTCGCACGTCCGACCGTGCATCGACGGCGATCTGCGCCGTGCGTTCGAGCGACTGCCCGTAAGCCTCCCTCGCACCCGCCACACGCGCCTGGCCCCAGTCGAACAATGGCAGTTCGACGCTGAGCTCGACACCGCGTTGTGTCGGCGCCTCGTTGCTGCTGTTGCGCTGCAGACCGAGTTCGAGCACGTTGATGCGACCGGTGCTGCGCGTGAGGCCCAGTTGCGCGGCGAGCTGCTCCGACTCGCGCTTCGCGGCGAGGATGTCGAGCCGCTGCGCGACCGCCTGGCGCTCGACGTCGTCCGCGGTGCGGAAATCGGCGGGCACGTCCGGCAGGCGCTCCGGCAGCTTCAGCGCTGCCAGGTCCTCGCCCCAGAGCCCGATCGCGCGGACCAGCGCTTCGCGGTCGCCGACGGCCTGCCACTGCGCCTGCTCGACCGCGAGCTGCGCTTCGGCGAGCACCGCCCGCTCGCGCGCCAGACGCAGCGCGCTGACGTTGCCGGCCTGCCGCATCCGCAGCGCGAGCTCGGCGCCGGCGGACGCCGATTCGAGCACCGTCTGCGCATGCAGCAACTGCTCCTGCGACGCGACCGCCTGGATCCAGCGCCGGCGAGTCTGCCCGGCGACGTCGAGCAGCAACTGCGCGACGCGCGCCTGCTCCCGTTCGAGCCCACGGACGCCGGCCTCCTGCCGGGCGCCGCGACCCAGCAGGCTGAGCAGACTGAATTCGAGGCCGCGTTCGATCTCGCGTTCGTCGCCTTGGACAAGCCGGCCGATGTTGAGCACCGGGTTCGGCCAGAGCAGCGTCTGCACGCGCTCGGCATCGGCCATGCCCAGGCCGTACAGCCCGGCCTGCAGACCGCGGTGGTTGAGCAGCGCGAGCTGCACAGCGCCCTGTGCGTCGAGGGGCGCCGCGAGCAGCGCGTCCGTACGCCGCCGGGCGGCGGCGCGCTGGTCATCGGCGCGTTGCATGGGCAGATCGGCGCCTAACCAGTCGCGACTCTTCTGCTGGACAGGCGCGGCGGCCTGTTCGGGCGAGAACGAGGCGCAGGCCGACAGCGTCGTCGCAGCCGCCAGCGCCAACAGTCGCCGGGCGATCGGGCGCACCGTATTCATCGTGGGGGACATGCGCCGCTCCTCAGTGAGAGTGGTGACCGCCGGCCGGTGCCGAAGCGGCCTGGCGCTCACGCAGCAGCGCGCGCCATCCGCCGGCCTCGAGGACGCGTCGGTTGGCCTGGCGCCAGTCGCCGACACCGGGATCGACGACCGCGGCACTCGACGCGGGCGCGGGAGGCTGGGGCCGAGGCGCGGCGGAGGTCAGGCGCGCATCGGCGGGATCGGGCGGCGCGGCGATGGCGGCTGTTGCTGCCGCGGCGGCGCCCAGGCACATCGCCAGCGCGAGTGCGGGAATGGAAGGGGAAGACATGGCTGCCTCGCGAATGAACGGGAGCGGGGCCGGTCCGCCGCGGGACACGCGGACGGACGACGGCTCGAACGGCGGCTCGTCCAGGACGAGCGCCGGCGTTCAGTCGAGGAAGGCTTTGGGCGGCCGCTCAAGCGGCTGGGGGGACTGCTCGGGCGCGCCATGGGCCTCGAGCGACGGGGCGAGGTCGCGCAGGTCGTGCGCGGCCGGCGTCAGGGACGCGATCGGCAATGCGGCGCCGATGCAGCATTGCAGGCAGATGCCGCAATGGTGATCGGCGTTCGACTTGTGATCCATGCCGCCGTCGTGCGACGCGCCAGGGTCCATCGACGTCATGCCGACGTGATCCAGGCCGGCCATGTCATGCGACATCCCGCCCACGGCGGACATGTCGTGGTTCATGTCCTGACAGTCGCTGGGCATCGTCATCGTGACGGCGCCGGCATCCGACGACATCAGCGCCATGCCGAGGCCCATGGTCGCCGCCAGCGCGCCCTGCAGCGGCAGGGCGAGGCTCAGCAACGCGAGCACCAGCCAGCGGCTCCAGAGGAGCCGGCGCGGGGTGGACGCGGTGGTGGGGGACATCGGGTCGGAGTGTACGGGATGACCGGGGCGCCAGCGCCGTCGGCGAGGGCGGATCGGGCGCGCGGGCTGTCAAACGACGCGTCTCGGCCGGCTCACCAAGCCGCTCGTGTTCAGACCAGGAGCGCTCATGTTCCCCCCGCCGAAAGATCTCCAGACCGCATCCTCAGGCGCCGACGCCCACTTGTCCGCCCGGGAGCCCGAAGATCCGCAGGTCGAAGATCCGCACTCGACCGCTCCGGGGGAGGCCGCCGCCGGACGCGAACGGTCCGCCGAGGAGATCTTCGCCCAGTGGGCCGTCGCCGGGCGGGACAGCCGCGGACACGTCCGGTATCTCGTCGGTCGACACCTGCACGAGGCGCCGAGTGATCGCCCGTTGTCCTCGGTCGCGCCTTTGGACGAGCAGGCGCCCTGCACGCATCTCACCTGGAACCGGCTGCAGCGTTCCGGCGTGGCCACGCTGATCGACGACTGGCGCGCGGACGCGGGCGCTTTGCCGCCGTTGAAGCACGCGGAGAGCGCCAAGCGGCTCTGCCAACTGATCGATCGGGTCATCAAGGACGACCCCACCGCTGCCCTGGTGGCAGTCCATGCCGCATGCCAGAGCGGCGCGTCCTTGGCGCAGCGGCTGGAAAAGTTCGAAACGGTGCTCCAGTTCGCGCGGGAGGTGCCGGAGCCCCTGCAGCTGGACAGGCGTCCTGGCCACGCGAAAGCCGCCAGCGCGGAAGCCGGGCAACGCCACGCTTCGACGCACGACGCTGGGAGCGCCGAGGTCGGCCCGGGGACCACGCCCTCGATTGGCGGCGACCTCCTGGTCGAGGCCCTCGGGCCGCGAGCCTTGCGCCCGCAGGTCTCCCTGCTGTCGCAGTCGAGCGTCGTCTCCTCCAATCTGCCCTCGCTGGAGTTGGCGACGGAGGTCACGATCGTGACGCCGTCCGCCGGGCCGATGCCCACCCCGTCCCTGTCGCTGCCCGGCGGTGGCGTCATGTTGGAAGTGCCCATTGGCGGTGTGGGCCACTCGCCGACGCCCAGCGCCCACTCACAATCCTGGAGCTGGTCCCCCTGGGAGGACGCCGACACCGGAGCGAGCGGCTCGTCCTCCTCGGTGCCGTCGACTCCCTCGCTGCCGTCCTTGGCCTCTCTCGCCTGGCTGCCGTCGATGCGCACGACGACCGACGGCTCGCAGTCGCCGCTGTCGGACGATTTCATGCATCCCGACGAGAAGGATCTGAAGGCCAGCCAGCAGATCCTGAGCTTTCCGACCTGCCCTGGTTTGAGCAAAGCGGACGAGTTGCAGCGCCAATGGGCGTTGACGCTGATCTCGTCCTATCTGGACGGTTCGCGCGATCTGCTCTTCCTGTCGCCCGAAGAGAGTGCATCGATCGCCTGGATCATCGCCTCGATGGCTCGCAAGACCATCTCGTTCAACCCGGCCCGTAGCGACGAGAAGGACATCTACCGCAGCCCCGAAGCGTCAAACGCCCTGAACACACTCGCCCGCTGGGTTGGCGAGGCCGACGGCGTGGAGGGCGTGCGTCGCGAACGATGGCTGCAGTACCTGACCGACCGGAGCTTCGATCCCGAATGCCGGCTGCTGCTCGCGGCACCGCTGCTTGCGCACGGCGCGGACTTGCCGCCGCGGGGCGCGCTGGACACGTTGCTGCCGCCGGACAGCCTTTCCGACCGCGGCACCTTGCGCTGGAAGGGCGAACCGCTGTGCGATGAAGCGTCTCTGGCCGAACTGCTGGACCGGCTGGGCGTGAGGCACCTGGAGGTGGCAGCGCCGCTGCAACTGTCGACCACGGCGCTGCAGCCGCTGCGCGGCGCCGATGTGCTCGCCGTGAGCCTGCGCAACACCCGCGCGATGTCGTCGTCGTCGCTCAAGGAGTGCATCGCGAAACTCGAGGCAACCCTGCCGACGCTCTACGAGGTCCGCCTGATCGACCGGCGTACAACCATCGATCGTGACGCCACCCCTGACGGATGGATCCCCGTCCCGCGCGTGGTCGGGCAGTTGCGGCATGCACGCCGAGACGCGAATCGCAAACGCATGGCACCCGTGCGCGACCTCTGGCCGCAGGGACGCATGCCGCCGGCGTTGCGGGCGAGCGCGGTCAACGTGCTGCCGGACGGTGAGCCGGTGCTGGAGTTCATCGGCAGCCTCCGTCGGCAACGGGCCGCGACGGGACTGTTCGGGGCCTCCGACATCGAACTGCTGGCGCACCTGATCGGAGTACTCGACGGGCTGGCCCGGGACGCCGACTTCGCCAGACGTTGCCGCGCCCTCGCGGAGGATCGGGCCGGGCCCTGCGCCGACGGTGGAACGCTGACGCTCTCTGCCATGTCGGCCCTGCGCGATGCGTCGGAGGCGACCTCGATCGACGAGGTCGCGGAGGACACCTTTCTCCAGGCCTGTCTGGCGCGGGCGAGCGCGGCTCGCGCCGAGCGTCGTCCCGATTTCGACGAAACGCTCGAAGAAGCCATGGTGCTGCGCTGGCATGTGTCGATGCTGCTGGCCGAACTGCTCGACAGCCAGCGCATCCGCATTGCCGACAAACCCGTCTTCGGCGCCTATGTCGAGGGCGGAGATTGGAACTCCCCCGAGCGACACGCCACCTTCAGGGCGGAGGCGATGGCGCTTGTGGCCGCCGAGACCGAGGGCGATTTCCCCGGTGTGGTCATGTTGATGTCGGCGCAGGAAGATCCGCTGGCGGCCGCCTTCCAATCCCGCATCGACCGGGAGCCTGGATTCACTGAGTTCGATCAGGCGCGCGCTGCGGCACAGGGCGCCTATGGGGCGGATTCTGATGCCGAGGATGACGCGGCGGCGCTGGCGCGCACCGAAGGTGAGTTGCACCGGATCGACCAAGCCCACGTTGCGGCTCGCCTGGCGACGCTGCGTCCGCGACTGGAGGGGATTGCCGCCGTCGTGCGTGCGGCCGTCCCCGCAATGCCCACGCCGACAGCCACGGCTTGAAACGCGAAGGGCCGCGTAGCGGCCCTTCATCATCCTGGAACAGGCCGCGCGACGACGGCCCGCATCGAGATCAGTCCTCGTTCTTGAACACGAGCTTGACCTCGTGCGTTTCCTTCTGGCCGCTGGGTTCGAACTTCCAGTCCATCAGCGCGCGGGTCACGGCCTTGTCGAAGACCTTGCGCGGTTCAGCTTCCAGGATCTCGACGCCCGAGACCTTGCCGTCGGCTTCGATGTTCATCTTGGCGCGGACCGAGCCTTGCGAGATCGACTGGCGGGCGGCCTCGGCCGGGAATTCCGGCGGCACCTTCTTGACGATTTTCGGCGTGGCGTGGGCGCCCGCGGCCAGGACCAGCGCGCTCGCCAGACCCAGCAGGGTGCGGGTGACGGTGCGGGACAGCTTGGTGTTCAGTTGCTTGCTCATTTGGGACCTCGTACGTCTTGGGTGAGGAAATCAGGTTTCCGGTAGGAACTGGGATTCAGGTGGCGGCGCGCGCGGTGCTGAAGAAGCCCACGGCCTGCACCAGGCGCGAGCTGCTGTCGCGCAGCGAGTCGGTCGAGCGGGTCAGCTCGTCCACCAGCGTGGTGTTCTGCTGGGTGGCGCGGTCCAGCTCGTTCATCGCGTTGTTCACGACGCCGACGCCGGCGGCCTGCTCCTGGGCCGAGTGCGAGATCTCCTCGATCAGCTGGCCCATGTTGTTGACCTCGTCGACGACCGAGCGGATGGTCGCGCCGGCGTTGTTGACCAGGGCGGTGCCGTTCTCGACCTTCACCGACGATTCCTGGATCAGCACCTTGATCTCCTTGGCCGCCTGCGCCGAGCGCGACGCCAGCGCGCGCACTTCCGACGCCACCACCGCGAAGCCCTTGCCGTGCTCACCGGCGCGGGCCGCTTCCACGGCGGCGTTCAGCGCCAGGATGTTGGTCTGGAAGGCGATGCCGTCGATGACGCCGATGATGTCGCCGATCTTGCGCGAGCTCGCGCTGATCTCTTCCATCGTCGACACGACCTGGCTCACCACGGTGCCGCCGGCGGAGGCCGACTGCCGCGCCTTGGTGGCGATGCTGGCGGCCTTGCGGGTCAGCTCGCTGGCGCCGTTCAGGTTGGAGGCGATCTGCTCGACCGACGCGGCGGTGTTCTGCAGGCTCTCGGCGGAACGCGCGGTGCGGTCCGACAGATCGACGTTGCTGCCGGCGATCTCGTTGGAGTTCTGGGCCACTTCACCCGCCGCGGAGCTCACGCTGGCGACGACGCCGGACAGCGCGGTCTGCATGTCGCGCATCGCGTGCAGCATCTGGGCCAGCTCGTCGGAACCTTCCACCTCGATGTGCTGCGAGAGATCGCCGGAGCTGATCGCCTGGGCGGCGTCCTTGGCCTTGCGGGCCGGCACGATGATCGAGCGGGCGATCGTCAGACCGCCGACGCTGCCGATGACCACGGCGATCAGCACCAGCACGCCGGTGACGAAGATCGACTGGTTGGCCAGCTTGGCGCCGCCTTCGGCAAGCTCGCGACCGTTGGCGAACTGCAGGTCCACCAGGCTCTTCAGCGTGTCCTGGTAATCCTTCTGCGCGGGACGCACGTCCTTGATCAGCGCTTCGCGCGCCTCGTCCGGGCTGCCGTCCTGCTGCACCTTCAGGAACTTGGACACCGCGTCGACGAACTTGGTCTGGGCCTCGCGCACCTTGGCGGCGAGTTCCTTGTCCTTGGCGTCGGAGACCTTGCCGTCGAGTTCGGTCAGTTGCTTCTGGCCGTCCTCGAGCGCGGCGGCGATGTCGGCCTTCTGGCGCTTGATGGCATTGGCGGTGTCGAGCAGGAGCAGGTCGCGCGAGGCGCGGGCGATGACATTGACGTCGCTCTCGAGCGCGTTGGCCAGCGCGATCTTCACCAGGCTGGAATCAGCCGTCGTGCTCAGGTCATGGGACAGGCGGCTGGCGTTGTGGGCGCCGAAGGCGCCGATCACGACCAGCAGCAGGATCAGCAGCGCGTAGCTCAGCGTCAGGCGCTGGCCGATACGCAGGCGGGACAGAAACGACATCGATTCCCTCGCAACGATTGAGTTGTTTGATTGGCCGGACCGCGACAAGCTTTCGAGCGCTCGTGGCGTCGGCAGTGCGCACCGATCCTCGGCTTCGGCGCGATCATCGTTGGACTTGATTCGGGGAATCGAGGGTGGGATCGAGGCCCCGTGAAATCTGACGCGGCACTTGCAACTGAATGAAAGCGCCCCGCCGAACCACTTGCCAGGCTCTCGGTAGAAGCCCTAATGAGCCGCCGGTCGGGGTTTCATGATTCCTGCACATTCCTGCGCAGCACCCCCACAGAAGCCGCATCGCACGGGCGTACCCGCGCGGTAACTCCGGGCGCCACTCCGGGCACAACTCCGGACGTCGATGTTCCTCAGGGTCAGGGCTTGCCCGTCGCCGCGGGCTCCGCGTCAAGGACCTCGACGCGATTGCGCCCGCCCTCCTTCGCCCGGTACATCGCAGCGTCCGCGCGCCGCATCGCGTCCTCGACGCCCGCATCGTTCTCCCGCAGCACGGTGACGCCGATGCTGACGGTGTACGTGATCGACGACGCGCCGCCGTCCTTCGCCTCGATCGCCACCGTCGTGGCCGCGATGCGCTCGCGCAGCCGCTCCGCGAAACGCCGGGCGCCCGGCAGATCCGTGTGGGCGAGCCCGATGACGAACTCCTCCCCGCCGAAGCGGCCCGGCAGATCCACGTCGCGCGAGGACGCCTTCAGCACCTCCGCCAGCGAGCGGATCACCGCGTCGCCGGCGGCGTGGCCGTGGCGATCGTTGACCTGCTTGAAGTGGTCGATGTCGAGCATCAGCAGCGCGGACGGCGTTCGGTAACGCCGCACGGTGCGCAGCAACGCGCGCAGCCCCTCTTCCGTCGCCATGCGATTGGCCAGTCCGGTGAGACCGTCGGTGCGCGAGCGCTGCTCCAGTTCCGCGTTCACCCGCGCCAGCTGGGTCACCAGCGCCTCGGTCGAGCGCAGCCAGCGCGACAGCGCCTGGTACCCGAACTGGGCGACGAACAGCACGATCAAGGTGAACACCCAGAAGAACACCCATGCGGTGCTGAGCATGGCCCGCGAGGCTTCGTCGAGCTTGGCCCAGTCGTGGCCGCCAAGCGCGCTCCTCAGTTGCAACGAGCCCAGGCCGAGGCTGACCAGCCCGTAGCCCTGCACGGCCAGCACGATCGCGAACAGCAGCCCCAGTCCCATCGCGCGGCGACCGCTGGGGGGCGGCGTGAACAGCGCCGGCCGCGCCGCGATCCAGCGCGACAGGCGGGGCCAGGTCAGCGCCATCAGCGGTCCGCCGAACAGCACGCTCTGAAGGAAGGCGCCCAGCCACCAGCCCTGCCAGATCGGCAACTGGCGATGCGCGGGGAGGTCGTGGCTGAAATTCCAGATCAACGCGCCCGAGGAACTGAACACCGCCGCGACGAAGCAAAGCGGGACGAAGAAAAGCCAGGCGCTCAGGCTGCGCAGGCCGCGCGGAGCGCCGACGGCGCGGTAACCCAGGGCGAGCACGGCGAGCCCCAGCGGGTTGGCGCAGGCGAACAGCGCGGACCAGGCGGTCGACAAGCCCGCATCCAGCGCCAGGACGAAGGTCGCCAGCCATGCCGGAACGGCGCCCCAACGCCAGCCGAAGCACAACGTCCACCACAGGCACAGGGGGAGCGGCGGATAGAAGGTCAGGAACGCGTTGGCGCCGCCGAGGTCGACGGGGATGCCGGACCATCCCTCGCGGACGGTGGCCAGCCCGAGCAGGACGCAGGCGGCGATCGTCGCCAGCCAGCCGCCGGACAACCAGCCCCGTTCCGCCAGGCTGCCCTCGCGCCAGAGCGCCCGGGCCGACAGGTCGCCCGGAGTCCCGGGCACCAGATCGGCGGGGCGCGGCAGAGGGTCCATTCAGACCGCCGGGAGCGACGACTCGGACGGGGGCGCGGGTCGGGTCCGCGAGCCGAAGATCGCCGAGCCGACACGCACCATCGTGGCGCCTTCAAGGATCGCCGCGTCCATGTCGGCGCTCATGCCCATGCTGAGCGTGTCCAGCGCCAGGTCGAGGTCCCGGTTCAAGGTCGCCAGCAACTCGGCCAGCGCGCGGTGCGGCTGGCGCTGGGCCTCCAGGGTGGCGGCGGGCTCGGGGATCGCCATCAGCCCCCGCAGCCGCAGCGCCGGCAACGCGGCGACCGCCCGGGCGACATCGGCCACTTCCGCCGGCGCCAGGCCGCTCTTGGAGTCCTCGCCGCTGATATTGACCTGCAGGCACACGTTCAGCGGCGGCAGATCGGCCGGGCGCTGTTCCGCCAGCCGTTGGGCGATCTTGAGACGGTCCACGCTGTGCACCCAGTCGAAACGCTCAGCCACGACGCGGGTCTTGTTGCTCTGCAGCGGCCCGATCAAGTGCCATTCGACCTGTCCGCGCAGATCGGACAGCGCTTCGACCTTGTCCACGCCCTCCTGGACGTAGTTCTCACCGAAGCGGCGTTCGCCCGCTTCGAAGGCCTCTCTCACATCCGAGGCCGGGAAAGTCTTTGTTACCACCAGCAGCGCGACGCTGTCGACAGGCCGCGACGCCTGATGGCAAGCCCTCTGAATGCGGCCATGGAGCTGTTGTATGTTCTCGGAGATCGTCGCCATAATCGACCAAGCTTTCCCTCATCCCATGGACATCACCCAACTGCTGGCATTCTCGGTCAAGAACAAGGCCTCCGACCTTCACTTGTCCGCCGGACTGCCCCCCATGATCCGCGTCCATGGCGACGTGCGCCGCATCAACGTCGAGGCCCTCGAGCACCGTCAGGTGCACGACATGGTCTACGACATCATGAGCGACGCCCAGCGCAAGTCCTACGAGGAAACGCTGGAAGTCGACTTCTCCTTCGAGATCCAGGGCCTGGCCCGCTTCCGCGTCAACGCGTTCAACCACAACCGCGGCGCGGGGGCGGTGTTCCGGACCATTCCGAGCAAGATCCTGACGCTGGAGCAGCTCAACTGCCCCAAGGTGTTCACCGAGCTGGCGATGAAGCCGCGCGGCATGGTGCTGGTGACCGGTCCGACGGGCTCGGGCAAGAGCACGACGCTGGCCGCGATGGTCAACCACCTCAACGAGAACGAGTACGGACACATCCTGACCGTCGAGGACCCGATCGAATTCGTCCATGAATCCAAGAAGTGCCTGGTCAACCAGCGCGAAGTGGGTCCGCAGACGATGAGCTTCTCCAACGCGTTGCGCTCGGCGCTGCGCGAGGACCCGGACTGCATCCTGGTCGGCGAAATGCGGGACCTGGAAACCATCCGCCTGGCGCTGACCGCCGCGGAGACGGGCCACCTGGTCTTCGGCACGCTGCACACCTCGTCGGCCGCCAAGACGGTCGACCGGATCGTCGACGTCTTCCCCGCGGCGGAGAAGGACATGGTCCGCGCCATGCTGTCGGAATCGCTGCAGGCGGTGATCTCGCAGACCCTGTGCAAGACCAAGGACGGCAGCGGGCGCGTCGCCGCGCACGAGATCATGCTGGGCACCTCCGCGATCCGGAACCTGATCCGGGAGAACAAGGTCGCGCAGATGTACTCGTCGATCCAGACCGGCAACAACCTGGGCATGCAGACGCTGGACCAGAACCTCACCGACATGGTCCGCCGCAACATCATCTCGCCGGCCGAGGCACGCGCCAAGGCCAAGATGCCCGAGAACTTCCCCGGCTGAGCGGACCGGCCCCACCACAACGACAGATCGATCGGGCGCGGGCGGGTGACCGCCGCGTGCCCGGCACACAGGACAGGACGCCGCCATGGAACGCGATCAGGCCACCAAGTTCATCAACGACCTGCTTCGCCTGATGGTGTCGCGCAAGGGTTCCGACCTTTTCCTGACGGCGGAGTTCCCGCCGGCCGTGAAGGTGGACGGCAAGGTGACCAAGGTGTCGCCGCAGCCGCTGACCGGCCAGCACACGCTGCAGCTGGCGCGGGCCATCATGAACGACAAGCAGGCGGCCGATTTCGAACGCACCAAGGAGTGCAACTTCGCGATCTCGCCGCAAGGCATCGGCCGGTTCCGCGTCAACGCCTACATCCAGCAGGGCCACGTGGCGCTGGTGCTGCGGACGATTCCGCAGACGCTGCCGACGGTCGAATCGCTGGAGCTGCCGCACATCCTGAAGGACGTGGTGCAGACCAAGCGCGGCCTGGTGATCCTGGTGGGCGCGACCGGTTCGGGCAAGAGCACCTCGCTGGCGGCGATGGTGGACCACCGCAACCAGACGACCTACGGCCACATCATCACGATCGAGGATCCGGTCGAGTTCGTGCACCCGCACAAGAACTGCATCGTCAGCCAGCGCGAGGTGGGTCTCGACACCGAAGGCTGGGAGCAGGCGCTGAAGAACACGCTGCGCCAGGCGCCGGACGTGATCCTGATGGGCGAGATCCGCGACCGCGAGACGATGGAACACGCGGTGGCCTTCGCCGAGACCGGTCACCTGTGCATGGCCACGCTGCACGCCAACAGCGCCAACCAGGCGCTGGACCGGATCATCAACTTCTTCCCGGAAGAACGTCGCGCGCAGCTGCTGATGGACCTGTCGCTGAACCTGAAGGCGCTGGTGTCGCAGCGGCTGCTGCCGCGCCAGGAGGGCAAGGGCCGGATCGCGGCGGTCGAGATCCTGCTGAACACGCCGCTGATCAGCGACCTGATCTTCAAGGGCGAGGTGGGCGAGATCAAGGAAATCATGAAGCGCTCGCGCGAGCTCGGCATGCAGACCTTCGACCAGGCGCTGTTCGACCTCTACGAAATGGGCAAGGTGACCTACGAGGACGCGTTGCGCAACGCCGACTCCGTCAACGACCTGCGCCTGCAGATCAAGCTCAACAGCGAACGGGCGCGCAGCGGCGACTTGTCGTCGGGCACGGAACACCTGACCATCGTCTGAGCGCGGCGCCGCGGTGACGCGGCACGCACAGGACGAAGCTGCGCAGGGGCCACAATCGGCGGGTGTTTGTCCACCCACCGACAGGTCCTTCCATGAGCAGCATCGGCCAGCGTACCTACGAATCGACCCCGTCCCTCCGCGTGTCCTTCCTGGGACTCGGCGTGATGGGCTTCCCGATGGCGGGCCATCTGGCCAAGGCCGGCCAGCAGGTCACGGTCTACAACCGGTCGCCCGCGAAGGCCCAGGCCTGGACCTCGGAGTTCGGCGGCCAATCCGCCGCGACACCGCGTGAAGCGGCCCAGGACGCGGACATCGTCTTCTGCTGCGTCGGCAACGACGCCGACCTGCGCTCGGTCGTGCTCGGTGCCGACGGCGCTTTCGCCGGCATGAAGCCAGGTGCTGTCTTCGTCGACCACACGACCGCCTCCGCCGAGGTCGCCCGTGAACTCGCCGCGGAAGCACGGAAGCTCGGCCTGCACTTCATCGATGCGCCGGTCTCGGGCGGCCAAGCCGGCGCGGTCAACGGCGCGCTGACGGTCATGTGCGGCGGCGAGGAAGCCGTCTTCGACAAGATCCGTCCCTACGCCATCCACTTCGCGAAGGCAGTCACCCGCGTGGGCGACGCTGGCGCCGGACAGCTCGCCAAGATGGTGAACCAGATCTGCATCGCCGGCATCGTCCAGGGCTTGTCGGAAGCCATCGCCTTCGGACAGAAGAGCGGCCTCCCGATGGCGATGGTGCTCGATGTCATCGGCAAGGGCGCTGCCCAGAGCTGGCAGATGGACAACCGCGGCAAGACCATGGTCGAAGACAAGTTCGACTTCGGCTTCGCCGTGGACTGGATGCGCAAGGACCTCGGTCTGGTGCTCGACGAAGCCCGCCGCAATGGGGCCCGCTTGCCGCTGACGGCGTTGGTCGACCAGTTCTATGCGGACGTGCAGGACATGGGCGGGAACCGCTTCGATACGTCGAGCCTGATCAAGCGCTTGCGCTGATCGTCAGGACGCTGGCGGTCGGAACGCCAAGCGCGGGCTCTCCACGACGCAAGGGGCATCCCTCCGGGAACCCCTCGCATCATTCCGGCCCCACGGTCACTGGCTGACCGCGACTCCGTTCGATACGCCGCCGCCCAGCACCTTGTAGAGCTGCACCTGGTTCTGCAGCTGCGCGAGGCGCACCTGCAGTGCCGCCTGCTGCGCGGCGAAGGTCGCCCGCTGCGCATCCAGCAGATCGAGGCTCGAGGCCGCGCCGTTGCGGAAGCTCAGGTCGACCAGCTCCAGCCGCGTCGCTTCCGCAGCGGCCTGCGCGTCCTGCGCGCGCAGCTGCTCGTCGAGCGTGGCCCGGCCGGCCAAGGCATCCGCCACTTCCTTGAACGCCGTCTGCACGACCTTCTCGTACTGGGCGACCGCGATCTCGCGGTTGGCCTTGGCGGCTTCGACGTTGTTGCGCACGCGCCCCGCGTCGAAGATCGGCATCAGCGCCGAACCCGCGATGCTCCACGCGCTCTGGCTGAACAGGTCGCGCAAGGCGCTGCTCGCCGTGCCCACGCTGCTCGTCAGCGTGATGCTCGGGAAGTAGGCCGCGCGCGCGACGCCGATGTTGGCCTCGGCCGCCACCAGCTGCTGCTCGGCCTGGACCACGTCGGGCCGGCCGACCAGCACCTGCGACGGCATGCCCGCCAGCAGCGCGCCCATGGTCTGGTCGCTCAGCGGCCGCGACTGCGGCAGCGACTCCGGCACGCCCTGCCCCACCAGCAGCGTCAGCGTGTTCAGGTCCTGCTGACGCGTCCGCTCGGCCTGCGCCAGCGTGGCGCGCGCGGCTTCGTACGACGACTTCGAGGTGCTCAGGTCCAGGTTGGACGCCGCGCCGTTGTCGAACTTCAGCTGCATCAGCTTGAGGCTGTCCTCGCGCGTCGCCAGCGTCTGGCGGGTGAGCGCCAGCAGCTCCTCGTCGGCCTGGACCGCGAGGTAGGCCGACGCGACGCCGGCCACCAGGCTGATCTGCGCGGAACGCGCCGCCTCGCCCGTCGCCAGGTACTGCGCGAAGGACGCGGCGCTCTGGTTCTTGACGCGGCTGAACAGGTCGATCTCGTACGAGGTGATCTGCAGGCCGGCCTGGTAGGCGTTGACGATGCGGCTGTCGCCGTTGGCCGTGGTCTGCGGTCCGCGCGACGCGGAGAAGCCGGCGTTGACCGTCGGCCAGCGGCTCGCCGCCGTGACGTTGGCCTGCGCCCGCGCGACGTCGACGTTCAGCAGCGCGATGCGCAGGTCGCGGTTGTTCTTCAGCGCCAGATCGATCAGTTGCTTCAACCGTTCATCACGGAAGAACTGCTGCCATTGCAGCTCGGTCGCGGCCTTGGCGTCGGTCGCCTCGGCGCCCGGGCCTTGCGGCCACTGCGGCGCCACCGGCGCGTCCGGGCGCTTGTGGTCGGGCGCGAGGTTCACGCAGCCGGTCAGCAACGCCACGGTCGCAGCCGCCGCGGCCATCACGGAAAGTTTGCTTTTCATCATGCTCAGACTCCGTCCGCGTTCTTGGCGGCCGCGATGGCCTTGGTCGGATCCGGACCGTCCAGTTCATGGGCGTACAGCTTGTTCTGGCGGTCGCTGCCCTTGAAGAAGCGGCGCACGACCAGGAAGAACACCGGCACGAAGATCACCGCCAGCAAGGTCGCGGTGACCATGCCCGACAGCACGCCGGTACCGATGGCGCGCTGGCTCGCCGAGCCCGCGCCGCTGGCGAAGAACAGCGGCGTGACGCCCAGGATGAAGGCCAGCGAGGTCATGATGATCGGGCGGAAGCGCAGGTGCGCCGCCTCCAGGATCGCCTCGACCAGGCCCTTGCCCTGCGCCTGCAGGTCCTTGGCGAACTCGATGATCAGGATCGCGTTCTTCGCCGACAGGCCGATGATGGTGATCAGGCCGACCTTGAAGTACACGTCGTTGGGCATGCCGCGCAAGGTCGCCCCCGCGAGCGCACCCAGCAGGCCCAGCGGGACCACCAGCATCACCGACATCGGGATGGACCAGCTCTCGTACAGCGCGGCCAGGCAGAGGAAGACCGCCAGCAGCGAGAACGCCAGCAGGATGCCCGCCTGCGAGCCCGACAACTGCTCCTCACGCGACAGGCCGGTCCACTCGAAGCCGATGCCGGGCGGGAGCTGCGAGATCATGTTCTCGAGTTCCTTCATCGCCTGGCCCGACGAGACGCCGACACCCGGGTCGCCGGCCAGCCGCATCGCGGGATAGCCGTTGTAGCGGGTGGCCTGCATCTGGCCGGTGATCCAGCGGCTGGACGCGAAAGCCGAGACCGGCACGTTGGCGCCCGACGCGTTGGTCACATTGAGCTTGAGCACGTCTTCCGGCGTCGAGCGGCGTGCCGCGTCGGCCTGCACCACGACACGCTGCATGCGGCCGGTGCTCGGGAAGTCGTTGACGTAGGCCGAGCCCAGCTGAGTGCCGAGCACCCGGGCGATGGTGTCGAAGGAGACGCCCAGCGCCTGCGCCTTGGCGCGGTCGATGTCGATCTGCAACTGCGGCGCGTCTTCCAGGCCGTCCGGACGGATGGTCGCGATGAGCTTGCTCTTCTGCGCCATGCCCATGAGCTGGTTGCGCGCGTTGAGCAGTGCCTCGTGGCCGAGGCCGGCGCGGTCCTGCAGACGCAGCGCGAAGCCCGTCGCATTGCCGAGTTCCTGGATGGGCGGCGGCGACAGCGGGAAGATGAAGGCGTCCCGCACGCCGACCATCATCGCGCCCATGACGCGACCGGCCAGCGCCGAGGCCGAGTGGTCCTTGCCCTTGCGCTCGTCCCAGGGCTTCAACGGCACGAACACCAGCGCGGCGTTCTGGCCCTGACCCGAGAACGAGAAGCCGATGACGCCGATGGTGTCGGCGACTTCCGGCTGCTTGTGCAGGAACTGCTCGACGGCGGCCACCGCGGCTTCGGTCCGGTTGGACGTCGCGCCCGGCGGCAGCTGCACGTTGACGATCAGGTAGCCCTGGTCTTCGTTGGGCAGGAAGGACGTCGGCATGCGGACGTACAGCCAGCCGACGACCGCGACCACGGCGACGAAGGCGATCATCATCGGACCGCTGCGCTTGAGCAGCTTCGCGACCCAGCCTTCGTAGCCCTTGGCGGTGCGCGAGAAGCCGCGGTTGAACCAGCCGAAGAAGCCGCGCTTCTCGTGGTGGTGACCGGCGTCGACCGGCTTGAGCAGCGTCGCGCACAGCGCCGGCGTCAGCGACAGCGCCATCATCGCCGACAGCGCCATCGAGGCCACCATCGCCAGCGAGAACTGGCGGTAGATGTTGCCCACCGAGCCGGCGAAGAAGGCCATCGGGATGAACACCGCGATCAGCACCGTGGTGATGCCGATGATGGCGCCGGAGATCTGGCCCATCGCCTTCTTCGTCGCTTCACGAGGGCTGAGGCCCTCCTCGCTCATGATGCGCTCGACGTTCTCGACGACGACGATCGCATCGTCGACCAGGATGCCGATCGCGAGCACCATGCCGAACAGCGTCAGCACGTTGATCGAGAAGCCCAGCGCCAGCATGATCCCGAAGGTCCCCAGCAGCGCCACCGGCACCACCAGCGTCGGGATCAGCGTGTAGCGCCAGTCCTGCAGGAACAGGTACATCACCAGGAACACCAGCACGATCGCTTCGATCAGCGTTTCCACCACCTGGGCGATGGAGATCTGCACGAACTTCGACGAGTCGTAGGGCACCTTGTATTCGACGCCGGCGGGGAAGTACTTCTTCAGTTCTTCCATGCGCGCCTTGACCGCCTTGGCGGTGCCCAGCGCATTGCCGGACGGCGAGAGCTGCACGCCCACGCCGGTGGACGGCTGGCCGTTCAGTCGCGCGTAGGTGCTGTAGCTCTGGCCGCCCATCTCGATGCGCGCGACGTCCTTCAGCCTCACGGTGGAGCCGTCGGTGTTGGCGCGCAGGACGATGTTGCCGAACTGCTCCTTGTTCTCGAGCTGACCCTTGACCACGATGGTCGCGGACATGGTCTGGCTGCTGGTGTTCGGGCGGTCGCCCAGCACGCCGGCCGGCACCAGCGCATTCTGCGCGGTGATGGCGGCGTTGACCTCGGCGGGGCTGAGCTTGTACGACTCCATCTTGGCCGGATCCAGCCAGATGCGCATCGCCTGCTCGGAGCCGAACAGCTGCGCCTGGCCGACGCCGGCGATCCGCTGGATCTCGGGCACGACGTTGCGGGCCGCGTAGTCGCCCAGCGCGATCGGGTCCATCGAGCCGTCCTTGGACGACAGCGTCACGAACAGCAGGAAGTTGGAACGCGCCTTGTCGACGCGCACGCCCTGCTGCGTCACCGCGGCGGGAAGACGGGGCGTCGCGCGCGACAGGCGGTTCTGCACTTCCACCTGCGCCAGGTCGATGTTGGTGCCGGACTCGAAGGTCACCGTGATGGCGCCCGTGCCGTTGGCCTGGCTGACCGATTCCATGTAGGCCAGGCCGGGGGCGCCGTTGAGCTCCTGCTCGATGACGGAGATCACCGCCTCGTCCAGCGTCTTGGCCGACGCGCCCGGATAGGCGACGTTGATCGACAGCGACGGGGGCGCGACGGTGGGGTACTGGGCGATCGGCAGCTGCGTGATGGCCACGCCGCCGAAGACCAGGATGAACAGGGCGATCACCCACGCGAAGATGGGGCGATCAATGAAGAAACGTGCCATGTCTTGGATCCTTCCCGAGCGTCAGGCGCTCAGCGGCTCGCCGCGGCGGAGGCGGCCGGGGCGGCGCCCGAAGCCGCGCCGGACGCGGCGCTGGCCGGATTGAACGGCACCGGATTCACCGGGGCGCCCGGGACGAACATCTTCTGGAAGCCGTCGGCGATGACCTTCTCGCCGGTCTTCAGGCCGTCGAGCACCACCCACTGGTTGCCGATCGCGTTGCCGATCTTGACCTTGCGCGGCGCGGGCTTGTTGTCGGGACCGACCACCATCACCGTGTCGCCGGCCGAGCCGCGCGTCACCGCCTGCTGCGGCAGCAGGATGGCCGAGGGCAGTTCCGCCTGCGCCACGCGGACGCGGACGTACTGGCCGGGCAGCAGCGCGCTGTCGGGATTCGGCACTTCGGCGCGCAGCGTGACCTGGCCCGAGGTCGGATCGACCGTCAGGTCGGTGAACAGCAGCTTGCCGGTGCGCGGCAGCACGACGCCGTCGTCGCCGACGATCTCCACCTGAGCGGCGTTGTTGCCCGCGCTGCGCAACTGGCCAGCGGCCAGCGCGCGGCGCATCGCCTGCACCTCGTTGGCCGACTGCGTGAAGTTCACATAGACGCTGCTGACCTGCTGGATCAGCGCCAGCTGGGTGGCGTCCGAGGCGCCGACCAGCGCGCCTTCGGTCACCAGCGCGCGGCCGATGCGGCCGGCGATCGGGGCGTAGACATGGGCGTAGTCCAGGCTCAGCTTGGCCGTCACCGCGGCTGCCTTGGCGGCGGCCACGTCGGCCGCGGCGGCCTTGGCGGTCGCGACCGAGGTGATGTATTCCTGCTGGCTGATCGCCTTCGCATCGGCCAGCGGCTTGTTGCGCGCGGCCTGGGCCGACGCCTGGGCTTCGTTGGCCTGCGCCTTGGCCACGTTGGCGTTGGCGCTGTCGAGCTGGGCCTGGTAAGGCGCCGGGTCGATCAGGAACAGCGCCTGGCCGGCCTTCACTTCGGAGCCTTCAGTGAACAGGCGCTTCAGGATCACGCCGTTGACCCGCGCGCGGACCTGCGCGGTGCGCAGCGCCTCCACGCGGCCCGGCAGTTCGGTCTGCAGCGCGACCGCCTGCTGGCCCACCGTCACGACGCCCACGTTGGCCGGCGGCATGCCGCCACCCGGCGCGGCGGCCGCCTTCTCGTCCTTGCCGCACGCGGCCAGCACGGCCGCGATCGAAATCACCAGCGGCAGCAGATAGAGCATGCGCGCGCCGGCCTTCAGGCTCGGGCGCTCCGACCCCGGCGTTGCTTTTGTCAGAGGGGTAGACATCACGATGGGATTCCTCTCGCAGTACAGATTCGAAGTGCAGATTCGCGGATTCGGCGGGTCGGCCCGGCTCAGGCGCCGGGCGGACAGGGCAAACCGCGGCCCTAGCCATGGCGCTTGCACCACGACGTACGGCATCGGTACGGTTCGACCAAAGACGCGCAGTATATACATACATTCACGCATGTATGTTTCCGCCTTGTGCTTCTACAATCGCACGATGGCTCGTCGAACCAAACAGGAAGCCCAGGAAACCCGCGCCCGTCTGCTGGACGCCGCGGAGCAGCTGTTCCATGAACGCGGCGTGTCCCGCACCTCGCTGCAGGACATCGCCCAGGCCGCCGGCGTGACCCGGGGCGCCGTGTACTGGCACTTCGAGGACAAGGTCCAGCTCTTCAACGCGATGATGGAACGCGCCACCATGCCGCTGGAGGAAGACTTCGAGCCGTCGGTGTCGCCCGGACCGGACCGGCCATTGGACGATCTGCGCCTGAGATTGATGAACGTCATGCACTGCGCGGCATTCAATGCGCGCACACGCCGGGCCTTCGAGATCGCCAACCTGCGCGTCGAGTTCGTCGGGGAGATGGCGTCGATCCGCGGCCGCAAGGTTGCGGCCCACCGGGAATGGACGGAGCACAACCGTGAGGCCTTCGAGCGCGCCAAGGCGCTGGGCCAGTTGCCGCCGGACGTCGATGCGCACCAGGCCGCGATCGGGCTGATGGCGCTGATCGGCGGCCTGCTGCACCACTGGATCCTGGACCCCGAAGCCTTCGACCTGATGGAGGTCGGTCAGGCGCGGCTGGAGCATTACCTGTCCTCGCTGACCCTGGTCGTGCCGAACCGCTTCCCTCCCCTGACCGCCGCTGAGCGCGGTGCGCTGGGTCGCCAGCCTGTCTGTGACGCAGGGTGCGGCGACGCTGCCGGTGACGCCCCACCGGCGACAGACGCTGTCCATCCTCAGAACTGAGGTCTTATCCGGTGGAAAGCCCTGCATTTGTGCAGGTCGGGCTGGGGACAACCCCGGGCTGCGGCGACAATACCCGGTTGCCCACGCCCGAGCCGCCGCCGTGTCCATCGCTCCCCCGCCCACCCGTCCGCTGTCCGATCTGAAGAAGACCGGCCAGAAGGCGCTGACCTCGTACCGCCCGTTCTGGGCGAAACGCTTCGGTCCCGCCCCCTTCCTGCCGATGTCGCGGGAGGAAATGACGCAACTGGGCTGGGACAGCTGCGACATCATCATCGTCAGTGGCGACGCCTATGTGGACCACCCCAGCTTCGGGATGGCGGTCATCGGCCGGACGCTGGAAGCGCAGGGCTTCCGCGTGGGGATCATCGCGCAGCCGGACTGGCACTCGCCGGACGCGTTCCGGGCCCTGGGCAAGCCCAACCTGTTCTTCGGCGTGGCGGCCGGGAACATGGATTCGATGATCAACCATTACACGGCGGACCGGAAGATCCGCTCGGACGACGTCTACACGCCCGGTGGTGCCGCCGGCAAGCGCCCCGACCGCGCCACGCTGGTCTATACGCAGCGCTGCAAGGAAGCGTTCAAGGACGTCCCCGTGATCATCGGCGGCATCGAGGCCTCGCTGCGCCGCATCGCGCATTACGACTACTGGCAGGACAAGGTCCGGCGCTCCATCCTGGTGGACTCGAAGGCCGACCTGCTCGTCTACGGCAACGCAGAGCGCGCCATCATCGAGATCGCGCACCGCCTCTCGCAGAAGAAGCCGATCGAGACGATCACCGACGTGCGCGGCACCGCCTTCATGCGCAGGCCGGACGACGCCTCGCTGGACGGCTGGTTCGAGATCGATTCGACCGAGGTCGACGCGCCCGGCAGGATCGACGCGCTGCTGAGCCCTTACATGACCACCGAGGAAGCGGCCGCCGACCAGGGCACCGATTGCTCGAAACAGCAGGAACAGGCGCAGGCCGCCGCCACGCCGGGCTCGACGGGCTCGACGGGCGCTCCCGCGACGGCCGTGCCGTCGGGCATGCCCGAGATCAAGCCGATCAAGATCATCCGCCAGACGCTCTCGAAGACCGACGGCCGCGCGCTGGTCACGCCGCGCGACCGCACCGTGATCCGACTGCCGTCCTATGAGCAGGTCAGGAGCGATCCGGTCCTCTACGCCCACGCCAACCGCGTGCTGCACCTGGAGACCAACCCCGGCAACGCGCGCGCGCTGGTGCAGCGGCATTCGTCGAGCGGCGTCGATCGCGACGTCTGGTTCAACCCGCCCCCCATCCCGCTGACGACGGTCGAGATGGATCACGTCTTCGACCTGCCCTACGCGCGCAGCCCGCATCCGGTCTACGCCGACGAGAACGGCAGCCACGACCACGCCACCAAGATCCCGGCGTGGGAAATGATCCGCTTCTCGGTGAACATCATGCGCGGCTGCTTCGGCGGCTGCACCTTCTGCTCCATCACCGAGCACGAGGGCCGCGTGATCCAGAGCCGCAGCGAGGACTCGGTCATCCGCGAGATCGAGGACATCCGCGACAAGGTCAAGGGCTTCACCGGGATCATCTCGGACCTCGGCGGCCCGACGGCCAACATGTGGCACATCGGTTGCAAGAGCCCCGAGATCGAAGCCGCCTGCCGCAAGCCGAGCTGCGTCTATCCGGGCATCTGCCCCAATCTGCACACCGACCACGGTCCGCTGATCAAGCTGTACCGGCGCGCCCGCGCGCTGCGCGGCGTCAAGAAAATCCTGATCGGCTCCGGCCTGCGCTACGACCTGGCGATCGAGTCGCCGGAGTACATCCAGGAACTGGTGACCCACCACGTGGGCGGCTACCTGAAGATCGCGCCGGAGCACACCGAGGGCGGACCGCTCTCGAAGATGATGAAGCCGGGCATCGGGACCTACGACCGCTTCAAGCAGCTGTTCGAACAGGCCAGCGCGGCCGCGGGCAAGAAGCAGTTCCTGATCCCCTACTTCATCGCGGCGCATCCGGGCACGGCCGACGAGGACATGATGAACCTCGCCCTCTGGCTCAAGCGCAACGGCTTCCGCGCGGATCAGGTGCAGACCTTCTATCCCAGCCCGATGGCCACGGCCACGGCGATGTACCACTCCGGCAAGAACCCGCTGAAGAAGGTGACCCGGGACAGCGAGCCGGTCGACATTGTCAAGGGCGAGCGCCGTCGTCGCCTGCACAAGGCCTTCCTGCGCTACCACGATCCCAACAACTGGCCGCTGCTGCGCGAGGCGCTCAAGGACATGGGCCGCGCCGACCTGATCGGCAACGGTAAGAACCATCTGATCCCGACCTTCCAGCCGTCGACCGACGGCGGCTACGAATCGGCACGCCGGAAGAACTCGACGCAGGCCGGCGAGAAGGTCGCGCCGAACAAGCCGCGCTCGGGCCGGATCCTGACCCAGCACACCGGCCTGCCGCCACGGGTGACCGGTGGAGCGAAGCCGTCCCCGCAGGGCAAGCCGTCATCGGGCGGCAAGCCGGCGCTGGGCGGCAAGCCCGCTGCCAAGCGCGGTCAGCGCTGATCGTCGGCGGGGGGCGCCGCCGGTTTCACCCACTGCCAGACCTTCCATCCCAGGCTGATCCAGGCCCAGAGCCTGGCGATCCGTCCCGGCGAACGGTCGGCGGCCTCTGGCTCGCGCCGTCGGAACGCCCGCATCAGCCCCGCCAGACCGCCCGCGGCGGCCAGCGCGGCCACGGTCCGCCACAGGCGCGGGAGGCTGCCGGCCAGCCGGTAGAGGGCATGCCCCCGCTCGACCCACCGCATCGGGCCTTCGAGCCCCTGCACCTCGTGTCGCAGACCGAGCCGCAACTCGGCGCTGCGCAGCTGCAGTTCGAGTTGTCTCAGCTGCAGCCGCTGGCGCGCGTCGCCCCACATCACCGTGGTGCTCCCGGGTCTCCCGCGCCGTGCTCGGGCTCCAGCGCCTGTCGGTCGCGCGCCAGTTCCGCGACGCTCGCCGCGAACGGCTTGCCGCCCGCCAATTGCCACTTCGCCCAGAACCAGCACGCGGCGGCTCCGGTCAGGAACGCAACGCCCAATCCCGCGCCCACCGGCGCGCGCCACACGTCTGGCACCCACAGCAGCGCGGCGAACACGAGCATCAGCAACGCCGCCACGCCCAGCAGCAGGGCCAGCAGCAGGGCGGTCAGCGCGCCGAACAGCCGCAGCAGTTCCGACTGCAGTTCCACACCCAGCAACTCCAGCCGCACGCGGGCCAGTTCGAGCGTTCGGTCGGCCACCCGCCGCAGCCGCTCCGTCAGCCCGGGATCGCGTGATTCCATCGCATGTTTCTCCTCTATATCCACCGCCTCTGTGTGCGAAAGCTATCACTGAATCGGGGGAAACGAGGGCGTTCTTTGTCCGATCCGGCTTCAGGCCTTGGGCTACAGTGCGGTAACGCTTGGTTGCGCGGATCCCGCGCCGCCGGCCTGACAAGGTCCATTCAATGCCTGATCGCCAGCACACGCCGCACTCCGCCGTCGTCGAAGACGACGACCTGCTGCAGTTCCTGGACGACCATGAGCACGCCGACGACGAGCCCGAAGAACCGCGCAAGCCCTGGCGGGTGCTGATCGTCGACGACGACACCGACGTCCACAAGGCCACCGAACTCGCGATGCAGGGGCTGCTGGTCGAAGGCGAGCCGCTGACCTTCCTCCACGCCAAGTCCGCCGGCGAGGCCCGCTCGCTGCTGGGCCACGAACCCGACATCGCCGTCGTGCTGCTGGACGTCGTCATGGAGTCCGACGACGCCGGCCTGCAGCTGGTGCGCCACATCCGCGAGGAACTGCGCCAGCGCGCCGTCCGCATCGTGCTGCGTACCGGCCAGCCGGGCTACGCGCCGGAGATCGAGACGGTCCAGGCCTACGACATCAACGACTACAAGACCAAGTCGGAGCTGACCCGCACCCGGCTCTACACGGTGCTGACCGCCGCGATCCGCTCGTACCGGCAGATCCGTGCGCTGGAGGCGAACCGGCAGGGTCTGGAGATGATCGTGGAGGCCAGCACCGAGCTCGGCCGCCAGCACGGGCTGCACCGCTTCGCCGAAGGCGTGGTCACGCAGTTGTGCGCGTTGCTGGGCACGCTGCCGGAAGGCCTGGTCTGCGTGCAGGCCCCCAACCACAACAGCGGCGACACGACCGGCGACGCCCGCGTGATCGCGGCCGCCGGCCAGTACAGCTCGCTGATCAACCGTCCGCTGCACGCGGTGCCGGCCGGCAAGATCCGCGAATTGCTCGCGCGCTGCCTGTCGGTGGGTCACAACCTCTATGAGGACGGCTGCACCGTGCTGTTCTTCGGCCTGCCCAACGGACGCGCGATGGCCGCGCTGGTCGAGGTGCAGCGCGAACTCGACGAGCTCGACCGCCAGCTGCTGCGCGCCTTCTGCTCCAACATCGCCGTCGGCTTCGAGAACGTCATGCTGTACACGCAGCTGACCGACCAGGCCTACAACGACCCGCTGCTGCAGCTGCCCAACCGCACCCGCTTCATCGAGCTGCTGGAACACAACCTCAAGTCGCCCGAAGGCATCACGCTGGCGCTGATCGACCTGGACGACTTCGCCGACGTCAACGACGCCTTCGGCCATCGCTTCGGCGACCAGGTGCTGCAGGCGGTGTCGCAGCGGCTGGCTCAACGGCTCGGCTTCAACACCGCGATGGCGCGCATCTCGTCGAACGCCTTCGGCCTGCTGGGGCCGGACGACATGGTCAACGCCCACCGCATCGGCACGGCCTTCTCGGATCCCTTCACCGTCGCCGGAGAGCGCCTGCAGCTGTCGGCCACGACCGGCCTGGTGCGACTGGCCCAGTCACGCGCGCTGGGGTCCGAGCTGCTGCTGGACGCGCAGATCGCGCTCAAGCGCGCCAAGGCGGGCAACCGCGGCGCGTCGCAGTACTTCTCCCCGGAGATGGGCATCGACGCCCGTGAGCGCTTCAAGCTGCTCAAGGGCCTGCGCGCCAGCTTCGAGGAGCGCCGGCTGTTCGTCGTCTACCAGCCGCAGGTCGAGTTGGCCACGCAACGCGTCATCGGTGCCGAGGCGCTGCTGCGCTGGCGCACCGACGAGGGCAAGTTCGTGCCGCCCGACCAGTTCATCCCGCTGGCCGAGCAATCCGGGCTGATCGTCCCGATCGGCGAATTCGTGCTGAGGACCGCCTGCCGCCAGGTGCGCCAATTGCGCGATGCCGGCTATTCCGACTTCCGCATCGCCGTGAACATCTCGCTGGCGCAATTCCGCCATCCGGCCTTCATCGACACGGTGCGCCGCGCGCTGGCCGATGCCGAAGTGCCCGGGTCCGCGCTGGAACTGGAAATCACGGAGTCGATGGCGATGGAAGAGGTCTCGGCGGTGCTGCGCGTTCTCGCGGAGATCCGCGGCACCGGCGCCTCGGTCGCGATCGACGATTTCGGGACGGGCTTCTCATCGCTGAGCCAGTTGCGTCGCCTGGACGTCGAACGGCTCAAGATCGACCGCGCGTTCGTGCGCGAGGCGCAGAGCTCCGCTGCCGGCGCGACGATCGCGCAGATGGTGGTGAACCTGGGATGCAGCCTCGGCATGCGCGTCGTCGCCGAGGGCATCGAGACCGAGGAGCAACGCCAGCACCTGCTGGCGCTGGGGTGCCATGAGGGTCAGGGCTGGCTGTTCGCCAAGCCGATGCCTGCGGAAGAACTGGACCGCTGGCTGGCAGCGCCCAAGGCGTGGGAGATGGATTCGCCAACGCCGGTCGCCCCCACGGTGCTGGCACCGCCCTGCGCCACGCCGGTCAACAGCGGTCGATGAACGGCATCAGCCGCTGATCGCCCTGAACGGCTGATCAACGCGGCTGATCAACGCGGCTGATCAACGCGGCTGGTCAACGGCGACGCAAGCGCCGTCGCCGCCCGCCCCCGCTCAGCGGCGGGACGTCAGCAGCAGCCCGATCAGCAGGCCGACACCGGCCGCGACACCCACCGATTGCCACGGGTTGTCATGCACGTAGTCGTCGGTCGCCTTGCCGGCGGCCTTCGCGCGGTCGACTGCGGCGGTCTGGAACTCGCCCAGGCTGGACTTGGCACGATCCAGCGTCGTCTGGACGCGGGCGCGCAGCTCGGAAGCCCCGGCGCTGGTCTGGTCAGCCGTGGCGCGGAGCAGCGATTCGGCGTCGGTCACCACCTGATGCAGGTCATTCAGCAGGCGGTCGGAAGAAGAGGTCTTGGCCATGAGCGTTACTCCTGTTGGTCGGTTTGTGGGATCAGAAAGCGCATCGGCGCGGGCCGGAGTCCGGTTGTACGTCTGTCGAGCAGTGCTCGGCAAGTCGCCCTGACGGGTGTCCGACCGCGGCATACGGATATGCCGATTCGCCAATGCGGGGGGCCTTGTCCGCCCTTCCGGCAGATTCCGTTCCCGGATCGAGGCGGAGACAGGAACGGAGATCAAGACAGACCAGACGCAGGCTCCGGGAAGACTCAGCCGGGCGAGCCCTCATCGTCGTCGCAAACGGTGTAGTGCCGCACCAGGAAATAGCGCTCGCGGCGTTCGCCTTCGACGATCAAGACCTGACCCTCCAAGGCCTCCAGTTCCGGATCACGGAACGGATTGGCGCCGGCGCGGCGCAGCACCAGGCGGTCGCCGCCGGCCACGGCAAGCAGCAACGCCAGACGCTCGCTCTTGCTGCCGGCGTCGGCACGCTCGCGGCACAGGCGGCCGCGCAGGCGCTCCCCGGGGCTTGCGTCGTCCCTTCCATCGGATTTGTTGAGGTCAGCGGGCATGCATGCGTCTCACGTGCAGGAGGCGGCCGTCCTGTTCGGTCGCGATCAGCGCCAGCAGCCGGCGATCGACCCAGCCCTTGTAGACATGGACCGTGCGCTGGCCCGGCGCGCCCGCGATGCGGTAGCTGATCGGCGCGCAGTGTTCGGGATCGATACCGGACTCCTTGAGCATCGGCCGCACGGCGTCGGCCACCGCCGTGGCGGGCGCCGTCTCCGTGGGCAGGAGTCGGGGCAAGGAGCGCGCCAGGTTGCGGCCTTCGCGCTCCAGGCGTTCGCGCCGCAGGCCGCGCACGCCGCGGTCCTCCACGGAGGCGAAGGCCTTGCGGAAGGCCTTCGTGCGCGACAGCGCATGACCCGCCCCGGCCACCGGCTGCAGCGAGGGGTCGCCGAGCAGGTAGAACTGTCCGAGCGTCTTGAGGTCCATCGGATCGAGGTGGGTGCGCTCGCCGGCGAACTTCTGACGGGCCTCGAGCAGGGCGCGTCCCAGCGAGGCGCCGGCCAGCACCCGTTGCAGGAAATACTGGCAGATCAGGTCGGCCGAGCCGTTGCCCTCGCTGGGGCCGTAGGCGACGGTGGTGCTGCCGAGGAAGCCGCAGGCCCCGTCGGCCAGGTAGCGCAGTGCCATCGGCCAGTCGCCGTCCGCCTGCGCCGGGTCGAAGAGCTGCGCGCCGTAGCAGCACTCCGCGGCGACGACGGTGCCGGCGGTGACGCGGTCGCGCAGCAGGGCTGAACGCATGGCGACCGGGAAGTCCTCGCCGCGCTGGCCGTAGTACTCGGGCATGTCCTCGGCGCCGTGGCAGTTGATGAAGTGCATGCGCGGCGCGAGGTCCGCCTTGGCCCATTTCGGGCCCCCAGGCGGCGACAGGTGCAGCCGGTCGGCGTTGCCGAAGGTATTGGTCAGGCTGAGGCGCGTCGAGGCCTGCCAGACCTCGGCCGAAAGTCCGAAGCTGTCGGCGAAGGCGTCGCGCGGCAGGCCTTTGTGGCGGGCGGCCGCGCGGATCAGCTGGAGCAGCAGGTCGGGTCTGGTCGCGCCGGCCAGGTCCGGGATCCGGCCGACGACGCGTGTCGGTCCGAGGAAGCGGTTCGGATCGGTCGAGTAGGCGGCTTCGCAGGCATAGGGCAGGTCGCTGGAGACCAGCTTGTCCGAGTCGCCGAGCTCGCCCCCGTGCGCCGGGTTCTTCAGCGGCACCATGGGCAGCACGTCGGGCCCGCCCAGCAGGACGACATAGTGCGGCTGGCGCTCGTGGACCAGCGCGTCGATGGCGCCCTTCAGTGCCTTGGCGTCCGGTCGCGCCGGCACGGGCGGGACACCACTGGACTTCATCGACGAGGCGAGGTCCACCGCCACGATCATCGTGTCGACGCCGCGCCGCTTGTCGGACGCGACCAGCGCCTTCAGCGCCGCGTCGATCTTCGTGAGGGCGGTCGCCCCGTACTTGGCGCGCAACGCGCCGCGATGCGTGATCACCAGCTTGTCCATGGGACATCCTCCTCGGTGGGGTCGTTCCGGTCTCGGGCCGGGAAACTTTGATCGGAAAGGGTTGATCCTAGGCACCGGACGTCCGTGCGGCAATGCACAAGCGTGGGAGGCCTATGGATCTCTGTCATCAAGCGTGCACGCGGCCTCCGCAAGATCCGCCCGCCATGCAAGCATCCGTAACACCTCCCCGCAAGACGGACCTGGCGCGCGAGATGCTCGCGCCGGGACAACGCCGGCTGCCGCCCGCGCTGCGCGCGCTGCTCATCACCGTCGACGGCAAGCGCAACGCCGAGGAACTGCGCCAGCTCGGCCGTGGCTTGGGCCTGGGCGACGACGGCCTGACGCGCCTGGTCGACCAGGGGCTGGTCGAAGCGCCGGTCATCGTCGTGCCGCCACCCACGGCCGCCAAGCGCCCCGCTGCGCCGGTCGCCCCCCGTGCCCCCGAGGCTCCCAATGCTCCCGCTGTTCCGACGATTCCCGTCGTCACCGGCCTCGACGTCATCGACGAAGCCGAGGTTCGCGAAGCCGCCGCGCTGGCGCGCGCCGCGCAGGATCGGGCGCGCCGGCTGGTGTCGGCGAAGTTCTTCGGTCTCGACCTCGTCACCCGCATGCTGGCCGGCCGCGAGGGCGAACTGCGGGACCTGGCCCGGCAGGCCGACACCGAGAGCCGCTTCCTGGAATGGGTCGACCTCTGCTGCGAGCGGATCGAGGCTGAATCCGACGCGGAGCGGGCGACGAAGTTCCGCGACAGCGTGGCGCAGACCTTGACTGTCGGCTGAGCGTGGACTGAGCGCCGGTGGAGCGCCGGCAGATCCTCGCAATCCGAGGCCCTCATGCCCAGGTCAGCGCGGCCACGAACAGCTGATCGATCTTGCGGTACTTGCGCAGCAGCAGGCTGGCCGCTTCCATCGTGGTGCCGCTGTCGACGACATCGTCGATGAGCAAGGCGTTCCACAAGCCCTGGTTGCGGATCTCGTCGTGCAGCGAGAAGGCGTGGGTCAGCGCGAGCAGTCTTTCCTCGCGCGTCGGGTAGTCCTTCAGCGGGCGCGGCAGCGGCGTCTTGAGCAGCAGTCGCTCGAACACGGGCACACGCAGCTGCAACGCCAGCTCGCGCGCGACCAGCGACATCGGCTGCCAAGGCCGCACACGGGATGGGGGCATGGGCACGATGAAGCCGATCGTCCCCAGGCGCGGGAGGATGAAGTTGCGCACCGCGCGGGCGAGCGGCTCGGCCTGCGACCGGTCGCCGCGGACCTTCAGCTGGAAGAGGGCCTCGCCGGCGTCGGTGCGGGTGTGATCGAACCTCGGACGGCCCTCGCTGTCGTTGCCGAGGTAGACGCTGCTCAGCAACTGCTTGTCGAGCACGAAACCCGCCGACCACGGACCGTCGATCTGCCGCAGGGAGACTTTCATCGAAACGCCTTTCGAACGTGGAAAGGCGCTTGGTTGGCGGGCCGAACGGATGGTTCGAGGTGCACGCGTCGCCGTCCGCCGGCGGCAGCGCATGACGTCGACCGGGGCTATCGCCTATGCTGAAGCCTTGCTTCGTCCTGAAGCGGACTCGGAGGAGTTGCGATGAAACCCACGCCTGCCGGCTGGCCTCGTCTGTCCAGCGCCGTGTTCTACGACAGCGCCGCCGAGGCGATCCCGTGGTTGTGCGAAGCCTTCGGGTTCGAGGTACAGATGCGGGTGGACGGGGACGACGGCTCGGTGGTGCACAGCCAGCTGACCTTCGGCGAGGCGCTGATCATGGTCAGCGAGTGCGGCGGCGGGGAGCGGTCGGAGCGCTTCGGCATCCCCCTGCGCAGCCCGAAGGGCGTGGGCGGCGCCAACACGCAGAGCCTGATGGTGTATGTCGACGACGCCGCCGCGCACTGCGAGCGCGCCCGCGCGGCCGGGGCCACCATCGTCTACGAACCGAAGATCGAGGACTACGGCCCCGAGTACTGGGCCGACAAGAGCTACGGCGTGCTCGACCTCGGCGGGCACCTGTGGTGGTTCGTGGAGCGGATCAGGGGTTGAGCCGAGCGGCCGAGAACCGCAGCGGCAACACCGTTCGACGAGCAGCCGCACCTCAACCCTTGGCGCGCAACGCTGCCGCCTGAGCCCTTATGCGTCCGCGCTCGGCATCATCCAACCGGTCCAGCCCGCGCACTTGCGGCGCCAGTCTCGGGTGGTCGACGAAGCGCTTCTCGTGGCGCAGCAGGAAGTCCCAGTACAAGGTCGTGAAGGGGCAGGCCTGCTCGCCCACCCGCTGCTCGGGCCGATAGCGGCAGCCACGGCACAGCGGGCTTTGCCGGTCGATGTACTGGCCGCTCGCGACGTACGGCTTGCTACCCATCAGGCCGCCGTCGGCGTACTGGCTCATGCCGAGGGTATTGGGCAGCTCCACCCACTCGACCGCGTCCACATAGACGCTCAGGTACCACGCGTGGACCTGCGTCGGCTCGACGCCGTAGAGCAGCGCGAACAGTCCGGTCACCATCAGCCGCTGGATGTGGTGCGCGTAGCCGTGTTCCAGCGTCTGCCCGATGGCGTCGCGCAGACAGGCCATGTCGGTGTCTCCGGTCCAGTACCAGGCCGGGAGATCGTGGCGGGCGTCCAGCGCGTTGCTCTCGGCATAAGCGGGCATGCACGTCCAGTAGATGCCGCGCACGTACTCGCGCCAGCCGAGGATCTGCCGGATGAAGCCCTCGCCGCTCGCGAGCGGGACGCGGCCCGCGCGCACCGCGATCTCGGCGGCTGAGACGACTTCCCGCGCCGTCAGCAGTTTCAGGTTGAGCGCCGCCGACAGCTGCGCGTGATAGAGCCAGGGCTCGCCTGGCCACATCGCGTCCTGATACGGGCCGAAGAGCGGCAGGCGCTCCGCAACGAACGCGTCGAGCGCCTCCAGGGCCTGGGCGCGCGTGACCGGCCAGGCGAAGCTCGCCAGGCTGCCGGGATGGCTGCCGAAGCGCTCCCGCACCAGCGCGATGACCTCGCGCGTCACGGCGTCGGGCTCGAAGCGAGGTGGTTGCGGCAGATCGAATCCCGGGCCGTCGGCGCCGAAGGATTTCCGGTTCTCGATGTCGAAATTCCATCGCCCGCCGAGCGGCCCGGCGCCGTCCATGAGCACACCGATCCGCTCCCGCTGCTCGCGATAGAAGAACTCCATGCGAAGGCCGCGATGTCCGCGCGCCACCGAGTGCGCGGCGAAGTCCTGCGGCGTGGTGAGGAAGTGGCGGTCCTCGCGCAGGTCCAGCGGTATGCCCGCTTCATCGGCAACGGCCTCCAAGGCCTGGAGCACGCGCCAGTCCCCCGGTCGGGTCAGGACCAGGCGCGACGGTCGCAAGATCGCGAGGTCCGCGCGCAGCTGCGCCGCCAGGCTCTCGCGGGTGCCCGGCTCATCGAGACTTCGGTAATGCAGCGACCGGCCCGCCGCGCGCACGGCTTCGGCGAAATGGCGCATGGCGGCGAGGAACAAGGCGATGCGCGGCTGACTGCTCCACACGTGCGTGGATTCCTGCGACACCTCGGCCATCCAGACCGCATCCTGGGCAGGGTCGAAGCCATCGAACGCGGCGGCGTCCAGATCGAGCTGATCGCCCAGCACCAGCACCAGTTGGCGGAGCGGATCAGTCAAGAGGAAGTCCGGTTTCTTGCGACCACGCCGCTCGACGCTCGCCGCATCACCCCTTGCGTTTCGCCAGGATCGCCTTCCCCACGCGCGAGACGGGCGGACGGCCCAGCACGCCGGAGATGAACGCCCCCGCGTCGACCAGCTTGTCGATGTCGATGCCAGTCTCGATGCCCAGGCCGTTCAGCAGGAACACCACGTCCTCGGTCGCGACGTTGCCCGTCGCGCCCTTCGCGTACGGGCAGCCGCCGAGGCCGGCGACGCTTGCGTCGAAGGTGTGGACCCCCATCTCCAGGCAGGCGTAGATGTTGGTCAGCGCCTGGCCATAGGTGTCGTGGAAATGCCCGCTGACCTCGACCAGCGGGTAATGCTTCAGCGCCCGTTCCATGGCGGCCTGCACCTTGCGCGGCGTGCCGACGCCGATGGTGTCGGCCACGCCGAGGTGGTCCACGCCGATGGCCTTCATCAGCTGCACGACGCGTTCGACTTCGTCCGGCGACACGTCACCCTGGTACGGGCAGCCGACCGAACACGACAGCGCGCCGCGCACCTTGATGCCGGCCTCGTGCGCCGCAGCCACCACGGGGGCGAAGCGCTCGATGCTCTCGGCGATCGAGCAGTTGATGTTCTTCTGCGAGAAGGCCTCGGACGCCGCCGCGAAGACGACGATCTCGTCGGGCTTCGTCGGCAACGCGCCCTCCAGGCCCTTCATGTTGGGCACCAGTACGCTGTGCCGCACGCCGGGCCGGCGCTCGATCGCCGCCATCACCGCCGTGTTGTCCGCCATCTGCGGCACCCACTTCGGCGACACGAAGCTGGTGACCTCGATCTCCTTCAGACCGGCGTCCTGCAGCAGCGAGACCAGCCTGGCCTTGTCGGCCGTGCCGACGTTCTCCTTCTCGTTCTGCAGGCCGTCGCGCGGGCCGACATCGACGAGGGTCACCCGATTGGGCAATGGGGTCATGGCTTTGTCCTTTCGATCCTTTGACCTGTCGTCGGACGGTCAGCTCGGTGCACTCTCTCCCTCTCCCTCTCCCGCTTGCGGGAGAGGGCGGGGGCGAGGGCCAGCGGCCTCGCTCAGTCCGCCGCTTGCAGGCGCAGCAGCTCGGCGCCGTCGCCGACCTGGTCGCCGATCGCGAACAGCAGCTCCGCCACCACGCCGTCGCGCGGCGCGGTGATGGTGTGTTCCATCTTCATCGCTTCCATCACTGCCAGCGCCTGGCCCTTGGTGATCGCGTCTCCCGGCTTTGCCAGAAACGCCACCAGCTTGCCCGGCATCGGCGCGGTCAGCCGGCCCGCTTCCGATTGCCCCTGGCCCGCGTGGGCGATGACGTCGACCTCGGTCACCAGGGCCGAACCATGCGCGCCGAACACCGCCACCTGCTCGCCGACCTTGTAGGTCGAGACGGTGACGCGGCGCTCGCCCAGGTGGAGTTCATGGCGCTCCGCGCCCGACGAACGCACCGCCAGCGCGATCGACTCGCCGCCGACCGTCAGCGACAGGCTGCCGTGATGGTGGCGTGCCAGCAGCACCTGATGGTGCTCGCCGTCGACGTCCAGTTCGAAGCGACGCTGCGCCGCGCCGAACATCCGCCAGCCGTCGCGACGGCTCCACGGATCGTCGGATTCGGTGAGCGCCTCTTCCGCCAGCGTGTGCGCGACGACCGCCGCCGCGGCGTCCGTCAACGGCAGACCCGGCTGACCGAACAGCACGTCCTTCTCGCGCTCGATCAGCGCCGTATCCAGATCGGCGTTCGCGAACGACGCCGTCGCCGCGCAGCGGCGCAGGAACGCGACGTTGGTGTGCAGGCCGACGATGTGCGTGTCGCGCAGCGACGCGTCCAGCAGCGCCAGCGCCTGCTCGCGCGTCTCGCCCCACACGATCAGCTTGGCGATCATCGAGTCGTAGAACGGGCTGATCGCGTCGCCCTCCCCCACGCCCGAATCGATGCGCACGTCCGCGCGCCGGAACGCCTCGTGCGCCGGCCAGCGCGCCACCGACAAGGTGCCGGTCGCGGGCAGGAACCCGCCCTCGGGGTTCTCGGCGCAGATGCGGGCCTCGATCGCGTGACCGTGCATGCGCAGCTGGTCCTGCTTCAGCGGCAGCGGCTCGCCGGCGGCGACGCGCAATTGCCACTCGACCAGATCCTGGCCGGTGATCGCCTCCGTCACCGGATGTTCGACCTGCAGCCGCGTGTTCATCTCCATGAAGTAGAAGCGGCCGTCCTGTTCCGCGATGAACTCGACGGTACCGGCACCCTGGTACCCGACCGCCTTCGCGGCCGAGACCGCGGCGGCGCCCATCTCGGCGCGGCGTTCCGCCGTCATGCCGGGCGCCGGCGCTTCCTCCAGCACCTTCTGATGCCGGCGCTGCACCGAGCAATCGCGTTCGAACAGGTAGACGCAATCGCCGTGGCTGTCGCCGAAGACCTGGATCTCGATGTGCCGCGGGCGCTGCACGTAGCGCTCGATCAGCACCGCGTCATCGCCGAAGCTGTTGATCGCCTCGCGCTTGCACGACGCGAGCGCGGCGTCGAATTCCTCGTCCGCGTGGACCGCGCGCATGCCCTTGCCGCCGCCGCCCGCGCTGGCCTTGATCAGCACCGGGAAGCCGATGCGATTGGCCTCGCGGCGCAGCAGCGCCGGATCCTGATCGGCGCCGTGATACCCCGGCACCAGCGGCACGCCGGCCTGTTCCATCAGGCGCTTGGATTCGGCCTTGAGACCCATCGCCTGGATCGCCGACGGCGGCGGGCCGATGAACACGAGCCCCGCGTCCGCGCAGGCCTGCGCGAACTCTTCGTTCTCGCTGAGGAAGCCGTAGCCCGGATGGACGGCCTGCGCGCCCGTGGCCTTGGCGGCCTCGAGGATGCGCTGCCATTGCAGGTAGCTGTCGCGGGGCGCGGGGCCGCCGATGCGCACGGCCTCGTCGCAGGCCTGCACGTGGCGCGCCTGCGCGTCCGCGTCGGAATAGACGGCGACGGTCTTCACGCCGAGACGGCGCGCGGTGGCGGCGACGCGGCAGGCGATTTCGCCACGGTTGGCGATCAGGATCTTCTTGAACACGGGTGTCTCCTCATGTTTCGGGTCCTCGACGCGTCGCGGCTTGTGGCCGCCTCGCGCCGGGTGCGCCCGGACGAGCGCGCGTTGCGATCGTCCGGGGCCGCGCGACGGTCTGGGCCGTCACGCGTCGTCGGGTCGGTTCAGTCCAGGCCGACGGCGCTCAATGGCGATGGCCGCAGGACGCCGCGGCGTCCTCGCCCGCCGGCGCGCAGCCGGGCACGGTGTCGGCGCTCAGCTCGGCCTCCGTCGCACAGTGCATGCCCAGGCGGTCGATCAGCTTGCGGTCCTTCTCGGCCTGCGGGTTGCTGGTGGTCAGCAGCTTGTCGCCGTAGAACATGCTGTTCGCGCCGGCCAGGAAGCACAGCGACTGCATGGTCTCGGGCATTTCCTCGCGGCCGGCGGACAGGCGCACCATCGCGCGCGGCATCGTGATGCGGGCCACGGCGATCGTGCGGATGAACTCGAACGGGTCCAGCGCTTCCGTGCCCGCCAGCGGCGTGCCTTCGACCTGGACCAGGTTGTTGATGGGCACCGACTCCGGATACGGATCCAGGTTGGCCAGTTGCGCGATGAGGCCGGCGCGCTGGCGGCGGGTTTCGCCCATGCCGACGATGCCGCCCGAGCACACCTTCAGGCCGACGCCGCGCACGCGCTCCAGCGTGTCGAGACGGTCCTGGTAGGTGCGCGTCGTGATGATCTGGCCGTAGAACTCCGGCGAGGTGTCGAGGTTGTGGTTGTAGTAGTCCAGGCCCGCCTCGCGCAGCTGCTCGGCCTGGCCGTCGCCCAGCATGCCGGCGGTCAGGCAGGTCTCCAGGCCCATGGCCTTGACCTCGGAGATCATCTCGCCGATGGCCTCCAGGTGACGCTCCTTCGGCGAGCGCCACGCCGCGCCCATGCAGAAGCGGGTCGCGCCGTTGGCCTTGGCGGCGCGCGCGGCTTCCATCACCTCCTGCAGCGGGATCAGCTTCTCGGCCTTCAGGCCGGTGTCGAAGTGGGCCGACTGCGGGCAGTACTTGCAGTCCTCCTCGCAGCCGCCGGTCTTGATGGACAGCAGCGTGGACAGCTGCACCGCGTTCGGATCGAAGTGCTCGCGATGCACCTGCTGCGCGCGGAACAGCAGGTCGTTGAACGGCAGCTCGAACAGCGCGGCGATCTCGTTGACGGTCCAGGGCTTGGCGTTGCGACGTTGCTCGTCGGTGGTGGGCGTCAGCGTCTGGATCTGGTTGACGGTCTGCTTCATCGTCATGCTTTCAATGCGTTCAACAGCAGCGGTTGCTGCAGATGCGCGGCCACGGCCGCGGGAGAAGGATCTGGGAGCCGGGGCACATGGCCCCAGCACGGCACGCTCAAGCCCTGGTCGAGTCGGGCGTGCAAGGCGGCCAGATTGTCCGCCACATGGGATTGATGGGGGTCGGCGGTGTTGGCCACCCAGCCCGCGAGGCGCAGGCCGCGCGCCAGGACGGCCTCGGCCGTCAGCAGCGCGTGGTTGATGCAGCCCAGCCGCAGGCCGACGACCAGCACCACCGGCATCGCCAGGTCGACGGCCAGGTCGGCCGTGTCCCAGTCGTCGGTCAGCGGCACGCGGAAACCGCCGACGCCCTCGATCAGCGCGAAGTCGCCTTTCGACGCGGAGCGCCGGATCGCGGCCAGCAACGCGTCGCGGTCGATGTCGCGGCCTTCGAGCTTCGCGGCGATGTGCGGCGCGCAGGGCTCGCGGAACTGCAGCGGGCCGACCTCGTCCATCGTCATGCCCTGCGTCTGCGCGGCGTGCAGCTGGGCGACGTCCTCGTTGACCCAGACGCCGCCGGCGTCCTGCGTCTGGCCGGCGGCCAGCGACTTGATCGGCGTCACGTACCGGCCCAGGCCGTCGAACGCGCGCGTCAGTCCGGCGGTGATGCAGGTCTTGCCGATCTCGGTGTCGGTGCCGGTGATGAAGAAGCCGTGGAGCGGATGCATCGTGCTCATGCGCAAGCCTCCAGCGCGGCGACGAGGCGATCGACATCCGCCGCCGTGTGCGTCGCGCACAGCGTGATGCGCAGCCGCGCCTCGCCCTTGGGCACCGTCGGAGGACGGATGCCGGGCACGCGCAGGCCTTCGCGCTCCAGCGCGGCGGCGAGCGCCATCACCTCGGCGTTGCCGCCGACGATCAGCGGCTGGATCGGCGTCTGCGACTCGGCGAGCTGCCAGGTCAGCGTCGGATGGCGATCCAGCAGCGCGCCGATGCCCTCGCGCAGCCGTGCCTGCAGGGCGCGCAGCGACGCACGGCGTGCACGGCCGACGTCGCCGCGGATCAGGTCCAGGCTGGTCAGCAGCGCGTGCTCCACCGCCGGGGGCGAGGCCGTGGAAAAGATGTAGTTCCGCGCCGCCTGCAGCAGGTAGTCGGTGATCGTCGGATGCGCGACGACGAAGGCCCCCGCGAGTCCCGCCGCCTTGCCCAGCGTGCCGACGACGATCAGCCGTTCGCTGCGCAGCTGGAAGTGCTCCAGCGAGCCGACGCCGCTGTCGCCGAGCACGCCGAGCCCGTGCGCGTCGTCGATGATCAGCCAGGCGTCGAATTCCTCCGCGGCGGCCAGCAGCGCGGGCAGCGGCGCGATGTCGCCGTCCATGCTGAAGACGGCGTCGGTGACGATCAGCTTCACGCGCGCCGTGCTGGCCGCCAACTGCCGGCGCAGGTCCTCGACGTCGCAATGCGCGTAGCGCGCGACCTTGGCCTTCGCCAGCCGGGTGCCGTCGATCAGCGAGGCGTGGTTCAGCGTCTCGCTGAAGATTTCCGCATCGGCGTCGCCCAGCGCGGTCACCACCGCGAGGTTGGCCATGTAGCCAGTGCAGAAGCCGATCGCCTTGGCGTCTGGAATGTGGGGCTCGAACCAGCGGCCCAGCAGCGCTTCCACGTCGTGGTGCGCGCGCGAATGGCCGCTCACCAGCGGCGATGCGCCGGAGCCGCCGCCGTAGACGTGCGCGCCCTCGATGAGCGCGTCGGCCACCGCCGGATGCGCGGCCAGACCGAGGTAGTCGTTGCTGCAGAACATCGTCAGCTCCCGCGCGATGCCGTCGGCGCCGCGCACGGTCTGGCGCGCCGCCGTGCCGGTCTCGGCGATGCGGGTGAAGCGCGTCAGGTCCTGGGCGCGGATCGCGTCCAGCTTGGCCTGCAGGTGATCAAGCAGCATGGAGCACCTCCTCCAGCGTCGCGCGCACGGCGTCCGCAAGGAATCTGGCCGTTGTTTCATCGATCAGGTACGGCGGCATCAGGTACACCGTCTGGCCGATCGGACGGATCAGCAGCTCATGCTTGCGCCCGGCGAGGTGGAACTTCTCGGAGAAGCGATCGACCGGCGCGGTCGTCTTGGGATTGATGTCGAAGGCCAGGATCATTCCGCGCTGACGCAGATGTGTCACGCGCGGATCGGCGGCCAGCGGGGCGAAGGCCTCGGTGAGCCGTGCCGCCTGCTGCCGGTTGCGTTCGAGCTGACCGGCATCGAAGCGATCCAGCACCGCATTGGCGGCGGCGCATGCCAGCGGATTGCCGGTGTAGCTGTGCGAGTGCAGGAAGCCGCGCGTCACGTCCTGCGACCAGAACGCCTCGTAGACGTCGTCCGTGGTCAGCACCAGCGACAGCGGCATCGTCCCGCCGGTGATGCCCTTGGACAGCAGCACGAAATCGGGCCAGTCCGCCTTCGTCGCGGGCACCGTCTGCTCCCACGCGAAGAAGGTGCCGGTGCGACCGCAGCCCACGGCGATCTCATCCGCGATCAGGTGCACCTTGAACTCGGTGCACAGCGCGCGCAGCGCCTTCAGGTAGCTCGGCGCGTACATCGACATGCCCGCGGCGCCCTGCACCAGCGGCTCGACGATGACGGCGGCGATGTGGGCGTGGCGCTCCGCGAGCAGCGCGCGCATCTCCTCGATCGCCTGCGCCTCGTTGCCCAGACGCTGATCCGGCGACGTGACGATGTGGCTGCGCATCAGCAACGGGTCGTAGGCGTCGCGGAAGATCGCGACATCCGTGACGGCGAGCGCGCCGATGGTTTCGCCGTGATAGCCGTGCTTCAAGCAGACGAACTCGCGCTTGTCCGTGAGGCCGCGGTTGCGCCAGGAATGGAAGCTCTGCTTCAGCGCGATCTCGACCGCCGAGGCGCCGTCGCTGCCGAAGAACAGGTGACCCAGCGCGCCGCCGGTGCGCGCGGACAGACGCTCGGCCAGGCGCACCGCCGGCTCGTGCGTGCAGCCGGCCAGCATCACGTGCGGCAGCGTGTCGAGCTGATGCTTGATCGCGTCGTTCAGGTCCCTGTCGGCGTGGCCGAAGAGGTTGACCCACCACGAGCTGTTGGCGTCGAAATAGCGCCGGCCCTCGTGGTCGAACAGCCAGGGGCCGTCACCCCGGGCGATGGGCAGCGGCGGCACGTCCTGCGCGCGCGCCATCTGCGTGCACGGGTGCCAGACCGCCGCGAGGCTGCGGCGTTGCCAGTCTTGTCGTACTGCTTCGGACATTCAGAAACCTGCTCTTGGGAAACCAGGACGCGGCGCTCGAGCGGACGATCGCGTCAGGCCAGCCACGAGGGCTTGGCCTTCGAAAGAAAACTCTGCACGCCCTCGCGCCCTTCGGCGCTGGCGCGGATGTCGGCGATGCGGCGCGCGGTGTCGTCGCGCAGCGTGGCCGTGATCGGGGCATGGGCGACGTCCTGGACGAGGCGCTTGCAGGCCTTCACCGCCGCCGGGCCGTTGGCCAGCAGCGCGGCGACGAGCGCATCGACCGTCGCGTCCAGCGCCTGCGCATCGGTGGCCAGTTCATGGACAAGTCCGAGCCGGTGCGCCTCGGTCGCGGAGAAACGCTCCGCCGTCACGAAGTATCGGCGCGAAGCCTGCTCGCCGAGTGCGCGCACGACGTAGGGACCGATGGTCGCAGGCAGCAGGCCGAGCTTGGCCTCGGACAGGCAGAAGCCGGCAGACTCCGCCGCGACGACGATGTCGCACACCGACACCAGCCCGACGCCGCCGGCGTAGACGTCGCCCTGCACGCGCGCGATCACCGGCACCGGGCAGCTGTGGAGCGTCCACAGCATGTGGGCCAGGCGGCCGGCGTCGGCGTGGTTCTCGTCCCAGCTGTAGCCGGCCATCGCCTTCATCCAGTTCAGGTCGGCGCCGGCGCAGAAGGCCGTGCCCTCGGCGGCCAGCACGATCGCACGCAGCGACGGATCGCCGCCGAGCGCTTCGAACACCGCGGTGAGTTCACCGATGACCGTGTCGTTGAAGGCGTTGCGGACGTCGGGACGGTTCAGCGTCACGCGCGCAACGGCGTCGTTCGGACCGTTCCGCTCGACTCGCAGCGTGGAGGGGATGACATCGTTCGAGGACATCGTCGGGGACAGGGTCGAGGTCATGGTTGGCTCCACACGACGGTGCGGTTGACGGCGTAGAGGCGGCAGCGCTCCTCGCCGTCCGTGAGTTGATCGCAGAGCGCGAGCGCGTGGGACTGCGCGTCGTCGCCGGTGGCGAGTCCCCAGTGCCGGCCGTTGGTGGCGAAGGCGCGCGGCTCCTTCGCCGCCAGGAACCGGCGATAGCCGTTGATCACGCGTCCGTCGTCGGGCAAGGCCGAGGTGTCGTCGATCGAGACGGCGCCGCCCTGCGGCATCGGCAAGGCGCCGGGGATGGGGAAGCCGAGCGGTTGAAGGAACTCGTCGACGATCGGCTGCCAGAGGTCGTTGCCACGCGCGAATAGCTGGTGCCCGTCCTCGCCGAAGGCCGGCATCAGACGCGTCTGCACCCGGCCGCCGCCGTCGCGGTAGGCCTGGGCCCATCGCTCCTGGTACTTGGCGGCGATGAACTGGTCGTTCTCGGTGAACACCCACAAGGTCGGGACCGACTCGCGCCCGCGGGCGGCGCGGCGGCCGAAGTCGTGGAAGCGGTTGGCGAGTTCCTCGGGCCGGCACGGCTCGCCGGCGTTCACGCCGGGCCCGGGTCCGTAGCCGCCCGCGAAGTCGATGGCCGCGACCAGGCCGGGCATGCGCTCGCCGGTCGCGGCCATCGCCGCGAAGCCGCCGACCGACTGGCCCATCACCACGACGCGCTGCGCGTCGATGTCGGTGGACGACTGCATGAAGCGCACGACCGCGGCGACCTGCGTGGCCAGCGCCCTGGCGGCGACCTTGTACTGAGGCACGTCGCAGCGCAGGCTGGAATCGGGATCCCCCTTGGCGGCCGTGTCGCCGTAACCCAGCCGGGTCGGCACGGCCACCGCGAAGCCCTTCCGGACAAAGAAGCGCGAAGCGCTTTCGAGGCGCTGGCGCTTGACCGCGGCGCGCTCCTGTTCCGACGCGGCGGGGCGGCCATGGTTCAGCACCACCAGCGGGAACGGCCCGGGACCGGGGGGCCGGTAGGTGGTCACCACGAGGTCCCCGATCAGCGTCTGCCCACGGTGGTCCTCCACGAGCGCCTGCACGCGGATGACGGATTCGCGGATGTCGGTCGCCAGGCGCTCGGGCGCTGGCGTCGCTGGCGCCAAGGCCTGCACAGCGGGCGCGACGCCGGCGGCAAAGGCCACGCCCGTCATGCCCGTCATGCCCGTCATGCCCGTCATGCCCGTCATGCCCGTCATGCCCGTCATGCCCGTCATGCCCGTCACG
>SEFA01000112.1 GCA_004210455.1 Rubrivivax sp. | reverse complement strand
CGCATCAAAACCGGACTGAAACTCCACGTGACCAACCGCGCTCGAGCCGCTCATGAGGCCAGGCCAAACGCTCGGGCGCAGACTGCGCGACGGGCGGGGTTTTGCAGACCGTCCCTAGACCATGTGTTTCTTTCGGTGAGCGACACCGACCGCTCCATTCTCTTCTACGCCCAGGTTCTCGCGCCGCTGGGCATCGTCAACCGGCTCGACTACGACGGACGCGACGGACCGCCAGGCCATCCGGATCTCAAGGGATTTGGCGCCAACGGACGGATGTTCTTCTGGCTGCGCCAAGGCACGGTGGATGCTCGCTCAGCGCACGTCGGTTTCGTGGCTAGCAGCCGGGCCGCCGTTGACGCGGCATACGCGGCTGCAATGGCTGCTGGCGCCACTGACAAGGGCAGCCCTGCAGTGCGGCTTCACTACGACCCGCGCTACTACGCCGCCAATGTGCTGGATCCCGATGGATACAGCCTGGAGTTCGTCTACAAATCATGGCAACACGAGGTTGCCGCCAACGATGGAGCACGCGATGAGTGAAGCAATGGAGATCACGACCTTCCAGCTGGTGAAGGGCAAAACGATCAAGGACTTCATCGCCGCCAATGTCGACGTTGATGCTTGGCTCAAGAAACAGCCGGGCTTCATCTTGCGACGCATCTGCGAAGGCAAAGACGGCTGGGTCATCGACATGCTGCTGTGGAAGTCGGCCCGCGACGGGCAGCGTGCTGCCGCCGGAATCATGACGGAGTTGTCCGGCTCGCCCGTGCACGCGGCCATCGACCAGTCCACCGTGGACTGGACCATCCAACCGTGCCGGCATCGGCTGAGCTGAACGGCAAAGCAACTTGGTTTTGCGAAGGAACACAACATGACCACTTTGGATCACATCGAGTTCGCGGTCAGCGACTCAAGAGCCTCCCTCGACTTCTACAAGGCGGCGCTGAAGCCTCTCGGCATGGTTGTCGTGGTGTCCCTGGGGCCATCCGAGGCTAGAGCCAGCTTTCGCTATGGCCTGGGTGCCAATGGATACCCGCGCCTCTGGATTCACGACGGCAAGGTGGGAGGTGCCGGCATGCACGTCGCCTTCTCGGCCGCCCAAAGGTCGCAGGTCGATGCGTTCTGGAAGGCAGCCGTCACCGCCGGCGGCGTGGACAACGGGCCACCAGGCGTTAGAACTCGTTATCACGACCAGTACTACGCCGCCTATGTGCTCGACCCGGATGGCAACAACATCGAAGTAGTCTGCCAAATGCCAGCATAGGCATCGTCGACGCGGTTCTGATGGTCAAGCCGCTGAAACGCCCCGAAGCAGCCGTTGGCTAACTTCCCCTTCCAGCCTGAAGCACGCATCGCAAATCGCGCTTGGACGGCGGCTTTCGCTGTGTCGCCCAGCTCGTTCGGCAAAGACGAGCCGTCGAGCCAGGGCCTTTCAACATATGCGGCAGGGCATCGATCCGGCCCCGAGATTCCGTCCTGGAAATCCGGTCAACACCGCGTGATGATGTCGCCATGAGCATCCGCATCGTCCAACTCGGTGTCACACCGCGCCTGCCCGACGAGGGCCCTCGTCTTGGCACCGTCCGTCGCCCGCCGCGCGGTATTCGCAAGGAGGACTACGGGCGTCTGGACTACTACGACAGCTGGCTGCCATTGCTCTCGCCCAGCGCGGAGTTGATGGCGCAAGGCCGGGCGGCCGAGGACGACAAGCAATGGACCGCCTTCGCCCGCGCGTATCGCAAGGAGATGAGCGAGTCCGCGCCATCGCAGTTGCTGGACACGCTGGCGGTGCTGTCGCACACGTCCAATCTGTCGATGGGCTGCTATTGCGACAACCCGGAGCGTTGCCATCGCAGCCTGCTCACGCAGCTCCTGATTGACCGTGGCGCTACGGTGCGAGACGAATGAGTTCAGCGAGCCGCGTCGAACGCGATCGCGTCGAACATCCGCTGCAGTTTCTCGACCCGCGAGGGGGCTAGGAATTGCCTGGCCCACGCGAGACGCCCGAGCAGCGGTGAACGCAGTGCCGGATCAACCGTGCCGCTGGCGCTCGACCTGCCGAGCCGATGCAGCTCCGCCTTCAACCGATCGAAGTCCTCGCGCGCAAGATTCGGCTTCGCGTTGACGACGACGCCGGTCACCTGCTGTCGACCGCCAGCGGGCATCGCGCGCGTCTTGTCGTGGCGCAGCCGGAAACCTTCGTCCTCGACGATCGCCTGGACCCAGGCGCCGAACTCGCGCTGATCGCGGCGCAGCGTTGCCGACCCGGAGAACACCAGGTCATCCGCATACCGCGTATAGCGTGCACCGAAGCGATAGGCCAGTCCATCCAGCCGCAGGTCGAGCGGGAAGGCGCAGAGATTCGCCAGCGCCGGCGATGTCGGCGCGCCCTGCGGCAGGTGCGGCGACGCGAGCCGCTTGGCGCCGTCCGAATCGATTGAGCCGCCCTCGCGCAGGCGCTCTCGCACCGGCAGCGGCGTGCGTGCAGTGCAGAGCGTCGTCAGCCGCTCGACGACGCCGTCGGAGTAGCCCAACCTCCGGAACATCGCGGCGATCCGCGCGCGTCCGATGCTGGGGAAGAAGTCGCGCAGGTCGAAGCGGATGACGAAGTCCTGACCAGCGTGGACTGCCGCGTTCGTCGCGACGTTGCGGCCCGGCACGAAGCCATGGGCGGCTTCATGGCAGGGCAGAGTGTTCAACAGGCCGTCGAGCAGCTGACGCTGGATCGATTTCAATCGAGGCAGCGGCGCCTCGATCAGGCGCAGGCCGCCTCGGCGCTTGGGCACGAGCAGGCAGCGATAGTGAGGCGTCGGCGAGACATGCGGTCGCTGCGGCGTGGCTGACGCCTCGCGGTATCGCCGCGCCGGACCGGCGAAGTGATCGAGTTCCTCCAGCGTCAAGCCGAGCCACGCCGCCAGGTCGGCTTCCGTGGGCCAGTGCGGCAGCACGAGGTGTTCCAGCGCGAAGGGCAAGGGCCGCATCCGCGAGGGGCGTAGCAGCAGACGCCGGACGATGGGCCGTGGAAAACGTTCGCGATCAAAGCCTTCGTGGAAGGCGTCGATCTCCAGCAAGGCCTCGGCGAGGCTGCTCACCGTGTGGCCTGCCCACACCGGAGGCGTCCATCGCGCGAGCGCCACGCACAGCGGCTTCAACCAAGGGCGCGCTTCAGCGCCGAGGCATTGCTCGGCACGCGCTTGCAACGCAGCAGCCTCTCGTGCGCGCGGCGACTCGTCGTCCGCCTGCAGCGCGCGGGCGAGCGCCAGCGCGATCCAGCGGGGATAGGTCAACGGCGCGGCAATGGTCATCGGCGACGGGCGGTCCTTGTCGACGTCGCAGGGCGACGACGCGGGGCAACAGGTGACCCCCGGAAACGCCGCCAACTGACGGGTCCTGCCGGTTCAGCTCTGCGCGCGAGCGCAGCTCCGAACCCGCGCCGTGTGAGTGAGGATGGAAAGCGCCGCGGGGATGCCCCGCGGCCGGAGGCGCGAACGCTTCCGAAGGCTTGGCGGCGACCGGAGGTCGGCGGCGATTATGGACGCTGGCCGTGACGCGGCTCAAGCGCCTTCGAGAGGGCTTGAAGACAGGACTCGGCGGCTCAAGCCGCGCTGAGCACAGCCTGCTTCGTCCCGTTCGCCTGCAGCGGGATGTACTCCGCGTCCGACTCGGTCCGCTTGGCGTCGCAGCTGGCCACCAGCTCCTTCTGCCATTGCGAGTGCCGTTCGAACAGCTCCGCGATCCAGTCGACGAACACGCGCAGCTTGGTGCTCAGGTGCCGGTTCGGCGGATACACGACATACAGCGGCAGCGGATCCGATTCCCAATCGCAGAGGAAGGGCACCAGCTCGCCCGAATCGATGTGCGGCTTGATCATGAAGTAGGGCGCCTGGATCACGCCCAGCCCCGTGAGGCCCGCCGTCATGTACGCGTTGCCGTCGTTCACCGACACCTTGTAGTGGCCGTAGATCTCGTAGCGCTGGCCGTTCTTGCTGTAGTCGAACGGGAAGCGCTTGCCGGTGCGCGTCGAGAAATAGCTCACCACGTGGTGCTGGTCCGACTCCAGGTCCAGCGGATGCTGCGGCAGCCCGTGCTGCTGGACGTAGGCCGGCGACGCGCAGCAGCCGTAGCCCCAGTCGCCGATGCGGCGCGCGACCAGCGACTGGTCGGTGATCTCGCCGCCGCGCACGACGCAGTCGACGTTGTCGCCGATCAGGTCCACCGGCCGGTCTGACACGCCGAGGTCGATCTGAATGTCCGGATGCCTTGCATAAAACTCCGGAAGTGCCGGAATCAGCAGCAACCGCGCCACGGACGAGGCCACGTCGACGCGGATGCGCCCTTTCGGCGCCGCGCGCGCATGCGACACGGAACCTTCGAGCTCCTCGATGTCCGACAGCAGCCGCGTCACCCGCTCGTAATACGCGGCGCCGTCGGGCGTCACGCTCACGCGCCGCGTCGTGCGGTTCAGCAGCTTGACCTTGAGGTGGTCCTCCAGCGACTGGATCAACCGCGTCACCGCGGTCTTGGGCAGGTCCAGCGATTCCGCCGCCCGCGTGAACGTTCCCGCTTCCACGACGCGCGCGAAAGCCTGCATGGCATTGAGCTTGTCCATCCTTGAACCCCTTGAACCCTTCAGCCTGACTGCTGCGGCGTTGCGCCGCGACTGCTCCATCTCCACAACGGCGCGTCTGCGCGCGCGCGAGGTCGCCATCCTGCACGATCGATTGTTTCGTCGATGAAACGCTGAAGCGCGTCCCGGGCTATTTATCGGACGGCGTCCGTTGTCTAAATTTCGCTGCATTGCAACATGACCGGTCTGCCCCCACGGGGAGCAGGCCTTTGGCCCTGCCATGGACGCGCTGCCGCTCACCTCCTGCCACGACGACCTCCTGCCCGCCGGCGACGGCGTGGTGCCGGTGCGCGTGTACAAGGGCGCGGCGCGGCGCAAGGATGCGCCGGTCGTCATGCACCTGCACGGCGGCGCCTTCACCCAAGGCGGCCTGGACAGCGGCGAGCTGGTCTCGCGTCTGCTGGCGGACGCGGGCGCGGTCGTCGTCGACGTCGACTATCCGAAGGGCGAGGCGACGGTGTTCCCGACCGCGCTCAAGACCCTGGACGCGCTGCTGGCCGGCTTGCACAAGGCGCGGACCAGGCTCTCCGGCAAGGGCGCGCCGCTGCTCGTCGCCGGCGAGGAAGCCGGCGGCAACCTCGCCGCCGCGCTCGCGCTGATGGCGCGCGACCAGGGCCACCGCAAGCTCTCCGGCCAGATCCTGATCGGGCCGATGCTCAATCCCTGCATGGGCACCGCCTCGCTGCGCCAGGCCGACGCCGGCTACGGCGAGTGCCGCTGGATGCACGGCTGGCGCGCCTATCTCGGCGAATGCGAGGACGGCGACCACCCCTATGCCGCGCCCGCCAATACCGGCCGCCTGTCGGGGCTGGTGCCGGCGCTGGTCGTCAGCGCCGACGACGACCCGATGCGCGACGAGGCCCTGGCCTACGCCCGCGCGATGAAGCGCGCCGGCGTCGACGTGCAGCAGGCGCTGATCGCCGGCCCCAGCGGGTGGCCCTGCAGCCTGATGAAGCTGCCGTCGCTGTCGACCCTCCAGCTGCCCTGGGCGAGCGCCCTGCGCCAGAAGCTGGCCGATTTCCTGTCCCTGATCCCACCGGCCGGCCGATCCCGGCCGCTACCCGCCTGACCCCAAGAGCCCTCCAAGAACTCCCAACGTCTACCCCCGTCACCGGAGCACCCACCATGAACAAGAAGACCTTTGCCACCTCGCTCACTGCCGTCGCCGCGGTCGTCGGCGCCCTCGTCGTCGGCCTGCACAGCCAGCAGGCGGTCGCGAATCAACCGTCGGGCGCGCCGCAGGCGATCCCCGTCTCCGTCGCCACCGTCGCGAGCCAGGAGGTGGCCGCATGGGAGGAGTTCTCCGGCCGCCTCGAAGCGGTGGAGCGCGTCGACGTGCGCGCCCGCGTCTCCGGCGCCGTGCAGTCGGTGCATTTCCGGGAAGGCGCGCTGGTCAAGGCCGGCGAGCTGCTGATCACCATCGATCCCGCGCCTTACCAGGCGGAGGTCGATCGCGCCGAGGCACAGGTGCTGGCCGCGCAGGCCCGCGTCACCTACTCGAAGAGCGAGCTGGAGCGCTCCACCCGCCTGTGGAGTGAGCGCGCCATCGCACAGCGCGAGCTCGACGAGCGCAGCAACGCCGCCAATGAAGCCAACGCCAACCTGCGCGCCGCGCAGGCCGCGCTGCAGTCGGCCAGGCTGAACCTCGGCTACACGCAGGTGAAGGCGCCGGTGGCCGGCCGCGTCGGCAAGCTGGAAGTCACGCAGGGCAACCTCGTGGCCGCCGGCCCGGGCGCGCCGGTGCTGACGACGCTGGTCTCGGTCAGTCCGATCTACGCCAGCTTCGATGCCGATGAAGGCACCGTCGCCCGCGCGCTGAACGAGCTGCACGGCAACGCCAAGAGCGCCGCCGGCGACCTGTCGAGCATCCCCGTCCAGATCGGCACCGCGGCCACCACCGACACGCCGTTCAACGGCAAGCTGCAGCTGATCGACAACCAGGTCGACGCCCGCAGCGGCACGGTGCGCGTGCGCGCGGTGCTGGACAACAAGGACGGCGCGCTGATCCCGGGTCAGTTCGCCCGCATCCGCCTGGGCCAGGCCAAGACCCGCGCGGCGGTGCTCGTCAACGAGCGCGCGGTCGGCACCGACCAGAGCAAGCGTTTCGTCATGGTGGTCGGCGCGGACAACACGCTGAGCTACCGCGAGGTGCTGCTGGGCGCCAACGTCGACGGCCTGCGCGTCGTCACCTCGGGCCTGAAGGCCAACGAACGCGTGGTCGTCAACGGCCTGCAGCGTGTGCGCCCGGGCGCCCTGGTCGCTCCGACCATCGTCCCGATGAACGCCAAGGCCGAACTCCAGGCCAAGGACGGCGTCGCCAAGGCAGACAAGTCCTGATGACATGACGGCCGCCGGTCCGATCTACAGCCGTCCCGCCCCCCGAGGGGGCATCAGGACAGCTTGGGGCGGCCCGGCGCTGTCCTGACTCGACGGCCTCACGAACGCTCTCTGGCGCGGTGGTTTCGCACCGCGCGGGGACGGGCTGTGCCTGTTTATCCAGTCGACTTGAAAGACTGACATGAATCTCTCCAAATTCTTCATCGACCGCCCGATCTTCGCGGGCGTGCTGTCGGTGCTGATCTTCGTTTCCGGGCTGCTCGCCGTGCGCGTGCTGCCGATCTCGGAATACCCGGAAGTCGTGCCGCCCCAGGTGGTGGTCCGCGCGCAGTACCCCGGCGCCAATCCCAAGGTCATCGCGGAAGCCGTGGCCACGCCGCTCGAGGAATCGATCAACGGCGTCGAAGGCATGCTCTACATGGGCAGCCAGGCGACCACCGACGGCCTCATGACGCTGACGGTCACCTTCAAGCTGGGCACCGACCCGGACAAGGCCCAGCAGCTGGTGCAGAACCGCGTCTCGCAAGCCGAGCCGCGCCTGCCCGAGGAGGTCCGCCGACTCGGCCTGACCACGGTCAAGAGCAGTCCCGACCTGACCATGGTCGTGCACTTGCTGTCGCCCAACGACCGCTACGACATGACCTACCTCCGCAACTACGCGGTGCTGAACGTCAAGGACCGCCTGGCGCGCATCCAGGGCGTGGGCCAGGTGCAGCTGTTCGGCTCGGGGGACTACTCGATGCGCGTCTGGCTGGACCCGCAGAAGGTGGCCGAGCACGGCCTGTCGGCCAGCGACGTCGTCCAGGCGATCCGCGAGCAGAACGTGCAGGCGGCTGCCGGTGTCGTCGGCGCCTCGCCGGGCCTGCAGGGCATCGACCTGCAACTGCCGATCAACGCGCAGGGCCGTCTGAACAACGAGCAGGAATTCGGCGACATCATCGTCAAGTCCGGCGCCAACGGCCAGGTGACGCGTCTTCGCGACCTGGGCCGCATCGAGCTGGGTGCCGCGGAATATGCGCTGCGCTCGCTGCTGGACAACAAGTCCGCGGTGGCGATCCCCATCTTCCAGGCGCCGGGCTCGAACGCGATCGAGATCTCGAACAACGTGCGCGCCACGATGGCCGAGCTGAAGAAGGCCATGCCTGAAGGCGTGGACTACTCCATCGTCTATGACCCGACGCAGTTCGTGCGCGCGTCCATCGAGTCCGTCGTCCACACGCTGCTGGAAGCGGTGGCGCTGGTCGTGCTGGTCGTGATCCTGTTCCTGCAGACCTGGCGCGCGTCCATCATCCCGCTGCTGGCGGTGCCGGTGTCCATCATCGGCACCTTCGCGGTGATGCACCTGTTCGGTTTCTCGATCAACGCGCTGTCGCTGTTCGGCCTCGTGCTGGCGATCGGCATCGTGGTGGACGACGCGATCGTGGTCGTCGAGAACGTCGAGCGCAACATCGAGGCGGGCCTGAGTCCGCGTGAGGCGACCTACCGGGCGATGCGCGAGGTGTCGGGTCCCATCATCGCGATCGCGCTGGTGCTGGTCGCGGTGTTCGTGCCGCTGGCCTTCATCACCGGCCTGACGGGCCAGTTCTACAAGCAGTTCGCGCTGACGATCGCGATGTCGACGGTGATCTCGGCGGTCAACTCGCTGACGCTGTCGCCCGCGCTGGCCGCGATGCTGCTCAAAGGCCACGACGCGCCCAAGGACTGGCTGACCCGCGCGATGGACAAGGTGCTGGGCCGCTTCTTCGGCGGTTTCAACAAGCTGTTCAACCGCGGCGCCAAGGCCTACAGCGGCGGCGTGACGAAGGCGATCTCGCGCAAGGTGATCATGCTGCTCATCTACGCCGGCCTGCTGGGGCTGACCGTGGGTCTGTTCAAGGCCGTCCCGAGCGGCTTCGTGCCGGGGCAGGACAAGCAGTACCTGATCGGCTTCGCGCAGCTGCCGGATGGCGCCACGCTGGATCGCACGGAAGACGTGATCCGCCGCATGAGCGAGATCGCGATGAAGACGCCGGGCGTCGAGCACGCCATCTCCTTCCCCGGCCTGTCGATCAACGGCTTCACCAACAGCTCGAACTCGGGCATCGTGTTCGCGTCCCTGAAGTCCTTCGACGAGCGCACGGGCAAGGGCCTGTCCGCCGGCGAAATCGCCGCGAAGATGAATGCCGACTTCGGGCAACTGCAGGACGCCTTCGTCGTGATGTTCCCGCCCCCGCCGGTGCAGGGCCTGGGCACGACCGGCGGTTTCAAGTTCCAGCTGGAAGACCGCGGCGGCCTCGGCTACGAGGCGCTGGACGGCGCGGTGAAGGCCTTCATGGCCAAGGCGCAGAAGGCGCCGGAACTGGCGGGTCTGTTCAGCAGCTACCAGGTCAACGTGCCGCAGCTGTACGCGAACCTCGACCGCACCAAGGCGCGCCAGCTGGGCGTGGCGGTGACGGACGTCTTCGACACGATGCAGATCTACCTGGGCTCGCTGTACGTCAACGACTTCAACAAGTTCGGCCGCACCTACACGGTCCGCGTGCAGGCGGACGCCGCCTACCGCGCCCGTGCCGAGGACGTCGGCCTGCTGAAGGTGCGTTCGGCTTCGGGCGAGATGGTGCCGTTGTCGGCGCTGATGAAGGTCGAGCCGAGCTTCGGTCCGGAACGCGCGATGCGCTACAACGGCTTCCTGTCGGCCGACATCAACGGCGGCGCCGCGCCGGGGTATTCGACCGGCCAGGCGCAGGACGCGGTCGCGCGCATCGCCGCGGAGACGCTGCCCCCGGGCATCAGCTACGAGTGGACCGAGCTGACGTACCAGGAGATCCTGGCCGGCAATTCGGGCGTGTGGGTGTTCCCGCTGGCCATCCTGCTGGTGTTCCTGGTGCTGGCCGCGCAGTACGAGAGCCTGGCGCTGCCGGTGGCGATCATCCTGATCGTGCCGATGGGCCTCTTGGCGGCGATGACGGGCGTGTGGCTGAGCCACGGGGACAACAACGTCTTCACGCAGATCGGGTTGATCGTGCTGGTCGGCTTGTCGGCGAAGAACGCGATCCTGATCGTGGAGTTCGCCCGGGAGCTGGAATTTGCCGGCAGGACGCCGCTGCAGGCCGCGATCGAAGCGAGCCGGCTGCGTCTGCGCCCGATCCTGATGACGTCGATGGCGTTTGTGATGGGTGTGCTGCCGCTGGTGCTGGCCACGGGCGCGGGCGCCGAGATGCGCAACGCGATGGGCGTGGCGGTGTTCGCCGGGATGATCGGCGTGACGGCCTTCGGCCTGTTCCTGACGCCGGTGTTCTACGTGGTGGTGCGTCGCCTGACGGGCAACAAGCCGCTCAAGCAGCACGGCGAGGTGCCGCATGACGTCGAGGCCTTCGTGCAGCCCGCGCAGGGCGAAGGCCACGACTTCGGCCCGGGCGGCAATGCGCGTCCGCATCCGGCCGCACCACGCCACGAGCACGAGTAATACGGCGCCAAGGAGTTGATGCCATGAAAACGAAACTGATGATGACGACGCTGCTGGCGGCCCTGGTGCTGGCCGGTTGCGCGACACCGCCGCCGATCGACGAATCGCGCATTCCGGCGACGCCGACGGCCTTCAAGTCGCAGGGGGCCTCGACGGCGACGGCCACCGTGGGCGAGGCGCGTTGGGCGGTGGCGCCGCCGGCCGACGCCGAGCCGCGCGGCGACTGGTGGCTGGCGTTCGGCGATGCGACGCTGAACGATCTGATCCGCCGTTCGTTGGTGAACAACAACGACCTGCAAGGCGCCGCGGCGCGACTGGCGCAAGCGCGCGCGCTGCTGCGCAGCACGAACGCGGACCGCCTGCCGCAGGTCGGTGCGAGCGCTGGTGCCACGCGCGGCACGGTGGCGGGGCAAGGACCTGCCGCCTCGACGGTCTACAACGCCGGGCTGGGCGCGAGCTGGGAGGTCGACCTCTCCGGTCGCCTGTCGGAAGCGACGCGCGCCGCTTCGCTGGATGCGCAATCGCGTGAAGCGCTGCTGCAGTCGACGCGGCTGATGGTGCAGGCGGATGTCGCGCAGACCTACCTGGCGCTGCGATTCGCCGACCAGGAACGTCGACTGGTGCGCGACACCGTCGCGGCCTACCGCGAGACGCTGTCGCTGACGCAGCGTCGTTATCAAGCCGGCGACGTCGCCGAGCTGGATCTGGCGCGCGTGCAGACGGAAGTCGCCGCGACCGAGGCCGAGGCGATCAGCCTCGACCGTCGTCGCGCCGAGCTGGAGAACGCGTTGTCGGTGCTGCTGGGCGAGCCCGCCTCGGGCTTCAAGGTGGCGGAAGACACGGCGCTCGCGCCGCTGCCGTCGATTCCATCGGGTCTGCCGAGCACGGTGCTGGCGCGTCGTCCTGACGTGGCCGCATCGCAGCGCAGCCTGCTGGCGGCGCAATCGCGGGTGGGTGTCGCGCAGGCCGCGTGGTTCCCGAGCCTGACGCTGACGGCCAACGGCGGCTACGCGTCGCCGGAGCTGAGCGACGTGTTCCGCTGGTCGGCGCGCGCGTGGTCGGTGGATGCGCTGCTGTCGCTGCCGATCTTCGACGGCGGCCGGCGCAAGGCGGGCGTGGAATCGGCGAAGGCAGGGCTGGATCTGGCGATGTCCAGCTACCGGCAGCAGCTGCTGCAGGCGCTGCGTGAGGTCGAGGATTCGTTGGTCGGTCTTCAGACCTTGTCGCAGCAGGCGGAAGTGCAAGGGCAGGCGGTGCGGTCGTCGACGCGTGCGACGGCGCTGTCGGACTCTCGCTACCGCAACGGGCTGGTGAGTCAGCTCGACCTGCTCGACGCGCGCCGCAGCGAGCTGCGCAACCGCCGCGCCGCGCTGCAGGTGCAGGCCGCGCAGTACCAGGCGACGGTCGGACTCGTCCGCGCCCTGGGCGGCGGCTGGACCACGCCAGCCTGAGCCCCGGCCGGGCAAGACCCGGCCCTTTCAAATGCGACCGGACCTTTACCGGTGCCCCTTTGGGCGTGCAGGGATGCACGCCCTTTTTTTCGTCGTCTACTGATTGCGGTCGGTGCACTGGCGTGTTGTCGTAGGCAACTGCGCCTTCTCCACGAGTGGAGGTCATTGTTCTTGCTGAGCGAGACGCTAACGTAGGTGTCACCCAGAAAGATCTTGGAGCGCACACAGGGCGAGTCGACGATGGCTTCGGAGTGCGCCGAAGTCAGCTCCAGAAAGCGGAAAGCCTCCTTGCGGAGGCCTTCACACTCTTTTCACCGGGTCGCGCCCTTGCGGGTTGTCTAACCGGCGCGTCAGGTCAGGAAATTTACTCCAACAAACGCGCGGGGGCAAGCCTAGATGCATCCTCAGAGCCAGTTGTTCGAACGGGTCATCTCCAAACCTCGCCTCGACAGCTACCGGGGCTACTGGAAGGTCGACGCCGATACGGCCATCGGCCTCTACATGTGGAATGGGGAGGTGTGCGGCGAGCTGTCCAAGCTTCTTTCTTACCTTGAGATCGCCCTGCGCAACAGCATCCATTGCGAGTTCAGTCGGAATGCCAGCCAGGGCGCGAGTTCAAGTTGCCATTGGTGGGACATTCACGCTGGCGCGCTGAAAGCCGAAGCGAAGAGTCAGATCAAGCGTGTTCGCGACAATGCGCCCCAAGCGCTGCTTTCTCCGGATGAAATCGTGTCCCGGTTGACCTTTGGGTTCTGGCCCAAGATCCTTGCCTGGGTGTCGAAGCAGTTCCCCACGCTTCTGTTCAGGATCCTTCCAGACCATCCGCTGAGTCGGCAGGGCGTGTCGCCGAACTGGTTCGACCGTCATGCTCGTCACGCGGCCTGCCTGGAGTTCCTGGAGTTCATTGATACGCGCAACCGGATAGCGCACCACGAACCCCTTTGGAAGTTTTCTGACATCGTCGACACCTCGCCGGCACCTCCGGCTCCGGCCATCCTGATTTGCTCGCGTTCGGTCGACGAGTCCTCCACCTTTACGCGATTTGCTCGGCTGCTGGCCCTGTTGGATCGAACGGTGCATGCCCTGTCGCCCGCACTTCAGGCCAGTCTCATTGCATCGAGCTGGCGCGTGCGATTGGACTTTCTGCTCTCGCCTCGCGGCGTGCAGCGCTACAAGGAAGGACGGCATGTAGCCGATCCGCAGGCTATGAGCTCCAACGCATTGCGCCAGCAGCTGGCATCCGTGATGCAGCGGAATCGACCCGTGATGCTGCGGGACCGTGGTGGCGAAGGGATCTTCATCCCGATCTAGATCTGTGAGGCGCGCGTTGCAGGGCTGTTGCCTAGAATCCCCGCAACCGAAGGAAGCATGAAAACGGTCTGGATCATCGACGGCGCCTACCTGTTCAACGTGGGGCGCAGCCGTCCGTTCGATTACCTCAAGCTCAAGAACGAACTCGTCCAGCGCAACGGTGGTCCGATCTACGAGAGCTACTACCTGAACTCAACGCGCGACTTGGCAACGGACCAGCAGAACGCGTTTCATACGTGGCTCAAGGCGGCGCCGCCGCGCGGGCCGAAGATCCGCGTCCAGCTGTATGAGATGAAGAACCTGCATCTTCAATGTCCGGGCTGCAGCGTGCAGTTCGATCGCGAAGTGCAGAAGGGCGTGGACGTCGCGATCGCGACGCTGCTGATCAAGCTCGCGGTGCAGAACGTCTATGACCGGCTGATCCTGTCGGCGGGCGACGGCGACTTTGAAGAAGCGATCTCCTACGTCAAGTCGGATCTCAAGAAAGAGGTCTGGGTCAGTGGCTTGCAGGCCAATCTGTCGACCGATCTCCAGTCCTATGCGGACGAGGTGGTGTGGATGGACGATCTCTATCCGACGATCGCCAGATGAGCCGCGACGGCGGCGCGAGGCTGCGCGAAATCGTCGGAGGGCAACGCTCGGTGTCTCCCGACACCGCGTTGCGCCTGGAGCGCTACTTCGGCAGCGACGCGCAGGGTTGGCTGAATCTTCAGTCCGCCTACGACCTGCGACTGGCCGAGAAGGCCGCAGGTCGAATCATCAAGCGCGAGATCCGCCCGATGGCAGTGGCGGTATGAGCCGCGAGCCGCTCAGCAATGCCCACCC
>SEFA01000161.1 GCA_004210455.1 Rubrivivax sp. | reverse complement strand
ATTCCGGCCCCACCCTCGCTCGTTGACTTCTCTTTCACCACCACTCGGGCGTGATGGGGAAAGAGAAGGGGACCACGTCCCCTTCGAGGATCCTGGCAATCGCGGACGTCGGGACGTCGACGGTTGCCTCTTCCTTCTTCTATTAGCGCAGCAGGGCCAGCACTTGCTGGGGAGCCTGGTTGGCCTGGGCGATCATCGCGTTGCCGGCCTGTTGCAGAATCTGCGCACGGCTCAGGTTGGCAGTTTCCGAGGCGAAGTCGGCGTCCATGATCCGGCTGCGGGCAGCGGTCTGGTTCTCGACGGAGATCTGCAGGTTCGACACGATGGCGTCGAAGCGGTTCTGCGAGGCACCCAGCTTGGAACGCTCGGTCGACACCGAGGTGATCGCCTTGTCGATGTTGTCGATGATGGTCTTCAGGTCGTCGGTCGACGAGCCGTTGGTGATCGCACCACCGGTGACGTCAGTGATCGCGGCTTGGCCGGTCATGTCGGTCGTGACCACGTCGACGGAGTCGTTGGTCGTGGTGTTGGCACCGATCTGGAAGGTCTGCGTGCCTGCGTCGCCGGCCAGGATGGCGCGGCCGTTGAAAGTCGTGCCGCCAAGGACGCGGGTGATTTCCGAGCCCAGCTGGCTGTATTCCTGACCGATCGAGTCCAGGTCGGACGTCGTGTTGGTCGCGTTGCGGGCCTGCACCGCCAGTTCACGCATACGCTGCAGCGAGTCGCCCACCTTGGACAGCGCGCCTTCAGCCGTCTGCGACAGCGAGATGCCGTCGTTGGCATTGCGCTGAGCGACGTTCATACCTCGGACTTGCGAGTTCATGCGGTCGGCGATGGCCAGGCCGGCGGCGTCGTCCTTGGCGGAGTTCACGCGCAGACCCGAGGACAGGCGCTGCATCGAGATCGCCAGCGACGATTGGCTGGTGGAGGTGTTGCGCTGAGCGTTTTGCGACAGCAGGTTGGTGTTGATGATCTGGGCCATGATTGCTCCTAACAGCTATACGTAAATACCGGCAAAAGCGCCGAACCACACATGAGCGCCTGAGTCCTCCGATCCTCCAGCCCGCCGTGAGGCGAACCGGCCGAGGATCTCGGATGCTCCTGCTGAACCGCCCGGGCCATTTCCCGGTTCGGTCCCAGTCCGACGCTAGTCAACCGTTGCCGTCCCACCCCTCATCGGAAGCCAAGAACGTCAGGCCTTCTAACCGGACCACGTGCCGCCTGTCTGCTTCGACCTGCTAGCAAGACTGCTTGTCTTTGCTGGCTTGTCGCTGCGTTCAGCAGCCCCGTTGAGTTGGTTATCGGGACCCTCGACATAGAACTTGAGGGCAATTTGTCAAGACTTGTGATCTGTCGATAAGCAGGTCTTGCAACGCGTTGTTTGTCGTTTGACTTCGACCCGGACCGGCGCCCAGGTGTCGGTCTGGCGACGGACATGGGGGTATCTACGGCCTGAATGGCTAAGGATTGAGGGGGAATGCCGGCGCTTTTCGTGTGCTCGATCACGGGGGGCTCACCCTAAAGTGCCTCCTGGCGATGCCGACACGCGGGATCGCCAAACCCGCCACCTTCGCCGGGACCGGTTTCGGCTCGAGACCGGATTCGATCGACGAGTCCCAACGACCATGGAGAGGTCTATGCCACTGCAAGCGCAAACCGAGGCACGGTCCGCCGTGTCGATGATCGACGCGTCGATCGAGGAACAATTTCACGCAACGGTCCGCCCTGGATCCAGCGAGGCCCGCCTCCTGCTGGCCCAGGCGCGCAACGCCGCCTATGCGCAGGCCGCGCAAGGCCGCATCGGTGACGGCGTCGCGCTGCTCTACAACGCGCTGGAGATGGCGCCGATGAGTGTCGACCTGCTGTCCGACGTCGGCGCTTTGCTGCTGGCCGCAGGCCAATTGAGCGATGCCGCGCTGTATGCGCATCGCGCGGTCGAGCTGTCGCCGCAACATGCGCCTTCGCTCTATACCCTCGGCTTTGCGCTGTCGGGCCTGGGTGAAGTGAAGGCCGCCATCGAGGTGCTGACCACCCTCAATCAAGGTCAGGCGCTGGAGATGCTGCGTCGCGATTCGCCGGAATTGATGGCGATCGTTGACTCCGAATTGCTACGCCTGCAAGCCGCCTGACCGATCGTCGATCTGTCGACCCCGAGACGGCCTGACACGCTGTCTCCCTGAAAAACCGCCGCCGAGCCCGCAACCACGGGCTTCGTCCGGCGGTTTTCTCATTGGCGCCTGTCAGCGTGTAGGAATCAGGCTGACAAGGCGGTCGTCCCGCTCCCTAGCCTGTATCTGGCGTCCACCTGATGTTGCGTGAACGAGTGTTTCTTCAGAATTCATTCCATCGCAGCAACGCAACCCACCAGGAGCCACCAGATGAACAGCGACCAGATCCTTGCCGAGATCCGCGAAGCCAACCTGTCGTACCTGATGCTGGCCCAGAGCCTGATCCGTGCCGACCGCGAACAAGCGCTGTATCGCCTGGGCATTTCGGAAGAGACCGCGACGCTGCTGAATACGCTGAGCCCGGCTCAGATGATGAAGATGGCCTCCGGCAACACGCTGCTGTGCCGCTTCCGCATGGACGACGACCTGGTGTGGGGCCTGCTGACCTCGCACGGCAAGCCGGCGGCCAACGACAGCGTGTCGCGCCTGCATGCCTCGATCCTGATGGCCGGCCGCCACCAGGAAGCCGCGGCCTGATCCAGTCGATCCAGGCGACCGCCCCAGGCAATGAAATTGCCGCCCGAGAACATCCGAAATCAACCGGAGCACCCCATGCGCACCAAGTCCATCCTGACCGAAGCCAAGCAGATCGACCGCGCCGTGACGCTGATCAAGCTGGGCGCGCGCCTGCAAGTGCTGGAATCGGAAACCGACCTGAGCTACGAGCGTCTGCTGCGCCTGTACAAGGAAGTCTCGGGCAAGAGCCCCAGCAAGGGGCAACTGCCGTTCTCGACGGACTGGTTCATGACCTGGCAGCCCAACATCCATGCCAGCCTGTTCCTCAACATCCACGAGTACCTGAACAAGGTCGCCGAGATGGACGAGATCGACGTCGTCATCAAGGCCTACCAGCTGTATCAGGAACAGACCGCCGCCCAGAACCTGGAGCAACTGCTGTCGGTGACGCGCGCATGGCGCCTGGTGAAGTTCGTGGACAACGGCATGCTGACGATGACCAAGTGCAGCAAGTGCGGCGG
>SEFA01000035.1 GCA_004210455.1 Rubrivivax sp. | reverse complement strand
TTCACCCCGGTCCCGCCGCGATCGGCGCCGCGGGCGCTGACGCACAATGGCCGGCGCCATGGACGATACCCCCGCCTCGCCCGACGTCGATCCGACCGCCCCGCCCGCCGGCGAGGCGTCGGCGCCTGCCGCCGCGCCTGCCGCGCCCGCCGCGCCGTGGGAAGGGCCGTCGCCGGACGTCGTCGCCTGGTTGCTGGTGAACTGGCACAACAGGCATCCGCTGGCGCGGCGTCTGGGCATCGCCGACGTCCACACGGTCGGCGCGGTCGCGCTGCCCTTCATGGCGCAGGCGCTGCCCAGGGAGCCCAGCCTCGAAGCGGGCGCCGCCATCGACGCCACGGCGACGCCTGCGCCGGCAAAGCGTCGCCTGCCGTGGCAGCGCAAGGTCGCGCGTCCGGGCCCGCGCCCGGCGTGGATCGACGAATTCATTCCCGGCCTGAAGACCGCGGCGGTGGCCGCGATGGCCCTGGATAACGGTTTCACCACCGCCCCCGACGAACTGCCGCTGCGCCGCGTCGACATCGACGAACGCGCCCTGGCCGCGGAGGCGAACCAGGCTGGTGCATGGCCGATGGAATTGGTGCTGCTGAGCGCCGCTTTCGATGCGGGCCCGGCCCGTCGCCGCGTGCTGGTGGGGCGTCGCGACCAGGTACTCGGACAACGCGCGCTGGATCCGGCACGGCTGGGCGTGGCCGGTTGCATCGCGGTCCTGGTGCTGATCGCGGCGATCTGGGCGCTGTGGCCGTCGTCCAAGCCCTCGGAACAGGCCCTCGCCGCGCAGGCGGCGGCGGAGGCGGCTTCGGCCGCGTCGGCGGCGGCTGCCGCCCGGGCGGCGTCGGAAGCGGCGTTGCAGGCCTTGGCCACGTCCGCTGCCGCAGAAGCGGCCTCGGCGGCTTCTGCAACGGCGGCCGCGACGGAAGCGGCGTCCGGTGCGAGCGCGGCCGCCTCGGCGCCTGCCGAGCAAGCGCCGACGGCTTCAGCCCCGGCGAGTTCGGCGATCCCCAGCATCCGTCCGTCGCTGCACAGCGGCGTCGGGCGCGCCCAGCGGGACACGGAGCAGGCCGCAGCCGCCACGGCTGACGCCGTCAAGGCGGGCAGCGGCAGGGCCGACGACGGCAAGGCGGTCGATGGCAAGGCCGACGGCAGGGCGGAGGCCGCGATGCCCGGCAGCTCGGCGGCGGACGGCAGCCGCGTGGCCGTCGACGAGACCGGCCTGAGCAGCCTGATGAAACGCGATCCGGCCACGCCCGGCGCGAAGGTGGTGGCCCTGGTCGGTGCGCCCTACAAGTCCAAGGCCGACGCCGAGGCGGCGCTGGCGCGCATGCGCGAGATGGTCGGGCAGACCACCGGCGGCGCGTCGCTCAGCGGCGGCGTCTTCCAGACGAAGGAAGGCTGGCGCGCGGCCGTGTGGCCCTTCGGCAGCCGCGAGGAAGCGCAGCTGATCAACGCCACCCTGCTGGCCCGCGGCATCCGCGGGACGCGCGCGGTCGACTTCTGATCAGGACCGGTAATCGGCGTTGATCGTCACGTACTCGTGGCTGAAGTCGCAGGTCCAGACCGTGGTCTGCGCCGGACCGCGGTTCAGGCCGACGCGCACGGTGATCTCGCTCTGCTTCATGACACGCTGTCCGTCCTCTTCCTTGTACTCGGGACGGCGGCCGCCCTGCGTCACGACGTGGACGTCGTCCAGGTGCAGGTCGATCAGGCTCTGGTCGAGGTCGTCGATGCCGGCATAACCGACCGCCGCCAGGATGCGACCGAGGTTGGGGTCGCTGGCGAAGAACGCGGTCTTGACCAGCGGCGAGTGCGCGATCGCGTAGGCCGCCTTGCGGCACTCGTCCTCGTCCTTGCCGCCCTCGACGACGACCGAGATGAACTTGGTCGCGCCTTCGCCGTCGCGCACGATCGCCTGCGCGAGCTGCTGCGACACCGCCACCACCGCGTCGCGCAGCGCGCGGCCTTCGGCGCTGGTCAGCGAGGTGATGCGGTCGTGGCCCGCCTGATGCGTCGCGATCAGCACGAACGAGTCGTTCGTCGAGGTGTCGCCGTCGATCGTGATGCGGTTGAAGGACAGGTCCGCGGCTTCCTTGACCAGCGGCTGCAGCAGCTCCGGCGCGAGGACCGCGTCGGTGGCGACGAAACCGAGCATCGTCGCCATGTTGGGGCGGATCATGCCGGCGCCCTTGGAGACGCCGGAGACGGTCACCGTCCTGCCGCCGATCGTGACCTGCTTCGAGCAGGCCTTGGGCAGGGTGTCCGTGGTCATGATGCCGGCGGCGGCCTCGCCCCAGTTGTCGGCCTTCAGGGCGGCGATCGCGGCCGGCAGACCGGCGACGATGCGGTCCACCGGCAGCGTTTCCATGATGACGCCGGTCGAGAACGGCAGCACCTGCTTCGGATCGAGCTTCAGTTCGGCGGCAAGCGCGTCGCAGGTCTGGCGCGCGCGGGCCAGGCCGTCGGCGCCGGTCCCGGCGTTGGCGTTGCCCGTGTTGATGACGATGGCGCGGATCTCGGTGCCGGCGGCGAGGTGCTCGCGGCAGACCTGCACCGGCGCGGCGCAGAAGCGGTTGGCGGTGAAGACGCCGGCGACGCTGGCGCCTTCGTCGAGCGAGATCACGGTCAGGTCGCGGCGGTTGGCCTTGCGCACCCCCGCCATCGTGACGCCCAGGCGCACGCCCGGCACGGGCAGCAGGGATTGCGGATCGGGAGCGGTCAGGTTGACGGGCATGGCGTTAGATCGAAAAGGGGATGGACTCAACGGGCAGTCGACGCGCCCGGGACGGATGCGCGGGATTGTAGGAGTCGTTGCGCGACCGGACGGCGACCACGGCGCGAGCCTGGCGCGACGAAAAAAAGCCCGGTCCCTCGTGAGAGGGCCGGGCAAGTGCGCTGTGACGCCGCCTGAACGTCCCGACTGCTGGGGGCGTGGCGCTGCGGCGTGGCGAAAGGGGAAGCGCGTGCGCGCCGGCCATGGGGCGACCCGCTAGGGGACGCGGCCTGGGCGCGAAAGATCGTGGGGGATTCAGGCCCGCGCGGGCGGAACCGTCGCCGGGGCCGGGCTGGCCGAGCACGAATGCGGGCCGGGGGGCGGGCAGGGGTGCAGGCAGGGACGCGGGAGCGTGGACTGCGGGCTGGCGGGCGTGCGGCGTGTCGTCATGCTTCGCATCATCGCCTTTGGCAAAGCATCCGAGACGAAAAGAACAGGGCGCAAATCCGGCCAAACAAGTGGCCGGAATTTGCGCCCATTTCCGCGTCTCGGGTGAACAGGCGCGACCCGCGCGCCTGTCGCCGCACGCAGGCCTTACTTGACCGTCATCCCGAAGGTGTTGGCGATGAAAGCCAGGATGTCCGCGCGTTCCTCGATGATCTTGGAGGTCGGCTTGCCGGCGCCGTGGCCGGCCTGCGTCTCGATGCGGATCAGCTTGGGCGCGGGGCCGGTGTCGGCGGCCTGCAGCGTCGCGGTGTACTTGAAGCTGTGGGCCGGGACGACGCGGTCATCATGGTCGCCGGTGGTCACCAGGATGGCCGGATACCGCGCGCCGCTCTTGATCGTGTGCAGCGGCGAGTAGGCCTTGAGCCACTGGAAGTCGGCGGCGTTCTCCGCGCTGCCGTAGTCCGAGGTCCACGCCCAGCCGATGGTGAACTTGTGGAAGCGCAGCATGTCCATCACGCCGACCTGGGGCACCGCGGCGCCGAAGAGATCGGGGCGCTGGTTCACGACCGCGCCGACCAGCAGGCCGCCGTTGGAGCCGCCGTTGATGGCGAGTTTCGCGGGTTGCGTGTACTTGCTGGCGACCAGGTATTCGCCGGCGGCGATGAAGTCGTCGAAGACGTTCTGCTTCTTGGCCTTGGTGCCGGCCTCGTGCCAGGCGGCGCCGTACTCGCCGCCGCCGCGCAGGACGGCCAGCACGTACACGCCGCCCATCTTCATCCAGGTCGCCGCGGTGACGCCGTAACCCGGCGTCATCGGCACGTTGAAGCCGCCGTAGCCGTAGAGCAGCGTCGGGTTGCTGCCGTCCAGCTTCAGGCCCTTGCGGTGGGCGATGAAGATCGGCAGCTTCGTGCCGTCCTTGCCGGTGACGAAAACGCGCCTGCTTTCGAACTGGTCGGCCTCGAACGCGGTCTGCGTGCGCTTGAACAGCTCGGCCTTGCCGGTCTTCGCATCCAGGCGCCAGATCTCGCCGGGGGTGGTCAGGCTGGTGTAGCTGAAGAAGGTCTCGGGGTCGTTCCACTTGCCGCCGAAGCCGGCGGCGGTGCCCACGCCGGGCAGCTGGATGTCGCGTACATGCTTGCCGCTGGGGGCGTGCACGCGCACCAGCGTGGCGGCATCCTGCAGGTAGCTCAGCACCAGCTGGCCGCCGACGCCGCTGGCGGCGGTCAGCGCGTCCTTGGTCTCGGGCACCAGCGTGGTCCAGGTCTTGGCATCCTTGGCCGTCCAGTCCTTGTCGAGGTCGATCGCGATCAGGCGGCCGCGCGGCGCGTCCTTGTCGGTCTTGACGATCAGGCGCTGGCCGTCGAGCACGACGGGTGCGTACTCGGCGTCGAAGCTGACGGTCAGCGGCACCGGTTTGGCGCCGCCGTAGCCGCCCTTGCCGTCCAGCGGCAGCAGCATCAGGCCGTTCTTGCGGGCGGAGCCCTTCCAGATGTTGATCAGTCCGAGGCGGCCGTCGTCGGTGACGTCGACGTTGAAGCCCCATTCCTTCTCGGCGGGGTTCTCGACGACCAGCGTGTCGGCGGACTGCGGTGTGCCCAGGCGGTGGTAGTAGACCTTCTGGAAATAGTTGGCGCCGGTGAGGGCCGCGCCTTCCTTGGGCGCGTCGTAGCGCGAATAGAAGAAGCCCTTGCCGTCGGGCGTCCAGGACGCGCCGGAGAACTTCACCCACTCGATGGTGTCCTCCAGGTCCTTGCCGGCGTCGAGGTCACGGACCTTCCAGGTCTGCCAGTCGGAGCCGGCGCCGGCGGTGCCGTAGGCCATCAGGCGGCCGTCCTTGGAGACGACGCTGCCGGTCAAGGCGACGGTGCCGTCCTTGGACAGCGTGTTGGGGTCGAGCGCGACCTGCGGCGTGTCCTTCAGGCTGCGGGCGGTGTAGAGCACCGCCTGCTGCTGCAGGCCGTTGTTGCGGGTCCAGAAGTAGCGGCCGCCTTCCTTGTAGGGGACCCCGAACTTCTCGAAGTTGTAGAGGTCGGTGTAGAGCTTGCGCGCGGGCAGGCGCTGCGGCATCGCGGCGAGGAACTTGTCGGTGACCGCGTTCTCGGCCTGGACCCAGGCCTTGGTGTCGGCGCTGTTGTCGTCCTCGAGCCAGCGGTACGGGTCGGCGATCGTCGTGCCGTGGTAGTCGTCGGTCTGGTCGACCTTGCGGGTGACCGGGTAGCTCAGACCCTGCGAGTTTGCGGCAGTCGCGGTGGGGGCGGCGGCGGGGGCCGAGGCGGACTGCGCGATGGCGGCCGTGCCGGCGCCCAGGCCGACCACCAGCGCGGCGGTCAACGAAAGACGGGATTGCATGCGATGTGCTCCTGGAGTCGGGAAGCCGCCCCGTTCGGCTTGTGGCCGTGCGGGGCGGTGCGCGGGGATTGTGCCCCGCGGTCCGTGGGGTGCCTTTGGTCAGGGCGGGGAACTACGGGGTGGACGAACCGCGCCGCCGTGTCGCCGCCGGGGCTGGCTCAAAGTGATCGTCTTTCGCGATCGACCGACTTGTCCGAGTTGTTTTTGGCTCTGGCTCGATCCCGACCGGTCCAACTGCTTCTCAGAATCCTGCATCCCTCTTCATTGGAAAGTGCAGGTGCAGAATGAACGCTGTCCTAAAGCGCATCGACTTCAGTCCGCCTATGACCGATACCAACCCCAATATCTTGACCGTCCGCATCGACGCGGAGCTCAAGCAGCAGTTGGAGGCGTTTGCTGCGGAAGTCCATTTCAAGATGGATGATCTGGTCGACCAGATGATCCGCGAGATGCTGTTCCGGAATTCCCCGGAATTCGCCGACCCCACCAATCCTCGGACCATTGACTACCGCGCCTCTGAAGAGAGTTTGCTTCAAGGGCTTCGGGGCGAATTCGTGTCGCAGGAGGAGGTTGAGCGGCTGCTCATCGACACTTACGAGGCGGAGGATCCGGAAGCCCCGCGTGAGACTTGAGGTACGTGCTGACCCCACGAGCACTCCGAGAGCTTTCCAAGATCCTGGCGCACATCCACGCGAACAATCGTCTCGCCGCGGAGAAGTACTCCAGGCTGTTCCGAAAGACCTTCGGGACGCTGGCCGCCCATCCGGGCATCGGAACGAAGTCCCGCGAGCCTGGAAGCCTGGAGTTTGCGTTTCATCGCAACTATCGGATCGTCTATCGACGCGTCGGAGCAGGTATCTGGATCACCCGCGTTCGGCACGTGGCCCAGTTGTGGCCACCGCCGGCATCAGGTTAGTAATCCCACCTCGCCTCCACCTGGAACGTCCTTCCCGGATACGGATGGAAGTTCCAGTACTGGTAGTTGTTGAGGTTGTCGACGCCGGCGGCGAGGGTCCACTGCCTGTCGATCTTCCACTGGGCGCGCACGTCGACGGTGAAGTACTTGCTCGCCGCCATGTAGGCGAAGCCGTTGACGTCGCTGTTGTCGAGCGTGCTGAACTGCTTGCCGCTGTAGCGCGCGCCCAGGCTCAGGCTGAGGTTGTCGCGGGCCTGCCATTGCGCGAGGAGCGTCGCGCGCCATCGCGGCACGCGCGGCTGCCACTTGCCGATCGTGTCGCCCGGCACCGTCGCGTAGCCGGCGTTGGCCAGGATGATCGAGTCGGCGAAGGTGACGCTGCCCGTCAGCGTCACGCCTTGAGGCAGACCGGCGGTCCCGCTGAGTTCCGCACCGCGCGTCCGGATGCGATCGATGTTCTGCACCGTGTTCGCATTGGTCGCGACGTTCAGCTGCGAGTACAGCGCATCGCGGCTGTCCTCGTGGAAGAGCGTCACCCGCAGCGCATCGCGATCCTGCCCGGTCCATTCGGCGCTGAGCTCGCTGGTCCAGCTGCGCTCGGCCTTCAGGTTCGGGTCGTTGTTGATGAACTGCCCCGCCGCGTTGAAGCCGCCCTGGAACAACTCGCTGACCGTCGGGAAGCGCACCGCGCGGCCGGTGCTGGCCTTGATCACCCACTGCTCGCTCAGTCCGTACGACAGCGCCGCCTTCGGCGACCACGCAGTCTGCGCGCGTGACGGGTGGTTCCGCAGGTTGGTCGTCGACTGCTTGACGCCGTCGAACGATTGCCAGTGCTCGCCGCGCAGGCCGAGCACCGCCGTCCAGTCGGGCGCGAAGGCCCAGGCATCCTGCGCGAAGGCGGCGCGCACGCGCGTGTCGCCGTCGAAACGCGAGGTCAATGCGCCGGCGTCGCCCGCCCGCCAGTCCGTGAGCGAGGAGACGCGCGTGCGCAGCTGGAACTGCTCCTGCGACACGCCCGCGTCGATCGTGTGATCGCTGCCGTCCGGCGTCCACGTGAGCTTGGCGGACAGCGTGTTCCAACCCGTGCCCGCCTGGTCGGTGAGTCGGCCTGCGTTCGCCGCGGTGCTCGTCGGCGCGTAGGCGCGCGAGCGGTCGGCGAGGTAGTCGTACAGGCTGCCCGACACCTCCCATCCGAGCCCGTCGCGCACGCGGCGCTTCAGCGAGACCGCATGCATGCGGTGCTCGAGCTCGTCACGCGTCTGCGGGAAGTCGCTCGCACCCAGGGTGTAGCCCTTGCCGTCGATGCTCACCGGCTGCGTGATGCCGCCGCCGGCGCGGTGGTCGATGGTCCGCCCGTTCGCATCTTGCAGGAAGCTCTGCGAGCGACCGTCGGAGTCGTTGCTCCACAGACCGAAGACATACATGGCCCGCAGACCCGGTTCGAAGTCATAGGCGAGCTTCACCTTCGCCTGATCCTGCACCGTGTCGTACTGCGTGCCGCTGCCCAGCAGCAGCCACGGCTGGTTGTTGCGATTGAGCCCCGCGACCGCGCCCGTCACCGGCACGGCGCCGGCCACCGGCGCGCTCGCGCTCAGGCTCCGGTTGGCGAAGGTCTGAGGCTGGCCCTCGCTGTCGGTGCGCCCGGCGTGCAGCCACCAGGAGAACGCCCCCGCCGCGCTGCCGATGGACGCGCTCGCCTGCTTCGCGTCGTCGTCCTGCTGGTGGCCGTACAGGTCGTTGGGCTGATGGCTGTAGCCCACCCGCGCGTGCGCCTCGAACCGCGTCGGCATGCGCGTCTGGTAGTCCACGACGGCCCCGACCGCATTGCCTGAATACGCGGCCGAGAACGGTCCGTACATCACGTCGACGCGGGCGATCTCCTCCGGCGACACCAGACCCCAGCGCGGCGCGAAGGTCGCGCCGTTGCCGAGCAGGTTGGACAGCAGGATGCCGTCCGCATAGACCAGCGACCGCGCGCTGTTGCCGGTGCCGGAAGCCCGCGTCGAGAGCACGGCGTGGTTGTAGTCGCCGATGTAGCGCTTGCGCACGACCAGGCTGGGCAGGTACTTGAGCGCGTCTTCGGCGTCGGTGGCGTTGATGTCGCGGGCGATGTCCTCGCCGGTGACGCCCTCCATCGTGGTGGGGATGCGGCTGGGAAGCGAGGTGGGCGCGCCCCCATCGACGCGGACGATGCCGAGGGTCTGGACGCGAGTCGGCGTCCGGGCCTGGGCCTGGGACTGGGCCTGTTCGCGGACCTCGGTGTCCTCGGCGGCATCGGCGGCATACGCGGTGGTGCAGGCGGCGGCGCAGGCGGACGCGAGCACCGTCAGCGCGCCGGCTCGAAGCCGACGCGCACGGGAAATGCTGTGCATGGAAAGAAACTCCAACGGAATGAAGGAGCGCCGGCGGGTGCCGGTGCGACTGACTTCAGACCGTCAGGGGAGGCGCCCTCGCGGGCGCACTGCGCCACGCATGGGCGGTGACCGTCGCGCTGTAGAAGCGCTCAGGCAGACCGTGGCGGAGTTCGGTGCGCAGCGGCAATACCGCGGGCGCCGGCGGCAGCGGAACGGCATCCTGGTGCAGATGGCAGAACGCGCAGTGCTGGAACAGCGCGTGATCCTGGTCGTCAACGCCGCTGTCCGACAGCACCGCGCGCAACTCGGCAGCACGCGGACCCACCACGCTGGATCGGCAGATCTGCGTCCACGGCGCCAGATCCCCGTTCAGGGCCTGCGCCGCCATGGACGCCGCCGGCAGCAGCGCCGCCAGCCAGAAGACCAGGACGGTCATCCAGCGGACGAAGGCGGTGGGGGAATGCAGGCGCATGACGCGGCGGATTCTAGGCGCGCCGCGCCGGCGGGTCTTCAGCGAGCCTGCAACAGATCGAACAGCGTGCGCGCGACGACCTTCGTCGCCCGGCGCAGATCCTTGAGCTCGACGCGCTCGTCCGAACGCTTGGCATGCGACTCCAGCACGGTGCGCGGACCCGCGCCGTAGATCGCCGCGGGAATGCCGTGCTCGCCGTAGAGGCGCACGTCGGTGTAGAGCGGCGTGCCCGAGGTCGGGATCGGTTCGCCGAACACCGCTTCGCCGTGCCGTTGCAGTGCTTCCACCAGCGGGCGATTGCCCGGCAGCGGCTGGAGCGCACGCGCGAGCAGCAATCGCTTCACGTCGACCGTGATGCCGGGGAACGAGGCCGCCGCTTTCGCGATGACGTCGCGGATCTCCGCTTCGACGACGACCGGGTCCTCCTCCGGGATCATCCGGCGATCCAGCTTCAGCGTGACCTTGCCCGGCACGACGTTGGTGTTGGTGCCCCCCTCGATGCGGCCGACGTTCAGGTAGGGATGCCGGATGCCCTCGACCTTCGACGTGACCTCGCGGTATGCCAGGTTGCGCGCATACAGCGCGTTGAGGATCACGACCGCGCCCTGCAGTGCGTCGATGCCGGTGTCGGGGATCGCGGCATGCGCCATCTTGCCGTGAACCGTCACCTCCATCTGCAGGCAGCCGTTGTGCGCGGTGACCACCTGGTAGCTGAAGCCGGCGGCGAGCAGCAGATCGGGTTTCGTCAGCCCTTGCTGCAGCAGCCAGCCGGGTCCGAGTTCGCCGCCGAATTCCTCGTCATAGGTGAAGTGCAGCTCGACGCCGCCCTTGAGCGAGACGCCCGGTGCGCCTCCCTGCACGCCTTCCTGTGCCCCCTCCTGAGCAACACCCTGGGCGGCCAGCGCCTCCAACGCGCGCAGCGCGAAGGTGTAGGTCGAGAAGTCGCTCTTGCTCACCGCGGAAGCGCGTCCGAAGAGTCGACCGTCGACCACTTCGCCGCCGTACGGGTCGTGCGTCCAGCCGTCGCCGGGCGGGACCACGTCGCCGTGCGCGTTCAGCGCGATCACCGGGCCGCTGCCGTCGGCGCCGAAGCGGCGCCGGACGATCAGGTTGGTCAGCGATTCGAGGCCGTATTCGCGCACCTGCGCCTGCGGCACCGGGTGCTTCTCGGCGATGTAGCCCATCTCCGCGAGCAGCTCGGCGGTGCGTTCGGCATGGGGCGCGTTGTTGCCCGGCGGGGTGTCCGTGGGCACGCGCACCAGCGCCTGCAGATAGCGGATCTGATCGTCGAAGTGGGCGTCGATCCACGCGTCGAGCGCGTCGTACGAGGCCTGGGCGGCGTGCCCGGGCGAGCGCTGGGAGGAGGGTCGGGAGGAAGCGGTCATGGGGTGTCGGGTCCGGGAGATCGATGGGCGTTCACAGCCGGTCGAGCAGCGCGAGGAAGGCCCGCACGCAGAGCTCGGCGTCCTCGTTGCTGATCGCTTCGAGGGGGTTGTGGCTGATGCCGAGGTTCAAGCCGCGCTGGAACAGCATGGCCTGCGGCATCGCCTGGTGCAGCTTCATCGCGTCGTGGCCGGCGCCGGAAGGCATCCGGTGCACCGGCAGGCCGAGCGTGTCGACGGCGGCCTCCCAGCGCGACTGCCATGCCGCATCGCTGGGCGCGGCGGCGGCGGCTTCGGTGCGCTCCAGCGTGAAGCTGACGCCGCGGCGTTCGCAGATCTCGGCGAGGCGCGCGCGCACGTCGGCGTCGAGCGCATCGCGCGCGGCGTCGGTGGTCGCGCGCAGGTCGAGGCTGAATCGGCACCGGCCCGGGATCACGTTGATCGATCCGTTGGGTACCTGCAGCTGGCCGACGGTGCCGACGACCTCGGGCACGGCGCCGGCGCGTTCCTCGACGTAGAGGATCAACTCCGCCACCGCCGCGGCGGCGTCACGACGGCGGTCCATCGGCGTCGTGCCGGCATGCGAGGCGAGCCCGCGCACTTCGCCGACGTAGCGCAGGCTCCCGTTGATCGAGGTGACGATGCCCAGCGGCAGGTCGAGCTCGTTGAGCACCGGACCCTGCTCGATGTGGACCTCGACGAAGCCGAGGTAGCGCGCGGGATCCCGTTCGAGCGCCTGGATCGCCTCCATCGTGCCCGGCAGCCCGGCGTCGCGCATCAGGTCGCGCAGCACGACACCGTCCGCATCGGCCTGATCGAGCCACGCCGGATCGAAACGCCCGACCAGCGCGCTGGACCCGAGGAAGGTCGCCTTGTAGCGCTGGCCTTCCTCCTCGGAGAAACCGATCACCTCGAGGCCGTGCCTGAGCCGGCGACCTTGGCGCTTGAGCTCGCGCACGCAGACCATCGGCACGAAGATGCCGAGCCGGCCGTCATACTTGCCGCCGTTGCGGACGGTGTCGTAGTGGCTGCCGGTGAGCAGCCGCGGCGGCTCGTCGGCGGGATCGCCCTGCTGGTCGCGGTGCTCGCCGTGATAGACACCGACGACGTTCCCGACGGCGTCGATGCCGACGTCGTCGAAGCCGCACTCGCGCATCCAGTCGGCCAGTTGCGCCGCCGCGGCGCGGTGCGCCTCGGTCAGGTAGAGGACGGTGAGCTGGCCGCTCTCCGCGAAGCCGGGATCGGAGAATCGCGCCAGCGATTCCGCCCAGTCCCAGACCTGGTTGCCGAGCGTCGGTGCGACAGCGAACTTGTCGTTGAGCCGGATCTCCGCGATGCGGTGGATGTTGCGCAGGCACTCGGCGCGTTCGATGTCCGGGTGCGCGTTCAGCCGCCTCGCGAAGGTGTCGACGATCTGCTGCCGCGTCAACCCGTCGCCGCGCGGGCCGCGCACCGCGAGGATGAAGGGCCAGCCGAAGCGCGCGTTGTAGTCGGCGTTCAGCTGCTGCAGCCGGGCGAACTCTTCCGGCGAGCAGTTCGTCAGTCCGGCCTTGCTCTGCTCGTTCGTCGACTCCGCGGTGAGCGACTTCGCGACCATCGCCTTGCCCGCCAGCTCGGGATGCGCCCGGATCAGGCCCAGTTGCTCGTCGAGCGCGGCCTCGCGCACGACACGCGCCATCGCATGCTTGAGCGCCGCGATGCTGGCGAAGCCGCCGGCGGGGCGAACCGCGAAAGCGCGTCGCGCGATCCACGGCGAGTGTTCGTAGACGCCGTCCAGCAGCGCGACGAAGGCGTCCTCGCCGGCGACGTTCAGCTGATCGAGGGAGAGGGAATCGGTACTCATGGAAGCGGTGCTCATCATCAGCCCCAGACGAAGGCCTTGTCCGCATCGAACGGATGCGTGGCGCGCCAGTGGCGGGCGATGTCGATGCGGCGGGCGACCCAGACACGGTCGTGTTTCTCGACGTGGTCGAGGAAACGCTGCAGCGCCCGCATGCGCCCGGGGCGGCCGAGCAGTCGGCAGTGCATGCCGATGCTCATCATCTTGGGCGCCTCGGCGCCCTCCGCGTAGAGTACGTCGAAGGTGTCGCGCAGGTACTCGAAGAACTCGTCCCCGTGGCTGAAGCCCTGCGGCAGCGCGAAGCGCATGTCGTTGCAGTCCAGCGTGTAGGGCACGACCAGGTGCGGCGTCAGCGCGCCGTCGGTCTTGCGCACGTTGAGCCAGAACGGCAGGTCGTCGCCGTAGTAGTCGCTGTCGTACTCGAAGCCGCCGAAGTCGGCGACCAGCCGCCGCGTGTGGGGGCTGTCGCGGCCGGTGTACCAGCCCGACGGGCGCTCGCCGGTCAGCTGCTGGATGATGTCCATGCCGATGTCCATGTGCTGGCGCTCGATCGCTTCATCGACGCCCTGGTAGTGGATCCATCGCCAGCCGTGGCAGGCGATCTCGTGGTTCAGCTCGACGAAGGCCTTCGTCAGCTCCGGATGCCGCTCCAGCGCCATCGACACGCCGAAGACGGTCAGCGGCAGCGCGCGTTTCTCGAATTCGCGCAGCAGCCGCCATACGCCGGCGCGCGAGCCGTATTCGTAGACGCCTTCCATGCTCAGGTGCCGCGCTGGGAAGGCCGGCGGGTTGAACATCTCGGACAGGAACTGCTCGCTGCCGGCGTCGCCGTGCAGCACCGAGTTCTCGCCGCCTTCCTCGTAGTTGAGGACGAACTGCACGGCGATGCGCGCCTGGCCCGGCCATTTCGCCTGGGGCGGGAACTCACCGTAGCCGATGAGGTCGCGGGGGTAGCCGGGGGAGACGACGGGTTTCATGCGGCGGACGTCCTGTCGATGTCGGAGGGGCGGCGCGCTCAGCGCTGGAGGACCGACTTGAGGTCCTGCACACGCGGATCGAGCCGCAGGTTGGCCTCGACGTTGCCGAGGTGCGCGTCGAGCAGCTTCAGCACCGCGCGCTTGTCGCGGGCTTCGAGCGCGTCGACGATGGCGTCGTGTTCGGCCTGGGATTCAGCGGCGGAATGGGAGCTCTGGTACATCAGCGCGATCAGGGAGCTGCGCGAGAGCAGGTCGTTCAGCAATTGCGCCAGCACCTCGTTGCCCTGCATGCGGGCGAGGACGACGTGGAAGTCCGCCAGCAGCCGCGTGCGGCCGGGGACATCGGTGCGCGCAACGGCTTCGCGTTCCTGCTTCAGATGCGCGCGCAGCTGCCTGATCTGCGCCGGGGTGATGCGCTGGCAGAGGTCGGCGAGCATCGCGGCCTCCAGCATCTTGCGCACTTCGAAGACCTGACGGGCTTCCTCGACGCTCGGCTGTGCGACGAAGGCGCCGCGCGCCGGCTCCAGCCGCACGAGCCGGTCGCGGCTGAGCTGGTTCAACGCCTGCCGCACCAGCGTGCGCGAGCAGTCGAAGATGTCCGCCAGCTGCTGTTCGACCAGCTTGGTGCCTGGCATCAGGCGGCGCTCGACGATCGCCTGCGTGATGGCGGCGGTGATGCGTCCGGTGACGGAAGCGCTGGCGTCGAGGTCCCGGGCGTTCATGGTGTGCGCAAGTGTATACACTTTGGACTTTCCTTCTTCCTTTCACCGAAGGCGCCGATGGGCAAGCTCACGACACACGTCCTCGACACCATGCACGGCAGCCCGGCCGCCGGCATGGCCGTGCGGCTGTACCGGATCGAGTCCGGCGAGCCGCGCCTGCTGCAGGCGCTGACGCTGAACGCCGACGGGCGGGCGGACGGTCCCTTGCTGGAAGGCGCGACCTTGCAGGTCGGCCGCTACCGGCTGGTGTTCGCGGTGGCCGAGTACTTCCGCAGCCGGCGGGTGACGCTGCCGGAGCCGGCCTTCCTGGACGAGGTGCCGCTGGACTTCGGGATCGCGGATCCGGGTGCGCACTATCACGTGCCGCTGTTGGCCAGCCCGTGGTCGTATTCGACCTACCGGGGCAGCTGAGGTTTTCGCATGCGTGCGTGGCAGACGCTGGCCCTGAGACTCGCGCGCGAGCCGGCGGTACTGGTACGCGTGGATGAACTGCAAGGCAGCGGTCCGCGGGAAGTGGGCGCGTGGATGGCGGTGACCGCGGCCGACGTCGTGAACACGATCGGCGGCGGTCAGCTGGAATTCGACGCGATCGCGAAGGCGCGGGCGGCGCTCGCGGCGGGGCGTGTCCTGGAAGCGCGGCAGCGTTTCGCACTCGGGCCTTCGCTCGGCCAGTGCTGCGGCGGCGTCGTGTGGCTGAATTTCGAGTGGCAGGATGCGTCGTCGATCGCCGGACTGGCGGATCGCCTCGGCGATCGGCGCGAGTGGCGTCGCATCGCGCTGTTCGGCGGCGGACACGTGGGCCGCGCGATCGTCGACCTGCTGGCGAAGCTGCCGGCGACGGTGCACTGGATCGACAGTCGCGAGGGCATGTTTCCCGAGCCGCTGCCGGACAACGTCCGCGCCGAACAGTCCGAGCCGGTACAAGGCGCGGTGCCGACGTTGGCGGCGGGATCGCACGTGCTGATCATGAGCTTCAGCCACGCCGAGGACCTCGACATCCTGGCCAGTTGCCTGAAGCGCCAGCGCGAGTCGCGCGATCTCCCGTACATCGGCCTGATCGGCAGCAAGAGCAAGTGGGCGACCTTCCGTCACCGCCTGGAAGCGCGCGGCTTCACGGCCGCCGAGCTGGCGCACGTCACGTGTCCGATCGGGATCCCGAACATTCCGGGCAAGCAGCCGGAGATGGTGGCGCTGTCGGTCGTCGCGCAGGCGATGCAGGAACCCGCCGAGCCGCGTTGAGCCCGTCCGGGACTGTATACACTTCGCTTCTCAACGTCGCCGCGGCGCCCGGTTCTTTTCAGCGCGACGCTTGCCGGTTCACAGCGCCCGCAGTGGTGGTCCGGATCTTGCACGACGTTCGTTGATGGACAGCTACCTCCTTGACTGGGCCAATCTGCTGCTGCGCTGGCTGCACGTGATCGTGGCCATCGCCTGGATAGGCGCCTCGTTCTATTTCGTCTGGCTGGACAACCACCTGATGAAGCCCCAGGCCGAGGATCTCAAGTCCAAAGGCGTGGACGGCGAACTGTGGGCGGTGCACGGCGGCGGTTTCTACAACCCGCAGAAGTACATGGTCGCGCCGGCCAATCTGCCGCAGCACCTGCACTGGTTCTACTGGGAGAGCTACTGGACGTGGATGAGCGGCTTCGCGCTCTTCGCGCTGCTGTACCTCTTCAACGCCGACACCTACCTCATCGACAAGCGCGTCTTCGACTGGAGTCCGCCCGCGGCGATCGCCGGAGCGCTCGGCTTCCTGGCGGGCGGCTGGCTCGTCTACGACCAGATCTGCCGGCGCTTCGGCCGCAAGGCCGACGGCTCCATCGGCAACGACGGCGTGGTGCTCGGCCTGATCGCGGTGGCCGTCGTCGCCGCTGCCTGGGGCGCATGCCAGCTCTTCGCTGGTCGCGCGGCCTTCCTCATCACCGGCGCCATGATCGCCACGATGATGAGCGCGAACGTCTTCTTCTGGATCATCCCCGGTCAGAAGCAGGTCATCGCCGACATGCGGGCGGGGCGGCCGGTGGACCCGGTCTACGGCCAGCGCGGCAAGCAGCGCAGCGTGCACAACACCTACTTCACGCTGCCGGTGCTGATCGCGATGCTGTCCAACCACTACGGCATGCTCTACAGCCATGCGCAGAACTGGCTGGTGCTGGTGATGCTGATGCTGACCGGCGCGCTGGTGCGGACCTGGTTCGTGAAGCGCCACAAGGGCGTCGACGCCTGGCCGCTATTGGTGGCGGTCGTCATGCTGCTCGCGATCCTGATCGCCTGGCTGGCGCCGCAGCCGGCCACGGTGCCGGTCACGATGGCGCCTCCGGCGACGACGTCGACGGCAACACCTGGCACCGTCGGAACCGCATCCGCCGGCGTGACGGGCGATTCGACCGAAGTCTCTTTCGAACAGGTGAAGACCATCGTCCACGCGCGTTGCCTCGCGTGTCACAACGCCGCGCTCGCGCCCAAGCGCATCCAGTTCCACGAGTCACAGATGATCGAGCAGCACGCCGCCGAGATCTACCAGCAAGTCGTGGTCCAGAAGACCATGCCGCTGAACAACGCGACCGGCATCACCGACGAGGAGCGGGCGGCGTTGGGGCGGTGGTTTAAGGCGAGGTGATCTCGATCGCTTGAGGGAAACCCCTCGGTTGAAGCGTCAACTCGCGTCTCGATGTGGGCGCCATGTTCTTCTTCCGCCATCCCAAGCCCGTCGTCGATCGACGCCCCGTTGCCGAGCATTCGGTGCAGATCGAGGCCAAGGATCTGCCCATCCTCGTCGAGCTGAAGGAGATCGTGAAGCCGGAGCTGCCGAAGGCCCTCATCGAATCGTCGGCGACACCGCAACGAAGATCGCTCAAGAGGAGATGACGCCTCGCTAGGGTCACTCCCGTGGCGCCTCGCGCCAGTCGGAATCAGAATCCAAAACAGCGTTTCAAAACTGGGAAGCGACGAGGATTCCGATGACCAAGCGCGTGGCCGTGATCGGCGAATGCATGCTGGAGCTCAAGGGCGAAGCCTTCGGCGCGATGACGCTGGGCTACGGCGGCGACACCTTCAACACTGCCGTCTATCTGCGCCGTTGCGGCGCTGCGGCCGGGCTGGAGGTGGCCTATGCGACCGCCGTCGGCGAGGACGGTCTCAGCGCCGGCCTGCTCGATCGCTGGCGGGATCAGGGCATCGATACGCGGCTGGTACGGCGGCTCGCGGGCCGCATGCCGGGGCTCTACATGATCGAGGTCGACGGGCGCGGCGAGCGCAGCTTCCACTACTGGCGCGACACCGCCGCGGCGAAGGCGTACTTCGATGTCGAGCGCACGCCGTTGGAAACCCACGCGGATGAATTCGACGCGCTGTACCTCAGCGGCATCACGCTGGCGATCCTGCCCGCCGACGGGCGTGAGCGGCTCTATGCGTTGATGGCCGCGATGCGCGAGCGCGGCGCGCACGTCGTCTTCGACAACAACTATCGGCCACGCTTGTGGAAAGACCGGCAGGCGGCGCGCGTCGAGTTCGAGCGCGCCTTCTCGCTCGCCACGATCGCCCTCGTCACTGCGGACGATCACCAGGCGCTGATGGATCTGCCGGACCTCGACTCCGCCATCGCGCATGCGAAAGCCTTGGCAGCGCCCGAGGTGCTGATCAAACGCGGCGCTTCGTCGACGCTCGTGCGTGCCGCCGACGGCCAGGGGCATTGGCTCGAAGCGCCGACGCAATGGGTCGAGCGCGTCGTCGATACGACGGCAGCCGGTGATTCGTTTGCAGGAGGCTATCTCGCCAGACGCTTGACCGGACACGACGCTGTCAGCGCGGCCACGCACGGCAACCGCGTCGCAGCGCGCGTGATCGGATATCCCGGCGCGATCATCCCCGCGGAGGCGATGGACGATCTGCTCTGAAGTCTGCTCAGCGCATCCAGCGCTTGAGCTCCGGCATCGTCACGAGCAATTGCTCGGCGACCATCGCCGAGAACACCTGTGCGCCCTTGGCGCCGAGGTGCGTGCGATCGAACACCGGATTGGCCGCGCCGGCACGTTCCGATCCGGACGCGCCCGGGGCGGGCGCGTCAACGGGCTTGGGTGCCATCGCCAACGTGTCGGCTTCGTTCTCGCCCATCGTCTGCACCGCCGTGTGGCTGATCGCGTTCAGATCGATCAACGGCACGTGGTGCTCGGTGCTGACGCGGATCGTGGTCTCAGCCCAGGGGCGCAGGTTGTTCTCGAGCTTGCCCTGTGGATCGAAGGTACGCCGCGTGAGCGGCGTCAGCATGATCAGCCGCGCGCCGGTCGGTGCGAGGTCGTCGATGTAGCCGGCCAGGTTGACGGGGAACTCCGTCTGCAGGTCGGTGGAGCGGCCCGGCTTGCCGGGCTGGTCGTTGTGACCGAACTGCATCAGCACCACGTCGACTTGGCCGGCGGGTCGCTCACGTAGCAGCTTCAGCACCTGACCCCAAAGTCCTTCGGCGCGAAAGCTTTTCGTGCTTCGACCGCCTCTGGCGACATTGAGGCAGGTCACCTCGGGTTTGAACCGTGCGCAGAGCGCGTCGCCGTAGCCGCTTTTCGTGGCCATCGTCGAATCGCCGACGAGGATCACGCGCAGCGATGGCGGCGCCTCCTCCGCACACGCGGTGCCGGCCACAAGGGCGAGCGCCGCGAGCCATGAAGTCTTCATGAGTGCTCCGTGGTGATGCGACCGGAATGGGGCTTGGGGTTCCCGGAGGGAGGCCCCATGCCCCGTGGAGAGTCGGCGCTCATCCTCCCGCAGTGGATCCCGTGGGCTGGCTCAGAACTTGTACGCCGCCCCGAGCAGGAACTCCCGCCCTGTCACGTGATACACGACGGGGCTGTTCCGCGCCCTCGAGATGAACTGATCGTTCGCCTCGTTGGTCAGGTTGACCCCTTCCAGTGTGATGGTGAGGTGGTCATTGACCTTGTACGAGATCGACGCGTCCACATTGAGCGTGGCGTTCTTCCCTTCGACGTCGTTGTTGTTCTGCCCAGGCACGCGCGTCAGGAACGACGAGCGCTTCGACGCCGACACCCGAGCGCTGAAGGTGTTGTCGTCGTAGTACATCGTCGCGTTCCACGACTTGGGCGACATGTTGAGCAGGTCGTCCGTGATGGTCGTGTTGCTGGTCGGCGAGACCAGGTAGGTGATTTTGGACTTCACGTACGTGTAGTTGAGCACCGTGCCGAAGTTTTTCCCCCAGCTGGGCAGGAAGGTGAACGGCTGCTGGTAGTTCAGCTCGATGCCGCGCAGCTTGCCTCCGGGGGTGTTGATCGGCGTCGTGAGCTGGAACACTTCCTCGCCGGTGAAGTTGGACGGCAGCAGCGACAGCGGCAGGCCGGTCTGGTTGTACGGCGCGTTGGTGCGCAGGCTCTGGATGTAGGTGTCGATGTTCTTCTGGAACAGGCCCACGCCGATGAAGGCGTTGCGGCCGAAGTACCACTCCAGGCTGCCGTCGAAGGTTTTCGCGCGGAAGGGCTTGAGGTACGGGTTGCCGGTGGTGATGGACAACGTGCCGGTGGTGCTGATGGTGCCGCCCGGGTTCAGGTTGCCCAGCTGCGGACGCGCCATCACCTTGGCCGCGGCGAAGCGCGCGATCAGGTCCTTGGTCAGGTTGGCCGAGACGTTCAGCGCCGGCAGCCAGTCCTTGTACTTCTGCCCGATCACGACCTCGGTGCCGCCGCCGGTGGCCAGGTAGCCGGTGGCGTCCTGCTCCGTCACGACGTAGCGCACGCCCACGTTGCCCTGCATGCGCAGGCCGAGCACGCGGCCTTCGAAGTCCGCCTGCACGAAGCCGCCGGTGTCTTTCTCCACCACTGCGCGGTTGTTGCCGCGCGCGTTGCCGTTGGTGGTCGAGGACAAGGTGTAGTCGCCCGGACCGCCCGCGGGGCCGCTCTTGATGCAATTGCAGTAGATGTCGTAAGCCGCGGCGATCGCGTTGAGGTCGGGGATGACCCACGAGGTCGGCGTGCCTTCCGGCAGGCTGAGCCCGCGACCGAAGCCGGTCAGCATTTTCGTCAGCACGCCCGATCCCGCCGCCGGCGAGAAGATCGTGTCGTTCTGGTTGACGCGCCGGAACTCGAAGGTGTCGAAGCTGTATTTCTTGTAGTCGAAGCCGGCCTTCAGCGTCAGCGTGTCCGGCATCACTTCCCAGGCCAGGTCCAGATGCGCGATGTCGTTGACGTTGTTCGCGCCCTGCGGCCGGATGCGGATCTCGCTCGTGGTCGTGTTGGTGACCGTCGTCGGCTGCGTGCCCGTGGTGACCTGCGGCACGCCGACGATCTGCAGCGCGCCGTTCTGCGCCGTCGGATCGAAGGGGTACTTGATCACCGGCAGCCGGTCGTTATTGCGGAAGTCCAGCGTGTAGCCGTTGACGTTGAGCGCGTCCAGCGTGACCGTCGTCTGCACCGGATTGCGGAACTTCGAATCGGCGCGGCCCACCTTCGCGTTGAGCTTGAGGTGGTCGGTGAGCTCCTGCTCGAGCGTCAGGCTCGGTTGCTTGAAAGTCGTCGTCAGCTCGTCGTAGCGCGACTCGGCGCGGATGTCGACGCCGTTGAACACGCCGTACTGCAGCGCCCCGTTGGGCGCGTACTGCGCCTCGACCACGCTGGTCTGCGGCTTGCCGCCCTGGCTCGCCGTGCGGCTGAACGAGATCGCCTCCAGGAAGTCCTCGCTTCGCGTCGCGTCGAGCTTCGAGTACAGCATGTCGAAGGTCAGCAGCGTGCGGTCCGTCGGCCGGAACTGGATCGAGCCGGTCAGGCCCAGCCGGTCCTGGTCATGCGACAGCCGGCCGTAGCGCGGCAGGCGAGGGTGGAAGTTGTCGGCGCTGCTGGCCGCGTTGTAGGCGGCGGTCGCGCCGGGCGACGCCGGCAGGCGCGGCACGCCCTGCGCGGCGGGGCCGCAGTTGGCGGCGGTGGTCGTCGGATTCGCGGGGGTCACGCCTTGCGGCGAGCACCAGCCGCCCGACGAGGCCCCGTTGTCCCAGCGCACCGACGAGAAGCCTTCCTCGAAGAGCCGGCGCTTCGAATACGCGCCCGAGACCAGCACGCCCAGCTTCTTGTCGAGGAACACGTCGCTGAGCAGGAAGGCCGCGCGCGGATCGGTCTCGCGCGCCAGGTCGTTGTAGCGCGCCTTCACCGAAGCGGCCACCACGCGCTTGTTGAAGTCGAACGGCCGCGCCGCCTGCAGGTCCACGGTCGCGCCGAGCGAGCCCTCGTCGATCTCGGCCGAACTGCTCTTGCGCACCGTGATCGTGTTGAAGAGCTCGGAGGCGAAGACGTTGAAGTCGAAGCCGCGCGAACGGTTCGCGCCGCCGGAGCTGTCGGTGCCCCCGGTCGTGGCCAGCGCCTCGATGCCGTTGATGCGCACGCGGGTGAAGTCCGCGCCCAGGCCGCGCACCGTGATGTTGCGGCCTTCGCCGGCGTCGCGATCGATCACCACCCCCGGGATACGCTGCAGCGATTCGGCCAGGTTGGTGTCGGGGAACTTGGCGATGTCCTCCGCCTTGATCACGTCGACGATGCCCTTGTCCTGGCGCTTGGCGTTCAACGCGCTCTCCAGCGAGGCGCGGATGCCGGTGATCACCACCGTGTCCAGCGCCTTGTCGGCGGAAGGGCCCGCCGGCGTGGCGGCGGCGGAAGCCGCGGGGGCCGGCGCGGGCGCGGCCTGCTCCTGGCTCCAGGCGGGCAGCGACAGCGTCGCGGTGCCCAGCAGGCAGGCGGCGAGGCGGGTCAGGCGCGGTGTCGCTGCGACGGGGGCGGCCCGTCGTGCCCGACGCGGGCGGTTGGACGTGGACGTCCCGAGGCGAGTCCCAATACGGTGGGGCATGACGTTGTCTCCATGGTTCTTCTGCGGTCGCGGGCGCGGGATCGTGGCCCGTCGCTCTCGCGCATGAGTCGCCAGGCGCGCGCAGGGCGCCGGCAGGGTGGGACGGGAGCGCTGTAGTGCGATGCCGCCTCGGTACTGCTGGATGACTGTGATCCGCGCCGCGCGCGGACCTGGGGGAATCAGCTCAGAGGTAGTCCTCGCGCCGCGGCGAGAACTGGTCCAGCAGCGTGCTGCCGGCCTCCAGCGCGACGACGCCGTGCGTCGTCAGCCGCGGCGCCACGAAGGCGTCGCCCGGCTTGAGCACGCGCTTCACGCCGCCGACGTCGCATTCGAACGAGCCGCTGATCACGAATGCGATCTGGTCATGCGCGTCGTGCGCATGGGGTGTGCCGATGGCGCCCCGGTCGAACTGCACCAGCACCGACATCAGTTCCGGCGTGTGGCCGACGATCTTGCGGCGGATGCCGTCGCCGAGCTCGGTCCACGGTTCTGCGTCGTTCACGAAGTACGGGCTGCTCATCGGGGCGTCTCCTGGAATCTGCTGGATTCAGGACGGTTCTCGGCCGTCGTTCCGAGCAACTATAACGACGTCGCAGAAAATTGAAACAGCGGTTCACTACATAGAAACCATAGTTCCGGGAAAGTCCGCAGGCCCGTACGCTGCGTTCCCATCAGAGCTCGTGAAGCCACAGGAACTGCCAGGAGACGACATGGAAATCCGCCAACCCATCCACAGCGAACACGCCCGCACGCTGGACACCGAAGGCCTGCGCCGCCAGTTCCTGGTGGACGAGATGTTCAAGCCCGACGAGGCGACGCTGACCTACAGCCAGATCGACCGCATCATCGTGGGCGGCATCATGCCGGTGACCAAGCCCGTGACCTTCTCGGCCGAGCTGGGCAAGTACACCGGCACCGATTTCTTCCTGCAGCGGCGCGAGCTGGGCCTGATCAACATCGGCGGCGCGGCGCGCGTCTTCGTCGACGACACCCAGTACGACGTCGGCCCGCGCGAGGCCCTCTACATCGGCCAGGGCGCGAAGATCGTCGAATTCAAGAGCGTCGACGCCGCGAATCCGGCCAAGCTGTATTTCAACTGCGCGCCGGCGCACACCGCGTATCCGACGCGCAAGGTCACGCTGGCCGAGGCCTCGCCGGAAACGCTGGGCTCGCCCGAGACCAGCAACCGCCGCACCATCCACAAGTTCCTGGTGCCCGACGTGCTGCCGACCTGCCAACTGCTGATGGGCATGACCCAGCTCGAGCCGGGCAGCCTCTGGAACACCATGCCCTGCCATCAGCACGACCGTCGCATGGAGGTGTACTTCTACTTCGACATGAAGTCGGACGCGGTGGTCTTCCACATGCTGGGCGAGCCCACGCAGACCCGCCACCTGGTCGTGCGCAACGAGCAGGCGGTCATCAGCCCGAGCTGGTCCATCCACTCCGGCGTGGGCACGCAGGCCTACACCTTCATCTGGGGCATGGTCGGCGAGAACCAGGTGTTCAAGGACATGGACCACGTGCCGATGACGACGCTGCGCTGAGCGCGCCGAGTCTCGTCACGGTCACCAAGGGAACGAAAGACATGATCCTGGACAACTTCCAACTCGACGGCCGCGTGGCCATCGTCTCGGGCTGCAACACCGGCCTGGGGCAGGGCATGGCGGTGGCGCTGGCGCAGGCCGGCGCGCACATCGTCGGCGTCAACGTGTCCGATCCGGCGGAGACCCGCGGCGAGGTCGAGCGCCTGGGGCGCCGCTTCCTCGACCTGCGCGCCAACCTCGGCGACATCAGCTGCATCGAAGGCCTCGTGGCCGAGGCCAAGTCGCTGACCGGCCGCGTCGACATCCTCGTCAACAACGCCGGCATCATCCGCCGCGAGGACGCCATCCGCTTCAGCGAGAAGGACTGGGACGACGTCGTCGACCTCAACCTGAAGACGGTGTTCTTCTTCTCGCAGGCGGTGGCCAGGCAATACCTGGCCCAGGGCGGCGGCGGCAAGATCATCAACGTCGCGTCCATGCTGTCGTTCCAGGGCGGTGTGCGGGTGCCGTCGTACACGGCCAGCAAGAGCGGCGTCATGGGCATCACCCGGTTGATGGCCAACGAATGGGCGTCGCACGGCATCAACGTCAACGCGATCGCGCCCGGCTACATGGCCACGAACAACACCGCCGCGCTGCGCCAGGACGAGACGCGCAACGCCGCGATCCTGGACCGCATCCCGGCGGGCCGCTGGGGCAGTCCGGACGACCTGGCGGGACCGGTCGTGTTCCTCGCCTCGAAGGCGTCCGATTACGTGAACGGGTATACCGTCGCGGTGGACGGGGGATGGCTGGCCCGCTGAAGGCGCGGCCTCTCGACCTCGCCCTTCCGGCATGACGCGGTCCGCAGAGGCCGCGCATGCCCGCCGACGGAGACACGGCACATGTATGAGAACAAGCGCCTGGGCTTCCTGTTCGTCCTGCCATTCGTGCTGGGCGTGCTGCTGTTCAAGCTATTCCCCTTCGTGATGAGCTTCGCGCTCAGCTTCACGCAGTACGACCTGATCGACCCGCCGACCTTCGTCGGGCTGCGCAACTATGAGGAACTCGCGACCGCGGATCCGCTGTTCCGCAAGTCGCTGGGCGTCACGCTGCTCTTCGCGCTGCTGGCGGTGCCGCTGCGCGTCGGCTTCGCGCTGTTCATCGCGCATGTGCTGAACTTCAAGCTGCGCGGCATCAACTTCTTCCGCGCGGCGTTCTACATTCCATCGATCCTGGGCGGCTCGATCGCGGTGGCGGTGCTGTGGCGCTTCGTCTTCGCGCGCAACGGCCTCGTGAACCTGGTGCTGATGAAGCTGGGCATCGAGCCGATCGCGTGGCTGGCCGACGAGCATTACTCGATGTGGACCATCGTCCTGCTGTTCACGTGGCAGTTCGGCTCGGCGATGGTGATCTTCCTGGCGGCGCTGCAGAACGTGTCGATCTCGCTCTACGAGGCCGCCGAGTGCGACGGCGCCAGCAAGACGCAGCAGTTCTGGAAGATCACCGTCCCGCTGATCACGCCGGTGATCTTCTTCAACGTGATCATGCAGATGGTGCACGCCTTCCAGGAGTTCAACGGCCCCTACATGATCACCGAAGGCGGTCCGCTGCACTCGACCTACGTGCTGGCGCTCTACATCTACGACCAGAGCTTCCGCTTCTTCAATCTGGGCTACGGCGCGGCGCTGTCGTGGGTGCTGTTCGCGCTGGTCGGCGGCCTCGCGGCGCTGTCCTTCTGGAGCTCGAAGTACTGGGTCTTCTACTCCGGCGAGAAGGAGACCAAGCGATGAGCCGTCCGCCCGAATCCGTCCCGGTGCGTGCGCATGTGAACTCGCCTCGGTCTTCCCAACGCCCTCTCCCGCTTGCGGGAGAGGGCGGGGGTGAGGGCAGCGGTCGTGGCAGTGCGCCGGCCCTGATCCTCGGCCGCGACCGCGGCAACCGCACGCTGCGCTATCTCGCGCTCGGCGCGGTGGCCATCGTGATGCTCTACCCGCTGCTCTGGCTGATCGGCGCCTCCTTCAAGAGCAACGCGGAGATCTTCAGCTCCGCCGGCTTCCTCCCGGACCGCCTCGACTTCAGCGCCTACGCCAAGGGCTGGAAGACCAGCACCGAGTACACCTTCGCCACCTACTTCCTGAACAGCTTCCTGATCACCATCCCGCGCATCATCGTCACGGTGATCTCCTGCGTGCTGGTCGCCTACGCCTTCGCGCGTTTCGAGTTCTGGGGCCGCAAGCTGCTCTTTAGCATCATGATCGCCACGATGATGCTGCCGCTGATCGTGCTGCGTCTGCCGCAGTACCTGGTGTTCCGCGAGATCGGCTGGCTGGATTCGTACCTGCCGCTGATCGTGCCCTCGGCCTTCGCGACGGACACCTTCTTCGTGTTCATGCTGGTGCAGTTCCTGCGCGGCATCCCGCGCGACATGGAAGAGGCCGCGCAGATCGACGGCTGCAACGCGCTGCAGCTGCTGTGGCACATCATCGTGCCGCTGCTCAAGCCGGCCATCATCTCCGTGGTCGTCTTCCAGTTCATCTGGACGATGAACGACTTCATGGGTCCGCTGATCTACCTCGCGTCGGTGGAGAAGTATCCCGTCTCCCTCGCGCTGAAGATGAGCATCGGCGCGACCGAGGAGGTCGAGTGGGCCAACGTGATCGCGATCTCGGTGGTGGCGCTGATCCCGTCGGTGGCGGTGTTCTTCGCCGCGCAGAAGCATTTCATCGAAGGCGCGACGTCCAGCGGCGTCAAGGGCTGACCCCGATCCCGCCGCGCGAGAGCAGACAAGAAAAGAACCCGGAGACACGACGTGGCAAGACTGAGCCTCAACAAGATCGAGAAGGTGTACCCCAACGGATTCAAGGCCGTGCACGGGGTGGACCTGGAAGTGCGGGACGGCGAGTTCATGGTGTTCGTCGGCCCGTCGGGCTGCGCGAAGTCGACGCTGCTGCGCATGATCGCGGGCCTGGAGAGCATCTCCGGCGGCGAGCTGCGCATCGGCGACCGCGCCGTCAACGCGCTGCCGCCCAAGCAGCGCGGCATCGCGATGGTGTTCCAGAACTACGCGCTGTACCCGCACATGAAGGTCTACGACAACCTGGCCTTCGGCCTGAAGCTGGCCGGCACGCCGAAGGCGGAGCTCGACCAGCGCGTGCGCCACGCCGCGGGCCTGCTGGAAATGGAGCACCTGCTCGACCGCTACCCGAAGCAGCTCTCCGGCGGCCAGGCGCAGCGCGTCGCGGTGGGCCGGGCGATCGTGAAGAAGCCGGACGTGTTCCTCTTCGACGAGCCGCTGTCCAACCTCGACGCCAAGCTGCGTGCCGCGATGCGCGTGCGGCTCACCGAACTCCACCGCACCCTGCGCGAAAGCCGCCAGCCGGCCACGACGGTCTACGTCACCCACGACCAGGTCGAGGCGATGACCATGGGCGAACGCATCTGCGTGCTCAAGGACGGCGTGATCCAGCAGGTCGACACGCCGACGGCGCTGTACGACCGGCCGGCGAATGCCTTCGTGGCGGGTTTCATCGGATCGCCGGAGATGAACCTGCTGGCGGGGAGTCTGCTCGCGACCGACAACGGCCTGGCCGTCGAGGTCGGCGGTGCGAGGCTGCCGTTGCCGATGGAGAAATCGGCCGGCGTCACGTCGCTGCCGAAGGTGGCGGACGGCGCGGTGACCTTCGGGCTGCGGCCCGAGCACATCGGCCTCGTGCCGCGCGCGCAGGGCGACAGCGTGCCGGTCGACGCGCGGGTGCGGTTCACCGAACACATGGGGTCGGAGGTCTACCTGCATGCGGAACTCGGACCGCTGCCGATCTCCGCGCGCATCCCGGCCGAGCAGGCCGTGGCGCTGAACGGCCTCGCGCGCGGTGACGCCTTGACGCTGCATCTGCAGATGTCGGCCTGCCACCTGTTCGACGCGGCGAGCGGGATCAACCTGCTGACGACGTCGGCGTCCACGCCGGCCGCCGCCTCGACCTCCGGGACCTACGCATGAGCCTGCCGAGACGACAGCTGCTGGGCATCGCCGCGGGATCGGCCGCTGTCGCCGCGACCGCGGGCGTGACGGCGGCGCTGACGGCGCCGGGGCTGCTCCGCGCGCAGGACAAGCCGACCGTGCTGCGCTTCGCGTGGTGGGGCGGCGCCGGCCGGCATGAGGCGACCCTGAAGGCGCTCGCGCTCTTCGAGCGCCGCCACGGCGTGCGCGTGAAGGCCGAGTACATGGGCTTCAACGGCTATCTGGAGCGGCTGACGACCCAGATCGCCGGCGGCTCCGAGCCCGAGGTCATGCAGATCAACTGGGCCTGGATGGCGATGTTCAGCAAGCGCGGCAACGGCTTCGCAGACCTGAATCGATTCGGACGCCTCCTGGACCTCGCGCAGTTCGATCGCGACGACCTCGCCTACGGCGACGTCGCCGGCAAGCTGAACGCGCTGCCGGTCTCGTTCAGCGCGCGGGTGATGTTGTGGAACCAGGCGGCGTTCGACCGCGCCGGCCTTGCGCTGCCGACGACCTGGGACGAACTCTTCGCCACGGGCCCGGCCTTCCGGCGGATCCTCGGCGACAACGCCTATCCGCTCGACGGCGAGCTCTACGACATGATGCTGCTGTCGCAGGCCTGGGTGCAGCAGCGGCACGGGACGGCCTACGTCGACCCCGCGTCGCCGCGCGTGGCGATGAGCGAGGCGGCGGCGCTCGACTGGGTGCGCACCTACAAGCGGCTGGTCACGGACCACGTCGCCACGCCGCTGCCGCTGCGCGCCAGCCTGGGCGGCGCGGAGAAACCCACCGAGCAGCAGCCCGACTGGGTCGTGGGGCGCTGGGCCGGCAACTACACCTGGGATTCGGTCATCGCGCTTCGTGCGTCCACGCTGGACAGGCAGCAGAAGCTGGTGCTCGGCGACTTCCCGACGCTGCCCGGCGCGCTCGACAGCGGCATGTTCGGACGCCCCACGGTGATGTATGCGGTCAGCCGCCATGCGGAGAAGAACGGCCGCGCGGAGATGGCGGCCAGGCTCGTCAATTTCCTGCTGACCGACCCGGAGGCCGCGGTGCTGCTCGGCCGCACGCGCGGCCTGCCGTCGGCGCGCGGCCCCTACGAGCAGTTGAAGGCGGCCGGCAAGCTGCCGCCGCTGGAGGTCGCCGCGCACGAGCAGATCAAGGTGCAGCGCGAGTCGGGCCGGCTCAAGCGTCCCGCGCCGCTGTTCGAGCACGCGCGGCTGCACAAGTTCATGCGCGAGGTCTTCGAGACCGTCGCCTACGACAAGACCAGCGATGTCGACGCCGCGCGGCGCCTCGTCACCGAGGGTCAGGCCTTGCTGCAGCGGATCAAGTGAACACGCCCGGCCAGCGACAGAACCAACGATCAGAGCGACCATGAAAGCCAACGAACGACAGCTCCATTTCGTCACCCGCGAGGATCCGGACACGGGCGCGCGCGTCACGCGGTTGACGCCCACCGATGTGACCTGCCATCGCAACTACTTCTATCAGAAGTGCTTCACCAACGATGGGGCCCAACTGATCTTCGGTGCCGAGTTCGGGCCGGGAACGAGCTGGAACTACCACCTGCTCGACCTGAAGACGCAGGTGGCGACGCAGCTCACCGACCAGGCGGGCGAGAACACCTTCGGCGGCTTCCTCAGTCCCGACGATCGTCATCTCTACTTCGTCCGCGCCGAGCGGCAGCTGATCCGTCTGTCCATGCGGGATCTGGGCGAGGAGGTCGTCTACACCGTGCCGGAAGGCTGGGTCGGCTACGGCACCTGGGTGGCGAATTCCGCCTGCACGAAGATGGTCGGCATCGAGATCGCGGCCAGCGACTGGTTCCCGCTCAGCGACTGGCAGAAGTTCCACCAGATGTTCCATGCCAGGCCGCGATGCCGCCTGATCCGCATCGACCTGGCGACCGGCGCGCGCGAGGTGATCCTCGAACAGCAGGGTTGGTTGGGTCATCCGCAATACCGACCGGGCGATGACCACACGGTCGCGTACTGCCACGAAGGGCCGCACGACCTGGTCGACGCGCGCATGTGGTTCATCGACGAGGACGGCCGCAACGTCCGCTGCGGCCGCCGCCACGATCCGGGCGAAAGCTGTACCCACGAGTTCTGGGTGCCGGACGGTTCCGCGATGATCTACGTGTCCTACCTGAAGGGGCAGCGGGATCGGTGGATCTGCTCGCTCGATCCGGTCACGCTCGAATCGAAGCGGCTGACGCGCATGCCGCCTTGCTCGCACCTGATGAGCAACCAGGACGGTTCGCTGCTGATCGGCGACGGCTGCGATTCGCCGGCCGACGTCGCCGACACCGGCAGCCACCAGATCGCGACCGATCCCTTCCTGCATCTCTTCGACCTGAACACCGGCACTGAGCGCCGCGTCGCGCGGCACGACAGCTCATGGCGCGTCTACAAGGGCAACCGGCAGGTCACGCATCCGCATCCGTCGTTCACGCCCGATGAGAAGCAGGTGCTGTTCAGCGCGGATGCCGAGGGCGAACCCGCGCTGTATCTGGCGGACCTGTGATGCGGACGGCTCGCGTCGCGGTGGCGGCGGTCGGCGCGATGACGCTGCTCGGCGCTTCGGCACAGGAGCGCCCGCAGCTCAGCGATGCGCAGGCCGCCACGTCGACGATGGCGAGCTACCTCGGCGACTGGTCGCCGGTACCGCTCGATCCGTCGCGATGGACACCGACCTTCGTCGTCGCCGCGGACGGCAGCGGCACGCATCGAACGGTGCAGGCCGCCATCGACGCGTTGCCCCTGAGGGCGGCGGGAACGCCGGACGCGCCGCGCGCGTACGTGCTCGTGAAGCCCGGCATCTACCGCGAGCCGCTGTGCATCCAGGACAAGGCGCCGTTCGCGCTGTACGGTGCCGGAGATCCTTCCGAGGTCGTGATCGTGGAGGGTCGGTACAACGCGCTGCCGAAAGCCAAGGGCGAGTCTGCGCATCGCTGCATGCCGCTGCTGGGCGCCGAAACCTACGGTACGCCGGGCAGCGCCAGCGTGATGCTGTTCAGCGACGACGTCCAGCTGGCCCGTCTGACCGTCGCGAACGACGCGATGGACCGCGTTCGCGATGGGCAGGGCTATCCGGCCGGCGTCGCGGAGAGCGGCGGCGCGCAGGCCGTGGCGCTGATGACGCGCGGCGACCGGATCCAGATGGCGCAGGTCCGGCTCATCGGGCATCAGGACACGTTCTACGCCGAGCGCGAAGCGGGTGATGCGCGCGAGGCGCGCGTGCTCGTGCAAGCGAGCGAGATCCGTGGCGACGTCGATTTCATCTTCGGCGGCGCGACGCTGGTCGTCGACGACAGCCTGATCGTGAGTCGCGCGGGTCGTCGCATGCCGGGCCACGGTGGGCACGTCATCGCCCCCAGCACCCCGAACGCGCGGGCTCGCGGTTTCCTGATCCAGGACTCGCGCTGGCTGGCCGAGCCCGGCGTGGCGCCCGCCAGCATCAGCCTCGGTCGGGCCTGGGACCGGGGCGTCGCGCGCGGCGAATGGCGGGCGTCGCCGACGATCCCGAACGGGCAGGCGGTGCTGCGTGGCAACCTGCTCGGCCCACACCTGGCACCGTGGTCGGCGTCGACCTCGCGGCGCCCCTTCAGCGCGACCGGCGAGGCCGCCAACCGCATGGCCGAATACCGCAACGTCGCGCTGGCCGTCGCTCTGCCGCCTGCGGTGTTCGACGCCATCGGACGCGGCGACGGCTGGGCATCGATGAACGGAGGCACGGTCGGCGGCGCGAGGGCGAAGCCCGAGGCGGTCCGCGTGGTGCGCACGCGCGCGGAGCTCGACGCGGCGATCGCGCTCGGCGACGCGCCGAAGCTGATCGCGCTCGCCGCGCGCATCGACCTCGCCGCCGACGCAGCCGGGCGCCGCCTGGGCATCGAGGACTTCCGCGATCCCGCCTTCGACGTCGACGCCTTCGTCAAGCAGTACGACCCGGCGACCTGGGGCCGTCGAGATCCCTCGGGGCCGCTCGAAGACGCGCGCCGGCGTTCCGCGAAGCGGCAGGCGGCGCAGGTCGTGGTCAAGGTGCCGTCGAACACGACGATCGTCGGCGTCACGCCCGACGCCGGCTTCGACGGCGGCTCGCTGATGCTCGACCAGGTCTCGCAGGTGATCCTGCGCAACCTGCGTTTCTCCGATGCCTACGACTTCTTTCCCGCCTGGGATCCGAACGACAACGGCCACGGCGAATGGAACTCCGAATACGACACCGTCGCGCTGCGCGAAGCCATGCAGGTGTGGGTCGACCACTGCGTCTTCGACGACGGCGAGCGGCCCGATCCGCGCGAGCCGGTCGCGCTGGGCCGGCGCATGCAGCGGCACGACGGCCTGCTCGACATCACCCGTCGCTCCGACTTCGTGACGGTCTCCTGGAACGTCTTCCGACGCCACGACAAGACGATGCTGATCGGCGGCGGCGACGGCCATCGCGACGATCGCGGCCATCTGCGTGTGACGCTGCACCACAACCTCTGGGAGCAGGTCAAGGAGCGCACGCCGCGCGTCCGCTACGGGCAGGTGCACGTCGCCAACAACCTCTACGTCGCAACCGCCGGCGGCGACTATCCGTACGGTTATTCGATCGGCGTCGGCATCGACGCCCGCGTGCTGGGCGAGGCCAACGTCTGGGACGCGTCGCCGGGCATCGGCCCGGAGCGCGTCGTGCGCCTGCTCAAGGGCGACCGCCTCGAGGATCGCGGCTCGCGCTTCAACGGCGCGGCGATCGATCCGGCGCGACTGCTGCGTGCCGCCCACCCTGACAAGACGGTCGCGGGCGACGCCGGCTGGACGCCGCCGTACCGCCTGCCCATCGATGTTGCGGCCGACGTGCCGACCCGGGTTCGCGCGGGCGCGGGAACGGGCCGGCTGTGGTGAAATCTCCCCTTTCCAGGAATACCTTGCGCATGGATGACGATCTGAACGATGGCAAGCAGCAGCCCGAATCCGTGGCCGCCGTGCTCAAGGTGTTCGCCATCCTGCAGGCCCTGTCAGAACGCAGTGATACCGGTATCTCGGAGCTGTCCGTGCGGCTGGCGATGCCCAAGGCGACGGTCTACCGTTTCCTGCAGACGATGAAGACGCTGGGCTACGTCCGCCAGGAAACGGACAGCGAACGCTACGGCCTCGCGATGAAGGTCTTCGAGATCGGCGCGAAGGCGTTGCAGTACCCGGACCTGGTCGACCTGTCCAAGCACCACATGCAGATGCTGGCCGACGCCACCGGCGAGACGGTGCACCTGGGCACGCTGATCGACAGCGAGATCATCTACGTCCACAAGGTGGATTCGAAGCACATGCTGGGCATGTATTCGCGCATCGGCCGCCGCGCGCCGCTGCACTGCACGGCGATCGGCAAGGTGCTGATGGCCTGGGAGCATCCCGAGCGCCGGGCGCGCGTGCTGGCCGGCGCGGACTTCCAGCGCTTCCGCGACAAGACCATCACCGAGCCGGCCGCCTTCCAGGCCGAACTGGATCGGGTGAAGGGGCAGGGCTTCGGCGAGGACCGCGAGGAATTCGACGACCACATCCGCTGCATCGGCGTGCCGATCTTCGATCGGCTGGGCCAGCCCATCGCCGGCATGAGCGTCAGCTTCCCGACGTTCCGCTACGACGACGCCAAGGCGCCCGAGGTCGTGGCCATGCTGCAGGCGGCCAGCCGGGACATCTCGGCGCGGCTCGGCTGCACGCAGTTTCCGCTGGACGCGGACTGAGTCACTCATCGGCGCCGGAGCAGGGACAATCCTGCCCCTGTCCTTCCGCCCCTGTCCTGCCGCGCCCGACCTCCGGCACCCGCAGCCTTGCTCCGACCCCGCTGCTTCGGCGCGACATCGCGATAACGCGGTTGTCGGGCAGGCCCATGTTGTCGTACAACTGACCCCGTGATGAATGCTTCGTTGACCCGTTCCCGTCCGAAATCGCTGGCGCTCGGTCTTGTCCGTGCGCTGGAGGACCGGATCCGCGCGGGGGCGCTCGCCAACGGCGACAAGCTGCCGACCGAGGCGGCGATCATGGCCGAGTTCGAGGTCAGCCGGACGGTCGTCCGCGAGGCGATCTCGAAGCTGCAGGCGGCGGGGCTGGTCGAGACCCGGCACGGCATCGGGACCTTCGTCCTGGGGTTGGGGGAGGGCGGTCCGTTCCGGATCGGCGCGGAGCAGATGGCGACCTTGCACGATGTCGTCGCCGTGCTGGAGCTGCGCATCGGCATCGAGACCGAGGCGGCGGCGCTGGCCGCGCAGCGGCGCAGCGATGCCCACCTGAACAACATGCGCGCGGCCCTGTCGGCTTTCGCCGAAGCGGCCGAGGCCGGTCGCGACGCGGTGGCGGCGGACTTCCAGTTCCACCTGGAGATCGCCCGCGCCACGGGCAACCCGCACTTCGAGCAGCTGATGGCGACGTTGGGCGCGCCCAGCATCCCGCGCGCCCGTCTGGCCAGCCTGGCGGCGGCGGGCGACGAGGATCCGCTGGCGCAGCGCGACTACCTGCTGCGCGTGAACTCGGAGCACGAGAGCATCCTCGACGCGATCTCCGCGCGCGACACCGAGGCCGCTCGCGCCGCCATGCGGACGCACCTGGCGAACAGCCGGGAGCGGCGCCGGCGTGCGGCACTCGCGCTGCAGGACAAGCGCTGAGCGACGCGCCGTGATCAGACCTCGACGGCCTGTTCGCCCGAGTCGGCCTTGGTCTCTTCGACCTTGAACTTCCAACCGTTGCGGCCAGAGGTGGCCACGATCTTCTGACGCACGAGCCGTTCGACGGTCATGATCCGGTCGAAGGCTGACCTGACCGTTTCGTCGCCGGCGGCGTGTGCGAAGAAGTAGAACCTCAACAGCGTGTCGTTCGCCCTCGGGACCTTGCCGTGCCGTTCCCACAGGCTCACGTTCTGCTCGCTGACGCCTTGGACCTTCGCCATTGCCGCCTGCGAGAGGCGCAGATGGACGCGCAGGAAGCGGAACTCCTTGCCGGTGAGCCGCCCGGGTTTGTGCGCCACCTGGACGGCAATCTCCCGCAGCAGTTCGTCCGCCGCGGTCACGGAGAAGGCTTTTCCATAGGCGGTATCGATTTCGTTGTAGCCATTGGCAAGCCACACGTTGTCGAGACCGCATTCGGTGTAGTGATACATCATCAATTCCTCAACTAGGCGATGACCGTGATGACCAAAAGGCCGGGCCTTGCGTCATCGAGCGCGACGCAAACGACAAGATCGGTTGAGGGGGCATACCAGTGCATCCTGCAGACCAGAGCCCCGCTCTTCATGTCTTCTTCGCCAGGCGTCAACAGGCGCCCTAGACGTAAGCAGTCGAACACTTCTTCCTTCAGCACGCAGCGTTCTCGCATTCGCGCGTGCGCGTGCTTGGTCAGGTAGATCAGCTCGGTATCCCGCGCCGTCCGGCGGATATGTCGCTCCAGTTGGCTCAGGGTCAGTCGTTTGAACGTCACTTCAGTCGCGCCTCCGCGCCAAGTTGCCCCCCGTAATTTTTATGGGTTGCATCGTAGGCTCGGCTTGAGAGACGCCGTAGAAGCAGTGTTGCGTTCAGCCCATAGTTTTATGGGTTGTTCTCTGGCTGCAATTGGTAGTTCTGCGTGTTTTCCCTCATCGCGAGCCGGCTCACCGCGCCTTGTCATTCGTTCGGCTCAACTTGTATGATGACTGACAACAAGACCGCCAAAGCGCTGCAGGGCTGAGTCCTGAAGGCGCACCAAGAGCGGTTTCCACGGTTCCTTCCCCGGAGACAAACCATGACCGTTCTGACCCGCCGCCTGGCCGTCAAAGCCGGTGCCGCCCTCGGCGCCGCCGTCCTGTCCACCTTCGCGGCCGGCCTGGCCCACGCCAGCGGCTTCCCCGACCGGCCGGTGACCATCGTGGTCCCGTTCCCCGCCGGCGGCTCCACCGACATGCTGGCCCGCGCCATGGGTGCCGAGCTGCAGAAGAAGTGGGGCCAGACCGTCATCGTCGACAACCGCCCCGGCGCCACCGGCACCTTGGGCACCACCCAGGTCAAGCGCGCCGCGCCCGACGGCTACACGCTGCTGGTGTCCTCGCTCGGCCCCTTCGTCATCGCGCCGCATCTGATCAAGGCCGTCCAGTACGACGCCCTCAAGGACATCGACCTGCTCACCGTCGCCATCCAGGCGCCGAACGTGCTGGTCGTGCCCGCGTCCTCGCCGCTCAAGAGCGTCAAGGACGTGATCGACACCCTCAAGAAGGAACCGGGCAAGATGAGCTTCGCTTCCTCGGGCAACGGCTCCTCCGACCACCTCACCGCCGAGCTGTTCTGGCTGCAGACCGGCACCAACGGCCTGCACGTGCCGTACAAGGGCGGCGCCCCCGCGATCAGCGACCTGCTGGGCGCGCAGATCGAGGCCTCGTTCCAGAACGTCAACGCGGTGCTGCCGCACATCCTCGGCGGCAAGCTGCGCGCCCTGGCCGTCACCGGCGACAAGCGATCCGCCGTGCTGCCCAACGTGCCCACGCTGTCCGAGTCCGGCATCAAGGGTGCCGATGTCTATTCCTGGCAAGGCGTGGCCGCGCCCAAGGGCCTGCCGCCGGCCGTGCGCGCGCAGCTGCAGAAGGACATCGTCGCCGCGCTGCACGACCCCGCCGTGAAGCAGAAGTTCTCCGACATCGGCATCGAGACCGTCGCCAACACGGCCGACCAGGCGCAGGCCTTCCAGAAGACCGAGTTCGCGCGCTGGAAGCAGGTCATCGACACCCGCAAGATCACCGCAGATTGACCAGGAGCCTCTCCGTGAGCGCAAGCAGTCCCATCGTCACCTCCGCCCGTGCGATCCCCGTCGCCGGCCGCGACGGCATGCTCATGAACCTGAGCGGCGCCCATGCGCCGTTCTTCACCCGCAACCTGCTGATCCTCGAGGACAACGCGGGCCACGTGGGCATCGCCGAGATCCCCGGCGGCGAGCCCATCCGCAAGACGCTCGAACAGGCCGGCGAGTTGCTCGTCGGCCAGCCGGTCGCGAAATGGAACGCGCTGCTCGCGCAGGTCCGCGAGCAGTTCAAGGGCCTCGACAGCGGCGGCCGCGGCCTGCAGACCTTCGACCTGCGGACCACCATCCATGTGCTCACCGCCGTCGAATGCGCGCTGCTGGACCTGCTCGGCCAGCACCTCGGCGTGCCGGTCTGCGAGCTGCTCGGCGAAGGCAGGCAGCGCGACAGCGTCGCGATGCTGGGCTACCTGTTCTTCGTCGGCGACCGCACGAAAACGGGCCTGGCCTACCAGACGCCCGAGGACGAGGCCGGCAGCGATGCCGCGGCCGACGCCTGGCTGACGGTGCGCCACCAGGTCGCGATGACGCCGGAGACCATCGTCGAGCAGGCCGCCGCCGCGCAGGCGCGTTACGGCTTCAAGGACTTCAAGCTCAAGGGCGGCGTGCTGCGCGGCGAGGAAGAGGTCGAGGCGATCAAGGCGCTGAAGGCGCGCTTCCCCGAAGCGCGCGTCACGCTCGATCCCAACGGCGGCTGGCTGCTGAAGGACGCGATCCGCCTGCTGCGCGACCTGGGCGGCGTGCTCGCCTACGCCGAGGATCCCTGCGGCGCCGAGGAAGGCTTCTCCGGCCGCGAGGTGATGGCCGAGTTCCGCCGCGCCACCGGCCTGCCGACGGCCACCAACATGGTCGCCACCGACTGGCGCCAGTTCACCCATGCGCTGAGCCTGCAGTCCGTCGACATCCCGCTGGCCGATCCGCACTTCTGGACGATGTCCGGCGCGGTCCGCGTCGCGCAGACCTGCCGCGACTTCGGCCTCACCTGGGGCTCGCACTCCAACAACCACTTCGACGTCTCGCTGGCGATGTTCACGCACGCCGCCGCGGCCGCGCCCGGTCGTCTGACCGCGATCGACACGCACTGGATCTGGCAGGACGGCCAGTTCCTGACCGAGAAGCCGCTGCAGATCGTCGACGGCGAAGTCGCGGTCCCGACCGCGCCGGGCCTGGGCGTGACGCTCGACATGAAGGCCGTCGAAGCGGCCCACCAGCTCTACCTGCAGCACGGCCTGGGCGCGCGCGACGACGCCATCGCCATGCAGCACCTGATCCCCGACTGGAAGTTCGATCCCAAGCGGCCCTGCATGGTCCGCTGAACGATCCCCCCGAACGAAACCTGGAGAGAGACAACATGCAAGACAAGAAGTTCGCCCGCCGTGCCGTCATCGCCGCAGCCGCTCTCGCCGCGGCGGCCGGCATCGCCCCCAGCGCCTTCGCGCAGGCCGCCTGGCCCAGCAAGCCGCTGAAGATCATCGTCCCGTACACCCCGGGCGGTTCCTCGGACATCATCGCCCGCATCATTTCCCCGCTGCTCGGCGAAGCGCTCAAGCAGACCGTGATCGTCGAGAACAAGCCCGGCGCCAGCGGCAACATGGGCGCCGACCAGACCGCCAAGGCCAACGACGGCTACACCATCATGCTGTGCGACGTCAGCGCGCTGGCCATCAGCCCGTCGCTGTACACCAAGCTCCCCTTCGATCCGTCCAAGGACCTGAAGGGCGTGGCGATGCTGGCGTACTCGCCGCACATGCTGGTCGTCCACCCGTCGGTGCCGGCCAGCAACCTCAAGGAACTCGTCGAGCTGTCCAAGAAGTCCAAGATCGACTTCGCGGTCACCGCGATGGGCAGCGCGCCTCACCTGGCCGGCTACCAGGTCGCCAGCCTGACCGGCGCCAAGTGGGAATACATCCCGTACAAGGGCGGCTCGCAGGCCGTCACCGACACCATCGCCGGCCAGACGCAGGTGCTGATGAACGGCATGCTCGCGACGCTGCCCTTCGTGCAGCAGAACAAGCTGAAGGTCATCGGCGTCAGCAAGTCCACCCGCGTGCCGCTGCTGCCCAACGTGCCGACGCTGGCCGAGCAGGGTGCCACCGGCTTCGAGTCCGGCACCTGGCAGGGCATCCTGGCCCCGGCCAACATGCCCAAGGCCAACATCGACAAGCTGTCCGCCGCGCTGATCAGCATCATCCGTTCGCCCGAAGTCCGCGCGCGTCTGGCCGCGCAGGGCGCCGAGGTCAGCACCATGAACCCGACCGAGATGGACACCTTCTTCAACGCCGAGCGCAAGAAGTGGGCGGGCGTCGTGAGCAAGAGCGGGCTGAAGCTCGATTGATGCCTTGATGCATCGAGGGCGGCATCGTCGACGGCCACGTCGCGGTGCCTCGCTGGATGCCTGTCCGATTCTGTTTTGAGGAGCCCGTCATGCCGACGCCGACCACGCCCTATTCCGCCTTCCCCAACACGCTGCGCCAGCGCCTGATCGCCGGCGAGCGCCTGATCGGCTGCTGGTGCTCGCTCGCCAGCCCGATCAGCACCGAGGTGCTGGGCGTGGCCGGCTTCGACTGGCTGCTGCTGGACGGCGAGCACTCGCCCAACGAGGTCAGCAGCTTCGTGCCGCAGCTGATGGCGCTCAAGGACAGCGTGAGCGCGCCGGTCGTGCGGCCGAGCAGCAACAACCCCGTCGAGATCAAGCGGCTGCTGGACGCGGGCTTCTCCAACTTCCTGGTTCCGTTCGTGGAGACCGAGGAAGAGGCGATCCGGGCCGTCGCGTCGACGCGTTATCCGCCGCAGGGCATCCGCGGCGTGTCGGTGTCGCAGCGCAACAACCGCTACGGCACGGTGCCGGGCTACTTCCAGGGCATCAACGAGCAGATCGCCGTGATCGTCCAGATCGAGAGCCCCGCGGGCGTGGACGCCGTCGAGGCCATCGCGGCGGTGGACGGCGTGGACGCCGTGTTCATCGGCCCGTCCGACCTGGCCGCCGGCTATGGTCACCTCGGCAACCCGCAGCATCCCGATGTGCAGGCGGCGATGGCCAGGATCTACGCGGTCTGCAAGGCCGCGGGCAAGCCCGTCGGCATCCTCGCGCCGGTGGAAGCCGACGCGCGCCGCTACCTCTCGCAGGGCGCGACCTTCGTCGCCGTCGGGAGCGACCTGGGCATCTTCCGCGCCGCCACGCAGGGCCTGCGCGACAAGTTCAAGGACTGAAAGAGAGAACTGACATGAGCATCAAGATCGGCTTCATCGGCCTGGGCATCATGGGCGCGCCCATGGCGATGCGTCTGGCGCAAGGCGGGCACCAGCTGTTCGTCCACACCCGTTCCAAGGTCCGCGAGGATGTGGCCGCCGTCGGCGTCACCGTCTGCGACAGCGCGACCGAAGTCGCCCAGCAGGCCGAGGTGATCTTCACGATGGTCCCGGACACGCCGGACGTCGAGCGCGTGCTGTTCGGCGACGGCGGCATCGCCGCCGCGTTCGCCGGCGGCAAGGGCGCGGGCAAGACGGTCGTGGACATGAGCTCGATCTCGCCGATCGCGACCAAGGACTTCGCCGCGCGCATCGAGGCGCTCGGCGCGGAATGGCTGGACGCGCCGGTCTCCGGCGGCGAGGTCGGCGCCAAGGCCGGCACGCTGTCGATCATGGTCGGCGGCAAGGAAGCCACCTTCGCGCGCATCAAGCCGCTGTTCGAGCTGATGGGCAAGAACATCACCCTGGTCGGCGGCGCGAGCGCGGGCCAGGTCACGAAGGTGGCCAACCAGATCATCGTGGCGCTGAACATCGCCGCCGTGGGCGAAGCGCTGGTCTTCGCCTCCAAGGCCGGCGCCGATCCGGCCAAGGTGCGCGAGGCGCTGATGGGCGGTTTCGCCTCCAGCCGCATCCTCGAAGTGCACGGCGAGCGCATGATCAAGCGCACCTTCAACCCGGGCTTCCGGATCGCGCTGCACCAGAAGGACTTGAACCTCGCGCTGCAGAGCGCCAAGGCGATGAGCCTGTCGCTGCCCAACACGGCCAACACCGCGCAGCTGATGCAGGCCGCCGCCGCGCAGGGCTGGGACCAGATGGACCACTCGGCGCTGGTCAAGGCGCTGGAGCTGCTGGGCCATCACGAGGTCGGTAGCACTACGGACGCCGGCTGAGGGGACAGGTCTCCACAATCACCGGTCATGAGCCTGCCCCACGACGCTTCCGCCTCTCCGGCCGCCCTGGCTGCCGCCACGTCCGGTCCCGGATCGCCCGTCGCCGGGTCGCCGGAGGCGGCGGCCCTCGTCTCGGATCCCCGCGCCCTGCTCAAGCACCTCTACCGCGTCGCGGTGGAGCGTGCGCTGCCCGGGAAGATCCTCGCCGGCCATCTGCCGCCGCCCCCGACATCGCCAAGGGGCCGCACGCTGGTGATCGGCGCGGGCAAGGGCGGCGGGTCGATGGCGCAGGCCGTCGAGGCCGCGTGGCCGGCGGACGCGCCCATGACCGGGCTGGTCATCACGCGCTACGGGCATATCCCGCCGGACTACCGGCCGCGCCGCATCGAGATGGTCGAGGCGGCGCACCCGGTGCCGGACGCCGCCGGCGAACGCGCCGCGGCGCGGATGATGCAGATGGTGCGCGACTTCAACCCGACGGCCGACGACCAGGTGATCTGCCTGATCTCCGGCGGAGGTTCGGCGCTGATGCCGCTGCCCGCCCCGGGATTGACGCTGGCCGACAAGCAGGCGGTCAACCGCGCGCTGCTGGCCAGCGGCGCCAACATCGTCGAGATGAACTGCGTGCGCAAGCACCTCAGCGGGATCAAGGGCGGGCGGCTGGCCGCCGCCTGCGCGCCGGCCAAGGTGCTGACGCTGATGATCTCGGACGTGCCGGGCGACGATCCGCAGGTGATCGCCTCCGGCCCGACGGTGCCCGACGCCTCCACCTGCGCCCAGGCGCTGGCGATCTGCCGCCGCTACCGCATCGCCTTGCCGCAGAACGCGGTCGACGCGCTGGAGCGCGGCGAGTGGGAAACGCCCAAGCCCGGCGCCCCCTGCTTCGACGGCCATGAGCAGCGCATCATCGCGGCGCCGCGCCAGAGCTTGCTGGCGGCCGCCGAGGCGGCGCGCGCGCTGGGCATCACCGCGCATGTGCTGTCGGACGAGATCGAGGGCGAGTCCCGCGAGGTCGGCCGCGTGCACGCCGCGCTGGCGCGCTCGGTGGCGCGGCACGGCGAACCCTTCGCCAAGCCCTGCCTGATCCTGTCCGGCGGCGAGACCACGGTGACGCTGGTCCCGCAGCCGGGACGCGGCGGCCGGGCGGGCGAGTTCGTGCTCGGCTGCGCGATCGCGCTGGACGGGCAGCCGGAGGTCTGGGGCCTGGCCGCGGATACCGACGGCATCGACGGCGTGGAGGACAACGCCGGCGCCTTCCTCAGTCCCAGCACCCTGGAGCGCGCCCGCGCGCTTGGTCTGAAGCCGGCGGACCTGCTGGCGGCCAACAATGGTTATGCGCTCTTCGAGGCGCTCGGCGATCTGCTGATCACCGGACCGACCCAGACCAACGTCAACGACTTCCGCGCGCTGCTGATCCGCTGATCTCCCCCTCTCGAGCGAATCGAGGGGGAGATTGATCAGATGTTGACGCACCTCAAGGCAATTTCCTCGAAGGGCGAGGACAGTCCGGCATTCCCGCATTCCGAGAATTGCCGAGCACGCCCGTGATTGCCCCTCTGTCCCCCGACCTCTCCCTTCCCGCCAGCACCGGGCTGATCCCCGGTCCCGCGCATCCGATTCCCTGGCGCGCGCTGCTCGGCGACGTGCTGCTGGACGGCGACAGCTGGTCCGCGCTGGCCGGCATGACCCACGTGCGCCGCTGCCAGGCCGGCGAGCTGGCGATCCGACGCGGCGATGCCGCCGTCGCCATGCTGGCGTTGTGCGAGGGCAAGGTCGCCGCGCGCGGCCCGCTGAGCGGACCGCAGTGGCTGGACCTGCACACGGCGTGGCTGGAAGGCCGTTACGAGGAGGACGTGACCGTGGTCTCCGCTTCGGCGCAGGTGATGGTCTGGCCGATGGCGGTGGCGACGATGTGGCTGCGCTCGCAGCCGCCGGTGCTGGAGGCGCTGGTGCGGGCCGTGTCCGCGCAGCTGCGCGACGCCCAGGACGGGATCCGCGGCCTGACGATGAAGGACGCCACCGGCCGGGTCGCGGCCTGGCTGCTGGCGCAGGCCGGCGCCGCCGGGGAGCTGCAGCTCGCCGAGCGCAAGCGGGACGTGGCGGCGCAGCTGTCGATTTCGCCGGAGACCTTGTCTCGCACGCTGCGCCAACTGGCCGATCGTGGCGTCCTGGCGGTCCAGGGCTACCGCATCGGGCTGCTGGACCGGGTCGAACTGCTGGCGCTGGCGCGCGGTCGCTGAGCCGCTTAGACTGGCCGCCACACTTCCCGTTGTGTCCCCAAGGAGGCCAATGTGACGATCGCCAGCGTGACCCCCGCCGCCACCGTTTCCAGTGCGGAACGATTCTTCGGGGGGCATGCCAGCCTTCCGGTGATGCCCGAGGTCGGACGCAAGCTGCTGCGCAGCCTGGACGACGACGGTGTCTCGCTCGGCCAGATCGCCGAGCTGATCGGGAAGGACTCGACGCTCGCGGCCAAGGTGCTGCGGCTGGCCAACTCGGCGCGCTACAGCCCGTCGCACACCATCAGCACGCTGCAGGACGCGGCGATGGCGCTGGGCCTGGAGACGCTGCGCAACCTCGCGATGGCGGCCAGCCTGACCGGCACCTTCCCCGACGTGAAGGGCCTGGACCGGCAGCGCTTCTGGCGCCACAGCATGCGCACGGCGGGGTATGCCCGGCTGTTGGCCAAGCTGCTGCAGGGCGATGCGGACACCGCCTACCTCGCCGGCCTGATGCTGCGCACCGGTCAGTTGATGATGGCGATGACCGAGCCGGACCAGGTCGCCGACGTGGAGGCCCATGCGGGCGAGCCGGGCAGCCGTTTCTCGCTGGAGTCCAGCCGCTTCGGCTGCACGCACGCCGACGTGACGGCGGCGCTCGCGGCGCACTGGCACTTCCCCGCCGATCTGGTCGAGGCCTTCAAGGATGCGAACGTGCCGCTGGAGGTCAAGCCCTTCTCGATGCTCGCCGCGATCCTGCACCTGTCCGAGGTCATCGCCGACGCCTGCGAGCAGAACGGCGATCGCATCGCCGCGCTGACGACGGCCGTGCCCGAGCTGGTGGAGCATCTCCACCTGGACCTCGAGTTCCTGCGCCTGCGTCTGGACGCGTGCGGAGATCCGGGACAGGACGTGGAGCTGATGCTCAAGTGAGGCAGCGCTGAGGTAAGGTCAGCCGTTCCACGATCCAGACAAGAGCATCGGAGACAGCATGACGACCTACCAGGGAAGCTGCCACTGCGGACGCGTGGCTTACGATGTGGACGGCGAGATCGACGGCGCGATGGCCTGCAACTGTTCGATGTGCCAGCGCAAGGGCTCGCTGCTGTGGTTCGTGCCGCGCGCGCAGTTCCGGTTGAAGACCGACGATGCGGCGGCGGCCACCTACCTGTTCAACAAGCACTCGATCAAGCATCGCTTCTGCGCGGTGTGCGGGATCCATCCGTATGCCGAGGGCACCGATCCGAAGGGCAACGCGATGGCGGCGATCAACGTCCGCTGCCTTGAAGGCATCGACCTGGAGAGCGTTCCGGTCACGCACTACAACGGCCGGGACGCCTGAGACCGCGCAGGTCCGCAGGCGGCGAGGCGAGGCGAGGCACGACGACGCCGTCGTGCCGCCGGCTCACTTCGTGCGCAGGTCCCGGCCGTAGACCTCGAGCGTTTCGTCGAAGCGCGTGCAGTGGATCTGCTTGCGGTGAGGGGCGAGATCGCGATCGTCCCGTGCTTGCAGCCTGGCCATCAGCAGCATGAACGCCTCCGACGCGCGTTCGCGGGGGAGCGCGCCGCTGGCGACGGCGGCATCCTCGACCGTTTTCCTGGATCGGTCGAAGACGTCCTGGTGGCGCGTCTCCCACTTCATCTGCGACTGCACCGCAGTCTTGCCGAACGGCTCGCAGAACGCCGCTTCATTGCGGGCGCCGGTGAGCAGCATCAGGTTGTTGGCCGCCTCTTCCTTCGTCAGCGCGTGAGCGGGCGAAACGGCGCACAGGCTCAGGGCCAGCGCGGAGGCGAGGAGGAAGCGCGGTCGCATGGATCGCTCCGGATGAGGATGGGAGCGCGACAGTAGCGGTGGGGACGGTGTGCGTCAATGTGACCGACGTCCTCGTGCTCCGTGGTCGCTCGGTGACCTGCATTCCCCTCTCCCGCACTGCGGGAGAGGGGTTGGGGGTGAGGGTGGTGGCACTACGCCGACCCTCACCCCCACCCTCTCCCGCGGTGCGGGAGAGGGAGTCACGCCATCAGCGCGGGTTCACAGCTTCGTGATCTTCACCCAATTGAGGTTCCACCCGCTCGCCGGCGCGTAGATGCCGAGCGCGTAGGTGCCGGCGTTGACGTTCACCGTGTGCGACACCGTCGTCCAGTTCTGCCACCCGCCGGTCGCCGGAATGGCGACCTGACCGAGCTGGATGCTGCCGGCGTTCAGGTCCAGCGACAGCCGCGCGCCGCTCGGGCTGGCGACGCGGTACTCGACGCGGTAGCTGCCGCTGGTCGGGAAGTTGACGTTGGCGTAGGCCATCCAATCGCCGGTGTCGATCCAGCCGACGTTGCTGCCGCCTTCGCTGCAGGCCTCGGTCTGCACGCCGCTCTGGTTGCTGAAGCTCTCCGCCTCGATCAGCTTGCTCGTCGTGGGCGGGGGCGTCGTGCCGCCGATCTCGGAGCGGATCGCCGTCAGCAGGCTGTTGGCACCGCTGGCGTCCTGCGCCAGCTCCCAGATCATCACGCCCGACCCCTGCTGCAGGCCCAGTCGCGTCTTGGCCTTGATCGTCGGGATGCCGTTGTAGGTGATGTAACCGCAGCTGGCGCACAGCGTGCCGATCAGGTCCTTCTGCGCCGCCGCCGCGCCGAACTGGTTGAGGATGTCGTTGAAGCCGTAGTCCGACGCATAGCCGTTGAAGCCGTAGCCGTAGAACGGCACGCCCAGCACCAGTTTCTCCTTGGGCAGGCCGCGGGACTGCCAGGTCGCGACGTCGCGCTGCGCCTGCGCGTAGGACGAATGCTCCTGACCGACCTGACCCCAGCTCGGTCCCACGTTGTCGTAGGACATGATGGTCACGAAGTCGAAGTGCGGGATCGACGACACCGGCACCATCCCGCCTTCGTAGCTCGCCGTGGCTGCCGTCACCAGCTTGCCGGGCAGCGCGGCGCGCAGCGCCTGGATGAAGGGCGTGTAGTTGCCGGCGCGGTCGATGGCGGTCAGCACGGCGCCTTCGATGTCGATGTCGGCGCCGTCCAGGCCGTAGGTGTTGACGAACTGCGCCAGGCCGTTGACCGTGGCCGCGCGGCTGCCGGGCGCCAGCAGGTTCTGCCAGTTGCCGGAGCAGCCCGGGATCGCGCCGCCGGCCACCGAGATCAGCACCTTCACGCCGGCTGCGTGCGCCTTCTGCACGACGTACTGGATGTCGGCGCCCGACGCATCCATGCAGGTCGGATTGCCGTTGCTCAGGAAGGCGCCGCTGGCCGACGGATTCGCGAAGGCCAGGTTGATGTGGGTGAGCTTGCTCAGGTCGGTGCGGTCGGCGACGGCGCGCAGGTTCTTCCACGCCGGGATGTAGCCGACCACCTTGGTCTGGGCGAGGGCGCTCGACGCCACGCCGCACAGGGCGAGGGCGGCCAGCAGGCCGGTGAGGACCGGACGGCGGATCGATTCGGACAGAGTCATCGCATGCTCCCTTGGAGTTGAGGGATCGACCGGGCATCGCGCGACGTCCGCGCGGCCTCGGGGTCGATCGCCGGCGATTCTGTGGCGTTTGCTGAAATCGCTTTCATGGTTGTCCCTGAATCGGCGACGCGCATCCGGTATCGAATGCAACCAGGCGTTGGGCCCCTTGAACGGGGGAGGGGCGCGTGTCGGCTGTGTAAAGCGCGAAACGCTGGAATCCTGCTTGCGACCGCTTACGAATCGGCGCCACCGGTTGCAGGTCGTGCGAGGAGCGCTTCGAATAATCCGCCGCCTACCTCCAAAGGTCTAAAGGACGGATTCCCATGCACACCACCCCGAGGCGCTCCGGCGCAGCTCTCCGCCTGCATCCGCTGGCCCTGTCCCTGGTCATGGCCGGCGTGCTCGTCGGTTGCGGCGGCGGCAGCGACGGCGCTGGCGGCCTCGTCTCGGCGGCCAACCAGACCGGCACCTCGACGACGGCCGCCGCCGTCGCCGCGGCCAACACCGGCACGCAGGTCTGCTTCTACGAGCACGTCAACTTCACCGGTGCCAGCATGTGCCTGACCGGCGACACCGCCTGGGTCGGCCCGGGCTGGAACGACCGCATCTCGTCGGTGCGCGTGCCGGCCGGCTGGAAGGCGGAGCTGTTCGCCGACATCCGCTACGTCGGCAAGTCGCTGACGCTGACGGCGGACAACGCCAACCTCGTGCCCGCGGGCATGAACGACATCATCTCGTCGATGCGCATCACCAAGCCGTCGACGGCGGCGAAGGTGACGCTGGCGTCGGTGCAGTTCGCGCAGTCCATGCTCTACGGCAGCAGCGACAGCCAGCTGGTGCTGGTCGCCAACAAGCCGACGCTGCTGAAGGTCAACGTCACCGCGCCGGCGGGCACCGTCGCGCCGACGGGCCTGGTGCGCATCGACAACACGGTCGACGGCACGGGCCGCGACCTGATCCTGGCAGCGCCGCGCCGCGGTCTGCCGACCGCGGTCTCCGACACGCAGTCCTTCGACGACGCCTACAGCGTCAGCATCCCGGCGGACCTGGTGAAGAACGGCATGAAGGTGACGGTGAACGTCGCCGGCGCCGCGGCGCAGAGCTTCACGCCGCGCGTGGGCGGCGCCACGCCGATGAAGTTCACGCCGATCGCGGTGCGCATCGCCGGCACGACCGGCCAGCTGCCGGTGGACCAGACCGGCCACCTGCGCGCGCTGTTCCCGGTGTCGACGGTGACGCCGCAGTCGCACCCGGTCTTCGTGTCGAGCAAGGTCACCACGCTACCGACCACCGACGCACAGTGGAGCGACGCCTTCGGCAAGATCCTGGGCGAGCTCAACGACCTGCACCGCATCGAAGGCGCGGCGCGTCACGACTATTACTTCGGCTTCATCCCCAAGCGCACCTGGGGTCTGGCGGGTCTGGGCTACGTCCCGGGCAACTCGGCGGTCGGCTTCGACATGCCGAGCAACCCGGACACGGTGCGCGACGTCGTCGCGCACGAGCTGGGCCACAACTTCTCGCTGCCGCACGCGGCCTGCGGCGGCGCCGGTTCGCCGGATCCGAAGTACCCGTATCCGGACGCCAACCTGGGCAAGCCGGGCCGCTACATCTGGAGCTACCTGTCGGACACCAACGCGTTCTACGACCCGCGCCCGACCGACCGCCACGACATCATGAGCTACTGCGGCGGCGTGGTGTTCTCGGACTACAACTACCGCATCATGCAGACCTTCCTGACGCCGACGGACGCCGTCAAGGCGCAGGCGGCGGAAGCCAAGGCGGTGGCGCAGGACGTGCTGCTGGTCAGCGGCAGCATCAACGGCCGCCAGGTCGAGATCAACCCGGTGAAGGCGCTGTTCGCCAAGCCTGACGTGGCTTCCGGTCCGTACGTGCTGCGCGTGCAGACGACGGCGGGCCAGATCCAGGACGTGGCCTTCACGGCGCAGTCGCTGGACCATGACGGCGACAACCTGCACTTCAGCGTGCTGGTGCCCAAGGTCGACAACATCGGCAGCATCAGCGTGCTGAAGGACGGCGTGACCCTGGCGCAGGCCCAGGCGAAGGTGACCAACGCCCGAGCGAAGTCGCTGGCGGCCGGCGGCACCCGCGCGCAGGTGACGGTGAAGGAAGCGTCCGGCAAGGCCACGCTGCGCTGGGATGCGGACGCATCGCCGTTCCTGAGCGTGACCTGGACGGACGGCACCCGCCGCCTCAACCTGGCGCAGGACCTGCAGGGCGGCGAGGCGACGCTGGACACGCATGAACTGCCGGCCGGCGGCCGCTTCGAGTTCATCGTGTCGGACGGCCTGAACGCGCAGCGCGTCGAAACGGCACGCTGAGACGGCTGAGCGCGCGGGAGCGCGCTGACGGTCGGACGGGGGATCGCGCTTGAGGGCGCGGTCCCCCGTTGCCGTTGGGGCGTCCGACGACCAACGCGGGGTCGCTAGCGGGGCGGATGTCCTGTCGCAGAATGCGCCACATGAGTGTCGACATCGATTTCGAGGCCGACGGATTCGCGCTGATCGAGTCCGTGGTCGATTCCAAGGAACTTGAGGCGCTGGCGCCGGTGATGCTGCGCGAAGGCGCCGTGGTCGGATCCCGCTGCTTGCTGGATCGACCGGAGATTGCCGCGTTGGCGATCAAGTTGAAGTCGCATCACGAGCTGCGGTCGTTGATCCCGGAGGAACAGGTCGCCGTCCAGTGCACCTATTTCGAGAAGTCGAGCGATCGCAACTGGCTGGTCGCGCTGCATCAGGACCTGAGCATTCCGGTGGCTCGGCGTGTGGATGCGCCGGAGTTGCGAGGCTGGTCAGACAAGGAAGGCACGCTGTTCGTGCAACCGTCGCGCGAAGTGCTGGAGCAATTGATCGCCGTGCGCTTGCATGTCGACGCATGCGGTGCGGACGACGGACCATTGCGTGTGGTGCCGGGATCACATCGGCAGGGGGTGTTCACGCCGGAGGCGGGCGCGGCAGTGCGCGCCGATCGGGGCGAGTCCACCTGCGTCGCCTCTGCAGGCGATGCGCTGGTCCTGCGTCCGCTGGCGCTGCACGCGTCGTCGAAGTCCGTGGGAAACAGCAGGCGGCGCGTTCTGCATTTCGTGTTCGGTCCGGCGCGATTGCCGTTCGGGCTGGAGTGGGCCGTCTCGAGGGAGCGCACATCGTCCATGTCGTGACCCGCTCGGTAGCGCCACGCGCTACCCCAGGACTTTCGTCCATTGACGCCGGGAGCCTGTGGAAGAGACTGCGGACCTTCCTCGATCTTCTGCGGCTGCGCGCGACATGGACTCCTTCGAAGCTTTCCTCCTGCTCGCCGCCCTGGGCTATCTGTGGTGGCAACTCTCCAAGGTGAAACGGCGCGTCCGCGAGCTAGAGGAACGGCTGGCCACGCAGGATGTCGTGCGAGCGCAGCCCGCGGCGGCTCAGCCGGCGCGTCCGGTGCAGGTGCCGAGCGCGCAGCCCGCGACCGCATTGCCAATGAGGGCGGCGACGGCGACGGTGCCGCCGCCTCAGGAGGTGGCGCCGACGCCTGGATCCCTTGAGGCGCCGCAGGCGTCTGCTCCGACCGCTCCAGTCGCTCCAGTCGCTCCAGTCGCTCCAGTCGCTCCAATGGCCGTGGCCGCGGCGACCGTGCCATCGTCGCCGCCGGTCCCACCGCCGGCGGCTCCCCGCGTCGCGCCGTCGTCGGCCGCCTCCGCCACGCCGCAGTGGCAGGTCGCCTTCTTCGACCTGGTTCGCAAGAACCTCTTCGCGGTCGCGGGCATCGTCCTGCTGCTGCTCGGCTTCGTGGTGCTGTTCCGCTCGATCGAGTGGGGCCATCTGCTGTCGCCGATCGCCAAGGTCTCGCTGGGATGGGGCGCGGCGGCGGCGCTCGGCTTCGCCGGCATCCGCTTGAGCGCGCGCAACGGGCTGTGGGGTCAGGTCGTGCAAGGCGGCGCGGCAGCCATCGGGTTCCTCGCGACCTACGTCGGCGCGTCGGTCTACGAGGTCGTCTCGCCGACGGTCGCGTTGGTCCTGTTCACGGCGATCTCCGGCGCGCTCGTGTATCGCGCGCTGAAGGAGGACGCGAAGGTCCTGGCCGGCGTCGGTTTCCTCGGCGCCTACGCCGCGCCGCTGCTGGCCATGTACGGCCACGCGGGACTGCTCTTCAATCTGGTCTACGGCCTCATCGTCACCGCCATCGCGCTGGGCGTGAGCCTGTCGCGACGCTGGCAGGAGATCGGCATCCACGCCCACGTGTGCGCCACCGGCCTGGCCTCGCTGGCCTATGCGGGCGCGACTCACGAGCCCTCGTTGCCCGCCTGGCAGCAGCAGGCGCTGCTGCTCGCCTATGTCGCGCAGTTCGCCGGTTGGGCGCTGATCTGGGCGCGACGTCATCGCCCCTCCGAGGAGCCGGTCCGTCCCGCGCTGTCGGCCGCCGCGCGGGAGATCCCCGTCCTCAGCGCCTGCTTCTCGACGACCTCTGTCGTCTTCATCGCGCTGGAGAGCTGGCTGCTGGCACCGACCGCGTTCATGGTCGTCGCCTTTGTCACCGCGGCGGCGCTTGCCTTCGCCGGCGTGCGGCTGTTCCCGCAGCGCGCCCTGCGCGAGACCGCCTGGGTGCTGAGCGCGCTGAGCGTCGCCGCAGGGCTGGTGCAAGGCGATCTGGCGCGATCGGTCGCGAGCTTCGGCCTGTTCGCCGAAGGCGCGATCCTGACGCTGACGACGCGCTCACAGTCCGTGGTCCGTCGCCTCGTGGCGCGCGGGCTCGTGGCGGTCGGCGCGCTCGCGGTGCTCGACGTGCTGGCCTTGTGGCCCGTCGCCTTGCTGCTGCTGGCGGGGCTCACGCTGTCGCTGCGGATGCAGCGCGAGGGCAGGGCGGTCGACGCCGGCCTGGCCGCGACCGTGACGGTCGCGGCAGCCGCGGCACTGTCGTACCGCCACGCCGGACTGAGCTTCGAGCTGCTGCCGATGTTCACGCTGATCATGCTCGCGGCGACGCTGCTCGCGCATGTGCTGGGACGTGCGACGTCACCAGCGGAGTCGTCGTCATTGCCGTCGACATCGCAGGAAGCGCCAAGAGCGACGTCATTCGACATCATCCTCGTCCGATCGATCTACGCGGCGGTTCTCGCTTCGGGATGGCTGCTGACCTTGACGGTCTCGCGCGAGGCGCCGCGAGTGCTGACGCTGGCCGCCGTGGTGACGCCCGTGGTCTTCGGCGCGGTGGCGGCGTTCCTGTCGCTGCGCAGGACGCTCAGCCCCTACGCCGCCGAGCGCTCCAAGGCCTTGCTGTGGCTGGCGCATCTGCTGCCGGCGCTGGTGGCCTTCGTCTTCAACAGCAACTGGGCGCTGATCGTGTCGCTGGCCGTCACGGGCACCGCCGCCTTCGCCCACGTGCTGACGCGATTGCGCGTCGACGCGGCGGCCGCCAAGGAGGGCTTCATCACTTCCATGAGCGTGGCGCACGCGGCGATGGCGGCATCGTGGCTGCCGCTGGTGATTGCCGCCTGGCCGTGGACCGGCGTGCCCGCCGGCGTGGAGTGGGTGCTGGCGGCAGCGGCGTTCTATGCCGCGCTCCTGACCTGGCGGATGCTGGGTGAGGGCGTGCCTGCGGAGGTCCGCAGCGTGGCCGTCGCCACCGCGGGCGTGGCGATGGCCTACGTGGTCGTGCGTGGTCTGACCGACGCGCCGCAACTCGCCTTCGAGCTCGCGTGGCGCAGCTACCTGCTGCCGGTCGCGCTGGCCGCCGTCGGCGTGGGCTTCCTGTTCCTGAGCACGCGCGGCGGTCGTCGTCTGGCCTGGCAGGTCTCGGCGGCCGTCCTGGCCGGCTCGGCGGTCAAGCTGCTGCTGTCGCTGGGCAGCCTGGCGCTCTCGCCGATGGGCATCGTCGGCAGCCTGCTGGGCATGGGCGCGCTGTTCCTGCTGGCGGGGTATCTGGCGCCGCAGCCGCCGGCGAAGGGAGAGCTGATAGACGCTCAGCGCGAGCTGAAACGTGAGTCCTGAGTGGACATCGCCGCCTCCACCGCGTCCAGCACCGCCTCCGGCGTTGCCGGCGCGCGCAGCGGCGGATCGCAGCGCTCCGGCCCGCAGGCCGCGACCGCGTCCTTGATCGCGAGCAGCACCGAGAACGGCAGCAGCAGCGGCGGCTCGCCGACCGCCTTCGAGCGGTGGATGCTGTCCGCCGCGTTCGGCGCGTCGTAGAGCGCGACGCGGAAGTCCTGCGGCATGTCGTTGGCCGTCGGGATCTTGTAGGTGCTCGGCGCGTGCGTCAGCAGCCGCCCCGACTGCGGATGCCACACCAGCTCCTCGCTGGTCAGCCAGCCCTGGCCCTGCACGAACGCGCCTTCGACCTGGCCGATGTCCAGCGCCGGATTCAGCGACTGGCCGACGTCGTGCAGCACGTCCGCGCGCAGCACGCGCATCTCGCCGGTCAGCGTGTCGACGAGCACCTCCGCCACCGCCGCGCCGAAGGCGTAGTAGTAGAACGGCCGGCCCTGCAGCTTCGCGCGGTCCCAGTGCAGGCCGGGCGTCGCGTAGAAACCGTCGCTCCAGAGCTGGATGCGCTCCAGATACGCTTTGGCCACCAGCGCCTTGAAGCTGATCGCCTTCGGACCATCGAGGCCCTCGCGATATCCGTCGCCGGCGCCGTCGGCCCGCGCATCGACACGCACCTCGCCGCCGTCGAAGACGAGCGCGTCCTCGTCGCAGCCGAGCAGGCGTGCCGCCAGCGGCTTCAGGCGCTGCTTGATCTTGCGCGCCGCGTCCTGAGCCGCCTTGCCGTTGAGGTCCGAGCCCGTGGACGCCGCCGTCGCCGAGGTGTTGGCCACCTTGCTGGTGTCGGTCGCGCTCGCGCGCACCTGCAGCGCCGGCACGCCCAGCTCGTGCGCCACCACCTGCGCGACCTTGGTGTTGAGCCCCTGGCCCATTTCCGTGCCGCCGTGGTTCACCAGCACCGAGCCGTCCGTGTACACATGCACCAGCGCGCCCGCCTGGTTCAGGTGGACGACGTTGAACGAGATGCCGAACTTCACCGGCGTCAACGCGAGCCCGCGCTTGAGCACCGGGTTGGCCGCGTTGAAGGCGGCGATCTCCGCGCGCCGCGCGTGATAGCCGGAGGTCTCGATCAACTGGTCTGTCAGCGGGCCGATCTGGTTGTCCTCGACGCGCTGGCCGTAGGGCGTGACGTCCTGGCCATCGCGATAGAAGTTGCGTTGCCGGACTGTCAACGGATCGAGGCCCAGTCGCCGCGCGACGCCGTCGAGGATCATCTCGATCGCCAGCGCGCCCTGCGGACCGCCGAAGCCGCGGAAGGCCGTGTTGCTCTGCGTGTTCGTCTTCGCGGCGTAGCCGTGCATGGCGACGTTCGGCAGCCAGTAGGCGTTGTCGAAGTGGCACAGGGCGCGCGCCATCACCGGTCCGGAGAGGTCCGCGCTGTGGCCGGCGTTGGAGATCAGGTCGATCTCGGCGCCGAGGATCCGTCCCTGGTCGTCGAAGCCGACCGACCATCGGTAATCGAAGCCGTGACGTCGGCCGGTGACGAGGAAATCGTCGTCGCGGTCGGCGCGCAGCTTGACCGGGCGGCGCAGCTTGTTCGCCGCGATCGCCGCAATGCACGCGAAGAGCGCCGATTGCGATTCCTTGCCGCCGAATCCGCCGCCCATGCGCCGGCATTGCACCGTGACCTGATGCGACTGCCAGCCCATCGCGTGGGACACCAGCTGCTGCATCTCCGAGGGATGCTGCGTGGAGCAGTGGATCAGCAGCGCCTGGTTCTCCTGCGGCAGCGCGTAGCTGATCTGGCCTTCGAGGTAGAACTGCTCCTGTCCGCCGACGGCCCATTCGCCGTCGAGGCGGTGCGGGGACGCGGCCAGCGCGGCCTGCGCGTCGCCGCGCGCCAGGTGCATCGGCGGAATGACGTACTGGCCGAGGGCATGGGCCTCGCGCGCGGTCAGCACCGCCGGCAGCGGTGTGCCGACGATGACCTGCTTGGCCATCGCGGCGGCGCGGCGCGCGAGTTCGCGGTCGGTCGCGATCACCGCGTAGACCGGCTGGCCGACGTAGCGCAGCTCGCCGTCGGCGAGGAGGGGATCGTCGTGGAGCAGCGGGCCGCAGTTGTTCTCGGCGGGGATGTCGGCGGCGGTCAGCACCGCGACGACGCCCGGTTGCCGGCGCAGCAGCTCGACATCGATGGAGACGAGCGTCCCGTGCGCGATCGGCGACAGGCCGAGCGCCGCATGCAGCGTGCCTTGGGCCTCGGCGATGTCGTCGATGTAGGTGGCCTCGCCGCTGACGTGCAGGTGTGCGGCCTCGTGGGCGCGGCTGACGCCGACCTGCGGTTGCAAAGCGGCGGGCGGAGCGTCGGCCGCAAAGCCGACCGGGAGTTCCGACGGCTTGTTCATGCGACGCTCCGATGCAGGTTGACGGCCTGCCAGACGCTGGCCGACCCGGCGGCGACCGGTGCGTTCGCGCGGGTCTCCAGCCAGAAGCGGCGGATCAGGTTGGCGGCGGTGCGTTCGCGGTAGCTCGCGCTCGCGCGCAGGTCGGTCATCGGCTTGAAGTCGTCCTTCAACGCGGCGGCCGCGGCGATCGAGGCGGCTTCGTCCCAGGCCCGGCCGGTCACGACGGCTTCGGCCTTCGCCGCGCGCTTCACGATCGCGGCCATGCCGCCGAACGCGAAGCGGGCATCGCGCACGACGCCGTCCTCCAGACGCAGGCTCAGCACCGCGCAGACGGCGGAGATGTCGCTGTCGTAGCGCTTGGCGAGCTTGTAGCCGCGCAGTCGCGTGCCGGGCGGCGGGGTGGGGACCTCGAGCGCCTCGACGAACTCGCCGGGCTCCAGCGCGTTCTTCATGTAGTCGAGATAGAAGGCTTCCAGCGGCAGCGTGCGCCGCGTCGCGCCGCGGCGCAGAACGATGCGCGCGCCCAGGGCGATCAGCGCCGGCGCGCCGTCGCCGATCGGCGAGCCGTTGGCGATGTTGCCGCCCAGCGTGCCGGCGTGGCGCACCGGCGGCGACGCGAAACGCAGCCAGAGCTCGCGAAGAGAGGGCACGCGCTCGGTGAGCGCGGACCAGGCGTCTTCGAGCGTCACCGACGCGCCGATGCGGAGCGTGCTGCCGTTGCCGCCTGCGGCGTCCTGTCCGGCAATGGTGTCGATGCGCCGCATTTCCTCGACGCATCCGGTGAGGATCACATCGCCGAGCTCGCGATGCTGCTTGTTGACCCAGAGGCCGACGTCGGTGGCGCCCGCAACGAGGCGCGCCTGCGGCATCGCCTCGCGCAACGCGGCGAACCCGTCGATCGAGCGCGGCGCGAACACGCGTTGCGGCGAACCGGTGCGCGACGGCGCCTCGTAGTGCAGGGGCGGATCCTCGGCCAGCACACGCAGCGCTTCGACGATGGGCGCTCGATCGATCGTGCGCGGGGGCGCGTCGAACATGCGTTCGCCCGCGTCCAGGATGGGCCGGTAGCCGGTGCAGCGGCACAGGTTGCCGGCCAGGTCGTCCGCGAGCGCCTGACGTTCCGGCCGCGTCCCGCAGGCCTGGTGCCGCTCATAGATCGCCTGCATCGTCATCGCGAAGCCCGGCGTGCAGAAGCCGCATTGCGAGCCGTGACAGTCGACCAGCGCCTGCTGGACGGGATTCAGGTCCGTGCTCCCGCCCAGGTCCTCCACCGTGAACAGCGCCTTGCCGTCCAGCATCGGCAGGAACTGGATGCAGGCGTTGACGTTGCGCAGCCCGACGGCCCGGCCGTCCGCATCCAGTTCGCCGACCAGCACCGTGCAGGCGCCGCAGTCGCCTTCCGCGCAGCCTTCCTTGGTGCCGGCGCAACGGGCGTGCTCTCGCAGGTACTGCAGCACCGTGGTCGTCGGCGGCAGTCCGGTGATGGACTGCAGCCGACCCTGGTGGAAGAAACGGATAGGACGGGGTTCGGTCATGGACGGGCGCGAAGCTGGCTGGGCCGGATGCAATTACCGGAACGGTACTCCTCCGACCAGCAGATGGTTATACGATGGTCGTTATGACCTTTATATACCGCCAGCCATGTCGGAAGCGCTGAACTTCGACAAGATTGACCTCCTTCTGGTGCGGGTCCTGCATACCTTGATTTCCGAGCGCAGTGTGTCCAGGGCCGCCATGCGGCTCGGCAGCACGCAGCCCGCCTTGAGCGCGCAGCTGCGGCGCCTGCGCACCCTGACGGGCGATCCGCTGCTGGTGCGCAGCGGCGCCGGCATGACGCCGACCGCCACCGCCCTGGAACTGCTCGCTCCCGCCGAGCGCCTGCTGCGCGAGGCCGACGAGCTCTTCGGCGCGCGACTGCGCAAATCCGGCTTCGATCCCGCGACCGCCGGGTTGCGCTTCCGCGTCGCCGCCAGCGATTACCTGGATCCGCTGTTCCTCCCGCTGCTGGTGGCGCATCTGCAGCGGCTGGCGCCGGGTGTGCAGCTCGACCTGCAGCCGCTGAACGCCGATTTCGACTACCGCGCCTCGCTCGCCCGCGGCGAGGTGGACCTGGTGATCGGCAACTGGCTGGAACCGCCCGGCGAGCTTCACATGGGCCGGCTGCTGGTGGACGAGGTCGTCTGCCTCGTCAGCAAGGACCATCCCGCCGCGCGCATGACGCCGCGCGCCTGGACGCAGGAACGCTACCTCGATTGCCAGCATCTGGCGCCCATGCCGCTGAGCCGCGGTCAGCCGGGCGTGATCGAGCAGCACCTGGCCTCGCTCGGGCTGGAGCGCCGCATCGCCGTGCGCTGCGCCCATTTCGGGCAGTTGCCGCAGATGGTGGCGCGCAGCTTGCTGGTGCTGACCACCGGCCGGCTGTTCTGCAACCGCTACCTGGATCAGTTGCCGGTCACGGTGCTGCGCTGCCCCGTGCAGTTCCCGCCGATGACCTATTACCAGCTGTGGCACGACGTCAGCCACAACAGCGCGCCGCTGCGTTGGCTGCGCGAGCAGGTGCGCGAAGTCGCGCGCGAGCTCGTGAAACCCGCTTCCTGAGCGGCGGACCGACGCTGCGTCCCGATTGCCCTTTCCCCGAACGCCACCCCCCGAATCCCTTTCCGCTGAACGCATGACGACCGACCGATCCGCTGCTCCCGCTCGCCTGGCCCTGAAGGGCGACCTGCTGGACTTCACCGCCGCGCCGCAGTGGGCGCGCGTGGACGACCCCGCCGTGCGTTTCCGTCCGGATCACTGGCTGCTGATCGAGGACGGCCGCATCGTCGGCGCGCAGGCCGAGGACCCCGGCGAAGGCTGGGTCCGCCAGGACCACAGCGGGCGGCTGATCCTGCCGGGCTTCGTCGACACGCATGTGCACAGCCCGCAGCTGGACGTGATCGCGTCTTATGGGACCGAGCTGCTGGACTGGCTCAACGCCTACACCTTCCCGGCGGAACAGCGCTACATGGATCCCGAAGTCGCGCACGTCGGCGCGGGACGTTTCCTCGACGCGCTGCTGGCGCACGGCACCACGTCGGCGGTCGTTTATCCGACGGTGCACAAGGTGTCGGCGGACGCGCTGTTCGACGCGGCGGCCGCGCGCGGCATGCGGCTCATCACCGGCAAGGTGCTGATGGACCGCAACGCCCCGGAAGTGCTGCGGGACGACGTGACGCAGGCCGAGCGCGACTGCCTCGACCTCATCGCGAAGCACCACCACCGCGAGCGGCTGTCCTACGCCGTCACCGTGCGCTTCGCGCCGACGAGCACGCCGGAGCAGCTCGCGATGGCCGGCGCGCTGTGCCGCGCCGATGCCAGCCTCTACATGCAGACCCACGTCGCCGAGAACCGCGGCGAGGTCGAATGGGTGGCCAGGCTCTTCCCCGAAGCGCGCAGCTACCTGGACGTCTACGACCGCGTCGGCCTGCTGCACCCGCGCGCGGTGCTGGCGCACGGCATCTGGCTGGACGACGAGGACCGCCGCGTGGTCGCGCGCACGGGCGCCCACATCGCGCATTGCCCGTCGTCCAACCTGTTCCTCGGCAGCGGGCTGTTCGACTGGCCCGGCGCGCTGGCCGCCGGCGTGCGCGTGAGCGCGGCCAGCGACGTGGGCGGCGGGACCTCGCTGTCGGCGCAGCGCACGCTGGCGGACGGCTACAAGGTGCAGGCGCTCAACGGCCAGCGGCTGACGGCCTGGGCGGGTCTGCACGCGGCCACGCTGGGCGCGGCCGAGGCGCTGGGCCTGGCCGACGAACTGGGCCACTTCGGCGCGAAGACGTTGGCCGACGTCTGCATCTGGGACTGGGCCGCCGGCCCCGTCGCCGAGGCCCGCATGGCCCTCGCGCGCGATCCGCATGAACGGGCCTTCGCCTGGATGACGCTGTCGGACGACCGCAACCTGGTGGCGAGCTACGTCGCGGGCGTGCCGCGCTATCGACGGCCTTGAAGGGGGCGCCTCACCGTTCATCGCGCCGGCGTGCGGACTGTCGGGGCAGGGCGCAGCGCGAGGAATCCGGGATAGTCAAAGCCTGACCCCGGTGCCTACAGTCGGGGCATCCCGGGACGTCCCCGGGTCCGATCAGGAGAGGAGATCCCCGATGTTGAAGTCGTCCCCGAAGCTGTCCCCGAAGTTTCCCCCGATGGGCGCGTCGCGCGCGGCGTTGACGGCACTCTGCATGGCGCTGGCCGCCGCGACGCGCCCATCGGGGGAAACTTCGGGGACAGCTTCGGGGACGACTTCAACATCGGGGATCTCCTCTCCT
>SEFA01000160.1 GCA_004210455.1 Rubrivivax sp. | reverse complement strand
CCCCTACATCGATCCGCTGAACCACCTGCAGGTCGAGTTGATGCGGCGCTACCGCGCGCTTTTCCGCCGGGATCGCGCGGTAGCGCCGCATCAACTCGACCTGCAGGTGGTTCAGCGGATCGATGTAGGGGAAGCGGTGTTCGATCGACCGCGCGAGCGCCGGATTGGCCGCGAGCCGGCCGCTCTCGCCGGTGATCAGCGCGATGGCTTCCTCGGTGCGCGCGAACTCGGCCTCGATCGCGCCGAAGATCTTTTTCGCGAGGCGCTTGTCCTCGACCAGCTCCAGGTAGCGGCGCGCGATGTCGAGATCGGCCTTGGCCAGCACCATGTCCAGGTTGGACAACAGCGTCTTGAAGAAGGGCCACTGCTTGTGCATGCGCTTGAGCAGGGCCAGCTTCTCGTCCCGGCCGGCCTCGTCCTTCCCCTTGCCCTTCCCGAGGAAGTCCTGGACACCCGAGCCGAAGCCGCACCAGCCCGGCAGCGTGATGCGCGACTGTCCCCAGCTGAAGCCCCACGGGATGGCGCGCAGGTCCTCGATCGCGCGCGTCGCCTTGCGCGAGGCGGGGCGCGAGCCGATGTTGAGCTCGGCGATCTCGCGGATCGGCGTCGTGGCGAAGAAGAAATCGGCAAAGCCCGGCGTGTCGTAGACCAGCCCGCGGTAGGCGGCGAAGCTCGCATCCGACAGCGCCTGGGCCGCGGTCATGAAGGACTGCGGCGCCGTCTTGGTCGGATGCAGCAGCGTGGCCTCCAGCGTGGCGGCGACCAGGGTTTCCAGGTTGCGCCGGCCGATCTCCGGATTGGCGTATTTGGAGTTGATGACTTCCCCCTGCTCGGTCAGCCGGATCTGGCCGTTCACCGTGCCGGGAGGCTGCGCGAGGATCGCCTGGTAGCTCGGGCCGCCGCCGCGGCCCACCGTGCCGCCGCGGCCGTGGAAGAGGCGCAGCGTCAGCGGCCCCTGCTGGCGCAGCTCATCGAAGAGCTGCACCAGCGCGATCTCGGCGCGGTACAGCTCCCAGCTGCTGGTGAACACGCCGCCGTCCTTGTTGGAGTCGGAGTAGCCCAGCATGATGTCCTGCTCCCCGCCGGAGCGGCGCACCAGCGCGGCCATGCCCGGCAGCTCGTAGAAGCCGCGCATGATGGCGGGCGCGTTGCGCAGGTCGGCGATGGTCTCGAACAGCGGCACCACGATCAGGTCGCTGACCGCGTCGCCGTCGAGGGTGCCGCGCAGCAGGCCGACTTCCTTGAGCAGCAACTGCACTTCCAGCAGGTCGCTCACGTCCTCGGTGTGGGAAATGATGTAGTGGCGGAGCGCCTGGCGGCCGTATCGCTTCAGCGATTCGCGGGCGGTCTCGAAGATCGCCAGCTCGCCCTGGGCCAGCTCGCTGTAGAGGGCGCCGGGCACCCGCAGCGGGCGGGTCTCGTTGAGCAGGTCCACCAGCAGTGCGCGACGTTCCATCTCATCGAGGGCCGAGTAGTCCTCGCAGACGCGCGCCGCATTCAGCAGCTCGACGATGGTCTGCTCGTGCTGGTCGCTGCTCTGGCGCAGGTCCAAGGTGGCCAGATGGAAACCGAAGACCTGCACCGCGCGGATCAGCGGCTTGAGCCGCGGCGCGATCAGCGCGTGCGCATGGTGCTTCTCCAGCGATTCCTGGATCACGCGCAGGTCCGCCAGCAGCTCGTCGGGCGACAGGTAGGGGTCCTGCGGCGCGACCGCGTGGCGCAGCGCCTCGGTGCCGGTCAGCGATTCCAGCGTCGCGGCCAGCCGCGCGTACATGCCGGTCAGCGCGCGCCGGTAGGGCTCGTCCATCCGGTGCTCGTTCCGATCCGGGCTGCGCTCGGCCAGCGCCTGCATCGCCGGCGTGACGCCCGCCAGGCGCAGCGAGATCGACAGCTCCGCGCCCAGTTCGTGCAGCTCGGTCAGGTAGTGGCGCAGCGCCAGTTCGCTCTGGCGGCGCAGCGCGTGGCGCATCGTGTCGGCGGTGACGTTGGGATTGCCGTCGCGGTCGCCGCCGATCCACTGACCCATGCGCAGGAAGGGCGGGACGTCCTCGCCCGGCAGCGCTTCCTCCAGCTCGGTATAGAGCTTCGGGATCTCGCGCAGGAAGGTCGCGTGGTAGTAGCTCAGCGCGTTCTCGATCTCGTCGGCGACGGTGAGCTTCGAGTAGCGCAGCATCCGCGTCTGCCACAGCTGCGTGACGCGAGCGCGGATCAGGTGTTCGTTGGCGGTCAGTTCGCGCTCGGTGTGCAGGCGGTCGCGCGCGCCGACCAGTTCGGCCACGGCGCGCTCGGCGTCCAGGATGCTCTTGCGCTGCACTTCGGTCGGGTGGGCCGTCAGCACCGGCGACACGAAGCCGTGCGCCAGCGTCTTTGCCACTTCCGCCGGGCGGACGCCGGCGTCGAAGAGTCGCTCCAGCGCGTAGGCCAGCGAGCCCGGCTGCAACGAGCCTTCGCGCTCGTGCACTTCGCGGCGGCGGACATGGTGACGGTCCTCGGCGATGTTGGCCAGGTGGGAGAAGTAGCTGAACGCGCGGATCACGCTCACCGTCTGTTCGCCCGACAGGCCCTTGAGCAGCTTGTCCATCTGCTTGCCGGCCTGCGCATCCCGCTTCAGGCGGAAGGCGACCGACAGCTGCCGCACGCGTTCCACCAGCTCGTAGGCCTCGCGGCCTTCCTGCTCGCGGATCACCTCGCCCAGGATGCGGCCCAGCAGGCGGATGTCGTCCATCAGCGGCTGGTTCTTGTCCTTGGCGGCGCGGTTGATGGCCGAGGCGGAGGGCTTGGCAGGCTGAATCGCCTTGTTGGCCTTGTTGGCCTTGGCCGTGGCCTTGACGGCGGGCTTGGCCGGGATCTTGGAGGCCGTCGTCTTGCGGGAGGAGGAAGCGGCCGGAGCGGCGCGGCGGGCGGAAGCGGCTGAAGCGGGCATGGCGTCGTCGTGGTCGTCGTCGTGTGGGTGGGGCGGCGAGGGCGCGGCCGCAACGGATCGGCGATGTAACCGAGTTACGTCCGTCTGACTGTAGCAGTTCCCTCGTGCGCGAATCGCCCCTCGAAGAAGGCGCGGCGCGCGGAGGCTCCGGATTCGGGCGACCAACGCTTCGCGTCCTTGACGGATGCGGGCACGTGGCGCGCCCGGCCTGCCTGCGGTCGGCTAGCATCCCGGCCATGACAACACCTGAAGATTTCGTGATCGCCACGAGGGAGAGCCGCCTGGCGCTGTGGCAGGCCGAGCATGTGCAGGCGCTGCTGCGGTCCCGCGGACTGGCCGTGGCGCTGCTGGGCATGACCACGCGGGGCGACCAGATCCTGGATCGCACGCTGTCCAAGGTCGGGGGGAAGGGCCTGTTCGTCAAGGAACTGGAGAACGCGCTGGAGGATGGC
>SEFA01000034.1 GCA_004210455.1 Rubrivivax sp. | reverse complement strand
CCCCACGCCCCCAGCCCCTCCAACTGCTGATCGTCGACCCGCAGAACGACTTCTGCGACATCGACGGCGCGACGCTGCCGGTGGCCGGCGCGGACGCGGACATGAAGCGCCTGGCCGCGCTGGTGGACCAGGCTGGCGCCGCCATCGCGGACATCGTCGTGACGCTGGACTCGCACCCGGTCTACGCGATCGAGCGGCCGGCGTTCTGGCAGCAGCCGGGCGTTGTCGTGACTGAAGGCGAAGAGCGCGCAGAGCGCGCGACGCTGCCGGTCGCCCCGTTCACGCAGATCAAGGCCGAGGACGTCCGCGCCGGCCGCTTTGCGCCGCGCGACGCCGCGCTGCGGGATCAGGTCCTGTCCTACCTCGACGCCCTCGAGGCCAGCCCGAAGAAGTACATCCTGATGGTGTGGCCCACGCACTGCGTCGTCGGCACCTGGGGGCACAACGTGCACGGCGAGCTCGCCGCCGCGCTGGGCCGCTGGGAAGCGACGCGTCTGCGCACGGTGGAGAAGGTCCTCAAGGGCCAGAACCCGATGACCGAGCAGTACAGCGCCGTGCGCGCCGAAGTCCCGATCGCCGCCGACCCGCGCACCCAGACCAACCGCGCGCTGGTCGACCGCATCGTCGACTTCCCGGGACTGACCTTCATCGCCGGGGAAGCCAGCAGCCATTGCGTGGCGGCGACGGCGGAGGACCTTTTCGCCGAGATGAGCGCGGAGCGGCTCGCGCGGGTCGTCCTGATCGAGGACGCGATGAGCCCGGTCGGCGGATTCGAGTCCGGCGCGACGGCCTTCGTCGACCGCGCCCGCGCGCTCGGCGTCCGGACGATGACCGCGGCCCAGGCACTCGGCCTGTTGTCGGCCTGAGCGGGGCGACGTCATGAACGACACCCCCAACGCCCCCGACGCCTCCGCTGTCCCCGTCATCCGTTCGCTGCTGGAGACCGATCTCTACAAGTTCACGATGTGGCAGACGCTGCTGCATACCTTCCCCGCCAACGACGCCGAATACCGCTTCGTCTGCCGCAACACGCCGGCCTTCCCGCTGAGCGAGCTCAGCGACGCGGTCAACCGCGAGCTGGATCATCTCTGCACGCTGAGCTTCAGCGATGAGGAACTCGCCTACCTCGGCGGCCTGCGATTCATGAAGTCGGACTTCATCGACTTCCTGCGGATCTTCCGTTTCCAGCGCCGCTTCATCGAGGCGCGCCCCGGGGAGGACGCCGAGGCGGGCCAGTTGGTGATCGTCGCCAAGGGGCCGCAGGTCCACGTGATGGGCTTCGAGATCTTCGTGCTGGCCATCGTGAACGAGCTGTACTTCCGTCGCCTGTGCGCGGGCCGCGAGGACGAGGTGGTGGCCGACGGCCGCGCACGGCTCGCCGCGAAGACGGCACGGCTGCGCGACTACGCCGCGGCCGTGGCCGGGACGCTCGGCAAGGACGCCTATCCCTTCGAGTTCTTCGACTTCGGTCTGCGCCGGCGCTTCTCCGGCGACTGGCATGACGAGGTCGTCGCCACGCTGAAGCGCGAGATCCCCTCGGTCTTCAAGGGCACCTCCAACGTCGAGCTGGCGCGTCGCCACGGCCTGATTCCCATCGGCACGATGGCGCACGAGTACCTGCAGACCTACCAGGCGGTGGGCGTCCAGTTGCGCCTCTCGCAGAAGGCCGCGCTGGAAGGCTGGGTCCAGGAGTACCGCGGCGACCTGGGCATCGCGCTCACCGACGTGATCGGCATGGACGCCTTCCTCGCCGACTTCGACCTGTACTTCGCGAAGCTCTTCGATGGATTGCGGCACGACAGCGGCGATCCGGTGGTCTGGGGCGAGAAGGCGCTCGCGCACTACGCGACGCTGCGCATCGATCCGTTCACCAAGCGCCTGGTGTTCAGCGACGGTCTGAACTGCGACGAGGCCTTCCGCCTGCACACGCACTTCGCGCGGCGCGTGCCGGTGGGCTTCGGCATCGGGACGCACCTGAGCAACGACCTGGGGCCCAAGCCGCTCAACATCGTCATGAAGCTGGTCCGGTGCAACGGGCAATCGGTCGCCAAGCTCTCGGACGCGCCGGGCAAGACGCTCTGCGACGATCGGACCTTCCTGGACTATCTGCGGCAGGTGTTCCGCGTCGGCACCGCATGAATGAACGGAGCGACGTCATGCTCAAGATCACCCTGGCCCAGATCAACCCGACGATCGGGGACCTCGACGGCAACCTCGCGCTGCATCTGGACGCCGCGCGGCAGGCGCGCCACGACGGCGCGGACCTGGTCGTCTTCCCCGAACTCTCGCTGACCGGTTACTACCCGGCCGACCTGCTCGACGACGAGGACTTTCGCCGGCGCCTGGACCGGGCGATGACCGCGCTGCTGGCCGCGACGCGCGAGGTCGACTCGGTCCACTGGGTCGTCGGCGCGCCCACGCGCCATCCCGGCGCGGGCAAGGCCTTCCGCAACTCGCTGCTCGTGATCCGCGACGGCGAAGTGCTGCTCGACTATCACAAGCAGCTGCTGCCGACCTACAACGTCTTCGACGAACGCCGCCACTTCGAGCCCGGTCCGGACGTCGCGCGCGTGCTGCGCATCGGCGGCACGCAGGTCGGCTTCATGATCTGCGAAGACGGCTGGAACGACGACGGCCAGGACTATGCGGTCAATCCGTTCCAGCGCCTGGCCGACGCCGCGCCGGACCTGATCGTGTCGATCAATGCAAGCCCGAGCAACGTCGGCAAGCGCGAGCAACGGCATGCCGTGTTCCGCGCCGCCTGCTGGCGCCATCGCCTGCCGCTGGTGTTCGTGAACCAGGTCGGCGGCCACGACCAGCTCGTCTACGACGGCGCGTCCTTCGCGATCGAGCCGGAACCGGGCGTGGTCTTCGAGGCCGGGCGTTTCGAGTCGCAGGTCGTCACGCTGCGCTTCGAGACCGATCGCGGACTCTTCTCGTCGCGCGACGGCGGCGCGCTGCCGCCCCCGCCCGCGAGCGCGGGGCTCGACACGATGGCGTTCTACCGCCGTCAGATCGTGCTCGGCCTGCGCGACTACGCCCGGCGCTGCGGCTTCGACCGCGTCGTCGTCGGCTCGTCGGGCGGCATCGACTCCGCGCTGACCCTGGCGCTCGCGGTGGAGGCGCTCGGCGCGGACAAGGTCTCGGCGATCACGATGCCGTCGCGGTTCTCGTCGTCCGGCAGCGTCGACGATTCGAAGGCGCTGTGCGATGCGCTCGGCATTCCGCTGGACACCTGCCCGATCGAGGACATCGTGCGCCAGATCGGCGACACGATGGCGGCGAGCACGCTGGCGCTGCGGCCGTCCGGCCTCGCGCTGGAGAACCTGCAGGCCCGCGTGCGCGGCACGCTGCTGATGACCGTATCCAATGCGCAGGGTCACCTGCTGCTGACGACCGGCAACAAGAGCGAGATCGCCGTCGGCTACTGCACGCTCTACGGCGACACCAACGGCGGGCTGGGGCTGATCGGCGATCTCTACAAGACGGAGGTCTTCGCGCTGAGCCGCCATCTCAACGAGACCGCAGGTCGCGAGATCATCCCGGCGGCGATCCTCGACAAGCCGCCGAGCGCCGAGCTCGCGCCCGACCAGCGCGACACCGACAGCCTGCCCCCCTACGAGGTGCTGGACGAGGTGCTGAAGGTGCTGATCGAGGGCGAGCGCCTGGCCGACGACGAACGCGCCGCCGCGGAGGCCGCGGTCGCCGCGCTGCGCGGGAGCGACGAAGGTCAGGCGCTGATCGCGCGGATCAAGGGCATGATCGCCCGCAACGAGTACAAGCGCCGCCAGGCGCCACCCATCGTGCGGCTGCGGGCGCGGGCCTTCGGCAGCGGCCGGCAGTTGCCGATCGCGGCGAAGCACTACTGAACATCGCATCGAGAATCGGAAGGACCTTCATGACTCGCAAGACCGTCGCCGTCGTGGTCGGCCGCTGGCAGCTGGTGCACCTGGGGCAGGAGGCGCTGTTCCAGGCGGCCTTCGGCCTCGCGGACGAGGTGATCGCGGTGCTGGGCTCCTCGTACAAGGCGCGCGATCCGCGCAATCCCTTCGTCCATGAGGAACGCCGGCAGATGCTGCTGGCCGACCTGACGCCGGCGCAGCAGCAGCGCCTGCACGTGCTGCCGGTGCGCGACTACTTCGACGACCAGCGCTGGAACGCCGCCGTGACGATGGGCGTTCGCGCCATCGCCGGCGAGGACGCGGACATCGTGCTGGTCGGCCATCAGAAGGACCACACGAGCTACTACCTCAACAACTTCCCGCGTTGGCGACAGCAACTGGTGGAACGTCTCGCCGATGTCGACGCCACGGCGATGCGGCAGGTGTTCTTCGAGGCCGACGATCCGGACGCCGCGCTGACGGTGATGACGCCTTACGTCAGCGCGCCGGTGCGGGCGTGGCTGCAGGCCTGGAGCCGCCTGCCGGAATACCGCAGGCGCAAGGCGGAGCACGCCGCGATCGCGAACTATCGGAAGAAGTACACGGCGGTCGCCTACATGACGGGCGATGCGGTCGTGACCGTGGGCGATCACGTGCTGCTGGTGCGGCGCAAGGGGCCGTTCGGCGAGGACCTCTGGGCGGTGCCCGGCGGCCACCTCGACCGCGGCGAGAAGCTGGTCGCGTGTGCGATCCGCGAGTTGATCGAGGAGACGCAGTTCCCGCTGCTGCCGTCCTCGCTCCTCGCGGCGCTGCACGGCGTCGAGACTTTCGAGGATCCGCTGCGCAGCGCGCGCGGGCGGTTGATCACGATGGCGCACCACTTCAAGTTCGGCGAGATGGGCACGCTGCCCGAGGTCGTCGGCAGCGACGACGTCAAGGAAGCCCGCTGGTTCCATCGCGACGAACTGGCGGCGATGGAGTCGCAGCTGTTCGAGGACCACTTCGTGATCCTCGATCATTTCCTCAACATCATCGACGACTGATCTTCGACCGGTCGATGGCCGGGGCTACAGCGGGAGACCGACGTAGTTCTCGGCGAGCGCTCGCTGGGCGGCTTCGGAGCTGAGCACGTAGTCCAGCTCGGCGGCTTGCAGCTTCGCCTGGAACGCGGACTCCTGGTCGAAGTTGTGCATCAGGCCGGTCAACCACCACGAGAAGCGCTCTGCCTTCCACACGCGGGCGAGGCAGCGCGCGGAGTAGCGGTCCAGACCGGCGTCGCTGCCTTCGCGGTAGTGCTCGATCAGCGCCTGCGACAGGTAGCGGACGTCGGATGCCGCGAGGTTGAGTCCCTTCGCGCCCGTCGGCGGCACGATGTGCGCCGCGTCGCCGGCCAGGAACAGCCGGCCGAAGCGCATCGGCTCGGCGACGAAGCTCCGCAGCGGCGCCACGCTCTTCTCCAGTGAGGGGCCGGTGATGAGCGATTCCGCGGCCTCGGGGTCGAGCCGCGCGCGCAGTTCGTCCCAGAAGCGCGCGTCGCTCCAGTCCTCGACCCGCTCGCTCGACGGCACCTGCAGGTAATAGCGGCTGCGCGTCGCCGACCGCATGCTGCACAGGCTGAAGCCGCGCGCATGCCGGCCGTAGATCAGCTCCCCGGACACGGGCGGCGTGTCGCTCAGCAGGCCGAGCCAGCCGAAGGGATAGACCTTCTCGTAGCGTTGGATGGCGCCGGAAGGCACGCTGGCGCGGCAGACACCATGGAAGCCGTCGCAGCCGGCGATGAAGTCGGCGGTGATCTCGACCGGCTCGCCGTGGACGGTGCAGCGGACGCGCGGCGTCGCGCTGTCGAATCCTTCGATGCGGACATCGGCCGCTTCGTAGAAGGTGGGCAGGTTGACCGCTGCACGCGCACCCATCAGGTCGCGCGTGACCTCCGTCTGCCCGTAGACCAGCACCGTGCGTCCGCCGGTGAGCGCACGCAGGTCGATGCGGTGCCGCGCGCCGTCGACCGTGAGCGCGAACCCGTCGTGCACAAGCCCTTCCGCATGCATGCGCGCGCCGACGCCGGCGTCGTCCATGAGATCGGCCGTGCCCTGTTCGAGCACGCCGGCGCGGATGCGCGACAGCACATGCTCGCCGCTCTGGCGTTCGACGACGACGGTGTCCACGCCGGCGCGGTGCAGCAACTGGCCGAGCAGCAGCCCCGAGGGTCCGGCGCCGACGATGAGCACCTGGGTGCGTAGAGCCTTCATGCGAGCTGAGCCTTGTTGCGAGGCCGCGGTGTTGTCTCCGATGAGTACTAGCCTATGAGGCCGCCGCGCGTCGGTGAATGGACGACTCCGACATGGACTTGCACAATCCGAACCCATGGCTGCCGACTCCGTGCTTCGTCGACCCTCCCGCCGCCGGCCGGAGACGCCGGTGTATTCGCTCTACGGCGAAGATGGCCGCTCCCCGGCGCTGGACGGCCTTCACCTGGAGTCCATCGCGGACCGCAGCCGCTTGCACAATTGGGAAATCCGGCCGCATCGCCACGGCGCGCTGGTGCAGCTGCTGCTGATCGAACGCGGCCGCGTCACCGTCCGCATGGACGAGGAGGAACGCGTGCTGCGCGCTCCGGCGCTGGTCTGGGTGCCGGCGCTGGCGGTGCACGGCTTCCGCTTCGCGCCGGAGACGGAGGGGCTGGTGATCACGCTGGACCAGAGCCGGCTGCGGGCGTTGCTCGATCACCTGCCCGAATTGCTGGACAGCCTGGCCGAGCCGCGGCTGGTCGCGCTCGACCGCGGGGCGACGGTGACGCGCGCGCTGTTCGCCGTCGGTCACGGCCTGAGGGAAGACTATGCGGGCGCCGGGGCGTGGCGCGCGCCCGCGCTGGACCACGCGGTGGCCCTGCTGGCGACGCAGGCGGCACGCTTGGGCGCGTCGGAGGGGGCGCCGCACGGGAGCGGGAACGGCAACTCCCACGCGCTGACGTGCGGCGACGGGCGCGCCCTGCAGCACCTGGCCCGTTACCGCGAGCAGGTGGAGCGCCACTACCGTCGCCAGCCCCCGGTGGCGGCACTGGCCGAGCCGCTGGGCATCACGCCGACGCAGCTGAACCGCTTGTGCCGCCGCCACCTGCAGTGCTCGGCGCTCGCCGTCCTGCACCAGCGCGTGCTGCTCGAAGCCAAGCGCGAGCTCGGCTACACCAACCTCATGGTGCGGCAGATCGCCGACGGACTCGGGTTCGCCGATCCGGCGTACTTCACGCGCTTCTTCCTGCGGCACACGGGGCGGTCGCCCAGCGCCTGGCGTGAGAGGGGCGCGGGAAGCTGACCGTCGGCCAGCGGTCGGCTACAGCGCCTGGCTCCACCGCATCTGCACGAAGTTCTGGCCCGGATTCGGCCGCGCGATGTTGCCGTTGGAGAAGTGCTGGAACCGCAGCGACCACTCGCCGGCTCTCGGCCCGAACAGCAGCCCGCCGACGGCGAGGTGGTCGCCGAAGTTGAAGGCGGTGCTGAAGCGCTTCTCGGTGGTGTGGAACACCGGCGTCACGACGTTGAGGCCGATGCCGGCCTCGATGTGGAAGCGGCTCTCGCCGGGCCAGGTGAGGCGCAGGGCCGGCGTGAGCCCGATGTGCCAGTACGCCTTGTGGTCGTAGCGCGCCTCGCGGTCGAGGTACCAGCGCCCGATCTGCGAGGTGGTCACGATGTTGAGCGTCTTGTCGCCCCAGTGGCGTTCGAAGCCGGTCAGCCAGGCCAGTCCGGCATCGATGGACTGCACCTTGTCGTAGGCGCCGACCTGGAGGAAGAAGCGGCTCGGCCGCCACGACGAGCTGTCGGACGCGTCGTCCGCGGCGTGGGCGGACAGGGCGGGCAGGAAGGTGAGGGCCGAGAGCAGCGCGGCGAGCGCGGCCCGCGGTGCGCGCCGGCGCACCGCGTTGGGGGTCAGGTCATTCATGAGGTGGGCTCCTTGGAGCCCCACCTCGGCAACGTCTGTGCCTGTCCGGCTTACAGGCCGAGCTCGGTCAATCCAGGATGGTCGTCCGGCCGCCGGCCCAGCGGCCAATGGAACTTGCGGTCCTCGGCCTTGATCGGCTGGTCGTTGATGCTCGCGTGGCGATGCGTCATCAGACCCTGCGCGTCGAACTCCCAGTTCTCGTTGCCGTGGCTGCGGAACCAGTTGCCGGCGTCGTCGTGCCATTCGTAGACGAAGCGCACGGCGATGCGGTTGCCCTCGAAAGCCCACAGTTCCTTGATCAGGCGGTAGTCCAGCTCGCGCGTCCACTTGCGTTCCAGCAGCGCCTGCGCCTGTTCACGGCCTTGCGGGAACTCGGCCCGGTTGCGCCACTTCGTGTCCGGGCTGTAGGCCAGCACGATGCGCGCCGGGTCGCGGCTGTTCCAGCCGTCTTCGGCCAGGCGGATCTTCTGGATCGCGGTGTCGCGGGTGTACGGCGGCAGGGGCGGGCGGGTGTCCATGGTCGGGGTCCTTTCTTGGAACGGGTCAGATCGGTTCAGGTAGACAAGTCTGTCTACCTGGGTTGGATTCTGGTGCATGTAGACAGGTCTGTCTACAATATCCGCATGAACGACATCGACCTTGGCGTGGACATCGGCGAACTCCCCGCCCGCGAGCGCATCCTGCGAACCGCCCACGACCTGTTCTACGCGGAGGGCATCCGCGCGACAGGCATCGACCGCGTGATCGCGGCGTCGGGCGTCACGAAGGTCACCTTCTATCGGCACTTCCCGAGCAAGAACGATCTGATCCTGGCCTACCTCGATCTCCGGCACGGACGGTGGATGGCCTGGTTCAACGGGGCGCTCGAACGGCACGGCGCAGCGACCAAGGAGACGGACGGGCGCGCGGGCGTCGGTGCGCTGGTGCCGGCGATGGCCGAGTGGTTCGGCGGTCAGGCGCTCGGGGAGTACCGCGGCTGCGCTTTCCTGAACGGCGTGGGCGAGATGGGCCCGACCCTGCCCGAGGTGGTCGAGGCGACCCGTCGCCACAAGCAGGACATGACCGATGCGATCGCCGGGCTGCTGCCCGCGTCGCGGCAGCGGAAGAAGATCGCCGCGGCCTTGTCCGTCGCGGTCGATGGGGCGATCGTGCAGGCGCAGTACGCCGAGGATCCCGCGGCGGTGCTGAGGAGTCTGCGGATGGTCGTGGAACTCGCGGCCCACAGCGGCGCCTGATCCAGAGGCGCCTGATTGCGCCGCGCCTGATCCGGCGTCGGCGTGCGGGTCTCGCCCGGTCTGTCTCACTTCAAGGGGAAACGTGGAAGCGTTGCCGCAGGCAGGCGCCTACGCTCGTCCGGCCGCGGCTGTCCGTCAGCTTTCCAGGGGCGTGCCGCGTCGGACAACTCAACCTCGAAGGAGACCGCGATGGACCGACGTTCCCTGCTCAACACCTCGGCCGCGATGGCCGCCGGCGCCGTGGCCGGCTGCGCGCTGCCGGGCCAGGCCGATACGACCTCCGCGACGGCCGGGACGACCCGAACGCCGTTCGACGTTCCGCAGACGACGATCCCCATCGTCGGCAGCGACCAGCGTTTCCCGGTGCGCCGCATCTATTGCATCGGCCGCAACTACGCGGCGCACGCGCGGGAGATGGGCAGCGACCCGACCCGCGAACCGCCGTTCTTCTTCCAGAAGCCGACCGACGCGATCCAGAACGTCGCGCCCGGCACCGTCGCCGATCACCCGTACCCGACGCTGACGAAGAACTACCACTACGAATGCGAACTGGTGGCCGCGCTCAACAAGGGCGGTCGCGACATCACGACGGAGCAGGCGCTCCAGCACGTGTTCGGCTACGCGATCGGCCTGGACATGACGCGCCGCGATCTGCAGCGCGGCATGGGCGACCAGAAGAAGCCGTGGGAGATCGGCAAGAGCTTCGACCGGTCGGCGCCCATCGGTCCGATCCACCCGGTCGAGCGAGTCGGCGGTCATCCGTCCAAGGGCGCGATCTGGCTCAAGGTCAACGGCCAGACCAAGCAGGACGCGGATCTGAGCCAGATGATCTGGAGCGTCGCCGAGCAGATCTCGCAGCTCTCGCGCGCCTTCGAGCTCAAGCCCGGCGACATCATTTACAGCGGCACCCCGGAGAACGTCGGCCCGGTGGTGAAGGGCGACGTCATCGACTGCCACATCGACGGCCTGCCGAACCTGGGCCTCCGGATCGTCTGAGGCCATCCCTCCGGGGAGGGCCTGCCTCATTCCGCAGCATTGCAAGCATTTCCCTGCCACGACAAGCACTTGCAGCATCCTTGCCCGGGCAGCCAACAGACTTGTCCACAGAGGCCGTGGACAGTCTGGCCGCCCGGTGCACAACCGGTGGGCACTGTGAGCAACTGCCGAGGTGGAACGAAGTTTGCCCACCGTGGTGTACTGTCGAGTCAAGGCCGGCTGGTCGCCAACCGCCCCGGTCTCCGGCCTGCCTTGTTTTGAAGCACGGCAAGCGTTTCCCTTCTGAAACAACGACTTGTGTCGCCCCTGCAAAGGCAGCCAACAGACTTATCCACAGTTCGCAGGGACAGTCTGGCGACCTTCGATGGATGCCTCGGATGGCCCGTTTGAGCCGCTGCCTCATTTCGCGGCATCGCAATGAATTCCGTGAGGAATCAACGGCTTGCAGCATCCCTGCCCGTTGAGCCAACAGAGTTGTCCACAGAAGCCGTGGACAGTGTCAGGCCAACGAGGCGGGGAGGGTGAGTCGGGCTTCCAGCCCCCCGCCCGTCCTGTTGTGGAGGGACAAGTTCCCTCCCATGGCGGTGGCGAGTTGCAGCGCGATCGCCAGACCGAGGCCGGTGCCGCCGGTGTCGCGGTTGCGCGAAGTCTCCAACCGGTGGAAGGGCTTGAACACCGCCTGCAACTGGTCGTCCGGGATCCCCGGTCCCCGGTCCAGCACCGCGATCGTGAGGCGATGGGTCGGGTCTTGCGCGCCTCCCGGATTTCCCGCGCCGCTGCGCGTCACCTGGATCTCGGCCTGGCCGCCGAACGCCAGCGCGTTGTCGATCAGGTTGACCAGGATCCGCTTCAGCGCCTGCGGCTGCGCCATGATCGGCGTCCCGGCCTCGCCAGCCAGCGTCACCGCCTCCCCGGCGTCCTGGTAGTCCCCGACGATGCTCGCGAGCAGCGCATCGGCGTCCAGCCGGGCCGGCACTTCCGACGTGCCGTGCAGCGTGCGTGCGTAGGTCACCCCTTCGCGGACCAGCACCTGCATCGCGTGCAGGTCGTGGTGGAACTTGCCGCGCAGTTCCTCGTCGTTCATCAGGTCGGCGCGCAGGCGCATGCGCGTGATCGGCGTCTGCAGGTCGTGCGAGATGGCGGCCAGGATCTCCACCCGCTCCGCCGTGTAGCCGGCGATGCGCTGCTGCATCGCGTTGAAGGCGCGCGCGGCGTGCGCGACTTCGGCGGGACCTTCCTCGGGGATCAGCGTGGGCGACAGGTCCGGACCGAGGTCGTCCGCCGCCGACGCCAGCGTCTTCAGCGGACGCGTCACCAGTCGCACCACCATCCAGCTGCACACCGCCAGCACGATGAGCTGTGCGCCCAGCACCCACATCACCCATTCGGGGATGGGCATGTCGACGCGTTGCGCGTGCACCGTCACCGCGGCGCCGTCGTTCAGGCGCACCAGCAGTTGATAGCGTTTGACGCCGAGCTGCACGGCGCGTTCGATGCGGAAGGGTTGCATTGCCTGCACCAGCGCGTCGACGAAGGGGCCGTTGAAGTCGGTCCGTTCCACCGGCCCGGCTGTCGGATCGAGTTCGTCGGCGAGCGCGAAGCGGTAGTTCGGGCGCTCGAGGCGCTTCAGCCAGTCGGCGCGTTCCGCCGCCGGCAGGCGGTCCAGCACCGCGACGCCGGTGGCGATGTCGCGTTCGACGCCCGACATCATCAGCGCCCGCAGGGCCATCGAACGCTCCTGGCGGATCGCGACGTAGGCCAGCGCCTGCGCGATCGCGATGCCGACGACCATCAGCCAGAACACGCGCGCGAAGAGCGTGCGCGGGCCGAAACGGCGCGTCTTGATCGAGGTTGCGGCCGATGCCGCGGCCGATGTGGCCGACGCAGTCGATGCGGGCGAGCGGCTCATGCGTTGGTGTTCGCGTTCGCCAGTTCGCGCTGGACGAAGTCCAGGCGGTCCTGGCCCCAGAAGAGTTCGCCGTCGATGACGTAGCTCGGCGCGCCGAACAGGCTGGCGTCGATCGCGCGCTGCGTGTTGGCGTCGTACTGCGCGCCGATGTCGTCCTCCGCGGCGCGCGTCAGGCGCTCGGCGGGCAGTCCCTGCTCGCCGAGGAGGGCGGTCAACGTGAGGTCGTCGGCGATGTCGCGCTGCTGCTCCCAGACCGCGCGCAGCAGCGCGCCGGTCAGGCGCATCGCGGCGTCCGCGCCGTCGGCCTGGTCGACCGCGATGATCAGCCGTGCCGCCTTGTGCGGCGCGACCGGAAAGAACGTCGGCTCGACATTCATCGGCATGCCGAGATGCTGCGAGAAGCGCCGCAGCTCCAGCAGTCGGTAAGCCTGGCGCTGCGGCGGCCGCTGCGGCAGCGGCAGTCCGCCGGACACGGCGAACAGCTTGAGCAGGTCGACGGGGATCAGCCGCACGGTGGCGCCGGCCTTGCGCGCGATGGCGGCGAAACGCTCATGGCCGAGGTAGGTCCAGGGGCTGTGCGGGGCGAAGAAGTAGTCGATGACGCGGCTCACGAGGATCTCCGAAGCGTTGTTGGCGGCGAATCCCGCAGGCCGGTTTATAGGCCCGCGCGCTCCGCTTGTGGGTACCTTTGTATTGGCGTGTATCCGTGTCCCGCCCCGGAGACACAACATTGCCTGTCCGTACCAGCGGCGGGGGCCGGGCCGGTACATTGCGCTCATCCCGTCCGAAGCCTCACCCCATGCAGACGTCCACCCCCACCCAGGATCATGTGTTGATCGTCGACGACGACCGCGAGATCCGCGAGTTGCTCACCACCTACCTGACCCGCAACGGCCTGAAGGTGACGGCCGTGCCGACCGGCCGGCACATGCGCATCGCGCTGGAGACCGGCACGCCGGTGGACCTGGTGATCCTCGACCTGATGCTGCCGGGCGAGGACGGCCTGTCGCTGTGCCGCGACCTGCGCGCGGGAAAACACAAGGCGACGCCGGTGATCATGCTGACGGCGCGCGGCGACGAGGCGGACCGGATCCTCGGCCTGGAGATGGGCGCCGACGACTACCTCGCCAAGCCCTTCGCGGCGCGCGAGCTGCTGGCGCGGATCAAATCCGTGCTGCGCCGCGCGCGCATGCTGCCGCCCAACATGCGCTCGACCGACGAGTCGCCGCGGCTGGCGTTCGGCGAGTGGGTGCTCGACACGATCGAGCGGCATCTGGTCGACCAGCAGGGGACCGTGGTGCCGCTCAGCGGCGCGGAGTACCGGCTGCTGCGCGTCTTCCTCGACCATCCGCAGCGTGTCCTGAGCCGGGACCAGCTGCTCAGCCTCACGCAGGGCCGCGAGGCCGAGCTCTTCGAACGGTCGATCGACCTGCTCGTCAGTCGCATCCGCCAGCGGCTGCGGGACGATGCGCGCGAGCCGAAGTACCTCAAGACGGTGCGCAGCGAGGGCTACGTACTCTCCATGGCGGTAGAGGGTCGCGATTGAGCGTCGCGCCCTCTCCATCGATCAACCCTGCTGCTTCAGCAGCGCCTGGATCTGCGCCTCGGTCTGCTGGTACTGACCTTCACCGAAGTGGGAGTAGACGATCTTCCCCTGCTTGTCGATGAGGTAGATCGCCGGCCAGTAGCGGTTGCTGTAGCTCTTCCAGGTCTTGAAGTCGTTGTCCTGCGCGACGGCGTGGCGGATGCCCAGACGCGCGATCGCGTCCTTGAGGCCGGCGGTGGAACGTTCCTCGTCGTACTCCGGCGAATGCACGCCGACGACCACCAGTCCCTGGTCCTTGTACTTCTCGTGCCAGGCCTTCACGTAGGGCAGCTGGTTGAGGCAGTTGATGCAGGTGTAGGTCCAGAAGTCCACCAGCACCACCTTTCCGCGCAACTCGTCGATCTTCAGCGGCGGGCTGTTGATCCAGTGGTCGATGCCGCTGAAGGCGGGCGCCGGTTTTCCGTCCATCCCCGCGCCGCCGAAGAGCGATGCCGCCGCCGCATCGGACGCCATCGGCGGAAGCGAGAGGGTCACGGCCGCCACGGCGGACGCACCGGCCAGCAGCAAGGGGAACAGGGAACGTCGGGTGGTCGGTGACACGGTGGATCCTTTCCAGGCAAACAGCGGCATGCTGCGATGGAGCGGATTCTTCGGGCACCCGTCGATCGGCGATACGGCTTTCGTATGCCTGTGTATCCCGCCCGGGAAGGAAAGACGATCCGATGCTCAGCGCAACAGATGCAGCGTGATGTCCGTCAGCTCGCGCTTGAAGCGCGCCGGGTCGTCCGGCAGCGTCGACACCGCCCGCATCACATGCGCGTAGGCGACGGTCTTGCTGATGCCGTTCATCAGCACCGAGAACAGCAGCGCGGGATCGCAGCGGTGCAACTCGCCGGCGTCCATCGCGTCGCTGAACAGCGGCAGGCAGACATCGTGGAAGGGGCGCACGATGGTGTCGACCAGCACGTTCAGCCGCTCGCCTTCCTCGGTCGCGGCGGTGGAGAAGAAGATGCCGATGTCGGGGTGCTCGAACACACGGTCGATGAAGGACAGCATGCAGCGCTCGACGCGCTGGCGCGGCCCCAGCGAGACGTCGCCGCCCAAGTCCCTGGCAGTCTGCAGCATCGGGTCCATCAGCACCTTGATCTGCTCGACCACCGCCAGCCACAGCGCTTCCTTCGATCCGAAGTGATGCGCGATCAGCGCCGGGTCGACATCGGCCTGGCGCGCGATCTCGCGCACGCTCGCGGCTTCGTAGCCGCGCAGCGCGAAGATCCGCCGCGCGGTACGCAGCAGGTTGTCCGCGCCTTGCGCACAGTCCGCGCTCGGCCGCCCGCGCCTTCGCGGCGTCCCGCCAGTCTTCGGGGTCTTGTCCATCGATCGCCCGGCCTTTGTTATATTCATCACGCGTTGAATTATTTCAGGCTTTGACGCCGATTGTCCGGCGGATGAGAAAGGCGGTGTCGCATGTACAGGGATCTCGCAAGCGATCCGTCCCACGACGGTTGGCTGCGCACAGTGGCGTGGCTGGGCAACGGCGGCATCCCCTCCGCGCCGCCAACCCCCTCCGCGCGGCAGTTCAAGACGGCACCGACCATCCACGTGCTGGACCGCCCGACACCGCGCACGGCCGCCATCTCCTGGTCCGATCCAGGCGCCTGCCATTACGGCTACCAGATCTGGGACATGGTCCCGTCCAAACGCGACGGCATCTGCGTGCTCACCGGATCCGCCATCCGCGCCGGCGAAATGATCTACACCCCGCGCGTCGATGAACCCTGGCCCATTAACGCCGGAGAAATGATCGCAGCAGCGTTCGTCGACGCCTGAAGAACGAGCGCGCGAGCTTGGCCGGCACCGGCGGCTCACGCCTCGCGAGGTCGCGCCAACTCGTTCCGTTCGCCTGCGGCTCACTGCACTCAGACAGACGGCGCTCAAGTCAGTCTTGAACGCTCGGCTTCCCCGCCGGCACCGGCCAAGCTCTCCGTCACGTCACAGCACCACGAAGAGCCCCCACACCACCACCGGCGCGATGAGCGTCACCGCGACACCGTAGAGCAGCAGCAAACGGAAGAAGCGGTCGCGGTCCACGCCCTTGGCATTGGCCAGCACCAAGGCCCCGTTGGTGGAGAACGGACTCACGTCCACGATCGTCGACGACACCGCCATCGCCGCGATGAAGCCGATCGCCATCGTCGAGTTGTCGCCGGTCAGGAACGGCACACCCAAGGGGATCAGCGATCCCAGCACCGCTGTCGACGACGCGAAGGCCGAGACCACCGCGCCGACGAAACACAGCAGCAGCGCCGCCATCAGCGGTGACGTGAGATTCGCGACGCTGTGGCCGACGTAGTCGATCGTGCCCATCTTCTCCATCACGCCCACGTATGTGCTCACGCCGACGATCAGCATGATTTCCGGCCACGAGACCTGACCCAGCGCGCTCTTCTGCAGCCGCGGCTGCATCAGGCTCAGGACCAGACCGATCGTGATCGACACGAAACCGATGTCCAGCTTGTAGCCCAGCGTCAGCACCGCCAGCAGCAGGAGCCCCAGCGCGGTGATCACCTGGTGCGGACCGGTGTCCCGGAAGGTCTGCGTCTGGACCTGCCCCAGCATCGACGACTGGCTCGCCGCGACGCGGCGGCCCTCGCCGTACGACGCCGCCTCCGCATCGCCGAAGACCTGCGGTCCGCCCTGCGCCCGCGCGACCGGTGGAATCGGTGCCAGCTCACCGTCGTCCGTGACGCGGCCGCGCCGCATCAGCTGCAGTCCCCCGAGCGCGACGAACAGCCCCAGCGACACCGCGAAGTTGACGCCGAAGCTCGCCAGCATGGTCGTGATCTCGCTGAGCGGCAGGCCCGCCTTGGCGACGATCTTGTTGGTGATGCCGCCGTAGATGCTCATCGGCGAGAAACCGCCCGCCTGCGCGCCGTGGATCACCATCAGGCCCATCATCAGCGGGTTGATGCCGTGCCGCGCGGCGAATCCCAGGGCGATGGGCGCGATGATGGCGACGGCCGCCGGACTGACGGCGCCGACCGAGGTCAGCAGCGCCGCGACCATGAACATGATCCACGGGATCGCCGCGATGCGACCGCGCACGGCGCGTACCGCGAGCCGGACCAGCCAGTCGATCGTGCCGTTGTTCTGCGCCAGCGCGAAGAGGTAGGTGATGCCCGCGAGCGTCAGGAACAGTTCGGCGGGGAAGCCGGCCATGATGGCCTTGGTGCTCATGCCCGCGGCGAGCGTGCCGACGAGGAAGGCACCCACGAAAGCCAGCACGCCCATGTTGATCGGCAAGGCCGTGGCCACGACGAACATCGCCGCGAGCGGAAGGATCGCCATCCAGTGAATGCTCATCGTTGTCTCCTGTTGTGGCGGTCCGGCGTGTCGAGCGCCGGCCGCATCGTTTCTCGATGGCATGCACGGTATCGAGCGCGCGTGGGCGCTTCAATCAAGCTTCCGATCGGACCGTTACGCGCACTGCAACGATCGGTGGAGAACCCATGCGGCGGACCTCTTGCCGATCCACACGCCACGCATGACGGCACGTCTCATGACGAGCAGCGCTCGATCCAGGCGAGCACGCCGTCGAGCGTGCGGAACTCATCGGCGGAGCGCGCCGGAGTCGACGGATGCCGCTGCTGCCAGAGCCGCGCGAGCGCCTGACCGCCGCCGATCTCCAGCACGCAGGACGGCCCGCGCGCGGCAAGCTGATCCATGACCTCGTCCCATCGCACGGTGTGGTCGATCTGACGCGCGAGACCGGTCCGCGCCTGGTCGGCGGTCCAGACGCGATTGGCGTCGCTGTCGAACAGTGCGAGCGTCGGAGCGCGGAGGCTGGCCGCCGATAACGCGTTGCCGAACGCCTTCGCCGCCGAGCGCATCAGCGGCGTGTGCGAGGCGACGGAGACCGCGAGCCGCGTGCAGCGAGCGCCTCGCGCGGCCAGCGTCGCTTCGACGGCATCGAGCGCGTCCTCGCCGAGCGGACCGCCGATGACGACGGAGTCGTCGCCGTTGCGGATCGCGATGTTCACGGACGTTTCTAGGAGGACGGCTTCGACCTCCGCCGCCGCGATGCCGGTCACACCGCAGAGGCCGCCCGCGAGCGACCGGCTCGCATCGTCCATGAACGTCGCGCGCTGGGCCGCGAGCCGGATCGCGTGTTCAGCATCGATCACGTCCGCGGCGGCGCACGCGGCGATCTCGCCGACGCTGTAGCCGGCGATGCCGTCGATCGCTATCGATGCGGACATCAAACGCGATGCGATCTGCGACCACGCGGCGAGCCCTGTCGTCGTGATCAGCACTTGCGCGTGCGCGTTCGTACGCGCCCATGCGGAATCGGCAAGCGCCGCACGCCAGTCGGGGACGCCGAGTCGCGTGTTCATGGACGACAGCGAGGCATCGTCGTCCAGCCAAGGCAGCATCGCGGGATGCTGATTCCCCTGACCGCTGAAGACGACAACGACGCTCACGGCAGAGCGAGGCGTGCCGGCACCACGTCGACCACAGCGGCCACAGCGGCCACATCGGCTGAATCCGCCGAATCGGCCGAATCCGCCGAATCCGCGACAGCGGCCACCGCGGCGACATCGATCGCGCTGAGGGCCCCGATCCGGCGCATCCAGCATACGGCGGCCAGCATGTCGGCGGATCCGCCGGGCGACAGGCGACGCGCCTCGAAGTCGGCGGCGATCGCCTCGGCGCGCGCGAGGGCGTCGGGATCCGCGGCGCCGCCGATTTCAATGAACCGGCGTGCCGCGCGCTGAGCGAAGCGAAGACCGTCGAGGCCGCCGCGATGCGCGAGGTTGCTGTCCTCCAGCGCGGCCATGAGATGGAAGAGCGTGTCGAGCTGCGCGTGCTCGCGCGACAGCCCGCGCCGAAGGGCCGAACGCATCGCCGGAATCGCGATTTCGAACACGGCCGGGAATCCGAGCGCGGCCTCCTCGGATGCGCTGCGCAGCTGCAGCCGGCGTGCGGCGATACCGCCTGGCAGTTTGGAGGGACGGGACGCACGGCGTTGCAGTGCGTCGCCCCAACGCTCGATGAGCGTCGTACGCAGGGACTCTGGCGTCAGTCGCCGATGCGTGACGACGATGGCGCCGGCAGACGCGCAGAGCAGACCCAGCAGGAAGATCGCGCCGCGGTGCGTGTTGACGCCGCCCGTCGCTTCGAGCATCCGGGCTTCGGCGTCGATGCCGGCGCGTTCGAGTTCGGGGAATCCGGCGCCGTTCGCGCCGAGGCGGGCGATGCGGACGAAGTACGGCCGCAGCGACGAGATGCTGCGCATGAAGGTCCGCGCATCCATGTCGCCGTGACTGCCGTTGCTGGTGAAGGTGACCAGTCCGGGTTTGGGCGACAAGGCCAGCTCGTCGTGGAGCGCGGCCGCGGCCGCACGACCGATGGCCTCGATGGCGCCGCTGCCGTTGCCGTTGCCGTCGCCGACGTTGCCGAGGTTCATGCCGCCGCCTTGACGTCGCGGACGATGTGGCCGAGCTCGGTCGCGAGCCGGCTTCCGCCGACGGACTTCACCAGGATCGAACGCACGCCGCCCGACCGCCAGGTGAGCCACTCGCGCCAGGACACGGCGTTGTCGCCGTCGAAGACCAGTTCGCCGTCGAGGCGCAGGCCGGGGATCTCGGCCCCGGCCAGCAGCGCGGCGATCTGATCTGCCTGGCCGGCGTCGGTGACGCCGATCCACAGGTCCGCGTCGGAGTCGGCCCGCACATGGACCATCGTCGACAGCGCCTGCCAGCCGTAGCTGCCGTACACGCGCGGCTGGACGCCGCAGGCGAGCATCGTGCGGCACAGCGTGTCCCAGGCGACGCGGGCCGGCGACGGCAGCAGCTTGGACACGGTGCGCGCGGCGGGGAACTCGTCGAAGAACATCACCTCGCCGCGGGCGACGCTCACGCCGATGCGGCGCGATTCCCAGCGCAGCGGCGCCGACAGTCCCATCGCGATCCAGTCCGGGTCGCCGCCCGCGTCGCAGCGCTGCTGCGTCACCACCAGCGGCAGTCCGCGCGAGGCCCACAGCGTGAGGCACTCGCGCTCGACGGCGTCGCGCGCGGTCGCGCGCAAGCGCTCCCATGCCGCGGGCGTCAAGTGCACGAGTTGATGGCGATGAAGGCGGGCCATGGCGGAGTCCGGTTCAGGCGCGGTCCAGCGCGGCGTCAGGCGGCGTCAGGCGGCGTCGAGCACGCGCTGCATCACGTCGGCCGCGAGCCGGCGTCCGCCGCGCGCCGCGCCGTCGATCGCGCGACGGTCCTCGGCGGGCGCGTCGGCCAGCGCCTGTCGCAGCGCGGCCTGCAGGTCGCCGGTCCAGAGTCGCCGCACGCCACCCATCGCGACGTAGTTGTCGACGCCGGGAGCGAACACCGGATTGGTCTCCGACAGCGCGGTGAGCATCTCCTCCGGCAGCTTGGTCACGCGCGACATCGCCGGGATGCGCATCACGCGGATCTCGGCCTCCGGCAACGCGTCGCAGGCGTCGGCGATCAGGCCCGAGGTGATGAAGCCGCCCGACAGCGCCTGGTCGTACACGAGCCCGAGCACGCGATGTCCGCGGCGCCGCGCCAGGTCGATCGTCATGCCCAGGTGTGCCATCGCGCGGTTGATGCCGAGCAGCTCATCACGCCGCCGCAACTGCTGGCCTTGCGTGTCGATCAGCAGCAGGATCGGCCGGCCGGGGTGGCGGCTCATCGTGTCCAGCACGACCCGCGCCTGCGCGAGCGCCAGCGTCACGCCGATCGGCGCATGGTTCGTCGTGCCGACGACGGTCAGCGGCTGGCCGTCGAGCTCGACCGTGCCGTGCAGGAAATCGCCCTCCAGCGTCAGCTCGCGGTCCGAGCCGAACAGCGTGGCGGCCAAGGTCTTCCAGTCCATCTTCGGATCTCCTTCGAGGCTCGTCGTTCAGCCGTTCAGCCGTTCAGCCGTTCAGCCGTGCAACCGCTGCACGGTCTGCGGCGCGGCGGCGAGCGTGCGCAAGGGCACGACGTCGGCGACGTCCAGGTCGGGCACCTGCGCGGCCTGCGCGACGCCGAGCCGCGTCCACAGCGCCTGCGCGTCGTCGCCGGTCACCGCCGCGTCGAGCAGCGACAGCCGGTGGGCGAGCAGCGCGTGCTCCGTCTCCAAGGCCTCGATCGTGACGGGGCGCGAGGTCGGCAGCGAGTCCATCGCCGCGATCGCGGCGCGACGGAAGGCGGCGACGTCGTCCTCGACGAGCGCGTCGCAGTCGCCGCTCAGCCAGCGGTGCTTGCCGCCGGTGGTGCGCCAGACCAGCGCGCGATCGCGGGCGTCGAACTCCTCGACGCCGTTGGAGGCTTCGATGACTTCCGGTCCGGACATCGCGAGCCGGCCGAGGTCGCTCATGACGACGAAGTCGGTGCATCGCGCCACGATGCCCATGCCGCCGAAGCAGCCGTTGGCCGCGCCGATGAGGCCGATCACCGGGATGCCGGCGTCGCGCACGTCCAGCACCGCGCGCATGACCTCGGAGACGGCGATGAGTCCCGCGTTCGCCTCGTGCAGACGCACGCCGCCGGAATCGAGCAGCAGCAGCACGGCGGCGGGCCGCTCGCGCTGGGCCCGGCGCAACAGGCCGACCAGCTTCGCGCCGTGGACCTCGCCCACGCCGCCGCCCATGAAGGCGCCTTCCTGCGCGGCGACGAAGATCGTCCGGCCGGCGAGCGCGGCCCGCCCGACCGCGACGCCGTCGTCGAAGGCCGATGGCACGCCGAGCTGCGCGAGGTGCGGGCTCATCACGCGTTCCTGCGGCGGCAGCCATTCGTGGAAGCTGCCGGGATCGAGCAGCAGCGCCAGCCGCTCGCGGGCGGCGCACTCGGCGTAGGAGGTCGCCGTCATGGCCGCAGCTCCTGCACCGCCTGGTCCAGCCGCAGGCTGACGACCGCCGGCGTGGCGCCCATGTCGTTGATGGACACGCGCACGCCGGCGAGGTCGTGGCGGCGGTGGAAGTCGTCGAGCACCGCCTGCCAGATCGAGGCGAAACCTCGCGCGGAGGTCTGGACGCGGACGGCGCAGTCGGCGCCGGCCTCCGGTTCGAGCATCACCTCGAGGTTGCCGGAGCCGACGACGCCGACCAGCACCGGTGCGAAGCCGCTCAGCGCGTGCGAGCCGGCGAATCGGAAGTCCAGGGTCTCGAGACCCGGTGGGAGGGGCGTCATGGCTTGTCTCTCTGGTTGTCTTGCATCGCGCGGCGGCTCACCAGTTGCGGAAGCGCTTGGGCGGCTGGTACAGACCGCCGGAGGCGCGGACCAGGTCGCGCATGCCGCGCGCGGCGAGCAGGTTGCGCGTGGCGTGGCGCGGGTCGATGCCCAGGTCCTCTGGGCGCCTGATCACGCCGCGGTCGCGCAGGTTCTCAACGGCGCGGCGGTCGCGCCCCAGCCCCACGGCGGTGTAGCCGGCGACCCCGCGGATCGCCTGTTCGCGTTCCTCGTCGCTGCGGCACAGCAGCAGGTTGGCGATGCCTTCTTCGGTCAGGACGTGCGTCACATCGTCGCCGTAGATCATGATCGGCGGCAGGTCCATGCCGGCCTGGCGCTGCAGTTCCCAGGCGTCGAGGTGGTCGACGAACGCGGGCTGCATGTGCTCGCGGAAGGTCTCCACCATCTGCACCACGAGCTTGCGGCCGCGCGGCGTGGCGGCGGCGCCGCCCAGGTGGCCGCGCGCCTCCTCGCCCGCCTTCAGCCAGGCGGGGCTGGCGTGGCGGCGGCCGCGCGCGTCCGCGCCCATGTTGGGCGCGCCGCCGAAGCCGGCGATGCGGCCCAGCGTCGCCGTCGAGCTGTTGCCCATCAGGTCCATCTGCAGCGTCGAGCCGATGAACAGGTCGCAGGCGTAATGCCCGGCTGCCTGGCTGAATGCGCGATTGCTGCGCAGGCTGCCGTCGGGGCCGGTGAAGAAGACGTCGGAGCGGGCGCGGATGTAGTCCTCCATGCCGAGCTCGGAGCCGAACGAATGGATCGACTCAACCCAGCCCGCCTCGATCGCCGGGATCAGCGCCGGGTGCGGGTTCAGCGCCCAATGCTGGCAGATCTTTCCCTTCAGCCCGAGCGACTCGCCGTAGGTCGGCAGCAGCAGCTCGATCGCGGCGGTGTCGAAGCCGATGCCGTGGTTGAGGCGCTGCACGCCGTACTCGGCGTAGATTCCCTTGATGGCCATCATCGCCATCAGTACCTGGATCTCGCTGATCTGCGCGGGGTCGCGGGTGAACAGCGGCTCGATGACGTTGGGCGTGGGCGCGCGCACGACGAAGTCGACCCAGTCGGCGGGCACGTCGACGCGGGCCAGGGCGGTGCCTTCGGGCAGCAGTTCGTTGACCTGCGCGATGACGATGCCGCCGGAGAAGGCCGTGGCCTCGACGATCGCGGGCGTGTCCTCGGTGTTGGGGCCGGTGTAGAGGTTGCCCTGCGCATCGGCGGCATGCGCGGCGATCAGCGAGACCTTGGGCGTCAGGTCCACGAAGTAGCGGGCGAAGAGCTCCAGGTAGGTGTGGATCGCGCCGATCTTCAGGCGTCCGGCGGACAGCAGCCTGGCCAGCCGGGCGCCCTGCGGGCCGGAGAAGCTGAAGTCGAGCAGCCCGGCGATGCCGCGCTCGAAGACATCGAGGTGCTCCGGCAGCGCGAGCACCGACTGGACCATGTGCAGGTCGTGGACGCGATCGGGGGACAGGCGGACCAGCGCCTTGGCGAGAAAGTCGGCCTGCTTCTGGTTGTTGCCTTCGAGGCAGACGCGGTCACCGGGCTTGAGCACGGCGTGGAGCAGGTCGACGACGGCGTCGGTCTCGACGTGTCGTCCCGCCAGTCGCGTGCCGAGCGCGTCGCGGGCCGCGGCGAGCCGGGCGGCGCGGTCGCGGGCCTTGGTGTCCATGGGGATGCGGTCCATGGAGGCGGAAGTTACGGGCGGGGCGCCGCCCGATCAATCAACCGGCGCGCGGGACGATTACGGGGAACGGAATGGTTGGCGGTGGACGTCGCCTGAAGCGCGGCTGTGTCCGCGGGCGAGGGAAGGGGATACCCGAGGGGGATCGGTTTTCCGGGTCAGTGTCCGCCGAGTTTCAGTGTGCGGCTGGCCGCCAGCAGCGCGAGCAGGTTGGGATCGCGCTCGCGGGTGCGCAGGAAACACAGCGCGATGGTCTGACGCACGGCGGCGTAGCGTTCCTGGAGCGGGATGAGTCGGACGCTGGGCGGCAGCACGCCGCGCACGCGGCCGGGCAGCAAGGTGCAGCCGATGCCGCCGCCAACGAGGTTCATCAGCGAGAAGATGTCGTTGGTCTTCATGACGATCTGCGGCTCGAACCCGGCGATGCGGAACGCGTCGACGAAGCGGCTGTAGGTGACGAAGCCTTCCTGCAGGCTGACGAAGCGTTCCTCGGCGCAATCGCGCAGGTCGATGCTGGCGAGCCCGGCGTAGGGCGATTGGGCGGGCGCGGCGAAGAAGACGTCGTCCTCGAACAGGGCGTGGGTTTCCAGTTCCGGCGCGGCGTCGGGCTGGCCCATGACGGCGGCGTCGATGGTGCCGTCGCGCAGGCGCTGGACGAGGTCGGCATTGGAGCCGAGGATGAGTTCGGCCTGCACGTCGGGCCTGCGCGCCTTGAGCGCCATGATCATGGACGGCACGGTGCCGCTGGTCAGCGAATACAGCGAGCCGATGCGGATGCGTTCCGCACCGTAGCCGGCGATGGCGCGGGTGGCGTTGATGCCTTCGTCCATGCGCTGCAGGATCTCGCGGGCGACGTCGGCGAGCGCATGGGCGGCGTCGGTGGGCTGCAGGTTGCGGCCTTCGAGCCGGAACAGCGCGCAGCGCGTGCCGGCCTCCAGCGAATGCAGCGCGCGGTGCACGCTGACGGCGCTCGTGCCCAGCCGCTCCGCGGCGCGCGCGAGGCTGCCGCTCTCCAGGAACGTGATCAGGATCTCGAGCTTGCGGAAGGTGATCTCTTCGCTGATGCGGGGGAGCATCATGTGTCCTCGAATGCGGCTTTCACCGCGGCAATGATCCGGTCCTGACGCGCGTGGAGCTTGCCGTCATCCTGGAAGATTTCGGGCAAGGTCTTGCGCAGCTTGTTGCTGACGGTCCAGTTGCTCTCTTTCAGCGATCGGATGATCCGATCGGCATCGTGATCCGGCATCTCGACGACACGTTTGATGCCGGCGCGGGCGCGATCGTTCTGGCGCAGCAACTGCGCCTCCTCCGCCATCTCGTGCTCGACGGTCTGCCGCAGCACGGCGCTGAGGTAGCGCGTGTGCTCGGTGAGGTCCAGGAAGCGCCAGACATGTCCAGCGTCCTCGATCTGGAGGAACTCGAAATCGGTCGTGACGCCGTCCGGCCATTTCCGCAGTTCGCCGAATCGGAAGGCGTCGGCGTAGCGCTTCATGAACGGCTTGGAGATTGCCTCCAATACCTGGTCGTATTCAGCTCGCGCACGGGCTGTTCCGGCGATCGTGGCGGAGACAGGCACGATGAGGGTAGGCGGGACCAGGCCGTCGCCGGCGAGCAGATGGTTGATCAGGAAACGATGGATACGGCCGTTGCCGTCCGCCAGCGGATGCAGATAGACGAATCCGAACGAGATGGCCGCGATGCGGGCGACGCCGGGCCTGTCGCGCGTGCGCACCTCCAGTTCGCGCAGCGCGTCCAGCATCGGTTTGACGTCGCCATCGGCGGGCGCGACGTAGTGGACGATCTGCCCCAGGCACGTGCTTTCACCGACAAAGACGGGAGATTGCCGCACGCCCGTCCGCAGCGCCGCATCGCCCAGAACCGCCTTCTGCAGCATGTCGAGGTGGGTCGGCGCCATCGCGTCTTCGAGATGGCCGCTGTATTCCTGGATCACCGCAGCAAAACGCTTCACGCGGTCTTCCTGATCCGCCTCGCTTGCCGGACCCAATCGGCAAGCTCCTGCGGATCGATCGTCGTGAAAAGTCGGGAGAAGAACTCCAGATTGACGCGTTCGTATTTCAAGCCGAACTCGAAGTGACCTCGCAGGCTGTCCTCCGGCTGATACGAAGGGGTCCAGGTCTTGATTTCCCGTCCGGAAGCTTCGTCCCGTTGCAGACGCGTGCCGATGCGGCTGCGGGTGAATAGCGGTTGCACCAGTTGGAGTTGGTAGAGCTCCACCAGTCGCTGAAAGCCAATATGGACGTCCGCCATCACGTGAAAATCGCTAGAGGGGCGTTCATTTTGCTAGAGAAAAGCAGTTTCTCGAAAAAAACGCTATAGCGGATGCGCCCGGCGACCCCCGCCGACGCTTGGGATCGTCGGACGTTCGTTGATCGAAAGCAGGCTACCGATTTGCGTGATCGCAGAAGGTCCGCGATCGCCTGACGACGATCAACAGTCTCCGCTTCGAACGCTACCAAGGACGTGATCGCCGACTGATTCCAGGGATCGGACACCGCTCAAATCAGGCATCCATGGAGGCGCGCCAACCTTTATCTGCGATTGGTGTTGCGCATGCATCTACCAACGAATTGAGGATCGCGTTGCAGGACGAGACGCAGTGCAATGAGTCCATGCAGCAAACGAACGTGAAGGGCCCATCGCAGCGGGTGGCTCTCGAACACTTGGTCAACCCGCCGCGCCTGCTTTTGCACCCGGAGATCCCGACACCCTTGCCACGAAGTCCGCGTTCCTGGGATTCCATGGTTCACCCGTTCGAAGTGCGGCAGGAGTGGTACCAGGACTACCTGATCGAACTCGGGGAGGATCCGCTCTCGTTCGTCGGCAGCGTGACTGTGAACGGCGTCCCGCACATCACGGCGGCGTCTATCGTCGCTTTCCTCGGCAGTCGCGGAAGGACTTCCCTCTGGCCCGAGCCGCGGAACCACCTCTTCGACGTCGCAGTCGACATGGCGGAGGCCGCCGGCATTCTCGTGATGACGAGCCCCTGGGGCATGGCGGGCGAAGTCGGCCCGTCCGATGCGGGGGAGGTGCTTGGTCTCACGCTCGCTCACGAGCTGGCGCCCGTGATCGTTCTCAACGAGCGACAGGGCAAGGACGATCAACTCCTGGCGCTTGCCAGGCACCTTGCCTTGGTGTGGCTCGGGCAGTCGGGTGTGAGTACTGCGGCTGCTCCGGTCCGCAGCGACGCAAGCATGCCGCGATTCTGCGATGCCGTTGCGAGGGAGGTCGTGGCTCGGCTTCATCGGCATGTCGCCGCGAACAAGCTGGTCGTTCCATCGATGCCTTCCATCGATGGCTGGCTGGCCGCGGCGACCCGGTCAAGCCGAACGTTCACCCGGGCGCTGATCTGCAACACGGGCGGAACGTCGACGACCCTCATGTCGGCGTTCCGGATGCTGGGCATCCATTCCACCGACGTGTTTGACGCAATCGGTCGTTCCCTGGATCTGGAGGTTTGAGATGGCCTATCTACTGGACGCGAATGTGTTCTTGGAAGCCCGGAAGACTTACTACGGAATGGATTTCTGTCCTGCCTTCTGGCGATGGCTGACGGTCAGCCAGGCCGATGGGCAGTTGTTCAGCGTTACCCAGGTACGTGACGAACTGACCGATGAGGTGATCGTGCCGTGGGTTGCCGCGCAGTCACCTGGCTTCTTTCTCGAAGCGGATGAGACGGTGGCCATGGCCATTCACACCCTCCAGGAATGGGTCAACAAGCAGCGCCTGCTGGATCCCGTGCTACTTGAATTCATGGACTCTGCGGACATGTACCTGGTGGTCCATGGGCTCGCGCGTGGCGACACGGTCGTGACATTGGAAAAGTCGGCCAAGGGCTCCAAGAAGAAGATCAAGATTCCGGACGTCTGTGCCGCGCTCGGCGTGCGCTGTATCGAACCGCACGTGATGCTGCGCGAGCTCCAAGCCCGCTTCGTCCTCGGGCCGGTCCACGAGCCCTACGAGGGCGCGAATCTTTCGAGGATTTCGAAGGACGAGCCGCCGAGAACAGCGGCCGCTGATGTTCAGGAAGCGCTGCTGCGTTCTGTGCCGACCGGTACGGATTGAGTGGAGCACGCCGCCAGGGCTTCATCCAGGTGGGCCTGCCAGACGGCAGTCCATGAAGGCGGCGCTGAACGGGAGAGCGCCTGCAGCGGTTCGACCAGACGCGGATCGGCGAGCGCCTCTGCCGCGTCCAGCTCGTACAGATGGCACTCCGGCGTGAGCTGCGTGATCAGCACCTCGACGATGCCGTGATCACCGCGCCGCGCGAGCCCCACCAGCGCCTCGCCGCGGACATCCTCGTCGCTATCCCGCAGGTTCAGGCGCAAGGCGTCGCGGATCTCCGGCGTGTCGTCGTCGCGCAGCGAGCCCAGCCCGAAGGTGGCCCAGTCGCGCACTTCGGCGGACGGGTCCGTCGCGAGACGGATCAAACCCTCGATCGCTTCCGGTTCCTCGTAGGAACCCAGCGCCACCGCGACCTGCCATCGCATTTTGCTGTCCGGGTGCGTCGACAAGCGGAGCAATCCCTGGACGCTCGCCCCATGCGGCCGTTGCCCGAGTCCGGCGACGGCGGCGCGGACCACGTCGTGATGCGGATCGGACAGACCGCGCAGCAGGAGCTGCTGTGTCTGCTGCTCGGCGAAGAGGACGTCGCGGCCGTGCTCCCGCCGCATCAGCTGCGCGGCGATCGACATCCCGACCGCGCGCCGGCGGACGCGCGGGCTGTCGCTCAGCGTCTCGATGCGGGCCAGCAGCGCGGGAGATCCTCGTCGCTGCAGAACCTCGACCGCACGCCATCCCTCCTGCGCATCCCAATGCCGCAGCGCGTGGCGCAGCAGACGATCGACGCTGAAGGACTTCAAGCGGTTGCGGGCAAGGCGTTTCATCGGAGGGGCACTCGAAGACGCGATATCCGACTCTACCCACAACGGTCCGCCCGCTCTGACCCCCTCTGACCCCCTCTCCCGCACTGCGTGAGAGGGCAGGGGTGAGGGCCCGCGGCGGTGGCAGTGCTGAAGCCTCTTCAGCGCGTCGCTGTTTCCTCGTCGCCGGTTGGCAACCGCAGCGCCCCGGTGTTGTAGTCGTACTCGAACACCTCGCCATGACGCGCCCACGTCACCGCCGTCTGAAGCACAGCATCCGCCTCGGTATCGTCGAGATGCTCGCTCAGCAATCTGAGCACCGGCTTGTCCGGCATCTCCCCGCTGGGCTCCTGCTCCAGGCTGTGCCGGATGTGCGCGATCAGCGGCACGTGCGCCATCAACTGCTGGCCGAAGAGATCGCGCCGCAACCCGTGCGTGCCTTCGACATACCGCCGCCCCAGCGGCGTCAGCTGCAGGTCCCCGCTGTCGAGCTGCGCCAGCCCCAGCAGGGCCAGCGCATGCGCCACCGGCAGCAACTCCGAGTCCGGCAACCCCGCCTCCTCGCACAGCTGCGGCAGATCCGCGCGGCCGTCGAAGGGCGGCTCGGCGAGCAGCTCCAGCAGCCCATCCATCCGCGCCACGTCCGCTGCCGGCAGGCGCTCCGCCAGCGGCGCGGGCCTCGCGGCAACATCGCTCGTGCCCGCGGCCCGCGCCGGCCGCGCTGCGCCGGCCGTCATCAGCGCATACACCTCGTCGATCAAGGCCCGCACATCCGCGCTCTCCGGATCCCTCGGCCGCGGCAGCTGCACCGCCAACTGGCATCGGATCCGACCCGGATCGCTCGCGAAGATCAGCACCCGATCGGCCATCATCACGGCCTCCTCGATGTTGTGCGACACCACCAGCATCGCCCGCGTCGGCATGTGTCCGCCGTCCCACAGCTCCAGGATGTCCTCCCGCAGCCGTTCGCCGGTCAGCACGTCCAGCGCCGAGAACGCCTCATCCATCAGCAGCACGTCCGGCTCCGTCACCAGCGCCCGCGCGATGCCGACCCGCTGCCGCATCCCGCCCGACAGTTCGCGCGGCAGCGCGCCCTCGAAGCCGCTCAGGCCGATCAGCGCGATCGCCGCCTCGGCCTTGGCCTCGCGCTCTGCCTTCGCGACGCCGCGCGCCTCCAGCCCGATCTCGACGTTCTGCTGCACCGTCAGCCACGGGAACAGCGCGAAGGACTGGAACACCATGCTGATGCCCCGCGCCGGTCCCGACAACGGCTGCCCGCGATACCGCACCTGACCCGCGTCGGCCGGCACCAGCCCGGCCATGATCCGCAGCAGCGTGCTCTTGCCCGAGCCCGACTGGCCCAGCAGCGCGACGATCTCGCCCTCGCGCAGGTTGAAGTCGACATCCGCCAGCACGGGACGCGGATGACCATCGGCCGAGCGGAAACGCTTGCCCACGCCGTGGAGTTCGATGATGGATGCGGTCATGCCGGTCTCCTCACAGATCGCAGTTCACAGATCACATTGCACCGTTCACAGGTGCATGCGGTCTTCGGCCAGCCGGTACAGGCGGCGCCAGACGAAGTGGTTCAGGCCCATCACGAAGATGCACATCACGCCGATGCCCAGCGCGATCCGCGGGAAGTCGCCCTTGGCGGTCATCTCCGCGATGTAGCTGCCCAGGCCGTGAGCCTTGAGCGTGGTGTCGCCCCAGGAGACGTACTCGGCCACGATGCTCGCGTTCCACGAGCCGCCGCTGGCGGTGATCGCTCCGGTGACGAAGCTGGGGAACACCGCCGGCAGCAGGTAGCGCCGCCACTTCAGCCATCCGCTCAGGCCCAGGTTGCGGGCCGCATGTCGCAGCTCGGCGGGGATGTTGGACGCGCCCGCGATGACGTTGAACAGCAGGTACCACTGCGTGCCGAAGATCATCAGCGGCGACAGCCACACATCCGGGTTGAGCTTCCATCGCACGATCAGCACGACCACCACCGGGAACAGCAGGTTGGCCGGGAAGGCGGCAAGGAACTGCGCCACCGCCTGCAGCCGGCCGGACCACCGCGGATTCATGCCGATCCAGATGCCGACGGGCACCCACACCAGCGCGGCCAGTGCGATCAGCACCAGCACGCGGACGAGCGTGATCAGGCCGAGCGTGAAGACATGGCCGGCCTCGGACCAGCCGACCTCGGTGTGGACGAAACGGATCAGGTGGTAGAGCGCCACCATCACCGCCGCGGCCACCACCGCGTCCCAGGCGCGGGTCCAGGTCGCGCTGGCGATGCGCGGTCGGGCGCGGATGGAGGTGCCGTCGTGATGCCGGCGGAACCACACCAGGCTGCCTTCGAGCCGGTCCACCAGCCAGGACGCCGAACGCCGCGTGAGCGAGGTGCGACGCAGCCAGTTCAGCATCCAGGAATTGGGCGCGCTGTCCGTGCCGCTGTCCTCGAAGCGGAACTTGTCCGCCCAGGCGACCAGCGGCCGGAACAGGAGCTGGTCGTAGAGCACGATGCCCACGAGCATCGCGACGATCGCCCAGCCGATGGCGCCCAGGTCGCGCGCCTCGATCGCCAGGGCGATGTAGGAGCCGACGCCGGGCAGCTTGATGCTCTGGTCGGAGACCGAGATCGCCTCCGACGCGACCACGAAGAACCAGCCGCCGGACATCGACATCATCATGTTCCACAGCAGGCCGGGCATCGCGTAGGGCAGCTCCAACCGCCAGAAGCGCTGCCAGCCCGAGAGCTGGAACACGCGCGCGGCTTCGTCGAGTTCCGACGGCACGGTGCGCAGCGATTGATACAGGCTGAAGGCCATGTTCCAGGCCTGCGAGGTGAAGATCGCGAAGATCGCCGCACATTCGACGCCCAGCAGATTGCCGGGGAACAGCGCGATGAAGCCGGTCACCGTGATCGACAGGAAACCCAGGATGGGGATGGACTGGAGGATGTCGAGCATCGGCACCAGCACCTTCTCGGCGGCGCGGACCTTGGCCGCGAGCACCGCGAAGACCGCGCTGAACAGCAGCGCCAGCACCATCGCCGCCAGCATGCGCAGGTTGGTGCGCAGCAGGTAGTAGGGCAGGTGGGACGGATCCAGCGACAGCGGCATCGGATCGCCCAGCGCGAACGGACGCGCCATCTGCGCGGCGCCGTAGGCCAGCAGCACCAGCAGCGCCAGCACCAGCGGCAGCAGCGCCCAGTCCCAGCGATTGGTGCCCGCCTCGACGACAGGACGGGGGAAGAATTGGCGGCGGTCCATGAGCTTGGCTTTCTCGTTCTGCATGGATTCCAAGGATCAGACGGCCTTGAGGCCCCCCGCGCGAAGGTGCGCAGGATGCCTGGGCCTCCCTTCAGAAACCTGTCCGGTTTCTGAGGGGAATCTGTCCTCGGGAGACCGCCCACCTGAGTCGGGTGAGCGTTGGCCGCGAGGTCGCAGGGCCCTGGCGTCAAGCGCCAGAGCCCCGCGACCTCCCGTCCCCCATCGTCGCCTTACTGCAGCGGATTTGCTACCGAGGACTGCGTGACATTCTTGAGGCCCGTGGCAGTGTCGAAGAACGAGGTGAGCAGCAAGCTGTCACGACGCTCCTTGAGGCAGTAGAGGTGCGTCTCGGTGAAGGCCGGGTCGCCATCGATACGCACCGGTCGGAAACGGGCGTCGGGAATGAATTCCGCCTCCGAGACGACCCCGATGCCGATGCCGCGCGCGGCTGCTTCCCTCAGTGCCTCGCGGCTGCCGATCTCCATCGCGACGCGCGGTGCGATGCCCGCCTGCCGCAGCGCCGACTCCAGCGCGCGCCGGGTGCTCGATCCGTCCTCGCGCTGCAGCAGCGGCTGGTTTTCCAGCGCCTGCAGCGGCACGCTCTCTTGCTTCGCGAACGGATGATCGAGATGCACGAACAGGATGATCGCGTGCCGCGCGTAAGCCATCGTCTCGAAGCCCGGTGCGTCATGGAATCGCGCCAGCACGCCGACGTCGATCACGTAGTTCTCCAGGTCCCCGAACACCTGCGCCGAGTTGCCCAGCCGGATCGACACATCCACCTTCGGATAGCGCTGGCGGTAGGCGTCCACCATCTCGATGACGTGGAATGGGCCGACCGCGCCCAGCTTGAGTTGCCCGCGTGTCAATTCGCCGCAGTCATGCAGCAGGTTGTAGGCCTCGACCTCGAGCGCGGCCAGTTGCCGCGCGATCGGCAGCAGCTGATGTCCGACGGAGGTCAGCTCGATGCGATGGCCGCGCCGGTGGAAGAGCTCCACCTTGTGCTGCTGCTCCAGCCCCTGCACCTGGGTCGTCAGCGTGGGCTGCGACAGCCCGAGCGCCCGCGCCGCGGCGCTGAAGCTGCCGTGGCGGGCGACGGCAAGGAAGGCGCGGAGCTTGGCGGCCGACATGGGTATAGAGGCTCTCGATGATTTCGTGCGGTTCCCGATATTGATTCGATCGAGTGACGGTCACGTGACGTTCCTACGCTGCAGGGGCTTTCTGTCCACAACCCGCTCGTTCGAGCCTGGAGCCCTCATGACCCTCCTCCCCTCCCTGAAACGCCAGACGGCCGCGTTGCGTGCACTGGGCGCCGCCCTGGCCCTGGCGGCGCTCGCCCCCGTCGCCGTCGCCCAGTCCGCGCCGTCGCCGCTGGCGTCGTTCACCCGCACGATCAACGCCGCGATCTCGGGCTACAACCGCGAGCACCTGACCGCCGTGACCCCGGAAGCCTGCGCCGCCGCGTGCGTGAACGATGCGCGCAAGTCCTGGTGCGTCAGCTTCGACTACGACAAGACCCAGGCGGCCTGCGACCTCAGCAATGCACGCGCCGGCGAGGTCGGCGGCCTGAAGACGGACTACGCCGGCAACCCGTATGACCACTACGCGCTGAACGTCGACGCGCTGAAGGACTTCGCCAGGACCGCCGATGCGGCGATCTCCGGCCATAACACGGAGCATCTGAACGCGGTCTCGCCGCAGGATTGCGCCGCCGCCTGCACCGCCTCGAGCCGCGCCGCCTGGTGCCGCTCCTTCGACTTCTTCAAGACGCAGCAGCAGTGCGACCTCAGCGACAAGCGCGCCAGCGATGTCGGCGGGCTCAAGACGGATTACCCCGGCAACCCGTACGACCACTACGCGCTGGTCCAGGGACTGGGCGTTCCCAATCCGGTGACCGGACCGAATGGGCGCAAGCATGTGCTGGTGATCGGCATCGACGGGCTGCGCGGCGACGCGCTGTTCTGCGCCGGCTGCGTGTCGACCCCGGCGCTGAGCGCGCTCGCGGCCAGCGGCGCCTACCACCGCAACGTGCTCGCGGGCGGTTCGCAGGACACGGTGAGCGGACCCGGCTGGGCCACGCTCTTCACCGGCTACTGGGCGGACCAGCACGGCGTGACAAGCAACGACACCAGCCTGCCGCTGCGCAAGCCGCATGTGTTCGACCGCCTCAAGCAGCGCTACCCGACCGCGACGGTGGCGGTGGTCGGCGACTGGTTCAACATCACCCACAACCTGAAGGCCGACGGCAGCGACTTCGTCGTCATGAACGCCGCCAAGAACTCGCAGCAGGCGACGGACACCGTCAAGGGCTGGCTGTCCTGGACGAATCCGCCGACGGCGATCTTCTACTACCTGCACAACGTGGACATCCACGCCGCCAGCTACGACCCGTTCAACGCCTTCTACCAGTCGAAGATCGCGGGCGAGGACGCGCAGATCCAGCAGGTCCTGGACGCGCTTGCCGCCCGGCCGACCTACGCCCAGGAGGAGTGGCTGATCGTCGTCGTCTCCGACCATGGCGGGTCCGGCAGCGGCCACGGCGGACAGAGCGCCGGCGAGCGCGACGCGGCGCTGATCCTGACGAACAGCTATCGCAATCCGACCAAGCCGGCCTACTGCCAGGGCGACCTGACCGGCACGACGCTGCCGCAGACCGGCGCGCTGACGCCGCATGTGCTGGACTTCCTGGGCCTGCCGAACGACACCGCGGGGGCGAAGCACCCCGCCTGCGGCCAGCATTGATCCTCGGCTGCATCCATAGATCGCCTCAATGGTTCGGTCATGAATTCAACATGGCATCGATGGATGTCCTGTCATGTTGGATTCATAGAGTGGCGGCATCCGCTCACCACCCCTGGATGCCCACATGTCCCAAGCCCGCTCCTCCGTTCTCCGCCGCGCTGTCCTGGCCGCTGCCGTCGCTGTCGCGGCGGGGCTGCCGGCCCTGTCTTCCGCCCAGCAGCAGACGCTGACGATCGGGCTGATCCCGGCCGAGGATTCGCAGGCGATGATCGAGTCCAGCCGCCAGGTGCTGGACGCGCTGCAGCAGCAGCTCGGCATCACGGTGAAACCCTTCGTGGCCACCGACTACAACGGCGTCATCGAGGCGCTGCGCTCGAAGAAGCTGGACGTGGCCTACCTCGGTCCGTTCTCGTACGTGCTGGCCAGCTCGGTCGCGAACGTCGAGGCCTTCGCGGTCGCGGTCACCAGGAAGACCGGCCAGAGCGCCTACAAGAGCGTGATCCTGGCCCGCAAGGACAGCGGCGTGCACACGGTCGCCGAGCTGAAGGGCAGGAACTTCGCCTTCGTCGACCCGAGTTCCGCCTCCGGCCACCTGTTCCCGAAGGCCGGACTGCAGCAGGCGGGCTACGACCCGGACGCGCTGTTCGGCCGCGTGCTGTTCTCCGGCTCGCATGACGCCAGCATCCTGGCGGTCGCCAACAAGAAGGTCGACGCGGCCGCCGTCGCCGACCGCATCTTCGCCAGCGCCGTCGCCAAGGGCACGGTGAAGCAGGACGACTTCGTCGTGCTGTGGTCGTCCAGGCCCATCCCCGAATCGCCGATGGTCTGGCGCAAGGACCTCGATCCCGCGTTGAAGGACAAGCTGGCCAAGGCGCTGGCCAACCTGAAGGACGTGAAGTGGGGCGACCAGGGCGTGCTCAACGGCTTCCAGCCCACCAGCGACGCCGCCTACGACGTCGTGCGCGACACGGCCAAGGTGCTCAAGCTCGACCTGCGGAGCATGAAGTGATCACGCTGCGCGGCGTCACCAAGCGCTTCGGCGACAACGCCGTGCTGCGCGGCGTGGACCTGGACGCGAAGGCCGGCGAGTTCCTCGTCGTGCTGGGGCCGTCGGGCGCGGGCAAGTCCACGCTGTTGCGCTGCATGAACCGGCTGGCGCAGCCGGACGCCGGCGCGATGACGATCGCGGGCCTGGACGCAATGTCCGCCTCGCGCGCCGTCGACGTCCGCGAGCTGCGACGCCGCGTCGCGATGGTGTTCCAGCATCACCACGTGGTGCCGCGCCTGAGCGTGGTGAAGAACGTGCTGACGGGCCGGCTCGGCGCGGTGTCGACCTGGAGCTCGGTGCTGCAGCTGTTCCGCGCCGCGGACGTGACGCTGGCGCTGGAATGCCTGGAGCGCGTGGGCCTTGCGCACAAGGCGCAGGAGCGCACCGACTCGCTCTCCGGCGGCCAGATGCAGCGCGTGGGCATCGCCCGCGCGCTGGCGCAGCGCCCGCAGGTGATCCTGGCGGACGAGCCGGTCGCGAGCCTGGATCCGCACACCGCGCGCCAGGCGCTCGGTTATCTGAAGCAGGCCTGCCGCGAGCTCGGCATCACCGTCGTCTGCAACCTGCACCAGGTCGACTACGCGAAGGAATTCGGCGACCGCATCGTCGGCCTGTCGCAAGGGCGGGTGTTGTTCGACCGGATGCCCGGCGAGCTCTCCGATGCCGAGCTTCATGAACTCTATGCCGGTCATGCCGGGCTGCAGCTCATCGAGCCCGTGGCGCTGGAAGACGAAAGGAAAACCGCATGACGACGATGAATGCCGTCGACCGCGCCGCCGCCGATCGCTATCGCTGGCTGGTGGGGCTGCCCACGACGCCGGGCGGCTGGACGAAGCTGCTGGCCGCGATGGTGCTGGGCCTGTGGGCGCTGCAGTGGAGCGCGGGCGGCGCGCAACTGAGTCCGGCGGAACTCGCGAACGGGCTGCCGCAGATCGTCGACTTCCTGGGCCGTACGTGGCCGCCGGACTGGCGCATCCTCGACCGGCTGTGGGCGCCGGCGCTGGAGACGATCCAGATCGCCGTGTGGGGCACGCTGCTGGGCGCGGTCGCCGCAGTGCCGGTGTCCTTCCTCGCGGCGCGCAACCTCCACGGCCCGCGTTGGCTGTACCAGCTGACGCGCCAGGGCCTGAACGTGACCCGCAGCATCAACGAGTTGATCCTGGCGCTGGTCTTCGTGTCGGCGGTGGGACTGGGGCCGTTCCCCGGCGTGCTGGCGCTGGCGGTCCACGGCGCGGGGATGCTGGGCAAGTTCTTCGCCGAGGCGATCGAGGAGATCGACCAGGGCCCGCTCGAGGCGCTGCGCGCCACCGGCGCCCGGCCGCTGCAGGTGATCGTCTTCGGCGTGCTGCCGCAGGTGGTGACCGCGTGGATCGCCGTCGTGCTGTACCGCTTCGAGGTCAACCTGCGCTCGGCGACGGTGCTCGGCATGGTCGGCGCGGGCGGACTGGGCTTCGAACTGGTGGGCAGCCTCAAGCTGTTCAAGTATCCCGAGACGGCGACCTGCATCATCGTCATCACCGTGATGGTGGTCGCCGCGGACTTCGTGTCGAGCCAGTTGCGCCGAGCCATCCAGGACAGCGGCCGGCATTGATCCCGGCGGTGCGCCCGGCAACGAGTACCCGACGAGCACCCGACTGGCACCCAACGAGAGACGACGAGGACAACGACGTGAAGGTCTGGAAGTTTCACAACTCGGTCGACGTGCGGGCCGGCATCGGCGCGCTGGAGCTGCTGCCCGGCCTGGTCGGCGGGCGCGATGCGCTGCTGATCGCCTTTCCCGAGGCGGATCCGCTGGGGCTGGTCGGGCGGGTGAGGGCGATGCTGGGCGACCGCCTGGTGGCGGTGGAGGCCGACATTTCCCCGAATCCCGATGTCCGCTGGCTCGCGCCGCTGTACGAGCGCCTGTGGCGCGACCACGGCAGCGCGCGTTGCGTGATCGCGCTGGGCGGCGGCAGCAGCATCGACGCGGCGAAGGCGATGCTCACCGCCACACCGTCGGGCCGCTTTGACGAACTGCTCGACCACCTGGTCGATCCGGAGGCGGCGCCGCTGCCGGGGGACGGTCCGCATCGCGCGCTGATCGCGATCCCGACGACCGCCGGCACCGGCAGCGAGGTCACGCCGTGGGCCACGCTGTGGGATGCCGGGCGCTCGCGCAAGCATTCGCTGCACCTGCCGTGGACCTGGCCGGAAGCCGCGATCGTCGACCCGTCGCTGATGGTCAGCCTGCCCGCGGGCGCCACGCTGGCCAGCGGCCTGGACGCGCTGTCCCATGCGCTGGAATCGCTGTGGAACGTGCACCGCAATCCGGTGTCGTCCAGCCTCGCGGCGAGCGCCGCGCGCGCCATCGTCGCCACGCTGCCCGCGCTGCTGCGGGAGCCGCGCCGCCTGGACCTGCGTGAGGCGCTGGCGGTCGCCGCGCTGCAGGCGGGCATGGCCTTCTCCAACACGAAGACGGCACTGGCCCACTCGCTGTCCTACGACATCACGCTGACGCACGGCACTGCGCACGGCATCGCGTGTTCGTTCAGCCTGCCACGCGTGATGCGGCTGGCCTTCGGCCGCGACGCGGCGCTGGATGCGCAGCTGCTGGCGATCTTCGGCGCGGCCGACGCTGACGGCGCGGTCGCCGCGCTGGAACGCTTCCTCGCCGCGCTCGGCGTCTCCACCGATCCCGCCGACTACGGCATCGCGCCCGCCGACTGGGACGCGCGCGTCGAACAGGCGCTGCGCGGTCCGCGCGGCCGCAACTTCATCAAGGCCTACGCATGAACACGCTTTATCCCCATCTCCAGGCAGTCATCTTCGACTGGGCCGGCACGCTGGTCGACCACGGCTCGCTGGCGCCGACGCAGATCTTCGTCGACGCGTTCGCGACTTTCGGCATCGCGCTGACGCTGGACGAGGCGCGCGGCCCGATGGGCCTGTCCAAGCGCGATCACATCCGCACGCTGCTCGACGACGCCTCGCTGCAGGCGCAATGGCAGGCGCGCTTCGGCCGCCCGTCGACCGCGTCCGACATCGACGCGATCTACGAACGCTTCATGCCGATGCAGATCGAGAAGGTCGGTCAGTACTCGCAGCCGATTGCCGGCGCGGTCGAGATGCTGGCCGCGCTGCGTCTTGCCGGGCTGAAGATCGGCTCGTGCTCCGGGTATCCGCGCCAGGTGCTGGACGTGCTGCTGCCGCAGGCGAAGGCCGATGGCATCGAGGCGGACCATGTCGTCGCGGGTGACGAGTTGGCCGCCGGCGGCCGTCCGGGTCCGTTCATGGCGCTGGCGAACGTGCTGGCGCTCGGCATCGGCGACGTGCGCGCCTGCGTGAAGGTCGACGACACGACGCCCGGTATCGAGGAAGGCCGGCGTGCCGGCATGTGGACGGTCGGACTGAGCCTGTCGGGCAACGAGACGGGCCTGACGCTGGCGCAGCTTCAGGCGCTGCCGGATGCCGAGGTCGAGGCCAAGCGTGCCTTCGCCGCGCAGCGGCTGACCGCGGCGGGCGCGCATCTGGTGATCGATTCGGTCTCGCAGTTGCCCAAGGCGCTTGTCGAGATCGACGCGAGGATGGCGCGCGGCGAGCGTCCTTGAGTGGTTCAATGCGCTGACCACTTCAGGACATGCGCATGGGTTGGACTCTTTTCGGATCGGTCGCCTCCGGCTCGACGGCGGTGGAGGCGGCGCTGACGCTGCTGGGCATCGAGGTCGACCTGATCGAGGGCGCGACCTGGGAGGCCGAGGCCGCCCGGGTGCGGGTCGGCGCGGCCAACCCGATGCGGCAGATCCCGACGCTGGTCGACGACGCCGGGCGCGTGATGACGGAGAGCGCCGCGATCCTGATCCACCTCGCCGACACGCATCCGCAGGCGCGGCTGGCGCCGGCGGTCGACGATCCGCGGCGCGCGGAGTTCCTGCGCTGGATGGTGTTCGTGTCGTCGGCGATCTACTCGTTGCACTGGATCAAGCCGGACGTGACCCGCGTCGGCGCGAGGCCTGATCAGCGCGACCAGGTCGTCGATGCGGTCCACGATCGCATCGCGTTCTGCTGGGGCGTCATGGACGCGCAGATGATGCCCGGGCGATATCTGCTCGGCGACGAGCTGTCGGTCCTGGATCTCTACGTGACGGTCGTGTCGCGTTTCGGGCCCTGGCGCGAACGCTTCTACGAAGTCGCGCCGACGATGTCGCCGATTGTCCGCCGCGTCGACGCCGACCCGCGGCTGCAGGAATTCTGGGCGGCACGCTTTCCGCTCGACGACGAGTGACTGCCATCGCCGCTGGCCCTCACCCCCGCCCTCTCCGGCAAGCGGGAGAGGGAGTGAGAATGCACCGAGTCAGTCGGAGCAGGAGCGCTGGGGTGGCTCCCTCTCCCGCTTGCCGGAGAGGGCGGGGGTGAGGGCCAGCGGCCGACGAAGGACTTGACGTCGTGCGAAGCGCGTTCGCGCTCTGGGGCCTGCGGGGAGGCGCGCTCCTATCATCGACGGCGAACTCCCTGACTCCATGAGGTCGCCGTGTCCGCCAATCCTTCGTCCGCCAGCCCCTCGTCCGGTGCTCCCCGCCGACTCCTCGTCCTGATGCCGACGGCGGAAGCGCATCTGTCGCAGTTCCGCGCGCGTTATGACGTGATCTACGCGCCGACGCCCGAAACCCGCGCGAAGGCGGTCGCCGAGCACGGCGCCGACATCGAGATCGTCCTCACCATCGGCGCCGTCGGCCTTCGCGCCGACGAGATGGAAGCGATGCCGAAGCTGCGCGTCGCCGCCGCTCAAGGCGCGGGCTACGAGGCCATCGACCTCGCCGCCGCCAAGGCGCGCGGCCTCACGCTGTGGAACGGCGCCGGCACCAACGATTCATGCGTCGCCGATCATGCGATGGCGCTGCTGCTCGCTTCCGTGCGCGCCCTGCCGCAGCAGGAGCAGGCATTGCGCGCCGGACTCTGGCGCGACGCGCTGCCGCTGCGTCCCAGCGTCAACGGGCGCAAGCTGGGCATCCTCGGCATGGGCACGATCGGACTGCGCATCGCCAGACGCGCCCTGGCCTTCGACATGGAGGTCGGTTATCACAACCGCCGCGAGCGCAACGACTCGCAGGGCTGCCAGTACTTCGGCTCGGCGCTCGACCTGGCGCACTGGGCGGACTTCCTCATCGTCGCCGCGCCGGGCGGGCCGACCACCAGACACATCGTCAACGCCGAGGTCCTGAAGGCGCTCGGCCCGCAGGGCCACGTCGTCAACATCGCCCGCGGCAGCCTGGTCGACACGGCCGCGCTCGCCGCGGCCCTGGCGGCCGGCGAACTCGGCGGCGCCGCGCTCGACGTCTACGAATCCGAGCCCAAGCCGCCGGAGGCGCTGCTCGGTTTCCCGAACGTGATCCTCACGCCGCACATCGCGGGCTGGTCGCCCGAGTCCGTGCAGGCCACCGTCGACCTGTTCCTCGAGAACGCCCGGCTTTGGGAAGCCGGCGAGCCGGTACTGACGCCGCTCTGAGCAAGCACGAACGCCTCAGTCTCTGTGGGGCCGGAATGGGGCTAGGGGTCCCTGGAGGGGTGCCCCATGCCCCGTGGAGAGCCCGCGCTTGGCGATGGCAGTATCAGTGGCCGCTGCCGGACGCCATTGCATCGAGCCGTGCCACCGCCTCAGCGGGCAGCGTCAGCGATGCCGCCTGCAGGTTCTGACGCAGGTGCTCCACCGACGACGTTCCCGGGATGAGCACCAGATTCGGCGATCGCTGCAGCAGCCACGCCAGCGCGACCTGCATCGGCGTCGCGCCGAGTTCCTTGGCGACGGCCGACAGTGATTCCGACTGCAGCGGCGAGAAGCCGCCGAGCGGGAAGAACGGGACGAAGGCGATCCCTTGGCCCGCCAACTGGTCGAGGAGCGCGTCGTCGTTGCGATGCGCGAGGTTGTACTGGTTCTGCACGCAGACGATGTCGACGATCTTGCGCGCATCGGCCACCTGACGCGACGTCACATTGCTCAGGCCGATGTGGCGGATCAGGCCTGACGCCTGCAGCTTCGCCAGCGCGGTCAGCTGAGGTTCCAGCGAGCCTTCCGCCGGGCCGTGCACGTCGATCATGCTGCGCAGGTTCACCACGTCGAGCACGTCCAGACCGAGGTTCCGGAGGTTGTCGTGGACCTGCTGCGTCAGCGCTTCGGCCGACTGCGCGGGCAGCCAGGAGGCGTCGTCGCCGCGGCGGGCGCCGACCTTGGTGACGAGGGTGAGGTCGTCGCGGTACGGATGGAGTGCCTCGCGAATGATCTGGTTGGTGACGTGGGGGCCGTAGAAATCGCTGGTGTCGATGTGGTCGACGCCCAGCGCGACGGCTTCGCGCAGCACCGCGACGGCGGCGGCGCGGTCCTTGGGCGGGCCGAAGACGCCGGGGCCGGCCAGTTGCATCGCGCCGTAGCCGATGCGGGTCACCGTGCGGCTGCCCAGCTTGAACGTGCCGGCCTGCGCGAGGGGGCGGGGGGAAGTGCTGCTCATGGGATGTCCTTCGAGTTGAATTCTGGGAGGTCGGCGACGTCGTGGAAGGACTGTAGGCAACGGGCGGCCGTACGATAAGGGGATCGAATCCGCACGGGCTGTGCAAAATCAAGGACAGTGAGATGGAACTTGGCGATCTCTCGGCCTTCCTCGCCGTGGCGCGGTCCGGTGGTTTCCGGGAAGCTTCGCGGCAGTCGGGATTGAGCGCTTCCGGGCTGAGCGAAGCGGTCCGGCGACTGGAGGCGAAGCTCGGTGTCCGGTTGCTGCACCGGAGCACCCGCAGCGTCGCGCCCACCGAAGCCGGCGCCCGGCTGCTGGACCGGCTCGGACCGGCGCTGGGCGAGGTCGAAGCCGCGCTCGACGTCGTCAACGGCTTTCGCGAGCGGCCGGCCGGCACGCTGCGGCTCAACGTGCCGGCGAGCGCGGCACGGCTCGTGCTGCCGCAGATCGTCCCGGACTTCCTGAAGGCGTATCCGGACATCAAGCTCGACGTCACCGTCGATGAGAGCTTCGTCGACGTGCTCGCCGCCGGCTGCGACGCCGGCATCCGCTACGAGGAGCGCCTGGAGCAGGACATGATCGCCGTGCCCATCGGTCCGCGGACGCAGCGCATGGCGACGGCGGCGTCGCCGGCCTACCTCGCCCAGCACGGCCAGCCGGCCCATCCGCGGGATCTGCTCGCCCACCACTGCCTGCGAGGCCGCTTTCCCAGCGGCACGATGCCGGCCTACGAGTTCCAGCGCGACGGCGAAGCCGTCACCGTCGATCCCGACGGTCCGCTGACCGTCCGCCTCGGCGGCGGCCTGGACCTGGCGATCGACGCGGCGGTGCAGGGTTGCGGCGTGATCCAGACCTTCGAGGACTGGCTGAGGCCACATCTCGACAGCGGCGCGCTCGTGCCGGTGCTCCCCGAGTGGTGGGTGTCCTTCAGCGGCCCCTTCCTCTACTACCCGGGCCGGCGTTACCTGCCGGCGCCGCTGCGCGCCTTCGTCGACTTCGTGAAGGACGGGCAGGCCGCGCTCGCCAGGCAGCCGGCAGATGCGCCAAAGGCCAAAAAGCGCGGACAAAAAAAGTCCGCCGCTTGAGCAACGTCCAGGACCGGGGTCAGGCGTTGCTCAAGTCGAGCGGACAAAAGCTTTGAGAACTGAAAGGCACTGAAAACAAAGGTCCCCTCGGGAGGGGACCCTGGCTCCGCGAACGGAACACTGGAGGCGAAGGGTTCGCCAGGCTGAGCTAAGCTCTCAACCCAGCAAGCCCGTCGCCAGTCCGAGGCAGGACATGACGCCGATGCAGACCACCCAGGCATCCGCGTTGTTCAACGAAGACCAGACCGTTTGCTTGAGCATCTGCATGACCATCTCCTGCTGCAGCCGGGTTGGCTGCGATGGAGGGAAATATACTGTATGCACATACAGTGATCAACAGGGAAGCGCCGGATTGTGCGCGTCCCGCCACGGTCTTCCGGCCCACCCCCGTCGGATTCAGCGATTGCTTCAACGGTTGCTTCAACGGTTGCGTTTGGCCCGGCATTCCGGGTTCGAACACAGCCCGTACAGCGCGAGCGCGTGCTCGACCAGTTCGTAGCCCCGCTCCTCGGCGATCTCGCGCTGGCGCTGCTCGATGCCGGCGTCGTAGAACTCCTCCACCCGGCCGCAGGCCAGGCACACCATGTGGTCATGGTGCTGCGCGGAGTTGAGCTCGAACACGGCCTTGCCGGATTCGAAGTGCTGGCGCGCCAGCAGGCCCGCCTCGACGAACTGCATCAGCACCCGGTACACCGTCGCCAGGCCGATGTCCGCGCCGTCCAGCAGCAACTGGCGGTAGACGTCCTCGGCGCTGAGGTGGCGCTGGTCCGACTGCTCGAAGATCTGCAGCACCTTGATGCGGGGCAGCGTGGCCTTCAGGCCGCTGGACTGCAGGCTCTCGATCTGGTGCTTGGGGGAGTCGGGCTTGTTCGAATCAGGCATGTGCGGTGAGTGTGATCGTGCGGACTGGCGATCAGGCGGCCGCGGTTTCGGGATGCTTGGCGTCGTCGAGCTCGGCGCCCTTGCTGGCCTTCCTGGCGCCCTGCGGCTTGCGCAGCCACAGGTAGAGGCCGCTGCCGAGGACCACGATGGTCGCCACGTCCAGCAGCGCCCACAGGATCTTCATCGGCATGCCGCCGTAGTCGCCGAAGTGCAGCGGTTGCGACACCAGCAGCGCCGTCAGGTACCACGGCAGTTCCGGCGCGGCCGTCAGCCGCGAGGTCTTCGCGTCGATCAGCAGCGGCTGCAGCAGCTTGGAGGTCAGCGGCGTCGTGCCCTTCAGGAAGAAGGTGTTGTGGTGGGGGCTGGAGAACGAGGTCCCCGGGAACGCGATGAACGAGACCTTGCGCTGCGCGCCGACCTGCATCGCCGTGTCCATCGAGTCCTGCAGCGGCGCGCGTTCGGCGACCGTCAGCAACGGCTGGTCCTTGTAAGGCGCCAGCAGCGCGGTGATCTTGTCGTACTGCCAGTACTGCACCAGCAGTTCCGCCCAGGTGTTGATCATCCCGGTCGCGCCGACGACGAAGCACCACACCAGCGTGACGATGCCGATCAGGTTGTGCAGGTCCAGCCACTTCACGCGCGTCGAGCGGTCCTTGCGCACCGCGCCGAAGTCGAGCTTGCGCATGAAGGGCGCGTACAGCACCACGCCGCTGACCAGCGCGATCAGCAGCAGCAGGCCCATCAGGCCGAGGAAGAGCTTGCCCGGCAGGCCCGCGAACATGTCCACGTGCAGCCGGAACATCAGGTCCATGAAGCCTTCGCCGATGCGGTACTCGCGCACCGCCAGGCCGGTGCGCGCGTCGACGGCGACCGACTTGAACTGGTCGGTCGGCTCCGGCGTCGGCGCGAGCGTGAACCACCACAGGCGCGGGTCGTCCTCGTTCTCGCCGGCGAACTGGATCACCATCGTTGGATGCACCGCGTTGGCCGCCTTGGCCATCACGTCCAGCGACACGCGCTGCTTGTCCATCGCGGCGGGCAGCTCGGGCGCCTCGATCTCGTCGCCGAGCAGGTGACCGATCTCGTGATGGAAGATCAGCGGCAGCCCGGTCAGGCAGAGCAGCAGCATGAACAGCGTGCAGACCAGGCTGGTCCACTTGTGGAGCCAGGTCCAGACCCGGATGGCGCGCGAACTCAGCATCGTCGTGTCCTCAGAAGTCCGCCGCCAGGCTCAGGTTGAAGCTGCGCGGCTGGCCGACCACCAGGTAGCTCTGGTCGGGGTAGCCGCCGGCCGAGGCCCAGTATTTGCGGTTGGTGACGTTGTCGATCCGCGCGCGCAGCGTCAGCAGCGTGCCCTGGACCTCGAACAGGTAGCGCGCGCCGGCGTCCAGGCGCGTCCAGGCCGGCACACGCAGCGTGTTGGCGCTGTCGGCGTAGGACTTGCCCGTGTGCACCACGCGCGCGTCGACCGCCAGACCCTGCAGCGCGCGGACTTCCCACTCCGTGCCGAGGTTGGCCTGGATGCGGGGGATGCCCAGCGTGTGCTTGCCTTCGGTCGCGGCGACGCCGGTGCCGTGCTGCTTGGCATCCAGCCAGGTGAGGCCGCCCAGGACCTTCAGGTCGCGCGTGGCTTCGCCGAAGGCGTTCAGCTCGATGCCGCGATGGCGGTCCTCGCCCTGCGCCACGTTCTGCGCCAGCACCGCGCGCGGCTTGTCCGTCGTGAAGTACGCGGCGCCGAATCCCAGCCGGCCGCCGTCGTACTTGACGCCGACTTCCTTCTGCTTGGACTGGTAGGGGGCCAGGTCGCGCGCCGGCAGGCCGTCCTGCGCGGCCAGGCTGTCGCCCTTGTTCAGGCCTTCGATGTAGTTGCCGTAGACCGACAGCTGCTTCGTGAAGCGGTAGACCGCGCCGACGACGGGACTGGTCTTGTCCTGGTCGTAGGTCGTGACCACGCCGCCCGGCGAGCCGAAGTCCGCGCCGTTGAAGTTCCACTGCACGCGCGGCGAGATGCTGTCCTGCTTGAGCGTCTGGTGACGCAGGCCCAGCGTCAGCAGGAAGCTGTCGTCGAACATCGACAGCGTGTCGCCGATCGCGACGCTGCGGTTGCGCACGCGGGTGTTCAGGCGCGGATCGTCCACGCTGTTGCCGATGTAGACGCCGGGCGAGAAGACCGGCTGGGCGTCGGAGGTCGGGCTGTACAGGTTGGTCGGCAGCAGGTTGCCGAAGTCCATCGCGTAGCCGTTCTTGGTGTCCAGCGAGAAGATCGAGGCCGAAACCACCCACTCGTGGCCGACCGGACCGGTGCGGAACTTGCCGCGCACGCCCGCTTCGCCGGTGTCGACGCTGTCCTTGCGGCCGTTGTCGAAGCGGTAGTAATTGCCCGCGCCCGTGGCCGCGTCCGTGACGGTCAGGCCGGCCAGGCGGTTCTCTTCCTTGCTGCGGCGCGCGCCGTAGGCGGCCCAGGCAGTGATGGTGTCGGTGAGGTCCCACTCGCCGCGCAACGTGCCGAAGGTGTCGCGCTCGTTGGAGAAGGTCCAGGGCTGCGCGAAGTTGGCCTTGTTGTCCGGGACCGACGGCATCGCCGACAGGCCCTGCACGGTGACGCTCGGACGCGTGCGGGTGAGCCGGTTGTCCTGCCAGCCGAGGTCGGCGCTCAGGCGCACGTCGCGGCTGCGCCAGTCCAGACCCACGGCGACCACGCTGGTCTTGGCCTTCTCGTCGTCGACGGCGGTGCCGCCGTTACGGTAGGCGGCGTTGAAGCGCACGCCGGTCGCGTTGTCGGGACCGAAGCGTCGCGCCACGTCGAGCGCCGCGCCACCCGAGCCGCCGCTGCCCGCATTCACCGTCAGGCGCGTCAGCGGCTCGACCGGCGCCCGCTTGGGCAGCAGGCTGATGTTGCCGCCGATGCCGCTGCCGCCGGGACTGGCGCCCATCAGGAAGGCGGAGGCGCCGCGCAGCACCTCGACCCGCTCGAACAGCTCCGAGGCGATGTACTGACGCGGCAGCAGGCTGTAGAGGCCGTTGTAGGCGACGTCGTCCGAACTCAGGATGAAGCCGCGGATGAAGTAGGCCTCCTGGAAGTTGCCGAAGCCGCGGGCTGCGCGCACGCCGGGGTCGTTCTGCAGCACCTCGGCGACGCTCTTGGCCTGGCGGTCCTGGATCAGTTCGTTGGTGTAGGCGGTGATGGAGAACGGCGTCTCCATGTTGTCCTTGGTGCCCAGGATCCCGGCGCGGCCGCCGCGCGCGACCTGGCCGCCGGCGTAGGCCTTGGACAGGCCCTGCTTGTCCGCGGTGGCGCTGACGGTCACGGCCGGCAGCTGGGACGGGCCGCCGTCCTTGGCCTCGTCCTTGTTCGCGTCCTTCGATTGGGCGGCGTCCTGCGCGAAGGCGACAGGTGCGGCGAGACCGGACAGACCGAGGGCGATGGCGAGCGCCAACGGGCGCAGGGAAGGGGAATTCATGGGGCGGGGACCTTGCGGGACTTCTTCTGGAAAGAGAAACCGGCTGGGGAGCGGATGGGACGCGCCTGCCAGACGGCGACGAAACGGCGACGAGACGGTGACGACACGGTGACGAGATGGCGATGAAAGCGGCGCGGCCTTCAGCGCGGCGTCTGGGGACGCCAGGCGTACCAGGCGATGACCGCCACTGGCACGCCCAGGCCGACCCAGGACCAGGCGTCGCCCCAGTCGTCGGACACGAGCGCGGTCAGCAGGCCGGAGGTGCTCAGCACACCCAGCGCGATCGGCCAGGTCCAGAGACGGCGGGATTCGGGAGACAGCATCTGACGGCGCCCAGTTTGCAAATAACAACGATTCGCATTCTATGGCGAAGCGCTGTGCCGGGTGAAAGGGGGAGCCGCAGATCAGGGAGGCGTTGAAAGCGCTGCCGCCCCGGCGAGGCGGGGCGGCGAGACGAAGAGGAACAGGACGCGGGGGCGTGAGCCCCCCGTCTCAGACCGGCACGCGGGCCACGGCGGCGGGGCTGAGGCGTTCGGCGCGCGCCGCATCCTGGCGGGCCAGGTACTGGTGGATGCTGGCGACGACCTGGGCGCCTTCGCCGATCGCGCCGCCGACGCGCTTCACCGAGCCCGAACGCACGTCGCCGACCGCGAACACGCCGGGAATGCTCGACTCCAGCGGCTCGGGCTTGTAGTCGGACAGCGGGCAGGCGCAGGCGCGGCCGGTGATGATGAAGCCGGCCTGGTCGAGTTCCAGTCCGCATTCGGCGATCACGCCGGTCTCCGGTTCGGCGCCGATGAACATGAACAGGTGCTGCAGCGCCAGTCTGCGTTCCTGACCGTTGCGGCGGTCGCGCCAGCTCACGGCTTCGAGCGAGTCGCCGCCCTCGAGCGCCTTGAGTTCCTGGTGCGGCTGCAGCTCGATGTTGGCGGTGCCCTGGATGCGGTCGATCAGGTAGCGCGACATCGTCGCCGCCAGACCGGGGCCGCGGATCAGCATGATGACCTTGGCCGCGTGGTTCGCGAGGAACACCGCCGCCTGTCCCGCCGAGTTCCCGCCGCCGACGATGACCACCGTCTGCCGGCTGCAGATGCGGGCCTCGATCGGCGAGGCCCAGTACCAGACGCCCCGACCTTCGAAGCGGGTCAGCGCGTCGATCTCGGGCCGGCGGTAGCGCGCGCCGGTGGCGATCACCGCGGTGCGCGCGCGCACCTTGCGGCCGTCTTCGAGCGACAGGTGCAGCTCATCCTCCATGCCCTGCCGTTCGCAGCTCATCTGCGTGACCTTGGCGGGAATCAGCATGTCCGCGCCGAACTTCTGGGCCTGGACGAAGGCCCGCCCCGCCAGCGCCTGGCCGGAGATGCCGGTCGGGAAGCCGAGGTAGTTCTCGATGCGCGAGCTCGCGCCGGCCTGGCCGCCGAACGAGCGGCAGTCCAGCACCAGCACCGACAGGCCCTCCGAGGCCGCATACACCGCCGACGACAGTCCCGCCGGGCCCGCGCCGATGATGGCGACGTCGTAGAGCTCGGTCCGCTCGCGCATGTCGACGATGCCCATGCAGCGCGCGACCTCGTCGTCGGTCGGATCGACCAGCACCTCGCCCCCGGGGCAGATGACCAGCATCTGCACGCCCTCGGTCATGTACTGGTCGGCCAGCGCCTTGGCGTCCTCGTTCTGGTCGGGTTCGAGCTGCTGGTGCGGGTAGCCGTTGCGGCCCAGGAAGCTGCGCAGCCGCATCACCGCCGCGGACTTGCCGCGGCCGATCAGCGTCGCGCCGCTGGCGCCGGCCTCGATCAGGCCGACGCGGCGCAGGATGAAGGCGCGGGTCAGGCGTTCGCCCAGGTCGGCCTCGCCGATCAGCAGTGCGCGCAGCTGCGGCGGGCTGACGTCGACCGCCTCGACCTCGGTCTCGGCGATCGCGTCGATGAAGGAGGGCCGGCCGCTGAGCTGGCCGACCTCGCCCAGGAAGCCGCCGGGGCCGTGCCGGTGGATGGGCGTCACATGACCGAGGCTGTCGCGTTGCGACACCGTGATCTCGCCGCTGAGGATGAGGATCATGCCCATGCCGGTATCGCCGGCACGCACGACCCATTCGCCTTGGGCATAACGCCGGAACCGGCCGAATCGCGCGACGCGCGCGATGTCCGCCACCCCGAGCGCGGGGAACATCTGGGCACCGCGCGTGTCGACGATGCTGGGCTGCTGGACCTGGGCCATGGAATCTCCTTGCGCGCACCCTAACCGAGGCCCGTGTCAGCGGCAAGCGCCAGAAGGGGGAGTCGCTCCCCCCGCCCGCCGCGACCCTCAGCTTCCCCGGACTCTGGCACCATGGCGGCCACTCCCTCACTCCCCGATCCGACGCCGGATCCCGCGCCATGGACCTGCCTTCCCACCAACTCACGATGACGGTGCTGATGACGCCGGACATGGCCAACTTCTCCGGCAACGTGCACGGCGGCACCATCCTGAAGCTGCTCGACCAGGCGGCGTACGCGTGCGCCAGCCGCTATGCGGGCCGCTACACGGTGACGCTGTCGGTGGACCAGGTGATGTTCCGCCAGCCGATCCACGTCGGCGAGCTGGTCAGCTTCCTGGCGTCGGTGAACTACGCGGGCACCTCGTCGATGGAGATCGGCATCAAGGTCATCACCGAGAACATCCGCGAGCAGGTGGTGCGCCACGCCAACAGCTGCTTCTTCACGATGGTGGCGGTGGGCGAGGACGGCCGCCCCGTGGCGGTGCCGCCGCGCACGCCCTCGACGCCGGACGAGAAACGCCGCTGGGACGCGGCGTTGGAGCGCAAGAAGTTGCGCCAGGAACTGCAGAGGCGACACGACGAGCTGCGCAGTTCGTCGCTGCCGGGCTGAGCGCCCGGCCCGGCGGATTCACCCGCGCAGTTGCGCGGGATCGAGGTACTGCTGCCGGAAGGTCTCGAAATCGATCGTGTCCGCCGCCTCGATCGCGGCCTGCGCCTCCAGCGAGGCGCGCGCCGACTGGTCGAAGCGCGTCATCAGGCCGTCTGGCAGGGGCTGCTCCAGGACGTGGCGGCGGGAGAGCTCGGACTGCGCCGCGACGAAGGCCAGATGCGACGACTCGTGCTGGGCGCGCATCGCCGCCAGCACGCGGGCCGAAGGCAACTGATCCGGATCGTCCCAGCGCTCGATCGCCTGCGCGAGGGCCTCGCGGTACGACGAGCCGCCCAGCGCCGCGTCCACCTTGTCGGCGATCGGCGCGAATTCGGCCAACAGCTCGCGGCCCCAGTCGCGCAGCGACACCTGGCCGCCGCGGCGCTCCAGCGTCAGGCCGGGCTCGCGACCGGCCGAGGCCGTGCGGTGCTGGTTGCGCGCCAGCGCGCCGAGTTCCTCCGGGGTGTCGTTGGGGCTGTCGGTCAGCCAGCAGTGCAGCAGGAAGAGGTCCAGGAAGCGCATCGTGCCCGCGGCGATGCCGACCGGCTCGAACGGATCCAGGTCCATGCAGCGGACCTCGATGTACTCGACGCCGCGCTCGCGCAGCGCGTGCAGGGGGCGTTCGCCCGAGCGGATCGTGCGCTTGGGGCGGATCGTGCCGTAGAACTCGTTCTCGATCTGCAGCAGCGTCGTCGACAGCTGGTTGTACTCGCCGCCCGGATTGACGACGCCGACCTGCTCGTAGGCCGGATAGGGACGCGTCAACGCGTCCTGCAGCGAGGCGGCGTAGCCGTCGATGCTGTTGTAGCTCACCGCCAACGAGGCCTGGGCGTCGCTCTGGTAGCCGAGACGCCCCATGCGCAGCGAGGTACCGTACGGCATGTGCAGCGTGCCGTCGACCAGCGGCTGCAGGCCGTGCTCGCGACCGGCGACGAAACTCGCGCACAGCGCCGGCGAGGCGCCGAACAGCGTCAGCAGCAGGAAGGAGTGGCGACGGAAGTTGCGGATCAGCGCGAAGTGGTCCGCGTTGTCCAGGCCCGGCATCGACCAGTTGTAATGGATGCCGGAGATCGTCTGCATGCGCCGCCCGTAGCGGTGGCCCAGGCCCATGCGGTAGACACTCTTGGCGCGACCGATGTTGGAGGCGCCATAACGGCCGATCGGGATGGTCTCGTCAGCCGGGAGCTGGCAGGGCATGCTCGACGCCCACATCAGTTCATTGCCGAGACAGCGGTAGACCGCCTGGTGGATCTCGGTAAGCTGCCGTTCGCAGTCCTCGGCGGACGCGTGCACGCCGGTGATCAGTTCAAGCTGCGATTCGCTGAAGTCGGTGGTAACGGTCTCGTGCGTGAGCGCAGAACCCAGCGCCGTCGGATGCGGCGTCAGCGCCAGGGACGCGCCGCTCGGTTGCGCGCGCAGGCTCTCCTTCTCCACGCCGCGGCGCATGCCCGCCAGACGGGCCGGATCCAGGGCCTCCAGTCGCTTCAACCAATCGTTCAAATGCCGCTCCTCGTTCACTGTGGGCGCGCAAGTTACCAGAAGTGCACGAATCCCGCTTGACTTGGATTTATGCAGTTTGTGCTAAGTCGACATGCGCTGGACGCGCCGGGGCAATCGTCGGGCCAGCCCCCCCCCCGGCGCACGCAGGGAGCACAGACGGCGGAGCCGGTGCCCCTCTTCTCTCACAGTCTTCGCTTCGCTCAGGGTTCGTTCAGAGGGGCACCGGCTCCGCCGTCTCGATGTACTTCGACCGTCGCCATTCGATCGTCGCTATTCGGTCGTCGCTAGTCGATCGTCGATCTTCGGCGGGCGACGTCAGGCGTCGGCGCTCAGACGACGGCGGGTGCGGCGAAGTTGCTGGTCGGAGCTGAAACCCGCGGCGAGCGCCGCTTGAGCGGGGCTCGTGCCGCGCTGGAGCTCCCGCCGCGCCAGTTCGAGACGGATGGCGCGCAGGTAGTCGAGCGGCGTGGTGCCGCCGTGCTGGGTGAAGAGTCGCGTGAGGTGCCGCGGCGTGACATGGGCAACCTCGGCCATGCGGGCCAGGCTCCAGTCGGCGCGCGGATCGCCACAGACCGCGTCCTGCACACGGTGCAGCCCAGGATGCAGGTGATGCCGGTTCGCAAGCATCGGCGAGAGTTCCGGATCCTGCGCGCCGCGGCGCAGGTAGACAACCATCACCTGTGCGACAGAGGCGGCGATGGCCTCGCCGCAGTGCTCAGCGATGAGCGCCAGGACCAGGTCGATGCCGGCCGTGATGCCAGCGCTGCTGGCCAAGGGACCGTCGAGCACGAACACCCGGTTGGCCTGCACGTCGGCGCGCGGGGCGGCGTCCCGCAGCGCGTCGAGCGCCTCGTGGTGGGTGGTGCAGCGACGCCCGTCGAGCAGCCCGGCCCGCGCCGCCAGCAGCGCGCCGGCGCAGATGCTCAGCAAGCGGCCCTGACCTCCGGCCAGGAGCGCGAGGCCTTCCCGATGCAACCAGCGCTCGATGCGCAGTTCTTCCTCGCGACCGGCCGTGTCCGGTGGCGGATCGTCCGGGTGAGGATGCCGCCGGCCGCTGAGGATGAGCCAATCCCGCAGGCCGAGCGCTGGCAGCGGCTCCAACGCCGCCAGCGTCAGCCCCACCGAGGTGGGCGCGGATTCGCTCGCGGCGCAGTACCTGAGCCGGAACGCCTCGGGCTCGCCGCGTCGCCGCAACGCCTGGTTGGCGAGCCGCAGCGCTTCAGCGGCGCCGGCCAGGTCGAGCAGCAGGGTGTGGCGCTCGACCAGGATCCAGACGTCGATGGGGGCGACTTCGGCGTGGGTTCCGGCGCCGGTCGGCCGGGAGGCATCGAAAACGGACATCGACGCAGTATGCGCTCAGCCGGCGCGGGCCAGCGCCTGCTCGACGGTCACGATGTCGGCGAAGCGGCCTTGCAGGGCCACCTCGGTGCGCAGCTTGAGGTCGTCGACGGAGACCACGACGCCGCTGGTGTGCGGGATCGGGAAGGTGTGCGTCGCCTCGGTCACGTAGTCGACGGTCCAGCCCTCGTCGCTGGCGTGGCGGGTGGTGGTCTCGCAGCACTGCTCGGTGCGGATGCCGGCGACGATCAGGCGGCGGATGCCGTGCTCGGTGAGCCAGATCGACAGGCCGGTGCCGACCAGCGCGCTGTGGCGGCGCTTGAGGAACTCGGCGGCGATGGGGACCTGGGCCAAGCCATCCAGCGGGCGGACGTGGCCGCTGACCAGCGAGAAGGGGTTGTCCGCCGTCTCCGGGCCGTCGCTGTGGAGGACGCGGATGATCGGCAGCCCGCGGGCGGCGGCGCCGTCGAGCAGGGCGTTGGTGCGCTCCTGGAAGGCCGGCCAGGTGGCCTCGTCCCAGTAGGGACGATGGCGGAAGGATTCCTGGACGTCGATCAGCAGGACGGCGGTCGTGGGGGCCGCGTTGGCGGCGGTGTTCGAGGCGGTGGTCATCGAGGACTCCATCGGGTGGTTGATGGCAGTCATCGTGCCGCCGACCGGCGTTGCCGTCGCGCCGCCGGCGGACCAGTCGCGGTCAAATCAGGACATCAGTCCTCGCGCGTGGTGCGCTGGGCCAGCGGCAGCTTGGCCTCGACGTCCAGCGCGTCCCAGCCCTTGCGGCCGATGCGGCGCAGCGTTTCGATGTTGGCTTCGTAGATCGCGTCGGTGTCGGGCATGGTCTCGACGGCGCGCTCGATGCTCTCCTCGCGCAGCAGGTGCAGCGTGGGGTAGGGCGAACGGTTGCTGAAGTTGTCGACGTCGTCCGCGTCCGTGCCGTCGAACTGGTAGTCCGGGTGGAAGCTGGCGACCTGCAGCACGCCGTCCAGGTCCAGGTCCTCGACCAGCGCATCGGCGGCGCCGAGGAAGTCGTTGAAGTCCAGGAAGTCGTTCAGCACCCAGGGATGGACGATCAGCGTGGTTTCGGTGTCCTCCGGATCCTCGCGGTTGAGCGCGAGCAGCTCATGCGCCAGGTCCTTGAGCAGGTCCTCCGGCGTGCGCGCCGCGCTGACCACGGTGCGCAGCCGCTGGTTGACCTCGACGCTCTTGGCGAAAGGACAGAGATTCAGGCCAATCACCGCCCGCTGCAACCAGCGGTGGGTGTCTTCGAGAACGGTCTTTTCCTGGTCGGGCGCGATCGTGCTGGTCATCGGGCGGTAGGCTGGACGTTGGCTGCTGGACGTTGGCTGCTGGACGTTGGCTGCTGGACGTTGGCTGCTGGGCGTGGTCGGCGGCAAGGGTGGTCGTCGCTCAGGCCTTGACGGGCCGGGGTTGCTTGAACCACGCGTCGACCAGGCGCGCCCACATCGAACCGCCCAGCGGGATCAGCTCGTCGTTGAAGTCGTAGCTCGGGTTGTGCAGCATGCAGGGCCCGAGGCCGTGGCCGCCCTCGCGGTGGCTGCCGTCGCCGTTGCCGATGAGGAAGTAGCAGCCCGGCACCGATTGCAGGTAGTAGCTGAAGTCCTCCGCCCCCATGGTGGGCTCGAACTCCTGCACATTGGGCGCGCCCAGCATCTCGGTCAGCACGCCGCGGACGAATTCGGTCTCGGCGGGGTGGTTGATCGTCGGCGGGTAGTTGCGGTGGAAGGAGAACTCGCACTCGCACTCGAAGGCGACGCCGGTGGCCTCGGTGATCTGCTTCATGCGGCGCTCGATCAGGTCCAGCGTCTCCAGCGTGAAGGTGCGGACCGTGCCCTGCAGCTCGCAGCTCTCGGGGATGACGTTGGTGGCCTCGCCGGCGTGGATCATCGTCACCGAGATCACGCCCGCATCGATGGGCCGCTTGTTGCGGGTGATGATGGTCTGATAGGCCTGCACCAGGTGCGCCGCGACGACCACCGGGTCGGTGCCCAGGTGCGGCATCGCGCCGTGCGCGCCCTTGCCCTTGATGCGGACCTTGAACTCGTTGCTCGACGCGAAGACCGGTCCGCTCTTGAGCGCGAACTGCCCCGCCGCCATGCCCGGCCAGTTGTGGATGCCGAACATGGCCTCCATCGGGAATTTCGTGAACAGGCCGTCCTTGATCATTTCGCGGGCGCCGCCGCCGCCTTCCTCCGCCGGCTGGAACACGACGTAGACGGTGCCGTCGAAGTCGCGCTGCGCCGCCAGGTGCTTGGCGCCGGCCAGCAGCATCGCGGTGTGGCCGTCGTGGCCGCACGCGTGCATCTTGCCGGGGTGCCTGCTGGCGTGGGCGAAGGTGTTGTGCTCCGTGATCGGGAGCGCGTCGATGTCGGCGCGCAGGCCCAGCGTGCGGCCGCTGGCGCCGCCGTCGCGGCCTTTGATGATGCCGACCACGCCGGTCTTGCCCAGGCCGCGGTGGACCTCGATGCCCCAGTCGCTCAGGGCTTTCGCCACCACGTCGGCGGTGCGGTCCTCGTGGAAGCAGAGCTCCGGATGCGCGTGCAGGTCGCGTCGCAGCTTGGCGATGGCCGGGGCGTCGGCCAGGATGGGTTCGATCAGCTTCATGTGCGGGCACTCCGATGTCGTCGCGACAGCGCGTCGGGCTTGCCGCGGGCCAGAAAGGCCGCGGCGCCGCTCAGGGCGGCGCCGCTGTGGTCGGACCAGTGTACCCGCGGGCCGGTCAGCGCTTCACGCGACCGTCGTTGGTCAGCATCGTCATCTCGACGAAGGTCGAGCCGACATGCTTGTTGGGACGGAAGTTCACGTTGAAGCCGCCGACGTTGTAGTTCGACAGCGTGTCGAGCGCCGCGACCAGGCCGTCGCGGGTCGGGCGGGTCATGCGTCGGATGCCTTCGCTGATGACCTTGGCGCCGATGTAGCCCTCGATGGCGGTGTAGTTGAACTTCTGGCCGGCCTTGGTGGCGGCCTGCTGGTAGTCGTGGACCACGCCGACCTGCGAGCCGAACGGGTAGGGCATGACCTGGCTGACGACCACGCCGACCGCGTCCTTGCCGAGCTCGTCCAGCAGCGACTGCGTGCCGACGAAGGACACGTTGTAGAACACGCCACCGTAGCCGGCCTTGCGCGCGGCGCGGATGAAGGCGGCGCAGCTCTTGTAGGCGCTGATCATGACGATGGCCTCGGGCGGCGAGCCGCTCTGCACCAGATCCTTGACCGCCTTGGCGACGTCGACGCTGTTGCGCTCGACGGTGGAGGTGGCCTGCGGCTGCAGCGCCAGCGGCTTCATCGCGCGCAGCACGCCGTCCATGCCGGCCTTGCCGTAGGCGTCGTTCTGGTGGAAGACCGAGATGCGCATCAGGCCCAGCTGGGTCAGCTGCTTCACGATCAGGGCGGTCTCGTCGTAGTACGACGCCCGCACGTGGTAGACCCACGGGCTGAACGGGTCGCGCAGCGCTTCGGCGCCGGTGAACGGGGCGACGAAGGGGATCTTGGCCTGGTTGACCAGCGGCAGCGCGGCCAGCGAGGTCGGCGTGCCGACGTAGCCGAACAGCGCGAACACGTCGTCGGCGATCAGCTTCTCGGTGTTGGCCTTGGCGCGGTCGGGCTCGTAGCCGTCGTCCAGCGTGCGCAGTTCGATGATGGTGCCGTTGATGCCGCCTGCGGCGTTCTGGGCGTCGAAGAACAGCTTGGCGCCGGCCTGCATCTGGAGGCCCAACTGGGCCGCGGCGCCGGTCAGCGGAACCGACTGGCCCAGCACCAGGCGTTTGCCTTGGGCGCGGACGGCCGACGGGATCGGCAGGGTGGCGAGCGCGCCCAGGGCGCTGGCGGAGGCGAGAAGTTGACGGCGATCCAAAGGGGACTCCCAGAGGGGTACGAATTGATATTGTGGCGTCCGCCGGAGGGCAAGCGGCGCCAGGAGGCTCGACACGACCTATTTCGGCCTCCTGGTCTGCGAGCTTAGCGGTTCGTGTGTCCAGCGTTGTCGCTCTCTCGGGTAAGAAATCGCAAGGGTGTGGCGCCTGTGCAATAGTTGACGCATGTCGTCCGTGCTCTCTGAACCCGCCGTGAACCTCCCGCCACACGCCCTCCCGTTGCTGGCCGTCGACCGCGGCACGCGTGTCGTCAAGGGCGCCTGTCCGCACGATTGCCCGGACACCTGCGCGCTGCGCATCACGGTCGAGGACGGCAAGGTGGTGAAGGTCCAGGGCCAGCCCGAGCATCCGAGCACCCACGGCGCGCTGTGCACGAAGGTGTCGCGGTACCCCGAACGCACCTATCACGAGGAGCGGGTGCTGCACCCGCTCAAGCGCGTCAGCGCCAAGCACGAGCCGCCGCGCTTCGAGCGCATCGGCTGGGACCAGGCGATCGCCGAGATCGCCGGCCGGCTGAAGGCCGTCGCGGCGCGCGATCCGCAGGCGATCCTGCCCTACAGCTATGCGGGCACGATGGGCATGCTGCAGGGCGAGGCCATGGCGGGGCGCTTCTTCAACCGGCTGGGCGCCTCCTGCCTGGACCGCACGATCTGCGCGTCGGCGGGCGGCGCGGGGCTGGCGGCCACCTACGGGCACAAGGTCGGCATGCACCTGCCGCACTTCGCGGAATCCCGGCTCATCGTCATCTGGGGCAGCAACTCGATCGCGTCCAACCTGCATTTCTGGACCTTCGCGAACCAGGCCAAGCGCGCAGGCGCGAAGCTGGTCTGCATCGATCCGCGCAAGACCGAAACCGCCGACAAGTGCCATCAGCACCTGGCGCTGCTGCCGGGCACGGACGGCGCGCTGGCGCTGGGGCTGATGCACGAGCTGATCGCCAACGACTGGCTCGATCACGACTACCTCTTCCGGCATGTGGACGGCTGGGACGAACTGCGCGACCGCGCGCTCGCGTGGACGCCCGAACGAACGGCGGCCGAATGCGGGCTCACCGCGGACGAGGTCCGCGGCCTGGCCCGGGACTACGGGACGATGGCGCCGGCCGCGATCCGGCTGAACTACGGCATGCAGCGCGTGCGCGGCGGCGGCAACGCGGTGCGCCTGATCGCGCTGCTGCCGTGCCTGACCGGCGCCTGGCGCCATCGGGCGGGGGGACTGCTGCTGTCGAGTTCGGGCTGGTTCGCGCCGTTCAAGAACCCGGCGCTGGAGCGCCCGGACCTGCGCGCCGGCCGGCCGTCGCGGACGATCAACATGAGCACCATCGGCGACGACCTGCTGCGCGAGGCCTCGCCCGCGTTCGGCCCGAAGGTCGAGGCGCTGATCGTCTACAACAGCAACCCGGTCGCGGTGGCGCCGGAGTCGCCCAAGGTGGTGGCGGGCTTCCAGCGCGAGGATCTGCTGACAGTGGTGCTGGAGCACTTCATGACGGACACGGCCGACCTGGCCGACTACGTGCTGCCGGCGACGACGCAGATGGAGCACCTCGACATCCATACCAGCTACGGCCACACGGACGTGCTGCTGAACGAGCCGGCGATCGCGCCGGTCGGCGAGGCGCGTCCGAACACGCGGATCTTCCGGGACCTGGCGGCGGCGATGGGCTTCGACGAGGCCGCCTTCCACGATGACGACGAGGCGTTGCTGCGTCAGGCCTTCCGCGACGACGTCGATCTGCTGCAACTGCGCGAACGCGGCTGGTTCAAGCTGCCGCTGGCGGAGGCCCCGTTCGCCGAGGGCGGCTTCCCGTCGGCGACCGGCAAGGCCGATGCGCGCGGCGCGGACTACGTGCCCAACTACGAAAGCCGCACGAGCGATCCGGCACTGGCGGCGCGTTATCCGCTGGCGATGATCTCGCCGCCGGCGCGCCATCATCTGAACAGCACCTTCGTGAACGTGAAGAGCCTGCGCGACATCGAGGGCGAACAGGTGCTCGAGATGAGCGCCGGCGACGCGGCCGCGCGAGGACTTGCCGATGGCCAGCTGGTGCGCGTGTTCAACGATCGCGGCAGCTACGCCTGCCGGCTGGACGTGAGCGCCCGGGCGCGGGAGGGCGTCGTCCACGGCCTGGGCATCTGGTGGCGCAAGCTGGGCGCGGACGGGCGCAACGTCAACGAGGTCACGCACCAGCGGCTCACCGACCTGGGCCGCGCGCCGTGCTTCTACGACTGCCTGGTCGAGGTGTCGGCGGGATGACCAAGCGCGCACGACGGCTGCTCCTGATCCTGCTGGCCGCGCCGCTGCTGCTGGCGATGACGGCGCTGGGCGGCTGCGCCCAGCTGTCCTATTACGGGCAGTCGCTGTCGGGCCATCTGTCGCTGGTGCGATCGGCCAAGCCGGTCGACGACTGGCTGGGTCAGCCGGACCTCGATCCCGACGTGCGCAAGCAGCTGGAGTTGTCGAAGTCCCTGCGCGACTACGCCTCGTCGGAGCTGAAGCTGCCGGACAACGACAGCTACCGCCGCTACGCCGATCTGAAGCGCGGCTCGGCGGTGTGGAACGTCGTCGCGACGCCGGAGCTGAGCCTGCAGCTCAAGACCTGGTGTTATCCGATCATGGGTTGCGCCGGGTACCGCGGCTATTTCGATCCGCACGAGGCGCGCGAGCTGGCCCAGGAACTCCGCCAGGAGGGGCTGGAGCCCTACGTCTACGGCGTGCCGGCGTATTCGTCGCTGGGCTGGAGCAACTGGCTGGGCGGCGATCCGCTGCTGAACACCTTCATCCGCTACCCAGAGGCGCAGCTGGCTCGGATGATCTTCCATGAACTGGCCCATCAGGTCGCGTACGCCAGCGACGACACCGCGTTCAACGAGAGTTTCGCGACGGCCGTCGAGCAGATCGGCGTGGGGCGGTGGCTGAAGGACCGGCCCGAGGCGCTGCGCGACGACGAACAATCGCGCCGCAGACAGGACGAGATCCAGGTCTTGCTCAAGTCGACGCGGGAGCAGTTGCAGGACGTGTTCCGGAGCACGGCGAGCGATGACGAGAAGCGCGCCGGCAAGGCCGCGGCCTTCGCGAAGCTGAGGGCGGACTACGAGGCGATCAAGCGCGACCGCTGGAACGGCGACACGCGCTTCGACCGTTGGGTGCTGGGCCTGAACACGCCCGCGCTGGCGATCCAGGGCAGCTACACGGACCTGGTGCCGGACTTCGTGCGGCTCTTCGAACGGCAAGGCGCGGACTGGCCGCGCTTCTACGCCGAGGTGCAGCGGCTGGCGAAGCTGCCGAAGGAAGAGCGCCGGGCGGCGTTGGCGCGCCAGTGACGCGACGCCCTCAGAGGAGGGGAACAGCGATCATCCGAGAGAGCGCCCGGAAACGACGAAGCCGCCCTTGCGAGGCGGCCTCATGGTCTGACCGGCGCGGGCGCCGGCATTTGAAGGCTTACTTCAGGCCTTCGACCAGATCGATGTAGTCCTGCATCGCCTCGTCGTTGGTCTTGCCTTCGAGGGTCTTCCAGGCGTCCCACTTGGCGCGGTTGACGAAGTCCGTCATGCCGGGGCGGTCGCCGTCGACATCGCCCGCGGTCGCCTGCTTGAACAGCGCGTACAGCTTCAGCAACGTCTGGTTGTCCGGGCGCTCGGGCAGATTCTTGGAATCGGCGACGGCGGCGTCGAATTGGTCCTTCAGGCTCATGGTGTGTCTCCCGTGGCGGTGAGCAGGGCGTCCCGTTGGCGACAATCGGGACGGACGGCCGCGATGTTACCCACCCCACCCCCACGTTCGGACTGGGGTCGCCTCTCTAGATGACGGATGATCCGCTGCATCGCCTCGTCCTTCGCGTCGTTGTCCGCCCCGTCCGTCCAGGAGACCGCATTGCCCACTCCCGCCGCGTCCAGATCGTCCCCCCTGCGGAGCGCCACGTCCAAATCTTCGGCGGCTCCCGCCAAGCGTGCGCCCGCCGCAGACACAGGGGCCAATGCCGCCAGGAACGGGAGCGGCAAACAGAACGGCAAGCAGAACGGCAAGGGCGCGAGCAGCCTCGATCGTCCTGACGGCCTGCCGAAGGGCGCCGAGCCGATGTCCAAGGTCGACACCGCCTGGCTGCGCCTGGATACCGAAGCCAACCGGATGATCATCCACGGCGTGCTGCTGCTGAAGCCGCACGTCGCGCTTGACGACCTGCGCGCGCGCGTCGCTGAACGGCTGCTGCGGTTCCCGCGCTTCAGACAGCGCGTCGTGGAGGCCGGCGACAGCGCCTGGTGGGTCGAGGACGCCGATGTCGACATCACCCGGCACGCTGTGGCCGAAACCTTGAACCGTCGTCGCGGCCGACCGCTCGAAGGCGCGCTGCAGGACCGCCTCGCCGAACTGGCCGCGGAGCCGCTCGACCCGGCCCGCCCGCTCTGGCAGTTGCACCTGATCGAACACTACGACGGCAGCAGCGCGCTCATCGCGCGCGTGCATCACTGCATCGCCGACGGCATCGCGCTGATCGCGGTGCTGCTGTCGATCACCGACGGCGGTGCCGTGCCGCCGGGCTTGCCGGGGAC